>NZ_JBIAOF010000009.1:310454-497994 GCF_042878785.1 Nonomuraea sp. NPDC003560 | reverse complement strand
GGGCGGGCCCCGCTCGCCCTCCTGCCCCCCCCCCCCCCCCCCCCCGCCCCCCCACAACCACCTCCACCCCCCCCCCCCCCCCCCCCCGGCCGCCCCCCCCCCCCCCCCCCCCCCGGCCCCGGTGTGCGGGTCACCTGGCGATGAGATGCTGTCCCGCCGCCCCGGGGGTGAAGCGCAGCTTCTTCTCCAGGCAGACCATCGCCCCGTTCTCGCGCACGTTGGTGAACCGGATGTCGTCGGCGAGCGCGCGCATGATCTGCAGTCCGCGGCCGTGCTCGGCCCCCGGGCCGGGTTCGATCACCTTGTTCGGATCGAAACCGCCCCCCGTGTCGACGACCTTGATGACGCACAGGTCGTCGTGCACGCAGGCGCTGACGGTGTAGTCGTCGCTGGGCGTCGCGTGCTTGATCACGTTCGCGCACGCCTCGGTCAGCATCAACTCGATGTCGTCGCGAATCTGGGCCTCGACGCCGAGCGACCGCAGCGTGCCGTCCAGCATCTGCCTGATCAGCGGGACGCTCGCCGCATCCCTGGGCAGTCGGAGCGCTATCGTCGCCTCCACTGCGTCTCCTCCCGTCTGGATGCGTGCGAGCCTTCTGCCCCGGATCCCGCGCGCCAATCGTCCATTGCGCCCCCGAAGCGCCACAGGGGTCGCTACTGCTCCACGAGCCGCAGCGCCACCTCCATGCACGCCTTGTCGATCTCCTCCTCGGTCAGCCCCTCGCCGGCCATCGACAGCCACTTGCCCGCGTGCAGCGCGAACAGCGCCAGAGAGCGGCTGATGCGCTCGGTGGGCGTGGCGCCGGGGTCGCTCATCTCGGCGGTGAGCTCCATCATCGTGTCGCGCATCCTGGCGAGCTGGGGGTGGTTGCGCATCGCCGTCTGGTTGCTCTCCAGGAAGCGGGCGACGGCCAGGTAGCGGGGCTGGCGCAGCCGTTCGGCGTAGCGTTCGAGCAGCTCGCGGCGGGTCTCGGGGGTCTTCGGCGCGTTCCTGGCCCACTCCAGCAGTTCCTGCAGCTCGGCGACCCGGAGGTCGACCAGGCTGCCGATGATGTCCTCCTTGGTCTTGAAGTGGTAGTACAGCGCGGCCTTGGTCACGCCCAGCTCTTCCGCGATCTCGCGCAGCGAGGTCGCCTCGTAACCCTGCTCCGTGAAGAGTTTCAGCGCGATCTCCTGGATCCGCGCCCGCGTGTCTTCCCGCACTTTGCACCTTGATTTCGACTTGACGGTCGGCAAGTAAGTATCTAGCTTATTCTAAGCTTGCCGGTCGGCAAGTAAGCAAGATCACAACTGGGGGTGTGCAGTGGCGGAGGCAGTCGGACGGCGCCGCGAGGTCATGGTCGTCCTGCCGGGCCTGATGCTGGCCATGGTGCTGGCCATGCTGGACAACATGATCGTGGGCACGGCCATGCCGCGCATCGTGGGCGAGTTAGGGGGCCTGACCCATCTGTCGTGGGTGGTGACCGCCTACGTCCTGGGCACGACGGTCTCGACGCCGATCTGGGGCAAGATCGGCGACCTGTACGGCCGCAAGACCATCTTCATCACCTCGGTCGTCATCTTCATGATCGGCTCCGCGCTGTGCGGCATGGCCGGCTCCTCCATGCTGGGCGGCCCCGCCGACGGCATGACCGAGCTGATCGCCTTCCGCGCGATCCAGGGCCTCGGCGCCGGCGGCCTCATGGTCAACGTCATGGCCATCATCGGCGACCTGGTGCCGCCCCGCGAGCGCGGCCAGTACCAGGGCATCATGGCCGGCGTCATGTCGCTGGCGATGATCGCCGGCCCGCTGGTCGGCGGCTTCATCACCGACCACCTCGACTGGCGCTGGGCCTTCTACGTGAACCTGCCGGTCGGCGCGGTCGCGCTGGTCCTGCTCGTGCTCAACCTCCACCTGCCGCGGACGCACAACAAGGTGCGCATCGACTGGGCGGGCGCGGTCCTGCTGTCGGTCAGCATCACCGCGATGGTGCTCATCACCACCTGGGGCGGCAACGAGTACACCTGGGGCTCCTGGCAGATCCTCACCCTGATCGCGGTCGCCGTGGTCTTCCTGGCCGGCTTCATCGTGGTCGAGCGCCGCGTGGCCGAGCCCATCATGCCGCTGCAGCTGTTCCGCAACCGCAACTTCACCCTGATCTCGGGCATCGGCTTCCTGCTCGGCTTCGCCATGTTCGGCGCGATCAACTTCCTGCCGCTGTTCCAGCAGACCGTCCAGGGCGCCACGGCCACGAACTCCGGCCTGCTGCTGCTGCCCATGATGGCCGCGGCCATGGTCGTGTCGCTGTTCGTCGGCAAGGCCATCACCAGCACCGGCAAGTACAAGATCTACCCGATCGTCGGCGGCGTCGGCATGGCCGCCGGCATGTGGCTGCTGTCCACGATGGGCGTCGACACCGCCTCCTGGCAGACCGGCCTCTACATCGCCGTGCTCGGCCTGGGCATGGGCTTCCTCATGCAGACCACCATGCTCATCGCGCAGAACAGCGTCGAGCAGAAGGACCTCGGCGTCTCCAGCAGCGCCACCACGTTCTTCCGGTCGATCGGCGGCTCGTTCGGCGTCTCGCTGTTCGGCGCGATCTTCAACAACCACTACCTGTCGGAGCTGACCGGCCGGTTCGGCGCGCAGGCGGCCGAGCGCATGACCTCGGGCGGCGGCGCCAGGATGGACCCCAAGCAGCTCGAACAGCTCCCCGTGCAGATGCGCACCGGGATCCTGGAGTCGCTGGCGACCTCGATCTCCGGCGTGTTCTGGTGGGCCATCGCCTTCGCCGTCGTGGTGCCGCTGCTGGCGGCCTTCATCAAGGAGATCCCGCTGCGCGGCGGCGCTCCCGCGGAGGCGGCCCCGCAGGAGGCGGTCAGCCCGGCGGCAGGCTGAACAGCCGGTCGATCGCCGTCAGCTGGAACAGGCTGCGCAGATAGGGCGTCAGCGCCACCACCCGCACCACGGCGCCGGCGTCCGCGGCCCGCAGCTGGAGGCGGACGAGCCCGGCCAGGCCGGAGGAGTCGACGAAGGTCAGCCGGGACAGGTCGACGTCGATCGCGGTGCAGCCCGCGGGGACGGGGAAGTCGCCCAGCCGGCTGACGGACTCGTAGTCGAGGTCGCCGGACAGGGCGAGCGCGACGGTCGTCGCGTCGGGGGTGGCGACCTCGATGTGCAGCGGCTTCCTGTCGACCACCCGGCCAGCCTAGCCACCCCGGGAAAAATGGGAGGCGGCGGGGTGGGCGAAGTGTGCACAATCCTCCCCATGCACATCTTGCGCCGCCCCCGGGTCGACGACGCCGCGGCCATCCACGAGCTGGTCGCGGCCTACGACACCGACGTCATCGGCTCGCCCGACATGACGCTCGACGACATCGCCGACGAGCTGGCCGAGCCGGGCTTCGACCTCGACAGGGACGGCTGGCTGGCCCACGACGAGACCGGCCGCCTGACCGGTTGGGCCTGGGCCTGCCGGGTGGGCGACAGCGACCTGGTCAACATCGAGGTCATCACCCGCCCCGGGCTGGACGGCCTGCCCGGCCTGGACGACCTGCGGCAGGAGCTGTGGCGCACGGTCACCGCCCGCGCCCGCGAGCTCGGCGCCGAGCGCGGCCACGACGGCGTCACCCTCGACATCGGCATCTACCGCGCCGACCAGGACAAGCAGTCCTACGCCAAGGAGCAGGGCTTCGCGCCCGGCACCAGCTTCCACCGCATGCGCGCCGACCACACGGCCCCCGTCGAGGCGCCCGCCCCGCCGCCCGGCCTCACCCTGCACACGGGCGAGGACGAGGAGACCCGCCGCGCCGCGCACGAGGTGCACCAGATCGGCTTCGCCGAGCACTTCGGCTTCATCTCGGTCGACTACGACCACTGGTACGAGCGCCGCCAGGCCATGAGCGTCACCGACTGGAGCCAGCTCACCCTGGCCAGGATCGACGGGGAGCCCGCCGGCGTGCTGATCGGCAACAACCAGTTCGTCCCCGACGAAGACTGCGGCTACGTCGCCACGCTCGCCGTGCACCCGCGCTTCCGCGGCCGGGGCCTGGGCCGCTTCCTGCTCCGGCACGCCTTCGCCGCCGACGCCGCCAGAGGCCGCAAGGGCACGATCCTGCACGTGGACAGCAACAACACCACCCCCGCGCTGGGCCTGTACGAGTCGGCGGGCATGCGCCGCGTGCTGGCCATCGACGTCTGGCGGCGCCGCCTCTGACGCCGTCCCGTCACCGGCTCCCGCTAGACCCGGTGGCGGGCCAGGTGCTCCAGCACCGACTGGTTGGCCTCCCAGCCGTCGGGGAACTTCACCGGCACCCCGAGCTGCACCGGCTCGGCCGACGGGTGGGCGTCCAGCAGCTCGGCGATGCCCGCCCGCGCCACCATCACGCAGGCGTGCCGGTGTCGTGAGGCCAGCACGCACAGCCGCCCCGACTCCAGGTGGAAGGCGGTGGCGTCGCGGCGGCCCGACAGCGGGTGCAGCACGATCGTCACGTCGTACTCGCGGCCCTGGAGGCGGTTGGCGGTGTCCACGGTGATCTCCGGCGGCAGCCCGGCGTTCCTGATCGCGGCCACCTGGTCGCGGTGGGCCGCCCCGACCGCGATCCGGTCGGCGGTCACCGGCCGCTCGCCCTGCTCGGAGGCGGCCACGGCGCCGCGCTGCAGCAGCCGCGCCGCCAGCAGCGCCACGGCCTGCACGGCCTCGCCGTCGGTGCGCACGGTGTGCCGCTCGGGCAGCTCCAGCAGCGCCCACCCCGACCGGGCGGCCTCCTCCAGCGCGCGGTCGTGCACGGTGCCCATGCCGCCCGCGGTCAGTTCGAGCCGCCGGTCGCCCGCCGAGGTGCCCGACCGGAACCCGGTGAACGGGTAGAACGCCTTCGACACCACCGGCGCGGCCGAGGCGGGCAGCCGCCAGGACACCGGCAGCCGATGGACCGGCAGCTCCGGGTTGTGCCGCAGCAGCACCGCCACCGCGCTCTGCAACGGGTCCCACGACAACCCCGACCAGCGGTCGCCGTCGACGATCGAGAACGGGTCGAGCTGTCCGGGGTCGCCGACGAACAGCGCCCGTTCGAACAGCCCCGCGATGCGCAGCAGCTTGTCCGAGCGCATCTGGTACGCCTCGTCCACGATCGCCCACGGCCACACCCGGCCGGAGATCCACGCCCACTTGTCGGCCGTGGCGATGACGATGTCGGGGTCGCCGAGGTCCTGGATCCTGGTGCCGACGGTGACGCCGGCCAGCTCCAGCATGCGCGGGTGGGGCACGTACCCGCCGGCCGACAGCCGTCCGACCTTCAGGTGCGGGTGTTTGTCGGAGATGCGGGCCACCAGGTCGTCGACCTGCTCGTTCGTCTGGGCGACGATCATCAGCGGCTCGCCGGTGGCGGCGATGTGCGCGGCGGCCCGCACGACCAGCGTGGACTTGCCGGCGCCCGGCGGGGAGTCGACCACGACGCCGCGGTTCCTGGGCAGGTCGGCCAGGACGTTCGCGATCACCTGCTCCGGGCTCTCGCTCACGACCATTCCTCCTGGGCGTCCTCGTCGTCGGGGATGTACTCCTGCGGCGGCCCGCCGTGCGTCCAGGGCGTGGCCTCGGCCTCGGGCAGCGCCGGCGAGCCCTGGAAGTCGTCGGTCAGCGAGGTGTAGCAGACCCGCTCGCCGATCTCCGGCACGGCGCCGGGCGCGGGCGTCCTCCCCCGGCCCATGCCCTTGGTGATCTTCAAGGTGATCAGCCCGTCGTGGGCCTCGACCAGCTCGGCGCCCTGGCCGCGGCGCTGCGGGGTGCCGAGCGAGGCGCCGGGCCGCAGGCGTACCGGGTCGTCGGTCTTCAGCACCACCAGCGGACGCAGCTTGCGCGAGCGGCCCTCGCCCTCGACGTTGTCGGGGACGGTCTCGACCACCTCGCCGGCGAACGCCTCGCCGGTCAGCCGGTACTCGGCCATCACCAGCGGGTCGTCGTAGGCGCGCTGCACGTCGTAGGCGGCCTGGGCACGTTCCATGCGGGCCAGCTTGGCCGCGGCCGCCACCGCGCCGTCGCGTCTGGCCTGCGGCGGCGCGCCCTCGGCGATGTGGGCGGCCATGGCGCTGAACGAGCCGCGGTCCTGCTCCCAGCGCTGGGCCACGCTCGCGCCCGGCTCCAGCCCGGCCAGCAGGTCGAGCGCCTGCCACATCAGCCGCCAGGTGGGTTCGAGCTGGGTGCGCAGCGCCTCGGCGACCCGCTCGGGCGACTCGCTGTCGATGGCCGGCGCGAGCACCTCGGCGTCGAAGCCCGGATCGGTCGCGGGCCCGGCGGGCGGCCAGATCAGCGGGTCCTCGGCGTCGTCGGAAGGGCCCTGGGTGATCCAGGACAGCAGCGCGGCCAGGTTGGCGTCCTCCAGCGCGCTCTGCCCGCTGGCCCAGTGGCGGCCCAGCTCCTCGGTCGCGGCCAGCGTCAGCGACGAGCCCGGGTAGGCCGCCCGCTCGGCGAAGTACGTCAGCCACCGCCCCAGCAGCGGCACCTCGGGCGGCACCGGGTAGGGCCCGTCGGGCCTGCGGAAGCGCGTGGAGCGGCCGAGCAGCCTGGTGAAGCCGACGCCCGCCTGGTTCGGCAGGACGAGCTGCGGCGCGTCGAGCGCCCGCTCGTAGGGGTCCGCGTTCTTGCGCTCCACCGTCTCGGTGTCGGCGGTGAACCCCTCGACGTACGGCAGCAGCACCCCGGCCAGCTCGGCGGCCCAGGCGAAGCGCAGGTCACGGTTGCGCGGCTGGGTGACGACGAGCAGGCGCGGCCGGTCGCGGTCGGTGCCGAGCATGGCGGCCAGCGGCGCGGCGGCCTCGCCCGACAGCTTGAGCGGGATGAACACCATCGGCCGCGCGCCCACGTGGCAGTGGCGGACCGTGGCGACGGGCTGGGCGATGCCCTCCCGCAGGGCGCGCAGCCGGGCGAGCGAGGTGAGCAGGCTCAACTGAGGCACTCCCTGCGCAGGCGTTCGGCGTTGCGGAGCAGGCCGGCGATCTCCTCCTGGCCGTCGGCGGGGTCGCGCAGGCCGTCGGCCAGGCCGAGCGCCTCGGCGACCGAGGCGACCCCGCCCAGCTCGTCGCGCACCTGGCGGCCGAGCAGGTCGGAGGCGCCCTCCTGGCGGGCCTCGTCGCGGCAGAAGAAGCACAGGTCGCACGCGGACAGGCAGTCGGGCGCGTAGCGGGCGGTGGTCCTGCGCAGCGCGTCGGCCAGCTCGGCCGCCGGGCGGGTGGGCCGGCCGTCCTCGCCGGGCCGCAGGTCGAAGCTGAGGTCCTCCGGCAGCGCGGCGAGCAGCCGGTCCAGGCCGGTCATCCGGGTGAGCTGACGGCGCAGCACCGCGAGCTGCCTGCGCACGTCGACCAGAGTCGCCACCGGCCGGTTGGCGAAGTTCTCGGGGCACACCAGCACCACGTCGTGGGAGACGGTGAGCGGGTCGTGCCCCAGCTCCGCCAGCATCGTGCGCAGCGCCAGCACATAGACGGCGGCCTGGCGGGCGGCGGCGGCCACCGCGGCCGGCTCGGCCTGCCCGTCGACCACCGCGAACGACTTGATCTCCACCACGTGGAAGCGCCCGCCGAGCTGGAAGGCCACCACGTCGGGTTCGAGGAACGCGGTGTGGCCGGCGATCTCCAGGCTGAGCAGCGGGTGGTCGAACAGCGTGCCGGCGTCCTGGTCGCCGCGCGCCGCCCGGTCGAACAGCGCGCGGGTGTGGGTGTGGCGCAGGTGGGCGCCGACGTTCTCCACGTCGTGGTAGGCCACCTCGGCGACCGGCAGGTCCAGCACCTCGCGCAGCATGCGCAGCAGCTCGGCGCAGCCGTCGGCCTTGACCAGCGCCTCGAACGCGTTCCCGCGGGTGATCGCGAACGGCGACTGGCCGAACGGCGCGGGGAAGCCCAGGTGGCGGGCGGCGGCGTCCTTGTCGACGCCGGCGCCGTCCATGAGGGCGCGGCGGGTGCAGCCGGGGTTGGCGGCCAGGGCCGCGATCGCTCTGGCGTCGTGCGGCTTGGGCGGCGTCGTGCCGCGCAGCGCGTCGAGCCGGTGGGCCGGGCCGTCCTCGCGTCTCAAGCCGCTCACGTCGCTGTCTCCTCCTTGATCGTGCCCAGCGTAGCGGCGCCGAAGAGCCTGGCCACGTCACCGAGCTGGGATGTGGCGCGTCGTGCCAGCTCGGCGCGGTCGCGCGTGTCGCGTTCTGCGTGCACCGCCAGCTCGGCCCTGGCCGCCTCGGCGATCCGCCGGCGGTCGGGCGGCCCGAGGTCGGTGGCCGTGGCGCCGGGCACGTTCCTGGCCATCCGCGCCAGTAAGCGCAGGGCCCGCTCGTCCTCGCCGTCGTGCGAGGCCACCGCGATGGCGCAGGTCAGGAAGTCGACGCGGGGGCTGAGCGGGCCGACCACCCGCCGCTCCAGCGGCCAGGTGCTGAGCGTCAGCAGGCCGCGGGCGGGGGAGAGGCGGTCGGTCAGCGCCGCGCACAGGTAGTACGGCCTGCCGTGCGGCGTGGACCGGAACGAGCGCTCCTCGTCGCGGCGCAGGCTGGTGAGCTGGGCGCTGCGGATGGTGCCGGCGAAGAACGCGCCGCTGACCGCCACCACCAGGCGCGGCTGCGCGGCGGCACCGAGCAGCGCGAGCGCCTGGTGGACCTGCTCACGCACGGTGACCAGCCGGGGGCCCTCCGCCCTGGCGCGCGGCTGCTCGCCACTCACCAGGGCGTCCCAGGCGCGCTCGGCGGCGCGCAGCTCGGCACGCAGCACGCGGGCCGTCGCGCCGTCCCTGACGCGCATGGCCTTGCGCACGCCGGCCCGGAGCCCGTCGATCCGCCGCTCCAGCTCGTCCAGCGGGTCACTCATGGCGCGAGGGTATCAACAGTTCCAGTATTTCCCAGTATTTACACCGAAATCTACGATGTAAAGGGGCGGGCCAGGAACCACATGCGGTCCTCGGTGAGGAACCGCTCCAGCCGCAGCCCCTCGGCGGCCAGGGCGTCGGCCAGCTCTTCGTCGGTCATGCGGCGCGAGGTGAACGACTGGGTCCAGACCCGGTCGCCGTGCTCGTAACGCATGGTCGCGGCGAACACGCCGGGGGAGATCTCCTCGACCTCCGCCAGGGTGATCGTGACGTCGCCGTCCTTCCTGCCCGAGCCGGCCCGCCAGCCGTCGTGCCGCTCGGCCGTCATCCACTGGACGAGCACCGCCCCGCCCGGCTTGACGTGCCGCGCGCACGCCGCCAGGAAGGACCGCCTGACCTCCACGTCGACGACGTTGACGAGCTGGGAGGCCAGCGTGACGGTGTCGAAGCGCCGGTCGAGCCGCAGGTCCTGGAGCCGCGCGTGCACGGTCTCGGCCCCGCGCACGTGCGCCAGCATCTCGGTGGACTCGTCCACGGCCACGACCTGTAACCCGGCCTCGACGAGCGCGTGGGTGACCCTGCCGACGCCGGCTCCGAGCTCCAGGACGGACCCGCCGGGCGGGGTCTCCTGGATGACGACGTCGGCGTCGCGGCCGGGCTGGAGGAGGGTGTAGAACTCGACCGGGGATCCGTCGGGGGTGATGGCGCCTGGGCCTGTGCCGGTGTTCTTCATGCCCAAAAACCTAACCGCCGCGTGAGCGGTCCGTGAGCGGGGGACGATGGCCTCTGTGACCGGTGAGGTACGAGTTCTGATCGGCGTCGGCGTGGGCCTGGCCGCCGTTCCCCCCGTCTATTACCTGACCGAGGCGGGTGCCAGAGCGCTGCGGGCCGGGCAGGCGGCCTTCGCTCCGGCCCCCGCCGGGGTGGGCCTGCTGGCGGCGGCGGCCCTGATCGTCGCGGTGCTGGCCGCCTGGCCCGCCGCGGCGCTGGCCTGCGGGGTGCCGCTGGCGGTGGCGGGCGTGCTGTTCGCCCTCGACCTGCGGGCCGCGATCGGCCTGGCGGGCGCGCTGCCCGGCCTGTGGGAGCCGCCGTGGGCCGAGCCGCCCGGCACCCTCGCCGGGGCGACCGGCCTGTACGCCTACACCGGCGCGTTACTGGTCTTCTCGGCGCTGCTGCCGCGTCGTCTGCGATCTATCCTGGGCAGATGAGCAGACGGGACCCCGACCGGCGCAGGGCGCTGCTCGACGCCGCCGACCGGGCCATCGTGGCCGAGGGCCCCGAGGTGTCGATGGCGGCCATCGCCGCCGAGGCCGGCATCACCAAACCCGTCCTCTACCGCCACTTCGGCGACAAGAGCGGCCTGTACCAGGCGCTGGCCGACCGCCACGTGCGCACGGTCATCGCCCAGCTCCGCCCGCAGTTCGCCGGGCCCGGCACCGACCTGCGGGCCCGTGCCCGCGCCGCCATCGGCGCCTATCTCGACCTGATCTCGGCCAACCTCGACCTCTACCGCTTCCTGTTCCACCGGGCCAGCGCCGAGGACACCCGCATCCGCTCCCACATGACCTCGCTCGTGCGCGGCCTGGGCGAGGAGCTGCGCCGGGTGCTGGCCGACGAGCGGGTGGTGGCCGACCCGGTGCGGGCGCAGGTGCTCGGCCACGCGTTCGTCGGCATGGTGCAGACGACGGGCGACTGGTGGCTGGAGCATCCGGAGGTGGACCGATCGCAGGTGGTGGAGGGGCTGGTGGACGTGATCGCGGCGGCCGTCGCCGGGGGCTGAGGGCTCCGGCGGGCCGACCGGCGGGCGGCCCGGCCCGGCCCGGCCAGCTCAGGTCAGTAGGCCGAGCAGGTCCCACTCGTTCTGGCAGGCGCGGCGGCCGAGGGCGGCCAGCTCGACCGAGGAGGCGCCGCCGCGCAGGTGCCGCATGGTCTGCATGACGCAGATGATGCCCCATTTCAGCACGCCGAACGTCTCCCACCAGCGCAGCGCGTCCAGGTCGACGGGCCGGCCGCCGGCCTCCTCGTAGGCGGCGATCAGCTCGGCGTAGCCGCCGAACCCGCCCACGGGCAGCGGCGAGCCGAACCGCCACGCCTTGACGCACAGCCAGCCCAGGTCCTCCAGCGGGTCGCCGGCGTGGGCCAGCTCCCAGTCGAGCACGGCCCTGACGCCCTCCGGGCCGACGATCAGGTTGCCGTTGCGGAAGTCGCCGTGCACGACGCTCGCCGGGACGGCGGGCGGCCGATCGGCCTCCAGCCTGCGCAGGGCCAGCTCGAACACCGGGTGCGGCTGGCCGGTCAGGTCGAGCACGCCACGCCAGAACCGCAGCGGGTCAGCGGGCACGGCCTGCGGCGCGGTCGCAGGCGCGGTCGCGGTCGCGGTCCCGGTCCCGGTCGCGGTCCCGGCAGGCGCGGATTCGAGGGGCGCGGTCTTGGGGGCGGTCGCGGGTTCGGGTTCGGTCGCGGGGCCGGTCTCGGGCAGGCAGGACAGTGGCATGCGGTGGATGGCCGCCAGCGCCCGCCCGCACTGGGCGGCCAGTTTCGGCCTGGCCTCCCGGTACGCCTCGTCCCGCAGGATCCGGCGCGGGATGGTCTCGCCGGGGATCCGGCTCATCAGGACGTACGGCCCGGCGGGCGGCTGAGTGGGCGGCCGGGCGGACGGTTCGGCCAGCGGTCGCGCGGGCGACCCAGGGGGCCGGCCGGTGTGCGAGTCGGTGGGTGGGCCGGTGGGCGGTCCGGCTGGTGGGCCGGCGGCGGCCACGACGTGCGGGACCGGGACCCCGGCGGCGGCCACGACGTGCGGGACCGGGACCCCGGCGACGGCCGCCGCCTGCATCAGCCGCGCCTCCTCGGCCAGCCCCGTCCCAGCCTCCAGGGCGGCCCCCGGCCCGTCGAGCCGGAGCACCAGCTCGTGCCGGTCGCCGCCGGGGACGACCACGTCCAGGGCCCAGGTCTCCCTGGAGGCCCCGCCGGGCAGCCTGATCGCGTACGGGACGGCCGCGTCCGGGCCGTACACCTCGCGGACGATCGTCTCGACGCGGTTCATCGGGGGCGGAACTCCCAGGCGCCGCCGGCCGCGTACGCGCCCAGGAGGCGGCGGCCGACCGCGTCGATGTGCACCTCGTCGGGGCCGTCGTAGACGCGCGCGGCGCGGGCGTGCCGGTACATGCGGTCCAGCGGCGTGTCGGGGGTCAGGCCGGCCGCGCCGTGCACCTGGACGGCCCGGTCGATGACGTTGTGCAGCATGCGCGCCCCCACCACCTTGATCGCGCCGATCTCGACGCGGGCCTGCGAGCCGGCGTCCACGGCCTCGGCGGCCTGGAGCGTGAGCAGGCGGGCGGCCTGGATCTCGGTGTAGGAGTCGAACACGTGCTGCCGCATGAGCTGCTTGGCCGCCAGCGGCTCGCCGAAGGCGGTGCGCGCGTGCAGCCGCCGGCACATCAGGTCGAAGGCCCGCTGCGCCTGCCCGAGCCAGCGCATGCAGTGGAAGATCCGGCCGGGCCCGAGACGCCGCTGGGCGATGACGAAGCCGTGCCCGCGCTCGCCCAGCAGGTTCGCGGCCGGCACCCGCACGTCCTCGTAGCGCACCTCGCAGTGCGCGCCGCCGAGGCCGAGCACGGGGGTCTCGCGCACGATCGTGTAGCCGGGCGTGTCCGTCGGCACGAGGATCATGGAGAAGGCCCGGTGGGGCGGCGCGTCCGGCTCGGTCCGGCACATCACGGTCGTGTACGCCGCCACCGACGCGCCCGTCGTGAACCACTTGTGCCCGTTGATCACCCATTCGTCGCCGTCGAGCACGGCGGAGGTGGTGAGCTGGGTGGGGTCGCTGCTGGAGACCTCCGGCTCGGTCATCGCGAAGCTGGGCGAGATGTCGCCGCGCACCAGCGGCTCCAGGTAGCGCTCGCGCTGCTCGGGGGAGGCGTGCTCGTGCAGCATGAGCGAGTCCTGCAGGGTGAACGTGCCGAGGGCGAGCTGCCCGTACTCGCTGCGGCCCTGGACCTCGTTGACGTAGACGTAGTCGAGGAACGGCAGCCCGCCGCCGCCCAGCTCGCGCGGGTGGCCGAGGGCCCACAGGCCCTCCTTCCTGGCCTCGTCCCGCAGCCCGGCCATGGTGGCGGCGGCCCGCGGCCCGCCCTCGTGCAGCACCTCCTCGGCCGGTTCGACCCGCTCGGTCATGAACGCGCGCACGGCGTCGCGGATCGGCCGGACGTGCTCGGGCACGGCGAAGCTCATGGGGTGATCTCAACCGAAATCCGTTGCGCGGTCAACGGTCGGCGCGCCCGCGCAGCAGCAGCGATCGAAGTCGAACCGCTCGGCGCAGGCCCGCTCCCACAGCCGGGCGGTGTCGCCGCCGGCGCGCGGGAAGACCAGCCGCGCGATCACCAGCGCGACCACCGCCCGCGCCCCGGCCAGGTAGAGCGCCGAGGCCGCGCTCTGGACGTGCGCGCCGGAGACGAACAGGTCGTCCACCAGCAGCACCCGCGCGCCGTCGACGCGGCCCAGCACCTGGAAGGCCCGCTCGTCCGAACGCCGCCGAGCGAGGTTCTCGGCCGCCTGCGCCGACCCGGCCATCAGCACGGGACGGTGCAGCCCGCGCAGGTCGCCGACCATGTCCACGATCCGCGGCATCGGGCCGAAGACCTCGATGGGCCGGTCGAGCCGGGTTCCGGGCAGCGTGGTGACCATCGTGAAGGGACCGCCGGCCAGCCGGGTCAGGCAGGCGGAGTGGGCCCGGTGGAAACGCGCCACGGTGGCGGCCAGGAAGGGCACCCGGCGCACGCTGCCCGGCGGGTCCCTGCGACGGGTCACGATCGCGTGCAGCTGGGCGCCGTCGCCGTCGCGCACGCACAGCGAGACGGGGACGACGTGCTCGGTGTGGCGGTACAGGCCCTGGGTGGTGACGCCGCAGGTGACGCAGAGCCCGGACGGCCCGCCGGCGCCGGTGTGGCAGATCCGGCAGACGCCGGGACCGGCGGCCGGGACGTTGCGGAAGATCTGCAGGTACGCCTCGGTCACCGCGCGGGCGTCGCCCATGGTCAGAAGACGGTCGTCAGCCGGGTCACATCTACAAGATTGACCGCCTGGCGCGCCAGCTCGTCAATGCCCGCTACGACAGTGACTCCTCCCCGGTAGGCCAGCCGGGGCGTCCAGGGCAGGCCGGGCGCGGCGAAGACGTGCTTGCCCTGGGACAGCGCCATCGCCGCCCGCTCGCCGTCGCAGGCGCCGGTGACGTAGAGCGCGGCGGCCAGCCCGCTGGTCACCAGCCCGGTCACCGCCCGCGTCCGGGCCGTCGTGGCCGTGCCCGGCCAGAACGGCGACACCGCCACGACGGCCCCGGGCCCGCCGACGCCCGGCCGCCCGCCGTCCGCACCGCCCATGAGAGCCCCGAGCCCCCCGGTCACCGGCCGGCCGTCGTCCGGGCCGACCACGATCGCGCGGCCGCCGGCCGTCGCCGCCGCGCCGGCGGTGCGCGGCGCGTCGCACACGACGGTCAGGCCGGCCGCGGACAGCGCGCGGGCCGCGGCGCGGGCGCCGGGGGCGTCGCCGGTGACCGCCACCGACCGGTGGTCGCCGGGCCCGAGCCGGCCGCGCACCCACAGGAACGGCTGGAGGTTGTGGGCGCAGGCCAGGTTGCCCGGATAGTCGTCGTCGAGCACGGTCACCAGCGCGGCGGGACAGGCTGCGATGAGCGCCTCGGCCCGGCCGAGGTCGCCCGGCCGCAGCCGCGCGACGACCCGCGCGGCGTGCGCCCTGTCGTGCTCGCCGAGCCCGCCGAGGTCGCCGCGGGCCAGCCGCACCGCGCTGCCCCGGGCCTCCACGACCCGCGCGGTGTGGTGCCACGGCCCGGCGGTGGCCCTGGTCAGGGCGAGCACCGCGGCCTGCTCCTCGGTCACCGACATATCACCCATCGTCCGGTTGGAACGACCGTACGCGTGCCCACCGACAGAACCGGCTCCCCATCGTGCCGCCCGCGGCCGCCCGGCCCGCGCGGACGCGCCGCGGCACGCGAAAGGGCCCGGCGGCCGCAGGGCATCCGCGGCCGCCGGGCCCTTCGGAGGGGACGGGGTCAGGCCGCGTTCTCCTCGGCCTTGCGGGGCAGGACCTCCAGCTCGAACGCGCCCGACCTGACCGCCTCCAGGAAGTGCTGCCAGTCGCGGCGCGGGATCTCCAGGACGACGTCCGGGGAGGAGTCGTGGATGAGCTCCACGTGGTCGTTGATGCGGCAGGCCTTGACGCGTACGTCGTCGTTCATGCTGCGCTCCCTCGGGTTGACTGCGGCTGAGCGGCCCGGGAAGCCGGGGGCCGGGAGCTGCGCCGGGCGACTTTCCCAGCCGTCCGGGCCGTCCGCGTGACCCCGGAGGGCCGGGCCGCTCGGGAAGCGTGCCATCGTCGCGCGGGGGCCCGCCACCGCCGGTACGGGCGGCTCGGTAGAGACACGCCGATCGTGGGCGGAGGCCTGTCGTCCCCGGGGTGGAGAAAGGTCATCCGTGGGCCGGGGGCCTTGACAGGCAGGGCGATGATCCTTATGCCTGGGCTCACGACTGGCCGTGCGCGGGCGTACGGCTCCGGAGCCGAGGTGACGGGAGTGCCGCCGATGGCGCAGCCCCATGACGTGCCCACCGCCGCGCAACTCGTCGCGGCCGTCCGCGGGTTCCTGCGGGACGACGTGCTGCCCGCGGTCGAGGGGCGGGTGCGTTTCCACACGCGGGTGGCGATCAACGTGCTCGCCATGGTCGAACGGGAGATGGAGCTGGGCCAGGACCAGGCCGCCGAGCACGCCGCGCGGCTGGCGGCGCTGGGGGTGGCCGACGACGCCGAGCTGGCCGCCGCCGTCCGCGCGGGCCGCTTCGACGGCGACGACGCGCTCACCGCCGCCCTGGTCCAGGCCGTCCGGGCCAAGCTGGAGGTGGCCGATCCCGGCTACCTCCAGCGGCCGTGAGCGTCAGTGGGAGCCGGCCAGGTCCAGGTCCTTGACGTCCGGGTCGCCCTCGTCGGCGAAGTAGTCGCCGCGCCGGGTGGCGTCCGCGCCGTCGGCCACCTTGGCCGCCCGGAAGATCAGCGTGGCGACCGCGGCCACGACCAGGTTGACGATCAGCGCGAGGAAGCCCGCGTAGATGGTCATCTTGGTGTCCAGGCCCAGGTTCGACAGGCTGAAGGCCGAGCCGCCGAAGTGCTCCTTGCCCTTGGCCGGGTTGGGGATGAGGTAGAGCATCCACATGCCCGCCGCCAGGCCCGCGGCCCAGCCGGCCATCAGGCCGCCCTTGTGGAACCAGCGGGTGTACAGGCCGAGCGCGACCGACGGCAGCGTCTGCAGGATGATCACGCCGCCGATGAGCTGCAGGTCGATCGAGAACTGCGGGTCGAGCAGCAGGATGCACAGCACCGCGCCCACCTTGACCACCAGCGAGACGACCTTGGAGACGTTGGCCTCCTGGGCGTCGGTGGCCTGCTTGTTGATGTACTCGCGGTAGATGTTGCGGGTGAACAGGTTCGCCGCCGCGATCGACATGATCGCCGCCGGCACCAGCGCGCCGATGCCGATCGCCGCGAACGCCACGCCGGCGAACCAGTCGGGGAAGAGCTGGTCGAACAGGTTCGGCACGATCGTGTTCGGGTCGCCGCCGACCGGCTTGGTGCCGGCCGCGATGGCCATGAAGCCCAGCAGCGCGATCAGGCCGAGCACGAAGCTGTAGGCGGGCAGCGCCGACATGTTGCGCTTGATGACGTTGCGGTTCTTGGAGGCCAGCACGCCGGTGAGGCTGTGCGGGTAGAGGAACAGCGCCAGGGCCGAGCCGAAGGCCAGCGTGACGTACTGGAGCTGGTTGGCGCCGTTGAGCAGGATGCCGTCGCCCGGCGCGGGGGTCTTGTCGAACTTGGCCTGCGCCATGTCGAAGATGTTGCCCCAGCCGCCCAGCTTGGCCGGGATGTAGATGACCGCGGCCAGGATCACGATGTAGATCAGCGCGTCCTTGACGAAGGCGATCAGCGCGGGCGCGCGCAGGCCGGACTGGTAGGTGTAGGCCGCCAGGATGGCGAAGGCGATGATGATCGGCAGGTGCCCGGTGATGCCCATCGACTTCAGCACCGCCTCGATGCCGACGAGCTGCAGCGCGATGTACGGCATCGTGGCCACCAGCCCGGTGATGGCGATCAGCAGCGCCAGCGTCGGCGACCCGAACCGGGCCCGGACGAAGTCGGCGGGCGTGACGAACCCGTGCACGTGCGAGACCGACCACATCCGCGCCAGCACCAGGAACACCAGCGGGTAGACCACCACGGTGTAGGGCAGCGCGTAGAAGCCGAGCGCGCCGGAGCTGAACACCAGCGCGGGCACGGCCACGAACGTGTAGGCGGTGTAGAGGTCGCCGCCGACCAGGAACCAGGTGACCCAGGAGCCGAAGCTGCGGCCGCCGAGGCCCCACTCGTTGAGGCTGGCCAGGTCGGTGGGCCGCCGCCAGCGGGCCGCCACGAAGCCCATGCCGCTGACCAGGATGAACAGCAGCCCGAAGACGACCAGCTCGGTCACGTGCCCGCTCATTTGGTCATCCTGTAGACGATCGTGGTGCAGCCGACGCCGACCACGATGAAGGCGAGCTGCAGCCAGTAGAACAGCGGGAAGCCGAGCAGGCGCGGCTCGTCGGAGTTGAACAGGAACGTCAGCAGCGGCAGCACGATCGGCACGACCAGCAGCCAGTTCCACGGGCTGCGGTCGGTACGCGGCGGCTGCCCGGATTCCCCGGTAGTCATCGGCCCTCCGATTGGGGGATCAGGAGCGGCGTGTTGACCGGCTCCTGACAACGTCGTCAATGGAGGGAGATTAGCTTTCCGGTGGTATTAAACCCAATGTCCGGAACATTACGGTTTGGCCTAAATGTCGAGATGAAATCTCAATATGTGAGACCAAGCCACCCCTCGCCAACGGCACGTTAAGTCCCTCCCGGGCCGCGCGGAACCGGGCGATCGGCGAATGGTCGGCTACTCGCGACGAACGGTCACTTCGTCGGCGATGTCGCGCGTCCCGTACCCCTCGGGGGCGGGCACCTCGGTGATCGGGTCGGGGCGGTCGTCGAACTCCAGCCGCAGCGCCCGCGCCATGGTGGCGTGCATCTCGTACAGGCAGACGATGTAGGTCAGCTCCAGGATCTGCTCGTCGGGCAGGTGGGCGCGCAGCACGGCGAACACCTCGTCGTGCACCCGGCCGCCGTCGAGCACCAGGCCGTCGGTGTAGGCCAGCACCGCCCGCTCCAGCTCGCCGAACCGGTCGCTGACCTGCCAGGAGGCCACCGCCCGCACCTTCTCCTCGGGCACGCCGAGCGCCCTGAGCTGCTTGCAGTGCTGGGAGTAGACGAACTGGCTCTGCCGCGCCCAGCCCGCCCTGGTCTGCCCCAGCTCGCGCAGCACCGGGTCCAGCCGTGACTCCCGGTAGATCTGGAAGCCCTTGACGCAGTGGCGGAAGATCTTGGGGTCGAGGGCGAAGACCGTCCACCAGTCGCCCGGCGAGCCGGTCGCGGTCCCCGTGCCGTCGGGGGACAGCAGCCGGTCGTGGAAGAACCGGACGACGGGGTCGGTCACCTCCTCCGGCGGCACCCGCCGCAGCCGCGGCATCAGACGGTCCGGTCGGCGGCCGTCTTGGGCTCGTGCCGGACGTCGCCCGGCTGCCCGACCGGCCGCGTCCAGGCGGCGAACTCCACCAGGATCCCGTCGGGGTCCTTGAAGTAGATGGACCGGACGAAGACGCCCTCGTGCATCGCGGGCGCCACGCCGAACTCGCTGTCGTCGTGGTTGAGCAGCACGCCCACGTCGATGCCCTTGGCCACCAGCCGGTCGCGGTACTCCTCGATGCGCTCGGGCGGCACGTCGAAGGCGATGTGGTTCATCGAGCCGACCGCCGACAGCAGCTCGCCCCGGTCCGGCAGGTTCTTCGGCGCCGAGATCCCCGGCACGCCCTCGGGCGCGTCGGGGAACCAGAAGAAGGCCAGCGCGTTGCCGCCGCCGCAGTCGAAGAAGAAGTGCTGGCCCCAGCCCAGGGGCAGCTCGATCGTCTTGATCAGCGGCATGCCCAGCACGCCGGAGTAGAAGTCGACGGTCTGCTTCATGTCCGAGCAGACCAGCGCGATGTGGTTGACCCCGCGGAGCTCGAATTCGCTGTTCATGGTAATCAATTACTTATCACGGCGTTCCTGCGGAAAACATGACAGGAGGTGGCGGGTATTCGGGCCACGATCGTGCCCGTGATTGTTGTGGTGGCGGGCGCGACCCGCGGAACGGGACGAGGAATGGCGGTCGCCCTGGGGGCGGCCGGAGCGACGGTCTACTGCGCCGGACGGAGCACGCGCGAGCGCCGTTCGGAGATGAACCGTCCGGAGACGATCGAGGAGACCGCCGAGCTGGTGAGCGCGGCCGGCGGGACGGGCATCGCGGTCCCCGTCGACTTCCTGGACCCGGCGGCGGTGGCCGGGCTGGCCGCCCGCGTCGAACGGGAACAGGGCCGCCTGGACGTGCTGGTCAACGACGTGTGGGGCGGCGACCACCTGTGGAAATGGGAGACCCCCGTCTGGGAGCAGGACCTGGACGACGGGCTGCGCCTGCTCAGGCTGGCCGTCGACACCCACCTCATCAGCGCCCGCCACCTGCTGCCGCTGCTGATCCGGCACGAGGGCGGCCTGGTCGTGGAGGTCACCGACGGCACCTGGGAGTTCCACAGGACCCGCTACCGCGAGAACGTCTACTTCGACCTCGCCAAGCTGTCGGTCAACCGGCTGGCCTTCGCCTGGTCCCACGAGCTGCGCCCGTACGGCGGGACGGCGGTGGCCGTCACGCCCGGGTTCCTGCGCTCTGAGGCGATGCTGGACGGCTTCGGCGTCACCGAGGAGAACTGGCGCGAGGCGAAGGCGGACAGCGCGTGGATGGTCTCCGAGACCCCCGCCTACGCCGGTCGCGGCGTGGCCGCCCTCGCCCAGGACCCCGACCGGCGCCGGTGGTCGGGGTCCTCGGTGACCAGCGGCGAGCTGGCCGAGGCGTACGGCGTCACCGACGTGGACGGCAGCCGGCCGCAGGTGTGGCGCTACATCGCCGAGGTCATGGAGAAGGGCGGCGAGGGCGGCTGGGAGGACTACCGCTGACACCCGTGGTGGAGCCGGGCCACGCGGGCGTCCCTCAGCGCCGGTAGAGCTCGGCCATGCGGGCGGCGGCGTCGGCGACCTGGGCGCGCAGCTCCTCCGGCGCCAGCACCTCGGCCTCCGGGCCGAACCGCAGCACCTGGGTGAAGGCCACCCGCGTCGACTCCACGGCCAGCCGCACGGTCCCGTCCGGCTGGAGCGAGGCCAGCGCGTCGTCCAGGGCGGCCGGGTCGGCGACGTACCGCAGCATGCGCCGGCCGGCCGGGGTCAGCCGCAACGTGATCACGTCCCTGAGCAGGGAGCGGCTGAACTCGGCCGCCTGCCCGGCCCAGAACGCGGCCAGGTCGAAGTCCGCGTCCCGCTCGAAGCGCGGCTCGCGCGCGCGGACGTCCCCCATGCGGTCCACCCGGAAGATCAGAAACCGTTCGCGCAGGCGGGCCACCAGGTACCAGGCGCCCGCCTTCAGCACCAGCCCGTACGGCTCCAGCTCCCGCGTGCGCTCCTTGTAGACCACCGTGACCGGCAGGTCGTTCCAGACGGCCCTGGCCAGCGGGGCCAGCGCCGGGGGCGGCGGCGTGTCGGCGGCGTACCAGCCGGGCGCGTCCAGGTGGAAACGCTGCGCGGCCGTGGCGGGCGCGTCGCGCAGCGAGGGCGACAGCGCGGCGGCGGCCTTGAGCCGGGCCGTCGCGGCGACCTCCTGCAACCCCATCTCGCGCAGCGCCGCGGGCACCCCCGACAGGAACAGCGCCTCGGCCTCGGCCCGGTCCAAGCCGGTCAGCCGGGTGCGGTAGCCGTCCAGCAGCCGGTAGCCGCCGCCGCGCCCGCGGTCGGCGTAGACCGGCACGCCCGCCTCCGACAGCGCCAGCACGTCGCGGTGCACCGTGCGCTCGGAGACCTCCAGCTCCCTGGCCAGCTCGGCCGCCGTCATCCCGCCCCTGGCCTGCAACAGCAGGACCAGCGACATCAGCCGCGCGGCGCGCACAGCGGCAGCACCACGGCCGAGGGGCGGGCGGGGGAGTGGAACACCTCGACGTCGGCCGGCACCATCGGGCCGCCGGGCGCGCCCACCGGCTCGCCGGTGCCCGGGTTGCGGGCGATCGTCGGGTACGCGCCGGCCGCCACGTGCACCCGGATCCGGTGGTCGCGGCGGAACCGGTGGCCGATCGGCCACAACTCCACCCGGACCCGGCGCACACCGTCGCCGTTCCCTTCGGCGTTCCCGTCATCGGCGGTGTGCGGGCCCAGCCGGCGCACCCCCTCGCACAGGTTGAGCGAGCGCCCGTCGGGGTGCACGTCGCAGACCCGGACCACGACGTCCACGTGCGGCGTGCTGGACCGGACGTAGACGTCGGCGTGCACCGGGCCGATCATCTCCGCGTCGGCCTCCAGCGCCGCGGAGCTGTAGACCAGCACGTCGCGCCGGGCCTCCAGGCGCCGCTGGTCACGCGGCCTGGAGTCGGCCAGCAGCACCGGGCCGCCGATCGCCGGCGTCGGATGGGCGGGGTGGTAGCGGAACCGGTCGGACCCGGCCTCCTCGGGCTCGCGCGGGTCCAGCCCGCCGCCCGGCCGCAGGTGCCAGCGCTGCTCCCGCACGCCCGGCACCGGCCAGTCGGGGTAGTCGCGCCACTCGCCGGCCCCGGTGACGTACAGCCGCACCGGGTCCGTCCGCAGGCCGGACGGGTCGTCCATGAGGTGGGCGCGGAACCAGGCCAGCGCCTCGGCCTTCGAGGGCCGCCCGTGCCGGGAGTCGACGTGGTACCAGGGCCCGATCGTCAGGTACGGCCGCCGCCCGGCCGCCCGCATCGCCGCGTAGTCCTTGAGCTGCCAGGGCAGGAAGACGTCGTACCAGCCGCCGAGCATGGTGACCGCCGCCTCCACCTCGCCGACCTTGAGCGAGAAGTCGCGCTTGTGCCAGTACGGCACGGCCGGGTCGGCGTGGTGGGCCAGCAGGTCGCGGAAGAACCGCAGCGGCCGGCCCGCCGAGGCCATGTCCAGCTCGGCCACCGGCCGCCCCGACAACACGGCCCGGCGGGTCACCCTGGGGGCGGTCAGCATCGCGGCCCCGCCGACGAAGCGGCGCGTCATGGTGTCGGTGAGCGTGGTCCAGCTCAGCGTCGACTCCAGCGCGAACGCGCCGCCCACGTAGGCGGCGTCCCTGAACTGGGAGGCGGTGATCTGCGTGGCCATGGCCTTGAGCTCGGGCCCGGCCTCGGCGGCGACGGCCCACTGGGCGTAGCCGAGGTAGGAGGGGCCGAACATGGCGAACGAGCCGCCGTACCAGGGCTGTTCGCGCAGCCAGGCGATGGTGGCCAGGCCGTCGTCGTGCTCGTCGCCGAGCGGGTCGAGGCTGCCGCCGGAGCCGAAGCCGCCCCGGCAGCTCTGGATCAGCACGTGGAAGCCGTTCCTGGCGAAGCCGCGGCCGTACATCCAGCCGAACAGGCCGCGCCGGCCGTACGGCGAACGGATCAGCACCGCCGGGCCCGGCCGCCCATGAGCCGGGGCGTAGTGGTCGGCCAGCAGCGTCACACCGTCGGGCATCGGGACGGGGATGTCCCGCCGCAGCCGCACGCGTCTCATGTCCTAACCAGTAACAGATCGGGCGGGACGGGTGGTAGCCGGGGGTTACGGTCGCGTAGGGAGAAAGGTCCTTGGCAAACTATCCGGTCATGGGACGAATCACGTCGTATGTCGCCCTAGGGGACAGTTTCACCGAAGGACTTGAGGACCCGGCCGACCACGGGTTCCGCGGCTGGGCAGACCGGCTGGCCGAGCACATCGAGGCCGACCGCCGCCAGGCCGGGGAGCCCGGACTGCGGTACGCCAACCTCGCCGTCCGCGGCCGGCTGATCGACCGGATCGTGTCGGAGCAGGTGCCGAAGGCGGTCGAGCTCGGCGCCGACCTGGTCTCGCTGTGCGCCGGGGGCAACGACATCCTGCGGCCGGGCAGCGGACCGGCGTCCGTGGCCAGGCGGCTGGAGGAGGGCGTCAGGACGCTCACCGAGGCGGGCAGCCGGGTGCTCATGTTCACCGGCTTCGACCTGCGGCACGTGCCGGTGATGCGGCTGGCCCACTCCAAGATCGAGGTCTACAACCTGCACATCCACGACATCGCCCGCCGCTACGACGCGCTGCTGGTGGACCTGTGGCCGATGCCGGTCCTGCGCGACCCGCGCGCCTGGAACGCCGACCGCCTGCACCTCAGCCCCGACGGCCACCGCCGGGTGGCGCTGCGGGCCGCCGAGGTGCTCGGCGTGCCGGTGGCGGAGGACTGGCGCGAGGCGTACCCGGCCAGACGACCGCCGGTCTGGACGGCCGCCCGCCGCGAGGACCTGCGCTGGGCCAGGACCTACCTCGGCCCGTGGATCGGCAGGCGCATCAACCGGCGCTCCTCGGGCGACGGCGTCGCGCCCAAGCGCCCCGACCTCGCCCCGCTGCCGACCGCCGGACGCTGACCCCGGCCCCGATCCGATTCCAGGCTCGCCACCGATCCCGGCCCCGGCCCGGGGTCCCGCCGCACCAGGAACGGCGGGACCCCGGACGGTCAGGGCAGCGCCTTGTCCGGGCGCTCGGAGACGCGCACGCCGTTGACCAGCGTGGCCCCCTGCCGGGCGGCGAAGCGCACGTTGAGCTGACCGTCGGTCACCTTCACCGTGTACTGCCTGGCCACCGCCGTGTACGTGCCCGCCTCCAGCGCCAGGTCCAGCGCCGGGATCGCGAGCTGGCCCTCGACGAGCACGTCGAAGACCCGTTTGCCCATCTGCGTGCTCTTCACCTCGGCGAAGTCCAGCTCCACCGTGTACGTCCCGGCGGGCACGCCGTCGAACCGGTACTCCAGCATGCCCTCCCTGGCCGTCCGGAACAGCGCCTGGTCGGCGGTGCCCGCGATGGTCCTGGACGTGCTCGCCGTCTTGGTCGAGGTCGCCACGTAGCCGTACCCGCCCTGGGTCCAGCGGCGGTCGGGCGCCCAGGCGTCGCCGTCGGCGTCGGTCAGCGCCTTCGACCCGCCGGCGTCGACGGCCACCTGGAACTTGGGCACCACCACGATCACCTTGATCTCGATGGCCGGCTGCCGCCCGCTGGCCGACTTGACGACCAGCTTGCCGGTGCGCATCCCGCCGGGCGTCACCCCGGCGGCGGAGAGCGTCACCCGCAGCGTCGCCTTCTGGCCCTTGGCCAGCTCGCCCGTCTGCGGCGTGACCGACGCCCAGTCGGCGTCGCTCGTCACCGTGTAGGCGGTGGGGGAGCCCAGGTTCGTCAGCTCAACCGTGCGCGTCCTGGTCGCCCCGGCGGGCATGACCGCGCTCAGCTCGGCGGCCGAGGCGCTCACCCGGCCGGTGACCAGGGCGGTGTCGATCCTGGTCAGCGTGCCGGGCGTAACGGTGACCGGCTTGGTGAAGGTGCCGTAGTTCTCCTTGGCCACCACCACGTCGTGGTCGCCCGCCGGGACCTGCCCGAAGAACGACCCGTCCGCGCCGGTCGTGAACGAGGCCACGTCGCCCAGCTTCACCGACGCCCCGGCCAGCGGCTCGCCGTCGTTGGCGTCGGTGACCACGCCGGTCACCAGGCCGTGCCGGCTCGCGGTGAACGTCACGCCGCGGCCGGTGGCCAGCGCGGCCTCCTCGTAGGAGTAGAGCAGCGCGTCCGTGCCGGCCGCGTTCTCGATGCCGACCGTGGCGCTGGCGCCCTGTTCGCGCTCGCTCTCGACGTCCTTGTACCGGAAGGAGACCGAGCCGTCCTCGCCCAGCAGCGCGGCGAACGACACCCGCTCGCCGGTCCCGCTGTAGAAGGTGACGTTGCGCCACTCCACGACGTACTGGCGGTGCGGGGCCGTGCCCGCCACGCCGGTGTAGACGCCCGCCTCGGCGTCCACCTTCAGGTCGTCCCAGTACGGGTAGACCGCGTTGTTCGGCGTGCCCGTGCCCGGCAGGCGGCTGTTGCTGCCCGTGGTGACCCGGTCGGCGGCGAAGGTGACGAGCCCGTTCGTGCTGATCCACGCCCTGGACTGCCCCGTGCCGTAGAACGGGACCGCGAACGGCAGCGTCACCTGCACGGCCTCGTCGTCGCCGGTCAGCGCCAGCTTCTCGGTCCCGGCGACGTACGGCTGCGCCGCCGCCCGGCAGGTGTAGCCGAAGCCGTCGCCGCGCAGCGGCAGCTCCACGTCCCTGACCGTGCTCCCGTCGTCCCCGTCTATGGAGACCTGCGCGCTCGCGCCGCTGGAGCAGCGCGAGACCGGGGTGACCGTCAGCGTGTACGTCCCGCGCGGCAGCGTCATCGTGTACCGGCCGGAGGCGTCGGTGACCGCGCTCACCGGCGTGCCGCCGGCGGCCACGGTCGCGCCCGGCTCGGGCACGCCGGCCGTGCTGACCGTGCCCGAAAGCGTGCCGGACGGCTGCCGGACGAGCGGCACGTCGCCGGTCGTGACCTGCTCGGCGGTCACCGTGGCCGTGGCGCTGCCGCGGTCGTAGCCGAACTTCTCCGCCGTCAGCGCGTACTCGCCGGGCAGCAGGCGCGGGATCGTGTACGTGCCGTCCTGCCCGGTGACGACCGCGCGCGCCAGCGGACCGGTCACCTTGACCGTCACGCCCGGCACCGGCTCGCCCGCCGCCGTGACCGTGCCGCGCAGCTCGCCCAGCCCCTCGTCCGGCGCGGCCTGGACGGCGGCGTAGGCGTCCAGCCGGCCCTCGCCCCAGACGTTGTTGTCGGCCGCGGTGCCGCCGCAGCTCGTGTCGGCCACGTCGATCGCCGTGCCGTCCAGCAGCGGCCGGGTCGCGGCCACGTCGCCCTGGAGCCGGGGCGCGGCCGACCAGATCAGCGCCACCGTGGCGGCCACGTGCGGCGAGGCCATCGACGTGCCGGTGTAGGAGTCGTAGTCGTCGTCCGGGACCGAGGAGCGCACGTTCACCGCGGGGGCCGCGATGTTCGGCTTGATCTCGCCGTCCTGGCCCTCGCCCTTGCTCGACCTGCTGTACAGCACGTTGTTGACGTCGAAGCCGCCCGCGCTGTAGCTGATCGCGTACTGGCCGGGCGAGCCGCTGGTGCGGCAGGCCGGGCCCTCGTTGCCGTTGGCGAAGGCGGGGAAGATGCCCGCCGCCACCCACGCCTGGACGGTCTCGACGTACCAGGGGTCGAACCCGTTGCCGCCCCAGGAGTTGTTGACGATGTCCGGCGCGAGGTCGGGACGCGGGTTGGCGCCGTTCAGGTCGGTCGGGGCCAGCACCCACTGGCCGGCGGCCAGCAGCGAGGCGTCCGTGCAGGTGTTGACCTCGCAGCCCTTGGCGGCGATCCAGCGCACGCCGGGCGCCACGCCGATGCCGTTCGCGCCCGCCATCGTGCCCATGACGTGCGTGCCGTGGCCGTTGTTGTCGCACGGCGCCGCCGACGGGCAGACGCGCGCCGGGTCGAACCAGTTGTAGTCGTGGGTGTAGGAGCCGTCGGGGTTCCTGCCCCGGTAGCCCGCGGCCAGGTCGGGGTGGTCGTACTGGACGCCGGAGTCGATGGAGGCGACCACGATGCCCTCGCCCCGGTCGCCCAGCTCGCTCCACACCCGCGGGGCGCCGATCCGGTCGACGTTCCACTCGACCGCGCCGGCCCTGGGCTCGGCCCTGCCGGTCACGGGCTCGGGCAGCGCGACGACGGTGACCGGGTCGATCCGGTCCACCTCGGGCAGCTCGCTGATCGCCGACGCCAGCTTGGCGTCCGCGGTCACCCGTACGGCGTCGACGATCCAGTACGAGGTGTAGTCGGCCTTCTGGGCGTCCAGCAGCTTGACCAGCCCGGCCTGCGAGGTCTTGGCCCGCTCGGTCTTGGCCTGGTAGACCAGCTGCGTCCTGGCCCGTTTGGTGGCGGCCCGGCGGGCGGCGCCGAGATCGGCGGTGCCCTTCATCCGGACCCAGAAGGTGGCCTTGCCGTCCTTGTCCAGCTCGGCCTGGACGGTCTGGGAGATCTTGCCGGGATCGGGCGCCGCGTGCGCCGGGGCCTGGGGGACGGCCAGGGCGGCGGCGGTGACGATCCCGGTCAGGATCGCACGCCAGGTGAGGGTGTTGCGCACGTGCTCTCCTTCACGACGTTCACGACGGTGAGGAAGAGGTGATCTTTCCGCCTCTGTCGAGAAGGGTGAAGAGATCCTGTCGGGAAAGCAAGGGCGCTGATCCTAACAAGCTCGGATAAGTCCCGAAATGTAATGTGGTCAGCTGAAATGTCGCCACATCGGCCAGGTGGCGGACCACGGCCGGACGGGATCCCGGCAGAGCCACACCGGCATGCCCTGCTCCTCGTTGTCGACGTCCACGCCGTTGTCCACGCGGGCCTTCTGCTCGCAGGAGCCGAACAGCGCGCGGGCCCGGCCACCCGCGTTCACCAGGATCGCCACGGTCGCGTCGTCCGGCGGCGGTCCGTACGCCCAGAGCTGGTTGTGGCCGGAGTACACCCGGGTCAGGCCCGCCCGGCCGAGGGCGCCGTACTCGCCGTAGTTGCCCGTCACGACCACCGCGCGGGCCTGCTCGTCCGGCGGCAGCGACCGCAGCACGCCGCCGACGGCGGCGGCGAAGCGCGGCCAGCCGACCGACTCGCGGGCCACCTCGTTGATCGCCGGCACCGGCGTGGCGGCCAGCGCGCCGACCGGCACGAGCGGCAGCGCGAGCACCGCGCAGGCCGCCGCGTTGACCGCGAGGAACGCCCACGCCGCGCGCACCCGCCCGGCCCGCGCCCGCGACACGCTCACGCACCCGGCCGCGAACAGCGCCACGATCAGTCCCGCGGTGTAGTCGAAACGCCCGCCGCTGACCAGCGTCAGCACCGCCGTCACCGGATAGGCCACCGCCACCGCCCGCACCCGCCGGTCGCGCCACAGCCGGACGAACCCCAGCGCCGCGACCACCGACACCACCGGCCCGAACAGCGTGAGCTGCATCGGTACGAACATCACCCGCATCTCGGCGCCCTTGTCCGCGCTGAGCGCGGCGGCCATCGACAGCTGCGGCCAGTCGTGCGTGGCCTGGTAGACCAGGTTCGGCGCGGCCAGCACGGCGGCCAGCAGCGCGCCGCCCCACAACCACGGGCTGCCCAGCGCCCGCCGCGGCCCGGCGATCAGCAGGCCCGCCGCCAGGCCCAGCACCAGCAGCGCGATGAGGTGCTTGTTGTAGGTGGCCAGCCCGATCACCGCGCCCGCCGCGAGCCACCAGCGCGGCTGCTCGCGCAGCAGCGCCCGGAGCGCGAACAGGATCGCCGCCGTCCACAGCGGCAGGTCGAAGCTGACCGTCAGCAGCGTGTGCGCCGCGATCAGCGTGTACGCCCCGGTCGCCGCGCCCACGGCGGCCATCGTCTGGGCGAGCCGGTCGCCGCCCAGCTCCCGCGCCACCAGCGCCACCAGCACGACCACGACCGCCGCGGCCAGCGCGGGGAACACCCGCAGCGCCGTCACCGTGTCGCCGAACAGCCCGAGCGCCGCCTTGCCCAGCATGGGCGTCAGCGGGGGCTGGTCGACGTACCCCCAGGCCGGGTGGCCGGCCAGGACACGGAAGTACAGCTCGTCGCGGTGGTAGCCGTACCAGGGGCTCAGTGCGAGGGCCACGCCGGCGGTCAGGACCGCGGTCACCGTCACCGGACGCCACGCCCAGGGCCGTTCCATGGACGTCGAGGCTAGATCCATTGCCCGCCTTTTGTCACTGCCTGAGCGGGTGTCGCGTTGCGCGATCTTGGTCCGGCGGTTAACCTGGGGGGCATGCGAAATCGCCCTCAGATCCAGTGGTGGCGCCGCTCCTAGGCGGCGCGTTTTCGCATTCCTCTCAAAGGACGGCCGCCCCGGATGGCGGCCTTTCTCGTGTCCGCCCCCGGGGCCTCATGATGTGACGTGGTAAGGGGCAGCAAGTGGAGACCAGCGGATATACCACCGCCGGGGGCGTCGGCGTCGAGCGCGAGGCACGCGACGTGTCGGAAGAGGCGCTCGAAGAGATCGTGACCGCGCTCGGCGAGCGGCGCGGCGGCGCCTTCTCGTCGGGCATGGACTACCCGGGCCGCTACAGCCGATGGGCCTTCGGCTACGTCGACCCCTGCCTGGAGCTGGTCGCCAAGGGGCGGGTCATCTCGGCGACCGCGCTCAACGAGCGCGGCAGGGTCGTGCTGCCCGCCGTGGCCTCCTGCCTGCTCGCCGCGGGCAAGCCGGTCAGCGAGCCGACGCCCGACCGCGTCGAGGTGCACGTCCCGGAGTCCGAAGACCTGCTGCCGGAGGAGATGCGCAGCCGCCGGCCCACCGTGTTCACCGCGATCCGCGAGGTCATCGCCGCCTTCGCGGGCGACGACCCCCACCTCGGCCTCTACGGCTCCTTCGGCTACGACCTGGCCTTCCAGTTCGAGCCCATCCGGCAGGAGCTGGCCCGTCCCGACGACCAGCGCGACCTGGTGCTCCACCTGCCCGACCGGATCGTCGTCATCGACCGCCAGCGCGAGACCAGCGTCGAGTACCGCTACGAGTTCACCGTCGACGGCGCCACCACCCGCGGCCTGGAGCGCACCGGCAGCTCCGTCCCGCAGGTCGTCCCCGGCGAGCTGCCGAAGGACCCGGTGCGCGGCGAGTACGCCAAGGTCGTGGCCGCCGCCAAGGAGCGGTTCAAGCGCGGCGACCTGTTCGAGGTCGTGCCCGGCCAGGTCTTCCACGCCGTCTGCACCGACCCGTCGGCCTTCTACCGCGGCCTGCGCCACAGCAACCCGGCGCCGTACGAGTTCATCATCAGCCTCGGCGACGGCGAGCACCTCGTGGGCGCCTCGCCCGAGATGTACGTCCGGGTCAACGGCGACCGCGTCGAGACCTGCCCCATCTCCGGCACCATCGCCCGCGGCAGCAACCCGGTCGAGGACGCCGAGGCCATCCGCACCCTCCTGAGCAGCGTCAAGGAGGAGTCGGAGCTGACCATGTGCACCGACGTCGACCGCAACGACAAGTCGCGCATCTGCGTCCCCGGCACGGTCAAGGTCATCGGCCGCCGCCAGATCGAGCTCTACTCGCGCCTGATCCACACCGTCGACCACATCGAGGGCCGCCTGCGTCCCGAGTTCGACGCCCTCGACGCCTTCCTCACCCACATGTGGGCCGTCACCGTCACCGGCGCCCCCAAGACGTGGGCCATGCAGTTCATCGAGGACCACGAGGCCACCACCCGCCGCTGGTACGGCGGCGCCATCGGCTTCATCGGCTTCGACGGCTCCATGAACACCGGCCTGACCCTGCGCACCGCCCAGATCAAGAACGGCGTGGCCACCGTCCGGGCCGGGGCGACCCTGCTGTTCGACTCCGACCCCGAGGCCGAGGAGCGCGAGACCGAGCTCAAGGCCAGCGCCCTGCTCGGCGCCCTGGCCTCGGTCAACCAGCCCGACGCCGTCCCGCCCGCCGTGGTCAGGGAGCAGCCGGGGGCCGGCATGAAGGTGCTGCTCGTCGACCACGAGGACTCCTTCGTCAACACGCTGGCCGACTACTTCCGCCAGGAGGGGGCCGACGTGGTGACGCTGCGCCACGGCTTCCCGGCCCACACCATCGACGACGTCGCGCCCGACCTGGTCGTGCTCTCGCCCGGCCCCGGCTGGCCGTCCGACTTCGGCATGGCCGCGCTCATCGACGAGATCTACGCCCGCGACCTGCCCGTCTTCGGCGTGTGCCTGGGCCTGCAGGCCATGGTCGAGCACGCCGGCGGCTCGCTGGAGCTGCTCGACTACCCCGAGCACGGCAAGCGCGGCCAGGTCAGCCGCCTGGGCGACAGCGCGCTGCTGGAGGGGCTGCCCGAGGAGTTCACCGCGGCCCGCTACCACTCGCTGCACGCCAAGCGGCCCGGCGTGGTCGGCTTCACCCCGACCGCGCTCACGCCCGACGGCAACGTCATGGCCATCGAGGACGTCGAGCGGCGGCGTTTCGCCGTGCAGTTCCACCCCGAGTCGATCCTCACCCAGGAGGGCGGCGCGGGCGCGAAGATCATCGCGAACGTGCTGCGCCTCACCCGGCGCTGACCGGGCCGGTTTCGTCTGGGAAGGGGCAGGGTGTTCCTGTCGTAGGGCAAAACGTCCGCGGGGGCGTGCGGGGCTCCCCTAGAGTCTCCGCATGCTCCCCGTAGCCCTGCCCGACACGGTGCGTGACGCGCTGCTCGCCCCGCTCGTCGACCACCACTGTCACGGGGTTCGCCGGGACGACCTGACCCGGGCCCAGTTCGAGCCGCTGATCAACGCCGGCGGCGCCCCGGCCCCGCCCGGCACCACGCATTTCGACTCGCCGTTCGGCATGAGCCTGCGCCGCTGGTGCGCCCCGCTGCTCGACCTGGAGCCGCACGCGCCCCCGGCCGTCTACCTCGCCCGGCGGGCCGAGCTGGGCGCGGGCGAGGTCAACCGGCGCCTGCTGGCCGGGGCGGGGGTGGTGGCGTTCCTGGTGGACACCGGGGACGAGGACATCGACCTGCTGTCGGCGGCCGAGATGGGCCGCCACGGCGGAGCCGCCGCCGACGAGATCGTCCGGATCGAGCAGATCGAGCAGGACGTCGCCGAGTCGGCGCAGCTCGCCGTCGACTACCTCGACGGCCTGGCCGACGAGCTGTCGGCCAGGGCCGCCAGGGCGGTCGGGCTCAAGACGGTCATCGCGGGCCGCTGCGGGCTCGACTTCGACCCGGCCAGGCCGAGCACCGGCTCGGTCATCGCCGGCGCCAACCGCCGCCTGGCCGACCCCAAACGGCCGCTGACCGACCCGGTGCTGCTGCGCCACCTGCTGTGGAGCGCGATCGACGTGGCCCGCGAGCGGGGGCTGCCGGTGCAGTTCCAGGCCGGGTTCGGCGGGCGCGGCCCCGACCTGCACCGTACGGACCCGGCCAGGCTCAGCGCCCTCATGGACGCGTTGCAGCCCCTCGGCGTGCCGGTCATCCTGCTCCACTGCTACCCCTACCACCGCACCGCCGCCTACCTGGCGGGCGTCTACCCGCACGTCTACGTCGACGTCGGCCCGGCCCTGCCGCACACCGCCGCCGCCTCGGCCCGCGTCATGGACGAGCTGCTGGAGCTGGCGCCGTTCCACAAGCAGCTGTTCAGCTCCGGCTGCCGGGGCGTGGCCGAGACCGGCTACCTCGGCGCCCTGTACCACCGGCAGGCGCTGGGCGCGGCCCTGCTGGCCAGGCTGGAGGCGGGGGAGTGGAGCCCGGCCGACGCGGCCAGGATCGCCCACATGATCGGCTCGGGCAACGCCCGCCGCGTGTACCGCCTCTGACGCCCGCTGGCAACGCCCGGTGGCGGCGATGCGCGTTGTGGCCGTGACGGAATGCCATTAATTCACGACATTTCCCTGACTAATCGGAAATTCACATTTCCGGTAATCAAATTGTGATTTGTCTATTTGTCAATATTGCTGTGATGATCGTGGACGCCAGAACCCCTACGCCACACCTGGAGGTGTCGTGTCCTGGCGTCCCTTCGTCCTCACGGCCGCAGCCCTGTCACTCGCGCTGGCTGTTCCCGGTGTCGCGGCGGCCGACGACCCGCCGCAGCCGCAGGTGGAGTCCCGGCCCGGCACCCGGGCTCCCGCCGAGGTGAGCGGGCTGGCCGAGCCCGCCGCCGCAGCGGACCCCGTAGCCGCGGCCAAGGCCCACCTGGCCGACCCGCGCTACCACCTCGACCCCGCCGACCTGGTGCCGCTGCGCACGGTCGTGAACGGCCAGGACGAGACCGTCAGGTTCGCCCAGCGGTACCGGAACCTGCCCGTCTTCGGCGCCCAGTACCTGGTCCGCTTCCGCAAGGACGGCGCGCAGCGCGAGGTCACCGGCGCCGGCGGCCGCTTCCTCACCGACCTCGACGTGGACACCACGCCCACGGTCACCCCCGCGCTGGCGGCCCGGCTGGCCCGCGCCCGGCTCGTCCGCGACGACCAGGTCCGCGCCACGGTCAAGGCCGCGCCCGGCGAGCTCGTCGTGCTGCCGCGCGGCAAGGGCGTGCTGGCCTGGCACGTCACCCTGACCGGCGCAGACGCGGCCAGGAAGCGGCCCGTCCTGCTGGACGCCTACGTGGACGCCCACTCCGGCCGGCCGCTGTTCGCCCTGGACCGGCTGCGCATGGAGGGCCCGGCGACCGGCAGCGGGCAGACCGCGCACGGCAAGACCGTCCCGCTCAACGTCTACCAGCGGGCCGACGGCGCGTACGAGCTGCGCGACCGCGCCCGCCCGATGTGGAACGGCACCACCGGCGAGATCCTCACCTACGACGCCGCCGGCGCCGACGTGCAGCAGTTCCTCGAACCCGGCGTGCCGGCCGGCACCGAGCTCGCCAAGTCGCCCACGCCCGCCTTCGGCCCCGAGCACACCGAGAGCGGCGCCGTGGACGCCCAGTGGGGCGCGGGCAAGGTCTACGAGTACTACAAGGGGCTCGGCCGCGACGGGCTCGACGGCAAGGGCGGCACGATGTACTCGGTCGTCAACGTCACCTACTACGGCACCCCTTTCGAGAACGCCTTCTGGGACGGCACCAAGATGGTCTACGGCGGCGGCGGCGCCGACCTGCACTCCTTCGCCGCCAGCCTCGACGTCGTCGGCCACGAGATGACCCACGGCGTCATCACCCACAGCGCCGACCTGGTCTACCAGGGCCAGTCGGGCGCGATGAACGAGGGCCTGGCCGACTACTTCGGCAACGCCATCCAGACCGGCGCGCTCGGCATCCCGATGAGCGACCCCGACGCCAGCCTGCTCGGCGAGGACCTGTGCAAGAGCCTGCCGCCCGCCCAGTGCGCCACCCGCGACCTCGACGACGACCGCAACGCCGCCGAGGACTACCTCGGCGTCACCACCGCGATCGACGCCGGCGGCGTGCACCTCAACTCCACGATCTTCTCCGGCGCGCTGTGGGACGTCAGGGAGCAGCTCGGCGCCGGCTTCGACAAGGTCGTCTACAAGGCGCTGACCGAGTACATGACCCCGCTCGACGACTTCGCCGACGGCCGCCGCGCCGTCGAGTCGGCCGCCCGCGCCGCCGGGCTGTCGGGGCGCGACCGGCTGGCGATCGCGGCGGCCTTCGAGCGGCACGGCATCAGGCCCGGCTGGGAGCGGCTGATCCGCACCGACAGCCGCGTCGTCCTGGACGGCCTCACCGACTCCCTCGACCCGCCCGCCCTGGCCGGTGACCGGTACGCCGTCACCGACAGCACCCCCGACGCGAACGGCCCCACCGTCATCAGGACCGGACGCGTGAGCGGCGGCCCCGCGACCACCGTCTCCGACGACGGCCGCTGGGACTGGACGCCGGCCACCGACGGCAGGCGCGCGGTGTGGGTCGCCCTCGACCCCGAGTCGGGCCGCTTCCAGGTCCGCTCCCGGCCGCTCGACGCCTCGGCGCCGTCCACCGTGCTGCACGAGACCACCGGCTACGTCTACGCCGCCGCGGTCTCGGGCGACGTCGTGGCCTGGTCCGGCGAGGACCCCGCGACCGGCGAGGTCGAGCTGTGGCTCAAGCGCGGGAACGCCGCCCCGGTCAACCTCACCGCCGACAAGGGCGTGGCCGGGTACATGCCCTCGGTCACCGGCGGCCGGCTGGTCTACGTACGGGTGAGCTTCGTCTCCGGCGGCAGCCACAGCACGCCCGTCGTGCACGACCTGGCGACCGGCAAGGAGGTCGTGGTGCCCGAGGTGCCGCCGGCCGGCGCGATCCCGTCGCTGTCGATCCGCCCGGCGCTGACGGCGGGGCACGTCGTCTGGCTCTACGACGCCGACCGCGACGGCCGCATGGGCGTCATGCGGGCCGCCCTGGACGGCACCGGCCAGACGCCGGTCGTGCCGGACGGGCCGCAGGCGCCGTACGCCACCTGGCTCGACGCGAGCGAGTCGCGGGTGACCGTCGGCGTGCAGCCGGACGGGACCACGCTGGAGAACGCGAACCTGACCAAGATCTACCAGGTTCCGGTCACCGGCGGGGCCCTTGAGCGCTACTCCTGCAACCGCGGGGAGCAGGCGCTGTTCGCCGCCGGCGCGGCGGGCCGCGTCCTGTGGCTGGACGGGACCGCCGGCGACACCGACCTGGTGACCCGCGACAGGCCCGCGCACCGCTGCTGACCTGGCAAGGGCGTCCGCCCGGCGCCCGCCGTGCCTCCGGAGGGGGACGGCGGGCGCCGAGTCGCGCGCAGCCCCGCGAGCTGGTTTGCTTGAGCCCGTCACAAACCACAGAACCCGAGCGGGGGGCTCCCTTATGCGCAGTGTCGAACCCGAGGTCTTCATCGTCGCCCGTCCTGAGCTTGACTACGACGAGCTCGGTCGTTACCTCGCCGAGGTCGGCGGCGAGAGCTGGCTGGAGCGGCTCGACCGCGGCGACCTCGACGCCCAGAACCTCGCCGAGTTCGCCGGCCGCCTCTGCTACCGCTCCTTCGAGCCGGGCCTCAACCCCAACGTGGTGCGCATCAGGGAGAACCAGGACGACTACCTGCGCAACATCCTGGCCAGCGCGCACGGCTCGGTCCTCGAACACGTCAGCTTCAGCTTCGTGCTGCACAACGTCAGCCGCGTCCTGACGCACGAGCTGGTGCGCCACCGGCCCGGCGTGGCCATCTCCCAGGAGTCGCTGCGCTTCGTCCGGCTCGACGAGCTGCCGTTCTGGTTCCCCGAGTGGGCCCAGCAGGACCCCGAGCTGATGAAGCGGGCCACGGCCGTGCTGGAGCAGCTGGAGCAGTTCCAGCTCTGGATGGCCGGCCACTTCGGGCTCGACGAGGAGGGCGTGCCGTTCTCGGAGAAGAAGCACCGCACGTCGTTCATGCGCCGCTTCGCCCCCGAGGGCCTGGCCACCGGCCTGGTCTGGACGGCCAACGTGCGCACGCTGCGGCACACGATCGAGGCCCGCACCGCCGTCGGCGCGGAGGAGGAGATCCGCCTGCTCTTCCAGCGCATCGGCGAGCTCATGCGCAAGGAGGCGCCCGCCCTGTTCGGCGACTACGTCGTCGAGGACGGGGCCTGGGTGCCGGGCTGGCGCAAGGTCTGAGGCGTCAGGCGAGCGCGGGCAGCACGTAGACCTCGGCGCCCGGCGGCAGGGCGCAGTCCAGGCCGCCGAGCCCGCGGGCGTTCTCCCCGCACACGATCATGCTGATGTGCCGGCGGATGCGGCCGTAGTCGTCGCGCAGCCGCTCCTCCAGCAGCGGATGGGTGCGGCGCAGCATGTCGAGCGCCGAGCCGAGCGTGGGCGGGGAGTCGCGGTCGGCGCCGACCGCGAACACCTTCACCTCGGTGCGCCCGCTCACCCACCGCCGCAGCGAGCTGGGCAGCACGAACACGACCATCGTCACGGGCTTGGTGAATGACCTGGCCATCGGTCAGAGCACCGCCGCGCGCACGCTCAGCACGTCGGGCAGGTGGCGGGCGACCTGCGACCAGCTCTCGCCGTCGTCGCGCGAGCAGTAGACCTCGCCGTCGCGGGTGCCGAAGAACAGCCCGGCGGGGGAGGCGGTCATCGCGTCGCGCAGCACGGTGGCGTGCACGGGCCCCTCGGGCAGGCCCTCGCCCAGCTCCTGCCAGGTGGCGCCGGCGTCCTGGCTGCGGCAGACCCGGTAGCGGTGGCCGACCGGGGTGCGGTCGACGTCGGCCGTCAGCGGCAGCACGAAGATCGTGTCGGGGCGGGTGGGGTGGACCACGATGGGGAAGCCGAAGTCGGAGGGCAGCGCGGAGCCGATGTCGTGCCAGCTGCCGCCGAAGTCGTCGCTGCGGTAGACGCCGAAGTGGTGCTGGAGATAGAGCCGGCCGGGCCGGACGGGGTCGAGGCAGACCTTGTGCACGCACTGCCCGAACTCGGGGTACTGCTGCCCTTCGGGCAGGAACGGCGCCCGGATGCCCTGGTTGGCGGCCTCCCACGACATGCCGCCGTCGCGGGTGCGGTAGAAGCCGGCCGCAGAGACCGCGATGCCCATGACCTCGGGGTCGGTGGGGTGGGGGACGATCGTGTGCAGGCACAGCCCGCCGCCGCCCGGCTGCCACCGCGGCCGGTGGGGATGGTCCCACAGGCCCTCGACCAGCCGGTAGGTCACGCCGTTGTCCTCCGAGCGGAACAGCGCGGCCGGCTCCACGCCGGCCCACACCACGCCCGGCTCCGACGGCGAGGGCGTGAGCTGCCACACCCGGGCCAGCGTCGCGTCGGTCTTGTCGGGGAAGGCGATGGGCGGCTGGGGCGCCTCGCCCCAGGACTCGCCGAGATCATCGGAGTACATCACGGACGGGCCGAAATGGCCGTACTCGATGCCGGCCAGCAACCGGGGTGTGCCTCCCCGGGTGTCGAAGGCCACCGAGGGCACCGCGACCGTGGAGAACCGGATCGGCTCGATCTCGAACGGGCCGCCGCCCGCCGAACGGGCGAGGAACAGGCCCTTGCGGGTGCCGATCGCGAGGACTGCGTCACTCATAGCATCGCTCCCATGTTCGCTTGCCGCCATCGTGCCACGCGCGCGGCGGCGGTGCCGAGGACTGGGAGATTTGCCGCACGCCTGCCGCCCGGCCGCCCCGCGGACGGCCGGGATGGTGCGGGCATTACCCGGCAGGTAATCGTGATACTTCCCTCTCCCCGCTAAATTTCCTGACATGGGAGCAGTAGCGATACAAGAAGAGACTTTTGGTGATTTGTTGCGGTCGTGGCGGCAGCGGCGCCGGGTGAGCCAGCTCGATCTGGCCATCGAGGCCGACGTCTCCTCCCGGCACGTCAGCTTCCTGGAGACCGGCCGCGCCCGGCCCAGCCGCGAGATGGTGATGCGGCTGGCCGAGGAGCTCGACGTGCCGCTGCGCCACCGCAACCGGCTGCTGGTCGCCGCCGGGTTCGCGCCGGTCTTCCCCGAGCGCGAGGTGCGCGCCCCGGAGATGGCCGTCGTCCGCCAGGCGCTGGACAAGATCCTGGCCGGGCACGAGCCGTACCCGGCGCTGGTCGTGGACGCGGCGTGGAACCTGGTGGCGGCCAACTCGGCGGCCGCCATGTTCATGGCCGGCGTGCCCGCCGAGCTGCTGGCCGAGCCGGTCAACGTGATGCGGCTGTCGCTGCACCCCGACGCGATGGGCGGCAGGCTGCTGAACCTGGCCGAGGTCCGCGCGTACCTGCTGCACCAGCTCCGCAGGCAGGCCGAGGCGTCGGCCGACGGCCGCCTGGCCGAGCTGCACGACGAGCTGGCCGCCTACACCTACCCCGGCGTCAACCTCAACGTGGCCCACGTGCCGGGACCGGGCGACATCCTGCTGCCGCTGCGCATCGCCGACGGCGACCGCGTGTTGTCGATGTTCACCACCATCGCCACCTTCGGCACGCCGATGGACGTGACCGTCTCGGAGCTGGCCATCGAGACGTTCTGGCCGGCCGACGAGGAGACCGCCGCCGCCTTCCGCCGCGACCCGGCGGCCTCCTGACGCCCACCGGGGACGTTCAGTCCTAGCGTTCACCGGGGACGACGTCGCGGTGGATGCGCGCAAGCGGCACGCCGTCGGCCTGCAGGCGGCGCACGGTGCCGTCCACCATGCCGCCCGGACCGCAGACGTACACGTCGTGCTCGCGCCAGGAGTGGAAGCGCCCGGTCACCTCCGGCAGGTGGCCGCGCATCCCGGCGTAGGACGGGTCCCCGGAGACCACCGGCAGCACCTGCAGCCACGGGAAGGACGCCTGCATCGCCAGCAGGTCGGGCAGGTCGTACAGCTCGTCGGCGGTGCGCACGCCGTGCAGCAGGTGGATCCGCGGCCGGCGGCCCGAGGCGATGACGTGCTCGACGATCGCCTTCAGCGGGGCCAGCCCCGTGCCGCCGGCCACGCACAGCAGGTCGCGGGCGCTGTGCTCGCACGGCGTCATCGTGCCCATCGGCGGCCCGAGCATGACCGTGTCGCCGATCCTGGTGTGCCTGGTCAGCGCCGTGGACACCCAGCCGCCCGGCACCGAGCGCACGTGCAGCGTGACCGTGTCGTCCGGGCGCGGCGCGTTGGCGATGGAGAACATGCGCCACACCCGCGGCCAGCGCGCGGTCTGGACGGTGACGTACTGGCCCGCCGTGTACGGCAGCCGCTGCGCGGGCCGCAGCGTGATCACCGCGATGTCCGGACGGCGCAGCTCGTGGTCGACGACCTCGGCCGGCCACCAGGCCGGCGAGACGCCCGCCTGCGACTCGGCCGACTCGATCATCAGGTTGGCCGCCGCCGTGTACGCCGACACCCACGCCGCCTCGATCTCGTCGTTCCACACCTCGGCGGCGAAGCGCCGGATCGTGGCCAGCAGGGCGGTGCCGACGGCCGTGTAGTGCTCGGCGAGCACCCCGTACTTGCGATGGTCCCTGCCGAGCTGGCCGAGGTAGGCGGCCAGGCCGTCCGGGCTGTCCAGGCTCCACACGATCCGGGTCAGCGCGCCGAACAGCCGGTCGCGCTGGACGTCCATCGCGGGCGGGAACATCCCCCGCAGGTGCGGGCTCGCGGCGAACAGCCGCCCGTAGAAGTACGCGGTCGCCTTGTCGGCCACGGGCTCGACGAGTGAGAAGCTCTCCTTCACCAGTCGCGGATTCAACGACATGCACTCAACCCCACCCCATTGGACCGGAAAATCGATTCCGGCCGCGTCGGCCACCTCCTGACGGCTCCGGGTCGTGAACGCGCTGTGTGCCCCGGCACATCCGGCGCGCTCGGAAATGAGTCTTACACCACCTCTGATGCGTCACAACCGATTCACCCCAATTGCGATATGGGCTTTTCCGGCGGAGAAAATGAATAAAAGTGATTTTCGTCTTTCGGATTCCGGTGTTTCCCGCCGGGCGGCGGAGGCGTAGCATCCCGCCATGGCGGTCCTCCACCCCGGCCCGGCGAGGCCCGGCTGACCGCCGGGACGGCCTCCCGCCTGCCCTGACCCGCCCCTGGAGATCCGCATGTCCCGACCGCTCATCGGCATCACCGCCTACCTGGAGGCCGCCCGCTGGGGCGACTGGGTGCGCGAGGCCGTGCTGTCACCGCCGTCCTACGCCAAGGCGGTCGAGCGGGCCGGCGGCGCGCCGGTGCTGCTGCCGCCGCTCGACCCCCATGTCGCCGCCGACCACGTCGGCGGCCTGTCCGGCGTCCTGCTGGCCGGCGGCGCCGGCCTCGGCGCCGCGGCCTACGGCGGCGAGCCCGACGAGCGCGCGCCCGAGCCGCAGCCCCACCGCGACCGGTACGAGCTGGCCCTGGCCGGGGCCGCCGTCCGGGCCGGCCTGCCGATCCTGGCCATCGCCCGCGGCCTGCACGTCCTCAACGTCGCCCAGGGCGGCACGCTGATTCCGTGGCTGCCCGAGGTGGTCGGCCACGAGCGGCACGGCGAGCCGGGCGCGGTGCACGACATCCAGGTGAGCGTGTCGAGCAAACTCGGCAAGGCGGTCGGCGACCACGTCGAGGCGGTCGCGCCGCACCACCAGTCCGTGCGCCGCCTGGGCAGCGGCCTGCTCGCGGTGGCCTGGGCCGACGACCAGATCGTCGAGGGCGTCGAGCTCCAGGGCCACCGGTTCTGCGTCGGCGTCCAGTGGCATCCCGAACGCGGCGGGGACAATCGGCTCTTCGATGCGTTCGTCGAGGCGGCCCGCTAGGCTGCGCTCATGCCGCTGCACCCCCAGGCGCGGGACTACGTCGCCCTCTACCCGTCGGACCTCAACACCGACCTGGCCACGCTCGACCTGGCCACGATCCAGGAGATGCGCGCGCACGACGGCTTCGCGGCCCAGCGGGGGCCGCTGACCAAACTCCCGTTCGTCCGCGACGAGCTCGCCGGCGACGTGCCGATCCGCATCTACCGCGCCGACCCCGGCGACGGCCTGCTGCCCGTCGTGGTCTACTTCCACGGCGGCGGCTGGGTCTTCGGCAGCGTCAGGCGCAACGACGCGCTCGGCCGCGACCTGGCCCTGCGCACCGGCGCCGTGGTCGTCTCGGCCGACTACCGGCTGGCCCCCGAACACCCCTTCCCGGCCGCCGCCGACGACGCCTGGACCGTCGTGCGCGACGTCTTCGCCAGGCCCGCCTTCTACCAGAGCAACGGCAGCGTGGCCGTCGTCGGCGACAGCGCGGGCGGCAACCTGGCCGCCGTCGCCGCCTGGCGGGCCGCCGGGTCCGGCATCCGGCTGGCCCACCAGGCGCTGGTCTACCCGGTGCTCGACACGGCCATGGACACCCCGAGCTACCGCGCCTACGCCAAGGGCTTCGGGCTCGACGCCGCCGAGATGGCCTGGTTCGCCGAGCGCTACGCGCCCGGCGCCGACCCCGCCGACCCGCTGCTGAGCCCCCTGCGCATCGACGACCTGACCGGCCTGCCGCCGGCCACCGTCCTCACCGCCGAGTGCGACGTGCTCAGGGACGAGGGCGAACACTACGCCCGCCGCCTGGCCGACGCCGGCGTGCCGGTGGAGGCGCGCAGGTTCGACGGCGCGATCCACGGCTTCTTCGGCCTGCCCGGCCTGTTCGACCAGGCGGCCGAGGCCAGGCAGTACATCGCCGACCGCCTGCGGGAGCACCTGTGACCTACACCAAGCTCAAGCTCGACACCCCGGCCGAGGGCGTGCTGCGCGTCACGATCAGCGAGCCCGGCAGGCTCAACGCCGTCGACATGACCGGCCACCGCGAGCTGAGCGAGATCTGGCGCGAGGCCGACCGCGACGACTCCGTCCGGGCGATCGTGGTCAGGGGCGAGGGCACGGCGTTCTCGGCCGGCGGCGACCTGTCGATGATCGAGGAGATGACCCGCGACCACGCCACCAGGATGCGCGTGTTCGCCGAGGCCCGCGACATCGTCTACAACGTGCTCAACTGCTCCAAGCCCATCGTCTCGGCCGTGCAGGGCCCGGCCGTGGGCGCCGGGCTCGCGGTGGCGCTGCTGGCCGACATCTCGGTCGCCGGCCGCACCGCGCGCATCATCGACGGCCACACCCGGCTCGGCGTCGCCGCCGGCGACCACGCCGCGATCATCTGGCCGCTGCTGTGCGGCATGGCCAAGGCCAAGTACCACCTGCTGCTGTGCGAGCCCGTCACCGGCGAGCAGGCCGAGCGCATGGGCCTGGTCAGCCTGTGCGTCGACGACGACCAGGTGCACGACAAGGCCATGGAGATCGCGGTCCGGCTCGCCCAGGGCTCCCAGGAGGCGATCCGGCTGACCAAATACTCGCTCAACAACTGGCTGCGCCTGGCCGGCCCCACCTTCGACGCCTCGCTGGCGATGGAGTTCCTCGGCTTCACCGGCCCCGACGTGGTCGAGGGCGTGCGCGCGGTGCGCGAGAAGCGGCCGCCCGCCTTCGGCTGAGCCGGGCGCGTGTGCTTGTCGCGTGTGCTTGTCCGGGCCCGGGGTAGGCGCACCCTCATGACGGACAACGATGTGGTCGACCTGCTGGTGCGCCAGCACGAGCAGATCAAGAGCCAGTTCACGGAGGTCGAGAACGCTGCCCCCGAGGACAAAGCAGCGGCTTTCCAGAGGCTGGTGCGCCTGCTGGCCGTCCACGAGACAGCAGAGGAGGAGATCGTCCACCCGTACGCGCGCCGCCACGTCGACGACGGCGACGACCTGGTGGACGAGCGACTGGCCGAGGAGAACGCGGCCAAGGACATGCTCACCCAGATGGAGCGGGCGGGCGTCGACGACCCGCAGTTCGCGGCCAACCTGGCCACGCTGCGCAAGGCCGTCGTCGAGCACGCCGAGGCCGAGGAACGCGAGGAGTTCCCCCGGCTGAGGCAGGCCGCCGGTGACAAGGAGCTGCGCGCGATGGCGCTCGGCGTCAAGGCCGCCGAGGCGCTCGCGCCCACGCACCCGCACGCCGGCGTCGAGACCGCGCCGAAGAACCTGCTGGCGGGCCCGCCCGCCGCGATCATGGACAGGGCCCGTGACGTGATCCGCAAGGCGACGGGCAGGGCCTGAGGGCCGTCAGAAACTCCGGGGCAACCCGAGCACCTGTGTCGCGAGGTAGTTGAGCAGAAGCTCCTCCGTCACGGGTGCCACCCTTCCGATACGGGCGTCGGCCAGCAGCCTGGCCACCGGGTACTCCAGCGAGTACGCCATGCCGCCGTGCGTCTGGAACGCGGCGTCGGCCGCCTCCCACGCGGCCTGGGAGGCGGTCAGCTTGGCGACGTTGGCCTCGGTGCCGCACGGCAGCCGCCGGTCGAAGGACCAGGCCGCCTTGTAGAGCATCAGCCGCGCCAGCTCGATCTTGGCCTTGACCTGCGCCAGCGGGAACGCGATGGCCTGGTTGGCGCCGATCGGACGGCCGAACACCTCGCGCTCCTTGGCGTAGCCGACCGCCACCCGCAGCGCCACCTCGGCGCCGCCCAGCGCGGAGGCGGCCAGCAGCACCCGCTCGGGGTTGAGGATGTCCCACAGCACGGCCGCGCCGCCGTCCACCTCGCCGACCACGCTCGTGGCGGGCACCCGCAGGTCGTCGACGAACACCATGTTGGACGGCGTGGTGTTCGCGCCCATCTTGGGGATCGGCCGGAAGGACAGCTGCCCGGCGGCGACCGCCTCGGGCACGTTCACCAGGAACACGGTCAGCCCGTGGGTGCGCGGCCTGGCCTCGGCCGCCGGGACCGTCCTGGTCACCAGCAGCATCCAGGTGGCCCGCTGCACGCCGGTGATCCAGATCTTCTGGCCGTTGAGCACGTAGTCGCCGCCGTCGCGGCGGGCCGAGGTGGTGATCGCCAGCGAGTTGGAGCCGGCGTCCGGCTCGGTCAGGGCGAAGCACGTCTCAACCTCGCCCGTGGCCAGCCGGGGCAGCAGCTCGGCCCGCTGCTCGGCGGTGCCGTGCCGGGCCAGGGTGAGCGCGCCGAAGCCGGGGGTGAGCACGTACGTGAAGGCCGAGCCGCCCGCCGCGCCCGAGCTCGCCAGCGTCTCGGTGGCCACCGCCAGCTCCAGCAGCCCCTGCCCGCCCCCGCCGTACTCCTCCGGCACGGCCAGGCCCAGCCAGCCGCCCTTGGCCAGGTCGGCCCAGACCTCCTCCGGCCAGCGCTTGTCGCTCTCGCACCGCTGCCAGTAGTCGAGGTCGTAGCGGGCGCAGATCTCGGCGACGCCGCGCTGGACGGCCTGGGCGCTCTCGGGAAGGGTGAAATCCATCACGCCATCGTAGAAGTTCGTTCTGTTCAGGGTCGAGGTCTGCGGGCGTGGAAGACGAAGGCCGGCGGCGTGTTGCGCCACACCGTGCGTCCGGGCACGACCTCCTCGAACCGCTCGGCCAGCAGCGCCCGGAACCGCCGGGCCGAGCTGAGCGGGATGGCGTGGATGTAGGAGAAGGTGGTGAAGGCCGCGCCGGGGCTCATCACCGACGTCACCGCGTCCAGCAGCTCGTGCTGCAGCCCCGTGGGGAAGGCCGCCCACGGCAGGCCGCTCACCACGACGTCGGCGTGGCTCAGCCCGCGCCCGGCCAGCAGCTCGCCCAGGCGCGCCGCGTCCGCGTGGGCCACGTCCACGGCGGGGAAGCGCGCCGCGAGCAGCACCGCGAGCCGCTCGTTCACCTCGACGGCCAGGTGGTGGCCGCGCCCGGCGAGCCGCTGCTGGATCTCCGCCGTGAACGGGCCCGTGCCCGGCCCGAGCTCCACCACGGTCGGCTCGCCGCGCTCCGGGACCGGCGCGCAGACGGCCGCGGCCAGCCGGCGCGAACTCGGGGCGACGGCGCCGATCACGGCGGGGGCGCGCAGGAACTGACCGAGGAACATTGCGGTGTCGTTGGACATGGACCCGAACGTATCGGGAAGATCACCCGCTGCGCTCCCTCCTCTGGACGAACCTGCGGCCACTAGGAGGAGACGGGGTCCTCCGCGCGGAGGATCAGGTATCGGCCGAGGGTGGATAGCGTGAGGCCATGCGTTGGCGTGGTGTGCCGCTCGATGTCCTGCTCGCGGCATCAGGCGTGGGGCTGGATCTGTTGACGACGGCCCACGCGGGCGACACCGCGTACCTGCCGGCGGCGATGAACATCCCCATGGCCCTCCTGGTGGGCCTGCCCATGGGGCTCGTACGGCGGTGGCCGCTGGCCGTCACCCTCTACCTGGCCGTCTTCCTCGTGCTCAGCGACCAGCTAGGCTCCTACACCTCCAACACCGCGCAGATCCTCATCTGCGTCGCGCTCGGCGTGGTCGGCTTCCGCGTCCCGTGGCGGCCCGCCATGGCCGGTGTGGGCGCCACCGTCCTGGCCACGGCGGTCAACATCGCCGACCCCGGCATCGCGATGACCGGCAACACCTGGATGTACTCGGTGCTGCTGCCCGTCTTCCCCACCGTGCTCGGGGCCTACCTGCGCAGCTCGGCCGAGCGGCTGGAGGAGCGCGACGTCACGCCCGACGCGCTGCTGGCCGCCGGCGGCGTGGCCATCACCGTGCTCAGCACCTGGACCTCCTGGCACAGCGGCGCCCTGCCCGTGTGGGTGATCGGCCTGCTGGCCGTGGTCGGCGGGCTGTCGCTCGGCGTCGCCCGGCGCCTGCCCGGCCTGGTCCTGCTGCTGCAGGGCGTGCTGCTGATCGCCGCCGACACCTATCTCAACGACGCCGTCAACACCTGCCTGATCCTCACGCTCATCGCGATCGGCGTGTTCTCCATGCGCGTCGCCTCCTGGGCCTGGACGGGGGCCGCGTACCTCACCGGCTGCCTGCTGACCGCCATCGCCGTCGTCGGCGACGGCACCGAGATCACCCCGCTGCGCGTCGGCGTGCTGATGACGCTGGTGGCCACGCCCATCGCGATCGGCCGCTACCTCGGCATGCGGCAGGCCGCCGCCGCCGCCGAACGCCTGCGCGCCGAGGAGTCGGCCCGGCTCGCGGTCGCCCAGGTGCGCGCCGACCAGCTCGCCGAGCGCGAGCGCATCGCCCGCGACGTGCACGACATCGTGGCCCACCACGTCGGCGCCATGGTGCTGCGCGCCAGCGCCGCCCGCTACACCGCGCCCGACGGGCCGGTCGCCGACGCGCTGTCCGACATCCGCGAGACCGGCCACCAGGTGCTGCAGGACCTGCGGGACCTGCTCGACCTGCTGCGCGACCCCGACCGCGGCCCCGACCTGCTGGCCAACCCGGCCGACGTGGTCCGCGAGTCCGCCGAACGCATGGCCGCCGCCGGCCTCGTCGTCGACCTCGACCTCGATCCGGCCAGCGACCGCGCCCCGCTCATCGCCCGCGCCTCCGCCGCGCGCATCGTCCAGGAAGGTCTCACCAACGTGCTCAAACACGCCGGACCCGGCACCCGGGTCCGCGTCACCGTGGCCCCCGCGCAGGAGGGGTTGTCCATCGAGATCCGCAACGGCCGCCCGCCCACCGTCATCGAGCGGCTGCCCTCCTCCGGCCGCGGCCTGGCCGGGATGCGCGAACGGGTGCGCGCCCTCGGGGGCACCCTCAGCGCCGGCCCCGACGGCGACGGCGGCTGGCTGCTGCTGGCCAGCCTGCCCGCCAGGAGCGCCGCGTGATCCGCGTCCTGGTGGCCGACGACCAGGCGCTGGTCCGCGCGGGCGTGCGCATGCTGCTGCAGGCCGCGGGGGACATGGAGGTCGTCGGCGAGGCCGAGGACGGCGCCGAGGCCGTCCGCCTGGCCGAACGCCACGTGCCCGACGTCATCCTGATGGACCTGCGCATGCCCCGCGTGGACGGCCTGGAGGCGACCCGGCGGGTGCTGGCGGCCCGCCCGGGGGCCCGCGTGGTCGTGCTCACCACCTTCGCCGAGGACGCCGACGTGCACGCCGCCCTGCGCGCCGGCGCCGTCGGCTTCCTGGTCAAGGACGACGAGCCGGAACGCATGGTCGACGCCGTGCGCAGGGCCGCCGCGGGGGAGCAGCTGCTGGCCCCCTCGGTGCTGCGCCGGGTCGTGGAACGGTTCCTGGCCGCCGAGGAGCAGGCCGCCGTGCCGCCGCCGTCCGGGCTGACCGAGCGGGAGCTGGAGGTGCTCGCCCTGGTCGGCACCGGCCTGTCCAACGCCGAGATCGCCGAGGAGCTGCACGTCGGCGTCACCACCGTCAAGACGCACATCGCCGCCGCCATGGACAAGCTCGGCCTGCGCAACCGCATCCAGGCCGCCGTGGTCGCCCACCGCTCCGGTCTCGTGGACGCCGCCTTCCGCCCGGTCCGTCCGCCACGTGGGGGACCGGGAGGTCATCCCGCAGGCTGACGACCGCATGTGGCCGTCCTCGACACGATGTGGGTCCTTCGTTCGCAGAAAGGATCCACATCATGGGGGAGACACAGGTCATGCCGCGTCCCGGCACGACCCGGCAGGTGTCGGCCGGGCTGCTCTACAGCCTGCGCGTCGCCATCATCGCCCAGGCGGCCGCGCTGCTGGTGGCCGCCTCGTTCGCCGGGCAGGCCGTGTCGGCGGGCGGCGGCCCGGTGGCCGAGACGCACGTCATGGCGGGCATGGTCGTCCACCTGGTGGCGCTCGTGCAGATCGTGCTGGCGATCCTGGTCTGGCGGCCAGGACGCGGCGCCGGCTGGCCGGTGTGGGCCAGCGTCGCGCTGTTCGTCGTCGGCGGCCTCCAGCACGTCACCTGGCTCTGGCTGGGCGCCCACCTGCCCAACGGGGTGCTGCTGTTCGGCCTCATCGGCGCGCTGCTGATCTGGTCGTGGTCGCCGTCGGCGGCGGGGCGCCGCTAAGGTCTGAGGTGTGTATGTGAAGATCTGCGGGTTGAGCGAGCCCGAGCACGTCGAGGCCGCCGTCGAGGCGGGCGCCGACGCCATCGGGTTCGTGCTCACCCGGAGCCCGCGCAGGGTCACGCCCGAGCGGGCGGCCGAGCTGGCCGTGCCGATCCCGCCCCACGTGCTCACCGTGGGCGTCTTCCGGGGCGAGACCCCCGAGGAGGTCCGGGCCGCCGCGCTGGCCTCGGGCGTGCGCGCCGTGCAGCTGCACGGCCACCACCCCCACGCCGACTTCACCGCCCTGAAAGACCTCGGCCGGCCGCTCGTGCGGGCCGTCGACGCCGCCGCCGACCTGCGGTGCGGCGCCTTCGACGAAGACCTGCTCATCGTCGACGCCCCGCGTCCCGGCTCGGGGGAGCCCTGGGACTGGGCGGCGGTGCGCGGCCGCCCGTCCGGCCGGTGGATGCTGGCCGGCGGGCTCGACCCGGCCAACGTGGCCGAGGCCGCCGAGGCCGCCGGCGCGTGGGGGGTCGACGTGTCCAGCGGCGTCGAGACCGCGCCGGGCGTCAAGGACTCCGCCCTGATCAGGGCCTTCCTGCGGGCCGCCCGCGGTGGCTGACGAGCTGGCGCGGGTCCTTTCCTTCCTGCACGGCTTCGCCCGGCGCAAGGCGCCCGTCGTGGCGCCGGTCCCCGGCGGGTTCGCGGTGCTCGACGAGCGCTACCCGATGTCGCACGACGACAACAAGCTCGTGGTCTGGAACGGCCGCCCGGGGCCGGTGCTCGCGGCCGCCGAGGAGCGGCTCGCCGGGCTCGGCCACCGGCTGGTGTGCGTCGACGACGACCGGCTGGGCCAGGAGTTCCGGCCCGCCTTCGCCGCCGCCGGCTACGGCCACGAGACGAACGTCGTCATGGCCTTCCGCGGCCCCCGCCCCGCCGCATCCGCCGCCGCCACCACCGAGCGGCTCGCGTTGGAGGAGCTGCTGCCCGTGCTGCGCGAGGAGTGGCGCGCCTCGCTGCCGCAGGCGTCGCAGGGCGTGGTCGACGGGCTCGCCGCCCGCGCCGCGGCCCGCGCGTCCGGCGCGGACCGGGTCGAGTTCCACGCCGTACGCGCCCCCGGCGGGCAGATCGCCGCCCACGCCGACCTCTACGTGCACGAAGGCGTCGCCCAGATCGAGAACGTCTACACCCTGGAACGCCACCGCGGCCAGGGCTTCGCCCGCGCCCTGCTGACCGCGCTGCTGGCCGCCACGGCCGGCGCCGAGCTGACGTTCCTGGTCGCCGACGCCGCCGACTGGCCGCGCGAGTTCTACGCCCGCCTCGGCTTCGAGCCGGTGGGCCACACCCACGCCTTCCTGCGCACCTGACCACCCGGCCTGGCTGCCCCGCCTGACCGCCTGGCCCGGCCGCCGCGACGGGCCGGGGGCGCGCTCAGGCGCCCACCCAGCGGGCCAGGGCCACCGCGGCGGGGCCCAGCAGGGCCAGCACGGCTCCCGACAACGCGTGCACCACCGTGTACGCCAGCAGCGGCGTCCCGTTCCCCGACATCGCGCGCACCCCGCCCAGGACGGTCGTCAGGCCGTGCTGCCCGGTCACCGCCCCCAGCACCAGCGGCGGCGGCGACATCATCAGCTTGGCCCCCATGGCCAGCGAGATCACCACCGGCACGGCGGCCGTGGCGACCGCGCCCAGGGCCACCTGCCAGGCGTGCCGCGCCACCAGTTCCACCGCCGCGGGCCCGGCCGACAGCCCGAGCGCCGCCACGAAGACGGCGAGCGCCACCTCGCCCACCACCCGGGCGGCACCGGCGTCGTACTGCCCGAAACCGGCCCGTCCCGCCCGTGCCCGGCCGAACACCAGCCCGGCCGCCAGGCAGCCGAGCGACGCCGTCAGGCCGCCCGCCAGGCCCGCCACCAGCCCCGCCACGAGCCCGGCGGCCAGGTAGACGACGTCGGCCCGCCGCCCGGCGTCCGCCCGCGCCCCGAGCCAGGACGCCGCCCGGTCCACGTCCCGCTTCAGTCCGGTCACCCGCACCACGTCACCGGCGCACAGCTGCGTGCCGGGCCGGACCGGCAACCGGCACCCCACCCGCCGCACCTCGCACACGTGCAGGTCCTGCACCCCCTGGCCGGACAGCCCGGCGCGCAGGTCGCGCACGGTCGCCGGCGGCCGGCCCCCGAGCATGACGTCGGCCACCTCCACGTCCAGGTCGAGCTCCCGCCCGCCCGGCACCTCGGGCCCGACCACCGCGCCGGCGTTGACGACGTCCTGCCGCACGCCGACCACCACGACCTCGTCGTCCCGCTGCAGCAGCGTGTCGGGGCCGAACGGGATCGGCCGGCCGTTCCTGCGCAGCCGCTCCACCGAGACCCGGGTGCCCATCGCGATCTCCGCCTGCCCGACCGTCCTGCCCTCGCCGGTGGTGACCTGGTGGGCCCGGCCCAGCACCGCCGGCGGCGGCGTCTCCTCCGCGCCGTCCAGCCGCCGCCACAGCGCCGCGGCCTCCTCCCGGGGGTCGAACCGGAGCGCCGCGGGCGCGGCCCGCACGGTCAGCAGCGCGACGGTGACCAGGGCGAGGAGGTAGGACAGGACGTACGCGGGCCCGAGCGCCTGCTGCGCGATCCCGGCGGCCTGCAGGGCGTCGGCCGCCGTGCCCAAGGCCACCGGCCCGGCCGCCGCCCCGGCGACCAGCCCGGCCGTGGTGCCAGGGTCGAGCCCGAGCGCGTCCGCGACCAGCGCCGCGACCGCCAGCGCCCCGACGACCTCGACGACCGTGAACCACAGGTACCGCAGGTTGCGCCCGGAGAAGGCGGCGAAGAAGGCGGGCCCGAGGGTGTAGCCGAGGGTGAAGGCGAAGATCGAGAACGCGATCACGCGCACCTGCTGGTGGACCTCGACGCCGCCGGTCAGCAGCCCGACGGCGAGGGCGGCGGCCAGCGTCCCGGCCGCGCCGCCGAGTGCCACCCCGCGGAACCTGAGCCTGCCCAGGGCGAACCCGAGGGCCAGGCAGAGGAACAAGGCGATCTCCGGCGCGTCCCGCAGCACGCCGGACTCCCAGGGCCACATCCGATCCCCCCAAGGCAGGCCGGCAGCGCGGGGGGATCGATCATCCAGCCTTTTCCCGCCCCCACATGCCGCGAAACGCCATCAACCCCCATCGGCCCCGCGTCCGTGCGGGGGCGGGCGAGCGGGGAATGGTCGCTGGTGGGGCGTCTGTGCCGGAGTTCCACGCAGTAGGGTCTCTGCGTGAGCGAAACTTCCGCCGAGGACCGGATCTGGACGGTTCCCAACCTGCTGAGCTTCCTGCGCCTGCTCGGCGTGCCCGTGTTCCTCTGGTTGGTTCTGGGGCCCAGGGCGGACGGGTGGGCCATCGCCATCCTCATCGTGGCCGGGTTCACCGACTGGCTCGACGGCAAGATCGCTCGTGCGTTCAACCAGACCAGCAAGCTCGGCCGGGTGATCGACCCGGCCGCCGACAAGCTGTACGTCTTCGCCACGATCCTGGCGTTGCTGCTGCGCGAGGTCATCCCGTGGTGGCTGGTGGCCGTCATCGTGGCGCGGGAGCTCTTCGTCGCCTGTTCGTTCCCCGTACTTCGCAAACACGGATATAAGGCACTTCAGGTGCATTTCCTGGGCAAGGCCGCCATGTTCAACCTCATGTACGCCTTCCCGCTGCTCTTCCTCGCCTCCCACACCGGGTGGTATGCCGATATAGCGCGAATTGCCGGGTGGGCCTTCGCGATCTGGGGCACCGGCCTGTATTGGTGGGCAGGGATCCTGTATGTGGTGCAGGTGCGCCAACTCGTAACCGCGACCACGAAGGAGTGATCGGGTGAAGGCGGTCGTCATGGCGGGCGGGGAGGGGACTCGGCTGCGTCCGATGACCGCCAACCAGCCCAAACCTCTGCTCCCGGTGGCCAACCGCCCGATCATGGAACACGTCCTGCGCCTGCTCAAACGGCACGGCATCACCGAGACGGTGGTCACCCTGCAGTTCCTGGCCGCCCTCGTGCGCAACTACTTCGGCGACGGCGACGAGCTGGGCATGAACCTCCAGTACGCCACCGAGGACCTGCCGCTCGGCACCGCGGGCAGCGTCAAGAACGCCGCCGCCCGCCTGCGCGACGACCGCTTCCTGGTCATCTCCGGCGACGCCCTCACAGATATCGACTTATCCGACATGATCCGTTTTCATCGCGAAAATTCGGCTCTTGTCACCATCGGCCTGAAACGCGTTCCCAACCCGCTCGAATTCGGGATCATCATCCTCGACGAGAACGGACGCGTTCAGCGCTTCCTGGAGAAGCCCACCTGGGGCCAGGTCTTCTCCGACACCGTCAACACCGGCATCTACGTCATGGAGCCCGAGATCCTCGACGCCGTGGCCGACGGCGAACCGGTCGACTGGTCCTCCGACGTCTTCCCCGCTCTCCTGGAACGCGGCGCCCCCATCTACGGCTACGTCGCCGACGGCTACTGGGAGGACGTCGGCACCCACGCCAGCTACCTCAAGGCCCAGGCCGACGCGCTGTCCGGCCGGGTCCGCCTCGACATCGGCGGCTTCGAGCTCTCCCCGGGCGTCTGGGTGGCCGACTCGGCCACGGTCGACCCCGACGCCGTCCTGAAGGGCCCGCTGCTGATCGGCGACTACGCCAAGGTGGAGGCGGGCGCCGAACTGCGCGAGTACACCGTGCTCGGCAACAACGCGGTCGTGCGCGAGGGCGCCTTCCTGCACCGCGCGGTCGTCCACGACAACGTCTACGTCGGTCCCGGCGCCCACCTGCGCGGCTGCGTCATCGGCAAGAGCACCGACGTCATGGGCGGCGCCCGCGTCGAGGAAAACGCCGTCATCGGCGACGAGTGCGTCATCGAGGCCGAGGCGTACGTCTCCAGCGGCGTCAAGGTCTACCCGTTCAAGACCATCGAGGCCGGCGCGGTCGTCAACACCAGCGTCATCTGGGAGTCGCGCGGCCAGCGCAACCTGTTCGGCCCGCGCGGGGTCAGCGGCCTGGTCAACGTCGAGATCACCGCCGAGCTGTGCGTCCGGCTGGCCGGCGCGTACGCCACCACCCTGCGCAAGGGCGCCTACGTCGTCACCTCCCGCGACTGCTCCCTGGCCGCCAGGGCGCTCAAGCGGGCCGTCATCGGCGCCCTGACCGCCGCCGCGATCAACGTCCTGGACCTGGAGGCCGCGCCGCTGCCCGTGGCCCGCTTCCACACCGCCCGCGAGTCGGCCGCCGGCGGCATCGCCCTGCGCACCACGCCCGGCGACCCGCAGAGCGTCGACATCGTCATCATGGACGACCGCGGCGCCGACCTGCCCCCGGCCGCCCAGCGCAAGCTGGAGCGGGTCTTCTCCCGCCAGGAGTACCGGCGGGCCTTCCCCGGCGAGATCGCCGAGCTGCACTACCCGGCCAGGGCCGTCGAGGGCTACACGCACGAGCTGATGCGGGCCATCGGCGTCACCGGCGTCAAGGACATGAAGGTCGTGGTGGACTGCGCCGGCGGCACCTCGTCCCTGGTGATGCCCACGCTGCTCAGCCGCGCCGGCGTCGAGGTGCTCACCGTCAACGCCCGGCTGGACGACGTCTCGCCCACCGAGACGCTGGCCGAGCGCCGCCGCGACCTGCAACGCCTGTCGGAGCTGGTCAGCTCCTCGCGGGCGGCCTTCGGCGTGCGCTTCGACCCGGTCGGCGAACGCATCGCCCTGGTGGACGAGACCGGCCAGCTCATCAGCGAGGAACGCGCCCTGCTGGTCGTGCTGGACCTGGTGGCGGCCGAGCGCCGGGGCGGCCGGGTGGCCCTGCCGGTCACCACCACGCGGGTCGCCGAGCAGGTCTGCCGCTTCCACGGCGTGCAGGTGCAGTGGACCTCGACCGCGCTCGACGCCCTGACCTCCGCCGCCCAGGGCCCCGACATGATCTTCGCGGCCGACGGGCGCGGCGGGTTCGTCGTGCCGGAGTTCAGCCCGGCCATCGACGGCCTGGCCGCGTTCATGCGCCTGCTGGGGCTGGTGGCCCGCACTCGGCTGTCGCTCAGCCAGATCGACGCCAGGATCCCCGAGGTCAAGCTGCTGCGGCGGAGCGTCCCGACCCAGTGGGCGGCCAAGGGCGCGGTGATGCGCTCGGTCATCGAGGCCGCCGAGGCCGAGCCCGACGGCTGGCGCGTGGACACCACCGACGGCGTGCGGGTCGCCCGCGACGACGGGTCGTGGGTGCTGATCCTGCCCGCCGCCGCCGAGCCGGTCACCGACCTGTGGGCCGAGGCCCCCGACATGGACGGCGCGCAGGCACTGCTCGAACGGTGGGCCCGCGTGGTCGAGCAGGCGGCCGTCTGATCACGTAGAGTAGCGGAAAAGCCTTCGCCCGAGATGTGCGCGCGGAGTGCCGCAAGATCGTAATGTAGAAACGCGCGGCGGCATGGACCACGGGGTGGGGGCGGCGGTAACTTTGTCAGCGTCCGAACCGCAGTCCAGCGCCCCGCCTTGACCTTTGCCGCTGATCAGCGTAAGTTGCGGCATTCGCAAACTTGAAGAGCGAAGGCAGGCGCGTCCCCAGCACCGTCGCCGCGTCTTCGCGGTAGGAGGCCGAGCCGATCGATGCCGAGCGTCTACTGCACGCAGTGCGGGCACGCCAACCCCGAGGATGCCCGTTTCTGTTCCCGCTGTGGGTCACCGCTGACCAGACCCGAGGTCTCCGGGGACACCACGTCGACGATCTCGGTCGCGGGAATCGAGGCGTACGAGGCTGAGACAGGCGACATGCTCCTGGCCGAACGGGCGCTGGTCGAACAGCTCCCGCCCGGCACGGCGTTGCTCACGGTCACCAGGGGGCCCAACCAGGGCAGCCGGTTCCGGCTGGACAAGGATCTCACCACGACCGGGCGCCACCCGGAGAGCGACATCTTCCTCGACGACATCACCGTCTCCCGTCGCCACGTCGAGTTCTACCGCCACCGCGGCGGCCAGTTCTCCGTACGGGACGTGGGCAGCCTCAACGGCACCTACGTCAACCGGGAGCGCATCGAGGAGGTTCCCCTGCACTCCGGAGACGAGGTGCAGATCGGCAAGTTCCGCCTCGTCTTCCTGATGAGGGTCAACGCCGGCGCATGAGCTCACAGGCGGCACGCTCGCACATGAGCATCGGGGAGGTGCTCGCCCTGCTGCAGGGCGAGTTCCCCGACGTCACCGTGTCCAAGATCCGCTTCTTGGAGGGTGAGGGGCTGATCGAGCCCGAGCGCAGCCCCTCGGGCTACCGCAAGTTCACCCATCTCCACGTCGAGCAGTTGCGTTTCATCCTGACCGAGCAGCGCGACCACTACCTGCCGCTGCGGGTGATCAAGGACAAGATGGCCGAGAGCTTCGGCCGTCCGCGCGCGGTGCAGCAGACGCAGGAGATCCGCTACGACCGGGCCCAGTTGCTGGAGGCGGCCGGCATCGACGAGGAGACCCTCGCCGAGCTGGAGGACTACGGCCTGCTGGCCCCCGTGGCCAGGCGCTACGACGAGGAGGCGCTGAAGATCGCGCGCAGCGTCGGCGCCCTGGCCCGCTTCGGCCTGCACGCCCGCCACCTGCGCGCGGTCAAGGCCGCCGCCGAGCGGGAGTGCGGGCTGGTCGAGCAGACCGTCGCGCCCATACTCAAGCGGCGCGCGCCCGGCGCCATCGGCGAGGCCGACGAGGCCGCCAGGGAGTTGTCCACGCTCCTGCTCGACCTGCACGCCTCCCTGGTGCGCCTCGGCGTCAGGTCTGTCCTGGGCCGCTGAGGGCACAGAGCTGGAAGGCCGGGGCACATTCCAGGCCTGCCGGGTGTTACGTTGAAATGCATAAGCGTGTAGCAGAAACGACCCAGTCAACAGCTGTGCCGGGCGACCGGCCGGCCGAATACGGAGCAGCCCGTGTTGCAGATGGAGGTCGTGGGCGTTCGAGTTGAGATGCCCACAAATCAGCCGATCGTCTTGCTCAAGGAGGCACACGGGGAACGGTTCCTTCCGATCTGGATCGGCATGACCGAGGCGACCGCGATCGCCCTGGCGCAGGCCGAGGAGCCGCCGCCCCGGCCGCTCACCCACGACCTGTTCAGGGACGTGCTGAGCGCGCTCGGCGTCGGGCTGCGCGCGGTCAACATCGTGGCCCTGCGTGACGGCATCTTCTTCGCCGACCTGGTGTTCTCCAACGGCGTGGAGGTCAGCGCCCGCCCCTCCGACTCGATCGCCCTGGCGCTGCGCACCGGCGCGCGCATCTTCGCCAGCGAAGAGGTGGTCCAGGAGGCCGGCGTGATCATCCCTGACGACCAGGAGGACGAGGTGGAGAAGTTCAGGGAGTTCCTTGACACGATCACTCCCGAGGACTTCGGCAGGGCGGGGTAGGTATTTCAGTGCATTTACGCTTCACGACGCGCCGAGCCGGATCGTTGACTGAGCATGGTCACGGTCCTACGGTGCAAGTGAAACCCGTGGTCGCCCTTTACGAACCCCCAGATCAGGCCATGGGATGAGAGAAAGCCGGAGGTCCGCGTGGCGGTCAGCAGCGGCGAGGGAAAGACGGCCGGCCAGGAAGATCCGGTGCGGCGCGAGAGCGCGCGGCAGCGTGCCGGAGAGCAGGGACTGCTCTTCGACGAGCAGCCCGCGACGGTGCCCGACGACATCGGATACCGCGGGCCCACAGCCTGCTCGGCAGCCGGCATCACCTACAGGCAGCTCGACTACTGGGCGCGCACGGGCCTGGTCGAGCCCACGATAAGAGCCGCGCACGGCTCGGGCTCGCAGCGGCTCTACAGCTTCCGCGACATCCTGGTGCTCAAGGTCGTCAAGCGGCTGCTCGACACCGGGGTGTCGTTGCAGCAGATCCGCACCGCGGTGCAGCATCTGCGTGACCGCGGGGTCGCCGACCTCGCGCAGATCACGCTCATGAGTGACGGTGTCAGCGTCTACGAGTGCACCTCGGCCGACGAGGTGATCGATCTCCTCCAGGGCGGCCAGGGCGTGTTCGGCATCGCGCTCGGCCGGGTCTGGCGAGAGGTCGAGGGCTCCCTCGCGGAGCTGCCGGGGGAACGGGCGGCGGTCGAGGACACCGTCCCGGCCGACCATCCCGCTGACGAGCTCGCCAAGCGGCGTCGCGCACGCCGCACGGGGTGAGCTGAACCGCTGAACACACCGTAGTAATCTAGGACAGAGTAAGGCTGATGACCCCGTGCGGGAGAGTCCCTGGGCTACGGTCCTGGGGCGCCGAAGGAGCAACCCTCCCCGGAATCTCTCAGGCATCCCGTACCGCTCGGGTGAGGCAACTCTGGAAAGCAGGTGCGCCCGCCAGGCGCACCTCACCGACGGTGCAAGCCCCACGGTGGGGTGAAGCTCTCAGGTCGCGATGACGTCGCGATGACAGAGGGGGAGATCCGGCACTCGCCCGCGCCCTGGCGCCGGTCTCCAAGCCTCGGGAGGCAACCTCCATGACCGACCTGTCCGCTCCGCCGTTCTCGTCCAGGCACATCGGCCCATCGGAGTCCGAGCAGCAGCGCATGCTCGAGGCCGTGGGCTTCGAGTCCGTCGGCGATCTGGTGGCCGTGGCCGTGCCCGAGGCCATCAGGGTCAAGGACCGGCTCAAGCTGCCGGCCGCCGCGAGCGAGACCGAGGCCATCGCCGAGCTGCGCGAGCTGGCCTCCCGCAACCGGGTGCTGACCTCCATGATCGGCCTGGGCTACTACGACACCGTCACGCCCGCCGTCATCCGGCGCAACCTGCTGGAGAATCCGGGCTGGTACACCGCCTACACGCCGTACCAGCCGGAGATCTCGCAGGGCCGCCTGGAGGCGCTGCTGAACTTCCAGACGGTCGTCTCCGACCTGACCGGCCTCGACGTCGCCGGCGCCTCCCTGCTGGACGAGGCCACCGCCGCGGCCGAGGCCATGACGCTGGCCCGCCGGGCCGGCAAGTCCAAGAGCGACGTGTTCGTGGTCGACGCCGACACGCTGCCCCAGACCAAGGCCGTGCTGGCCACCCGCGCCGAGCCGCTCGGCATCACGCTGGTCGAGCACGACCTCGACGGCGAGCTGCCCGAGTGCTTCGGCGTGCTCGTCCAGTACCCGGGAGCCTCGGGCCGGCTGCGCGACTTCCGCGACGTGGCCGCCAGGGCGCACGAGGCCGGCGCGCTCGTCGTGGCCGCCGCCGACCTGCTGGCCCTCACGCTGGTGGCCGCCCCCGGCGAGCTGGGCGCCGACATCGCCGTCGGCTCCTCCCAGCGCTTCGGCGTCTCCTTCGGGTTCGGCGGGCCGCACGCGGCCTACATGTCCGTACGCGAGGGCCTGCAGCGGCAGATGCCCGGCCGTCTGGTCGGCGTGTCGGTCGATGTCGACGGCGACCCCGCCTACCGGCTGGCCCTGCAGACCCGCGAGCAGCACATCCGCCGGGAGAAGGCCACCAGCAACATCTGCACCGCCCAGGTGCTGCTGGCCGTGATCGCCGGCATGTACGCCGTCTACCACGGCCCCGAGGGCCTGCGCCGGATCGCGCACCGCGTGCACCGGCACGCCGTCGCGCTGGCCGGCGGGCTGCGCGAGGCCGGCCTGGAGGTCGTGCACGGCGAGTTCTTCGACACCGTGCTCGTCCGCGTGCCCGGCAGGGCCGCCGAGGTGGTGGCCGCCGCCGCCGAGCGGGGCGTCAACCTGTGGCAGACCGGCGACGACCACGTCTCGATCGCCTGCGACGAGAAGACCGGCGCCGCCGAGCTGGTCAAGGTGTGGGCCGCCTTCGGCGTCGAGCGCGAGGAGGTGGCGCTGGAGGCCGACGCGCTGCCGGCCGAGCTGCTGCGCGAGTCGGACTACCTGACCCACCCGGTCTTCCACAGCCACCGCTCCGAGACCGCGATGCTGCGCTACCTGCGCAGGCTCCAGGACAAGGACATCGCGCTCGACCGTTCGATGATCCCGCTCGGCTCGTGCACGATGAAGCTGAACGCGACCACCGAGATGGAGCCGATCACCTGGCCGGAGTTCGCCGGCGTGCACCCGTACGCGCCGGAGGCCCAGACCGAGGGCTACCGGGAGCTCATCGGCACGCTGGAGGGCTGGCTGGCCGAGGTGACCGGCTACGACGCGGTCTCCATCCAGCCGAACGCCGGCTCCCAGGGCGAGTTCGCCGGCCTGCTGGCCATCCGCGCCTACCACCAGGCCAACGGCGACACCGAGCGGGACGTGTGCCTGATCCCGTCGTCGGCCCACGGCACGAACGCGGCCAGCGCCGTCATGGCGGGCATGCGGGTCGTGGTCGTGGCCTGCGACAGCGACGGCAACATCGACCTGGCCGACCTCGACGCCAAGATCGCCAAGCACCGCGACAAGCTTGCCGCGATCATGGTGACGTACCCGTCCACGCACGGCGTGTACGAGGAGTCGATCACCGAGGTCTGCGCCAAGGTGCACGAGGCCGGCGGCCAGGTCTACGTCGACGGCGCCAATCTCAACGCCCTGGTGGGCCTGGCCAAGCCGGGCGAGTTCGGGGCCGACGTGTCCCACCTCAACCTGCACAAGACGTTCTGCATCCCGCACGGCGGCGGCGGCCCCGGCGTCGGCCCGGTCGCGGTCCGCGGCCACCTGGCGGCCTACCTGCCCGGCCACCCGCTGCGCGACGGCGGCCCGGTCGGCCCGGTCTCGGCCGCCCCGTACGGCTCGGCGGGCATCCTGCCGATCTCGTGGGCGTACGTGCGGATGATGGGCTCCGAGGGCCTCACGGCGGCCACCGAGCAGGCCATCCTGTCGGCCAACTACCTGGCCCGGCGGCTGGCCCCGCACTACCCGGTGCTCTACACCGGCCGCGGCGGCCTGGTGGCCCACGAGTGCATCGTGGACCTGCGCCAGATCACCAAGGAGACCGGCGTCACCGTCGACGACGTGGCCAAGCGCCTGATCGACTACGGCTTCCACGCGCCGACCATGTCGTTCCCGGTGGCCGGGACGCTGATGATCGAGCCGACCGAGAGCGAGGACCTGGACGAGCTCGACCGGTTCGTGGACGCGATGATCGCCATCCGCGGCGAGATCGCCAAGGTGGCCTCCGGCGACTACGACAAGACCGACAACCCGCTGCGCAACGCGCCGCACACGGCCGAGTCGGTCACCGCCGACGAGTGGGCCCACCCGTACTCGCGGACCGAGGCGGCCTACCCGGTGGCCTCGCTGCGCGAGGGCAAGTACTGGGTGCCGGTGCGCCGCATCGACCAGGCGTACGGCGACCGCAACCTGGTGTGCTCCTGCCCGCCGCTGGAGGCGTACGAGGACTGATCCGCCCGCGCGGGTCCCCGCCCGGGGGCCCGCGCCGGATCTGGCCCAGTCCTGCACCGTCAAGTGAGCAGACATGATCGCGGCGAGCCGTTAGGCTCGGTGCGATCCGTCGCCTGAAGGAGCTCTCTTGACGTTCTCAGAGCTGGAGACCCCGCCTCTCGACACCGCCCGCCGCCTGGCCGAGGGCGGCGACCTGGAGGGTGCGGCGGCGATCCTGACCGAGTTGGTCGCCGACCCCGACAGCCCCGACCGGGCCCAGGCGGCCGTGGGGCTGGCCGTGGTGCTCGACGAGCGCGGCGACACCGAGGCCGCCCGCGCCGCGGCCCGCACCGCGCTGGCCACCGGCCATCCCGAGTACGCCGCCCAGGCCGCCTGCCACCTGGCCCAGGGTTTCGAGCGCGAGGGCCGCGACGAGCAGGCCAGAGCCGCCTGGCAGGCGGTGCTCGGCGTCGGCACGCCGGCCTACGTCCCGCTGGCGCACCTCGCGCTGGCCCGGCTGGCCGGCAGCCCGCAGGAGGCCGGCAAGGAGCTGCGCTCCGCCCTCGACGCGAGCCTTGACTCGGGCGACGCCGAGGCCGCCGCGCACGCGGCCCGCCAGCTCGCCGAGACGCTGCTGGAATACGGCGACCCGGGGGAGGCCGCCGGGCTGCTGCTGGACGCGCTGGAGTTCGCCCCCGCGCGGGAGCTGCCGGGGCTGCGGGTGCTGCTCGGCATCGCGCACCTGGAACTGGCCTGCGCCGAGTTCGCCGAGGCCGTCGAGAGCGGGGCCGACCCCCAGACGGGCGCGCTGGCCATCGAGCTGCTGGCGCGCACGCTGCCGCTGCGCGGCCGCACCGAGGACGCCGGCCAGGTGTGGACCTACGGCCTCGAACACGAGGACCAGACCATGGCCGCCGAGGTCCGGCTGCGCTTCCACCGCGACACCTGAGTGCCGTGCGGCGGCTCAGCCGCGGCGCATGATGGCCACGGCGGCGGCCACGTTGATGGCGACGATCGCCAGCCACGTGATCGTCAGGCCGACCAGCCCCGAGTTGCCGGCCGCGATGGCGGTCAGCGGGATGCCGAGGCCCATCGAGCCCAGCGCGACGGGGATCATCGCCGCGCCGTTGTTCTGCCGCTGCCTGGGCTTGGCCGGGGGAAGGCCGTGGCCGCTCAGCTCGGCCTGGACGCGGGCGGCGATGGTGGCGTCGAGCCGTTCGACGAAGGACTCGACGAGCGCGGCCTCGTAGTCGGGGCCGAGGTCGCGGCGGGCGTCGAGGGTGGCCTGCAGGTCATCCCGGATGGGGCGCATCTCTGGCATGCAAGCCATCATCCCGGCTGTCCGGCGCGCCGTCATCAGACCTGGGGGCCAATGGCGGATCCTCCCCAGGTACGGTGCTGCCATGGAGATCATGACGCCGCGGGGGCCGGCGCTGGTGCAGGTCGACGAGGCGGCCGAGCCCCGGCTGCTGCTGGTGCTGACCCACGGCTCGGCCGGGGGAGTGGACGCGCCCGACCTGCTGGCCGTCCGTGACGCCGCGCTGGGGGCCGGGGCGACCGTGGCCAGGGTGTCGCAGGCGTTCCGGGTCGCGGGGGCGCGGGCGCCGGGCTCGGCCGCCCGGCAGGACGAGGCCTGGGAAGCGGTGCTGGGCGAGCTGCGCGCCGGGTGGCCGGGGCTGCCGCTGGTGCAGGGCGGCCGGAGCAACGGCGCCCGGGTGGCCTGCCGTACGGCCTCGGCGGTGGGCGCGGCGGCGGTGGTGGCGCTGGCCTTCCCGCTGCACCCGCCCGGCAGGCCGGAGCGTTCCAGGGCCGAGGAGCTGCGCGGGGCCGGGGTCGACGTGCTGGTGGTCAACGGGGACCGGGATCCGTTCGGAGTGCCGGATCCCGCGGACTGCGCCCGGCTGGTGGTGCTGCCGGGCGAGGGCCACGACCTGAAGCGGGACCCCGCCCGGGTGGGCGAGGTCGTGGCCCGGTGGATCGGCGGCTACGCCGCCGTCAGGCGGCGCCCACCAGGGGGTCGGGCCGGTGCGGCGCGATGACGGTGCCGCTGGGCAGCAGCTCCCCGGTGTCCTCGAACAGGACGACGCCGTTGCAGAGAAGGCTCCACCCCTGCTCGGGGTGGCATGCGAGGGTGCGTGCTGCCTCGCGGTCCGGCGCCTCGGCAGACGGACAGGCCGGGTCGTGCGGGCACATCGGCGTGCCTCCGATATCTCGTGGGTGCTCCCGGGAGAGGGACGGGAGCCGCTCGGGTTTGTTGTTCTGGCAAGTGTGCGACGTGTGTCACACGGTCCGACATAGCCCGTTCGGACTGTTACAGGAGGATCCCCCGGTCGTGTGACCTTCGACACAGCGTGCCTTATGCAGGATAACGGGCCAAGCGCGACACGCGCACTACGTTTGCAACCCCTTGAGCAAAGCGTCGAGTCCTCTTTCGAAGTCCACATCCGCCCTTTCGTCCCGCCTGACCCATTCATCGACTTCCGGGTCAGCCCATCCGGATTGCTGGACTTCGACCGCCACGCTGCCGAACACGAACGCCCGCAGCGCGCGCACGGCCTCGGGGGCGTCGTTCAGGCCGCCGTCGGCGAGCTGCTCGGTCTGCTCCCTGATGGCGACGGCGGTGGCGCCCTTGGGCGGCTTGGTCAGGGCCAGCGCGAGCACGCCCGGATGCTCGCGCAGCAGCTCCCGGCCCGCCCGGCACCACGCCCTGGCCGTCTCCTGCCAGGTGGCCGCCTGCTCCACGTGCACGGACGTGACGTGCTCGGCCAGCGCGTCCATCAGCGCCTCCTTGCCGCGGGGCAGGTGGTGGTAGATGGCCATGGCCTCCACCTCCAGGGCGTCGCCCAGCCGGCGCATGGTGAGCCGGCGCAGCCCCTGGCTGTCGGCGATGTGGAGTGCGGCCTCGATGATGCGCTCGCGGGAGAGTGGGACGGGAGGTCTCTTTGCGGGCATGGTGATCATCTTACTGGGCGGCCCCGTCCGTCGCCCGGTGTTCGGGGGCGGTGTCGGACGGCGTACCCTTGTGGGTTGAACAGCAAAGACTGCGTGAAGGGCAGGGTCGATGGCGTTTTTCCGTCCGCGGGTGAGCCGGGAGGCCGAGGTTCGCTACCACGCGGACCAGGAGATCTCCAAGGGCTTCCCGCAGCTGCTTGACAAGGCCAGGCAGGCCGAGCAGATCGTGCGCGACCTGCGTGCGGCCGCGGCCGACGAGATCGAGCTGCTGGCGGCGGGCCGGGCGTTCGACGTCGCGCTGACCGAGGCGCTGCGGGCCGCCGAGGCCGGGCAGCGGGCCACGTTCGGCGTGCGCTCGTACGACGACCGCATCGCGCGCCGCAAGGCCAAGGCCACCCCCCGCGGGGCCATGTGGACGGCCGAGGTCGACCGGCTGCGCACGCTGCGCGAGGAGAACCGCATGTGGGGCATCCCGCGCGTGCCCCGGCCGGTGCCCGCCACCGTCTGACCGAAGGCACACGAAAGCCCCGGCGCCGTGCGCGCCGGGGCTCTTCGTGCGTTCCAGGCCCTCACCGTCAGGTCCTGACGGCCGGGCTCGCGTTCCTGGGCCGTCGCCGTCAGGTCCTGACGGCGACGGCCGGGGCGGTGCGGGTCAGCTGGCCCAGTCGAGCAGCGGGCGGGTGTTGCTCGGGTGGCGCAGCTTCGACAGCGACTCCTTCTCCAGCTGGCGGATGCGCTCGCGGGTCAGGCCGAGGTGCTTGCCGATCTCGTCCAGGGTGTGCGGCTTGCCGTCCACCAGGCCGAACCGCAGGGCCATGATCTTCGCCTCGCGCGGCGAGAGGTTGTCGAGCACGCCGCGCAGCTGGTCGCCCAGCAGCTGGCGGTCGACGATCTCCGACGCCTCCGGCGAGTCGACGTCCTCGATGAGGTCGCCGATCGTGGTCTCGCCGTCCTCGCCGATGGTCGCGTTGAGCGAGATCGGCTGGCGGCTGGTGCGCAGCAGCTCCTCGATCTGGTCCGGCGTCTTGTCCAGCTCGACGGCCAGCTCCTCGGGCGTGGGCTCGCGGCCCAGCCTCTGGTGCATGTCCCGCTCGACCCGCGACAGCTTGGAGAGCATCTCCAGCACGTGGACGGGCAGCCGGATCGTCCGGGCGGAGTCGGCGAAGCCGCGCTGGATGGCCTGCCGGATCCACCACATGGCGTAGGTGGAGAACTTGAAGCCCTTGGTGTAGTCGAACTTCTCCACGGCCCTGATCAGCCCCAGGTTGCCCTCCTGGACGACGTCCAGCAGGGACATGCCGCGGTCGGTGTACTTCTTGGCCACCGAGACCACCAGGCGCAGGTTGGCCTCCAGCATGTGGTCCTTGGCCTGCCGGCCGTCCTCGATGACCAGGTGCAGGTCGTCGCGCACGGACGGCGGCACGTCGGGGTGGGTCTCCAGCTTGTACTCCGCGTACAGGCCGGCCTCGATCCGGCGGGCCAGCTCGACCTCCTGGGCGGCGGTGAGCAGGGTACGGCGGCCGATCGACTTCAGGTACGTGTGCACCGAGTCGCCCATCACGGACTGGTTGTCGTCCAGGTCCATGGCCTCGGTCTCGATCTCGGCGTCCTCGGCCGTGAGTTCGAGGTCGTCGGGGGCCACGTCCTCCTCGTGCTCCGGCTTGCCGTCCACCGGGCTTTTTGCCTCGGCGGCCGTGCGGCCGGTAGCCTTTGCCCCGGAAGCCTTCCTCGGCTTGGGGGCGCTCTTGTTCGCGGTCTTCTGGGTGGTCTTCCTGGCGGCGGTCTTGGCCAGCGACGGCTCGTTCTCGGCAGCCAGGCTCACACCGGCCTCCGAGAGCTCGCGCAGAATCGTGCGGCCTTCAGAGGGGCTGATGCCGGCCTCGGCGAACGCGTCGCGCAGCTCCGCCAGAGAAAGGTGACCCTGGGCTCGCCCTCGTTCAATGAGCTGGTCGAGAGTCGCGGGTGGGGTCGCCACGGCGGTTCTGGGCATGAGGACACCTCCTCCGTACGGAGTCGAAGCGATCAGGCAGGTTGTGGTGGGGCGGTGGTCACTCCGCACGGCGCACCAGTATCAATAACGCCATCCACCGCTATTTGTTCCCGGAGGGATGAAAAAGGGGCGGAACGCCCAGAGGGCGCGCCACCCCCGGAAGGCGGGAACTACTCCGCCACCTCGAAGCTTCCGGTCCCCTCCGGCATGGGCATCGGCTCGGCCTCTTCCATGCGCTTGTCGGTCCAGTAGTCGATGACCTCGCGTGGATCGGGATTGATCTCCGTGGAGACCACGACGCCCTCGGTGTCGCCGGGGGAGGGCACCGGCCGGCCGGTCGGCGACGTCTGCTCGGCGCTCTGGTCGGCCCTCTGGTCGGCCCTCTGGTCGACCACGGCCCGGGTCTCCCTGGCGACCGCGTCGAGCTTGCCCGCCGAGGCGGCCGCCGCGACCGACGCGCCGCCGACGACGATCACGCCGACGACCGCCGCGGACGCCCACATCTTGCGGGTCTGGTTCATGAAGGCTCCCTTCCTTCTCTCCCCGTTATGACGCAGCCGCGCCGCGTCAGGTTCCTGTCCGCAGCCGTACGAGATCGGTCTTGCCGTTGGGCAGCAGCGGCAGGCGGGGGAGGAGGCGCAGGCCGCGCGGCGCGGCGTGGGCGGGCAGCCGGTCGCGGCAGTAGGCGCGCAGCTCGGCCAGCGTGGGCGGCGCGGCCGGGTCGGCCGGCACCACGAACGCCGTGACCGCCTCGCCCCACTCCGGGTCGGGCAGGCCGGCCACGGCCACGTCGGCGACCCCGGGGTGGGTGCCGAGCACCGCGCTCACCACGGCGGCCACCACCTTCTCGCCGCCGGTGTTGACGACGTCGTCGGCCCGGCCGAGCACGCGCAGCCGGCCGCCGTTCAGCTCGCCGAGGTCGGAGGTGACGAACCAGTCGCCGTCGAAGGCGGTCCGGCCGGCGAAGCGGTAGCCGGAGAAGAGCACGGGCCCGGCGATCCTGATCAGGCCGTCCTCGCCGATTTTGAGATCTACATCGTAAAGGGGGCGGCCGTCGTAGACGCAGCCGCCGCACGTCTCACTCATCCCGTACGTGGTGAACACCCGGGCGCCGAGCTCCACGGCCCGCTCGACCAGCCCCGCCCTGGGCGCCGCGCCGCCGAGCAGGATCGTGCGGAACACCGACAGGTCGGCGCCCGCCTCGACCAGCCGGTGGAGCTGCGTCGGCACCAGGGAGACGTGGTGGGCGCCGGAGGACAGCACGGCCCGCACGTCGAAGGAGGGGTGGATGATCGGCTCGCTGCCCGACAGCAGCGCGCGGACCAGCACCTGCAGGCCGGAGACGTGGGAGACGGGCAGGCAGCACAACCACCGGTCGCTCTCGGCGGCCCCGATCTTGCTCAGCGAGGCCGACGCCGAGGCGCGCAGGGCCGAGGCCGACAGCTGCACGCCCTTGGGCGCGCCGGTGCTGCCGCTGGTGGCGATGACGACCGCCACGTCGCCCGGGACGCCCTCGCCGCCGGGCCGCGGCTCGCCGCCGACGTGCGTGGGCCGCAGGGCCTGGAGGACCTGGTGCTCGTGGCCCGGCTGGAGCGGCAGGACGGCCGGGCCGTCGCCGGAGAGGGCGTCGCGGATCGCGGTGAAAAGGCCGGGGCCGGGAGGCTGCACAATGGCATGCAGCGGACGGTCCGGATGCGACGGGTTCCTCCACATGCTCGTAAGGTTAATGGCGACAGGTCGGACACAGGTGCAGGGTAGGGTCGTGACGCGTTCTCCCGTGGTCTTCCGGATTCCGATGCGGACGCGGTTTCGCGGGCAGACCGTCAGGGAGGGCGTGCTGCTGCACGGCCCGGCGGGCTGGGGCGAGTTCTCCCCGTTCCCCGAGTACGGTCCGCGCGAGTGCGCCCGCTGGCTGGCGTGCGCCCGTGAGGCCGCCTTCGACGGCTGGCCCGAGCCGGTGCGCGATCGCGTCCCGGTCAACGCCACCGTCCCGGCGGTCGACGCCGAGCAGGCCCACGAGCTGGTGCGGCGCTCCGGCTGCGGCACGGCGAAGGTCAAGGTGGCCGAGCGCGGCCAGACGTTCGCCGACGACCTGGCGCGGGTGGAGGCGGTGCGTGACGCCCTGGGGCCGTCCGGGCGGCTGAGGGTCGACGTCAACGGCGCCTGGGAGGTCGACGAGGCCGTCACTCGGCTCAAGCGGCTCGACCGGTTCGGTCTTGAGTACGCCGAGCAGCCGTGCGCGACCCTGGAGGAGCTGGCGGCGGTGCGCAGGGCGGTCGACGTGCCGATCGCGGCCGACGAGTCGATCCGGCGCGCCGAGGACCCGCTGAAGGTGCGGGCGGCCGAGGCGGCCGACATCGCGGTGGTCAAGGTGCAGCCGCTGGGCGGGGTGCGCGCCGCGCTGCGGGTGGTGGAGGCGTGCGGGCTGCCCGCCGTGGTCTCCAGCGCCGTGGAGACGTCGGTGGGGCTGGCCGCGGGGGTCGCGCTGGCGGCGGCGCTGCCGTCGCTGCCGTACGCGTGCGGGCTGGGCACGATGTCGTTGCTGGCGGGCGACGTGGTGGACGACTCGCTGGTGCCCGTGGACGGATGGCTCCCGGTGCGCCGCCCCTCGGTGAATTTTCAGCATTTGTCGGAATTTGAGATTGAATCTCCCCAGTGGCTCGGCCGGATGCAGGAGGCGTCGCTTTGAACCCCGCAACCGCGCTGGCCACCGTGCTCGTCGACGAGCTGGTGCGCTGTGGCCTGACCGACGTGGTGCTCGCCCCCGGCTCCCGCTCGGCCCCCCTCGCCCTGGCGCTGCACGCCGAGTCGCGGGTGCGCCTGCACGTGCGCATCGACGAGCGCTCGGCCTCCTTCCTGGCGCTCGGCCTGGCCAAGCGCTCCGAGCGGCCGGTGGCGCTGATCTGCTCCTCCGGCACGGCCGCGGCCAACTTCCATCCGGCGGTGATCGAGGCCGACGAGTCGGGCGTGCCGCTGCTCGTCCTGACCGCCGACCGTCCGCCCGAGCTGCGCGGCACCGGCGCCAACCAGACGATCGACCAGATCAAGCTGTACGGCACCGCCGTCCGCTGGTTCGCCGAGGTCGGCGTGCCGGAAGACCGTCCCGGCATGGTCGCCTACTGGCGTTCACTGGCCTGCCGCGCCTACCAGCGGGCCGCGGGGGCGGCCAACCCCGGCCCCGTGCATCTCAACCTGGCCTTCCGGGAGCCGCTGATCCCCGACGGCGACACGAGCTGGTCCGAGCCGCTCGACGGCGGCGCGAACGGCCCCTGGGTGCGGGCCCGCGTCGCGCCCCCGCCCATCGCCCTGCACATCCCGCCCACCCGGCGCGGCGTGCTGGTCGTCGGCGACGGCGCGGCCAACGTCCGGCGTTACGTGGCCGCCGCCGGCATGGCGGGCTGGCCGGTGCTGTCGGAGCCCAACGGCGGCGCCCGCTACGGCGACCACTCCATCTCCAGCTACCACTACCTGCTCGGCACGCCCGAGTTCGCCGACTCCCACCGTCCCGACGTGGTCGTCACGCTGGGCCGGCCCGGACTGTCGCGGCCGCTGCTGTCCTGGCTGAAGCGGACGGACGAGCACATCGTGGTCGCCCCCGACCTCGACCGCTGGCCCGACCCGACCAGGTCGGCCACCCAGGTCGCGCAGGCCGTGGAGATCCCGGTGGCCTCCGGCGACGACAGCTGGCTGCACGCCTGGCGGCAGGCCGACGCGGCCGTCCGGTCGGCCCTCGACGCGGTCCTGGACGTCTCCGGCACCTCCGAGCCGCGCCTGGCCCGCGATTTGGCCGACGCGCTGCCCAACGGCGCGCTGCTGTTCTGCGGCTCCTCGATGCCGATCAGGGACCTCGACCAGTTCATGCGGCCGCGGCGCGGCATCAGGCTGATGGCCAGCCGGGGCGCCTCGGGCATCGACGGGCTGGTGTCCACGGCCATGGGGGCCGCGCTGGCGCACAACGGGCCCTCGTACGCGCTGCTCGGCGACCTGTCGTTCCTGCACGACCAGAACGGGCTGATCCTCGGCCCCCGCGAGCCCAGGCCGGACCTGTGCATGGTGGTCGTCAACAACGACGGCGGCGGCATCTTCTCGCTGCTGCCGCAGGCGGCGGTGCGCGACCCGTTCGAGCGGGTGTTCGGCACGCCGCACGGCGTGGACCTGGCCTACGCCGCCGCCGCGAGCGGGACGCCGTACACGCTGCTCGGGGACGTCAGCGAGCTGTCCAAGGCGATGCGCGGCGAGGGGCCGCGGGTGGTGGAGGTGCGCACCGACCGCGAGGAGAACGCCGCCGTGCACGGCCGCCTGCGCGAGGCGGCCCAGGACGCCGTGCGGGAGTTCCTCAGCTCCTGAGCGCCTCCAGCAGGCGGTTGAGCGGGCTGTCGAGGCCGTAGCGGTCGGCCAGGGCCACCAGGGCCTCCGGGTCGCGCGGCTTGTCCGGCAGCGTCAGGTCGGCGGCGGGCAGCGGCGCGTCGGAGGCCACCTCGACCACGGCGGGCGCGGCGTCGAGGTAGTCGCGGGCGGCGGCCAGGCGGTTGCGGCTGCCGGCCGGGAAGCCCTCGGTGACGCCGGAGTCGAGCGCCTCCAGCAGCGCGGCGAGCGAGCCGAACCGGGTGATCAGGGCCGCCGCCGTCTTCTCGCCGACGCCGGGCACGCCGGGCAGGCCGTCGCTGGGGTCGCCGCGCAGGGTGGCGAAGTCGGCGTAGGCGCGGCCGGGCACGCCGTACTTGGCGGTGACGAACGCCTCGTCGACGAACTGCAGGTTGCGGATGCCGCGCGCGGTGTACAGGACGCGGACCGGGCGGGAGTCGTCGACGAGCTGGAACAGGTCGCGGTCGCCGGTGACGATCTCGACGGCGCCCCGCGCCTGGTGGGTGAGGGTGCCGATCACGTCGTCGGCCTCGTAGCCGGGCGACTCGGGACGGGCGATGCCCACGGCGTCGAGGACCTGGTTGATCACGGCGATCTGCGGCACCAGCGCCTCGGGCACCTCCTCGACGTCGCCGTGGGCCACCCGGTGCGCCTTGTAGGTCGGGATCGCCGCCACCCGGAAGGCGGGCCGCCAGTCGGCGTCCATGGTGGCGGCCAGCGCCGCCGGGGAATGCTGACGGACCAGCGTGGCGATCATGTCGATGAGCCCGCGCACCGCGTTGACCGGGGAGCCGTCGGGCGCCTTGACCGACTCGGGCACGCCGTAGAAGGCGCGGAAGTAGAGGGACGGTGTGTCCAGAAGCATGAGCACCCGTCTATGGTCGCACTCCCGCCGCCCTCCCGTCCGGCTCCGGGACGGCGACGGCCAGCAGGCACGCGTCGTCCTCGGGGTTGGGGCCGCCGATGCCGGCCAGCAGGCGGTCGAGCCCGGCGTCGAGGTCGTGGGCGGACAGGCCCCCGGCGGCGTCGAGCACCAGCTCCAGGCCGACGTCGATGTCGCGGGTACGCCGCTCGACCAGCCCGTCGGTGAACATCAGCAGCAGGTCGCCGGGGCGCAGCCGGGTGTGGGCCAGCTCGTAGGGCCGCCCGGAGTCGGCGCCGAGCAGCACGCCGCGCGGCCTGCCCAGCAGGGCCGCCCGGCCCCCGCGCACCAGGATCGGGTCGAGGTTGCCCGCCTGCCCCCAGCTGAACAGCAGCGTCTCGGGGTCGAGGTGGCCGATGACGGCCGTGGCGGTGGTGTCCTTCAGCTGGTGGAGGACGAGGTCGTTGAGCCACGACAGCAGGCGGTCGGCGGGCCGGCCGGTCATGGTGAGGCCGACGAGGGCGTGGCGCAGGTGGGCCATGTGGGCGATGGCGGGCAGCCCGTGGCCCGACACGTCGCCGATGGCCAGCAGCAGGCGGCCGTCGGGCGTGGTCGCGGCCTCGAACCAGTCGCCGCCCAGGCTCGCGGTCTTCTCGGCCGGCACGTAGCGGACGGCGATCCTGGCCCCCGGCAGGTCGAGGCAGCCGGTGGGCGCGGGCAGGATGGCCTCGCGCAGCGCCAGCATCACGTTGCGCTCCTCGGCCGCCTGCTCGCGGGCCTCCAGGAGCTGGCGGCGCGACTCCGACATCATGCGCTCGGCCCGGCGGCGGCCGGTGATGTCCTGGATGACGCCGTGCATGCCGACCGGGCCGCCTGGCGACATCAGCGGTTCGAGCACGACGCGCAGGTCGCGCAGCTCGCCCGTGCCGCGCCTGACGCGGAACTCGGCGTGCACGGGCTCGACGCCCTCCACCACGTGCCACAGCAGCCGGTCGAGCGCGTCGAGGTCGGCCGGCTCGACCATGGCGGCCAGGTCGGGCAGGGACAGCGGCCCCTCCTCACGGTCTCTTCCGAAGATCGCGTAGACCTGGTCGGACCAGACGGCGGCCCCGGTGCGCAGGTTCCATTCGGCCCAGCCCATGTTGCCCAGCCGCTCGGCGTGGGCCAGCCGGACGGCCAGCAGCTCCGCCCCCGCCCCGCGCGCCCGCCCGTGCGGGGCCTCCCTGACCAGCTCTGCCGCGCCTGCGAAGTCGACCATGGCCTCACTCTCAAAGTGCAGTGGAACTGGACAATTGGTCCCACACTACGTGATCAATGTGGAACGGAGTGTAGTCATGGGCTCTCGTGTTGTGAGAAGTTTTCGCGGATTTTAGCCCTCGGCGGACAAGCGGCCTGCTGGAGTGGGGGCGCCGGGCGTCCGAGTAGATTTGGCTCGTGACGTCCTCAGACCTGTATCCCGTGTCCCGTCTTGCCGCCGCGCAGGAGGCCACCGCCAAGGCCGGCCTCGACGCCCTGCTGCTCACCCCCGGGCCCGACCTGCGCTATGTCAGCGGCTACGACGCCAAGCCGCTGGAGCGGCTGACCTGCCTCGTGGTGCCCGCCTCGGGGGAGGCGTACATGATGGTGCCCCGCCTTGAGCTGCCGGCCGCGCAGGCCTCGCCCGCCGCCCGGCTCGGGCTGGAGTTCGTGGCCTGGGACGAGACCGACGACCCCTACGGCATCGCCGCCTCCCGGCTGGGCCGGGTGGCCAAGGTGGGGCTGGCCGACCGCATGTGGGCCATGTCGTCGCTGCGCTTCCGCGACGTGCTGCCGGAGGCGGAGCAGGTGCTGGCCGGCACGGTGCTGCGCGACCTGCGCATGCGCAAGTCGCCGGCCGAGGTGGCGGCCCTGCGCGAGGCCGGCGAGGCCATCGACGCGGTCCACCGGCAGGTGCCCGAGCTGCTGCGCGCCGGTCGCACCGAGCGTGAGGTGGGCCGCGACATCGCCGAGGCGATCCTGGCCGCCGGCCACGCCACGGTCGACTTCGTCATCGTCGCCTCCGGGCCCAACGGCGCCAGCCCCCACCACGACGTGTCCGACCGGGTGATCCAGGCCGGCGAGCCGGTCGTCGTCGACATCGGCGGCCAGCTCCACAACGGCTACTGCTCCGACTCCACCCGCACCTACAGCGTGGGCGAGCCGCCCGCCGAGTTCGCCGCCTACTACGAGGTGCTGCGCCGCGCCCAGGAGGCCGCCTGCGCCGCGGTGCGGCCGGGCGTGTCGTGCGAGTCGATCGACGCGGCGGCCCGCGAGGTCATCGCCGAGGCCGGTTACGGCGACTACTTCATCCACCGCACCGGCCACGGCATCGGCATCGAGACGCACGAGGAGCCCTACATCGTCGCGGGCAACGACGAGCCGATGGAGGCCGGGTTCGCCTTCTCCGTCGAGCCCGGCATCTACCTGCCCGGCCGCCACGGCGCCCGCATCGAGGACATCGTCGTCTGCACCGAGACCGGCGGCGAGCGGCTGAACAACACGCCGCGCGAGCTGGTGACCGTCCAGCCGTAACGGCATGTTCACCGAGGTCAGGTACGCCACCCGGCCCGGGTCGGCGCGGCCCAACGAGGACCTGGCGGTGGCCGGGCCCTCGTGGGCGGTCGTGCTCGACGGGGCCACGGCGGCGGCCGGGGCCGGCGGCGGGTGCGCCCACGGGGTCGCCTGGCTGGTCGGGCGGCTCGGCGGGGCGCTGGCCGCCGGGCTGGCCGCCGACGGGCGCTCGCCGCTGGCCGACATCCTGGCCGAGGCCATCTCCGTCACCATGGGCGCCCACTCGGGCACGTGCGACCTGGGCGACCCCGACTCGCCGTCCACGACCGTGGCCATGATGCGCCTGGGCGGGGGAGTGGTGGAGTACCTCGTGCTGGGGGACTCCCCGGTGGTGCTCGCGCGGGCCGACGGCGGGGCCGAGGTCATCGGCGACGACCGGGTGGAACGGCTGCCGGGCGGGCGGCCGTACTCGGCGGAGCTGGTGCGGCGCATGCGCAACGCCGAGGGCGGGTTCTGGGTGGCCTCCACCCGGCCCGAGGCCGCCGGTCAGGCGGTCAGCGGGGTCGCGGAGGCGTCCGGGCTGCTGGGGGCCGGGCTGTTCACCGACGGGGTGACCCGGCTGGTGGAGTGGTACGGCTGGAGCTGGGAGTCCGTGCTGGCCGAGCTGGCCGGCGGGGGGCCAGGGGCGGTGATCTCGGCCGTACGGGGGTTGGAGGTCGAACGCGGGGCGGTGCGCGGCAAACCCCACGACGACGCCACCGCCCTCTGGGCCGCCTTCCCTTCCTCCTGACTTCGCCCCGCTGCCACCTGATGCCCCGCTCCCACCTGACGCCGCCTTCCGGCTGACGGTGCCCTTTGCGTGACGCCGCCCTTCCGTCTGGCTTGCGTCGCCGCCCCTTCGCCGGTTCGCGGAGGTGGGAATGGCTTGATGGGTGTATGTGATCATGAAAGAATTCTTCGGCAGGTGCATTCGTCCGGCCGACTGTTGGGGGGCGTCGCCATGAGCTGTGTACCGTGCGGGTGGCCCTAGGGTGCCCGGCGAGGAGCTGGAGGAGGCGTACCGGCTCGGCCGCACCTGCGCCCTGGCCGCCGAGTGCGGCAGGGACCTGCGGCGTTGCGCCCAGCTGTACGACGGCCTGTTCCCCGGCGCCGCCTTCGACACCGAGTTCTACCAGGCTCTGACGCTCGGCACCGCCTTCAGCGCCCCCTGGGCGGGCGCCGGCGGGCTGAAGGCGGTCAACCGCAGCGCCCTGTGGGTGCTGGCCGTCGGCCGTCTGGTCGACCACACCGCCACCACCCGCGAGCAGGTCGACCGGCTGACGCGCGAGTGCGTGGAGGTCGCCGGCGGTGCGGTGCCGCGGTCGCCGGTCACCCGCTTCCTGGCCGACCTGCGTGACGAGCTGGCCACCGTCGAGGGGTTCGGGCCGGCGCAGCGGCTCTGGCACGACCAGCTCGCCCGGACGCTGGCCGGCATGGCCAGGGCCTGGGTGTGGCGGGACACCAGCGCCGTGCCCACCCTGGAGCGCTACCTCGACAACGCCGACAGCCGCGGCTCCTGCTTCGTGGACCTGTCCCACTGGATCTACACCGGCGACGGCTGGACCAGGGGCCACCTGGACGAGCTGCGGACGGTCAGCCGCCAGGTGCAGCGATACCTGCACCTGCTCGGCGACGTCGCCTCCTACCGCAGGGACCTGAGCTGGGGCGACCTGAACGTGCTGGGGCTCGGGGTCACCGGCGGCGAGGTCACCACGGCGATGGCCGGCCTGGCCCGCGAGGCGACCGGCCTGATCGAGGCGTTGCGCGGCTGCAGCCCGCGGGCGGCCGCCTACCTGGGCCGACGGATCGGCTTCAACGCCGGCTTCACCGGCATTTCGGACCTGGGCCCCGCAACCTAACGATCTCGTCGAATAAGCTGACAAGCCTCTTGACCGCCCGTCGCCCGCCAGGCGATTTATAGGACTACCGACGATAAATCGTGACATTTGGTTCGTTGTAAAAGTTTATGTCTTGAGTGGAAAATGTGGCGTTGCTAGGGTGGCTCGATGCCAGGCACGGCGTACGGCCTTCACCACGCGCCTTGACAGATTTCACTGACCAGGCGCGAAGGCCACGACGTGCGCGGGACCTGTACGGGCGGTGCTGGATGGAATTCGGTCGCGTCGACCGTTGGAGGCTGCCGACCGCGATCAAGATCTTGATCGCCGGCGGATTCGGCGCGGGCAAGACCACCATGGTCGGCGCGGTCTCCGAGACCCGCCCGCTGCGCACGGAAGAGGCGCTCACCCACGTCGGCACGCACGTCGACGACCTGTCGGGCGTCGAGCGCAAGCTCACCACCACCGTCGCGATGGATTTCGGCCGCATCACCATCCGCGACGACTACATGCTCTACCTGTTCGGCACCCCGGGTCAGGAACGTTTCTGGTTCGTGTGGGACGAGCTGGCCATGGGCGCGCTGGGAGCCGTGGTGCTGGCCGACACCCGCCGCCTGGCCGACTGCTTCCCGGCCGTCGACTACTTCGAGAAGCGCGAGCAGCCGTTCATCATCGCGCTCAACTGCTTCGAGGGCACCCGGCCGTTCACCGTCGGCGAGGTGCGCTCGGCCATCGGGCTGGAACCCGACGTGCCCATCGTGCTGTGCGACGCCCGCCGGCGCGACTCCGGCCGCCAGGTGCTCATCACCCTGGTCGAGCACGCGATGAACCGAGGGGTCGCTCCCGTCGGGACCATGTCGTGACCATCACCGGCTACCTTTGACCGATGGAGGAGATCGACCGCCGGATCGTCACGCTGCTCGCCCACGACGGCCGCATGAGTTTCACCGACCTGGCCAGGGAGACCGGGCTCTCCGTCTCCGCGGTCCACCAGCGCGTACGCCGCCTGGAGAAGCGCGGCGTCGTCCGCGGCTACGCCGCCGTCATCGACCACGACGCGATCGGGCTGCCGCTGACCGCGTTCGTGTCGATCAAGCCCATCGACCCCGCCGCGCCCGACGACGCCCCCGTGCGGCTGGCCCATCTGAGCGCCATCGAGGCCTGCCACAGCGTCGCCGGGGACGAGAGCTACATCCTCAAGGTGCGCGTGGCCTCGCCGGTGGCGCTGGAGGACCTGCTGCAGCAGATCCGCGCCTCGGCCAACGTCTCCACCCGCACCACCGTGGTGCTGAGCACGCCCTACGAGCACCGCGCCCCCGTCGTCGCCCCCGACGTCACGCCCGCCGAGCCCGACCAGAACACCTCCGCCTGAAGCCCACCGGGCGCCGCCCCCCCCGCAGGACCGGCGCCCGGGGCGCGTACCCGATGAGCGGGACACGCGCGTCAGCGGGTGACCGGGAGCGCGAAGTGGGAGCGCAGCCGGGCCAGCGCGCTCTCCGGAGCGCCCAGGTGCTCCAGTCCCAGCAGCGCCGCCCCCGCCACCGGCGGCAGGTCGGCCACCACGAGCTCGGCCCGCGGCGCCCTGGCCGCGAACGCCGCCTCCAGCAGCGGCGTCAGCAGCGGGTCGCGGGCCGTCAGCATGCCGCCGCCGAGCACCACCTCGACCGGCGTCGCCAGCAGGCCGAGCCGCCGCAGGCACACCTCGGCCATCACGGTGACCTCCTCGGCCTGCCGCTGGACCAGCGACCGGGCGACCGCGTCCCCGTCCGCCGCGACGGCCAGCACGCCGGGGGCCAGCTCGTGCAGCCGGCCTTCGTCCACGCGCCCGAAGTGCAGGTCGAGCACCAGCTCCTCGACGGTGGACGTGCCGAAGTGGGCCGTGACCAGCTCCGCCAGGGCCGTCGGGGCGCCGCGGCCGTCCTCGGCGCGCACGGCGTGCCACAGCGCCTCCTCGGCCACGCCCTGGCCGCCGCCCCAGTCGCCGCTGATCCGGCCGAGCGAGGGGAAGCGGGCGACCTGCCCGCCGGGGGAGACGCCGACCGCGTTGATGCCCGCGCCGCACACCACCGCGACCCCCCACGGGGCCGACGTGCCGGCCCGCAGCAGCGCGAAGGTGTCGTTGCGGACCACCACGTCGCCGAACCCGCGGGCGGCGAACTCGGCGGCCAGCGCCTCCTCCTCCACCGGGAAGTCGGCCCCGGCCAGGCAGGCCGACACGTGGCGGAACGCCTGGGCCGGCAGGCCGGTGCGGGCCGCCGCCTCGGCCACCACGTCCACGGCCGCCGCCACGCCCGCGCTCTGCGGCTCGAAGGGACCCGCCCGGCCGGTCGCGACCACCTCGCCGTCGTCCGCGACCACCGCGACGTCGGTCTTGCTGTTGCCGCCGTCGACGGCCAGGAGCAGCCGGGGGCCCGCCACTAGCCCACCGTCCAGGGCAGGTGCTCGCGGTTGGCCGCCAGCAGCAGGCCGGTCAGCTCCTCGGCGACGTCGTCCTGGCCGATCAGCGGGTGCGCCAGCAGAGCGTCGCGCACCCGGTCCGCGCCGCCCCGGCGGGCGGCGTCCAGGGCCAGGGTCTCGTACGCCGACACGTGCGCGATCAGCCCCGCGTACAGCGGCTCGACGGGCGGCGCCGGCAGCGGCGCGGCGCCGGCGGCGGTGATGGCCGCGGGCACCTCGATGACGGCGTCGTCGTCCAGGAAAGGCAGGGTGCCCTGGTTGCGCACGTTGACGACCTGGGCGTCGCCCCGGTCGCCGAGCAGCGAGGCGATCAGCGCCACCGCCGACTCGGAGTAGAACGCGCCGCCCCGCCGGTCCAGCAGCTCCGGCTTGGTCACCACCGACGGGTCGCCGTACATCTCCAGCAGCCGCGCCTCCATCTCGGCCACCTCGGCGGCCCGGGACGGCTTGTCGCGCTGCTCGCGCACCACCGCGTCGTGGGCGTAGAAGTAACGCAGGTAGTACGACGGGATGACGCCGAGCCGCCGGATCAGCTCCACCCGCAGCCCGAGGGCTTCGGCGATCTCCTCGCCGGCCCGGTCGATGATGTCGGGCAGCACGTCCCGGCCGTCGAGATGGACCGAACGCTCCCAGCTCAGGTGGTTCAGCCCGACATGCCCCAGCGAGATGCGGCCGGGGTCGACGCCCAGCCCGGCGGCGAAGCGGCGCTGGAAGCCGATCGCGACGTTGCACAGCCCGATGGCCCGGTGGCCGGCGTCGAGCAGCGCCCTGGTGACGATGCCGACCGGGTTGGTGAAGTCGATGATCCAGGCGTCCGGGGCCTGCCGGCGCACGATCTCGGCCAGCTCCAGCACGACCGGGACCGTGCGCAGCGCCTTGGCCAGGCCGCCCGCGCCGGTCGTCTCCTGGCCCACGCAGCCGCACTCCAGCGGCAGCGTCTCGTCGATGTTCCTGGCCGCCTGCCCGCCCACCCGGAGCTGGAACAGCACGACCTGGGCCCCTGCGACTCCCTCGGCCACCGAGGAGGTGGCCAGCACGCGCGCCGGATGCCCGGCGTGCGCCAGCATGCGCCGCGACATCCCCGACACCAGCTCAAGACGGGACGGATCCGGATCGATGAGGGCGATCTCCGTCACGGGCAGCTCGTCACGCAGCCGCGCGAACCCGTCGACCAGCTCCGGCGTGTACGTCGAGCCGCCCCCGACCACGGCGAGTTTCAACCCTTCACTCCTGTCAAGGTCACGCCCTCGATGAAGACTTTCTGGGCGAGGAAGAACACGATGATCACCGGGGCGGTCACCAGCAGGGTGGCGGCCATGGTGAGGTTCCACTGGACGCTGTGGAACGCCTTGAACGTGGCCAGGCCGAGCGAGAGCGTCCAGCCCTCCTGCTCGACGCCGGCGTACAGCAGCGGGCCGTAGTAGTCGTTCCAGCAGTAGAAGAACTGGAACAGGGCGACGGCGGCGACCGCCGGACGGGCCATCGGCAGGATCACCCGCACCAGCGTCCTGAAGTCCGAGCAGCCGTCCACCTTGGCCGCGTCGATGTACTCGCGCGGGATGGTGATCAGGAACTGGCGGAGCAGGAAGATCGAGAACGCGTCGCCGAACAACATCGGCAGGATCAGCGGCCACAGGCTGTCGGTCAGCCCCAGCCGGGCCCACACCAGGTAGATCGGCACCGCGATGACCTGCGGCGGCAGCATCATGGCGGTGATCACCAGCAGGAACGCCGCCCGGCGTCCCCGGAAGCGGAAGCGGGCCAGCGCGTAGGCCACCGGGATCGAGGAGGCCAGCGTGAAGACCGTGCCGAGGCCGGCGTACAGCAGCGTGTTGATCCCCCAGCGCAGCAGCTTCGACTTCTCGAACACCACCACGAAGTTGTCGAAGTTCCACGTGCGCGGCCACAGGTCGCCGGTCAGCGCCTGCTCGTCGGTCATCAGCGCGGTCAGCGTCAGGAACACCACCGGCGCCAGGAACATCAGGGCCAGCACGATCGCCGTCGCGTGCGTGGCGATCCACATCAGCGTGCGCCGCCGCCGCGCCCTGACCCCCTGCCGCCGCGCGGGGGCCGCGGGCGGGGCGGGGGCGGTCATGGTCGCGCTCATATCGCCTCCTCGGCCCGGCGGAACTGCCGCAGCAGGATCAACGTGAAGATCATCGACGTGGCGAACAGCAGCAGCGCCAGCACGCACGCGTAGCCCATCGTCCAGTCGCGGAAGCCCGACTGGAAGAGCCACTGAGGCAGCGTCAGCAGCGACTCGTCCGGGTAGCCGGGGGTGAAGGTGGAGCCGGGGGAGTCGGTCGCGCCCGAGGCCACCCGGGAGGCGATCATCGCCTGGGTGAAGTACTGCAGGGCGTAGATGACGTTGGTGACCAGGGCGAACATCAGCACCGGCGCGATCGTCGGCAGCGTCACGCTGCGGAACTGCCGCCAGGCCCCGGCGCCGTCGATGGCGGCGGCCTCGTACAGGTGCCGGGGGACGTCCAGCAGCGCCGCCATGAAGATCACGGCGAGCTGGCCGCAGCTCCACAGCGACAGCAGCGTCAGGCTCGGCTTGGACCAGGCCGGGTCGCCGAACCAGTCGGGCCCGTGGATGCCGAACAGGGCCAGGAACTTGTTCCACGGCCCGGTGGCCGGGTTCATCAGGAAGACGAAGGTGATCGTCCCGGCCGCCAGCGGGACCAGCGACGGCAGGTAGAAGATCGTCCGCAGCACGCCGACGCCGGCCTTGAGCCGGACCACGAGCTGCGCCAGGGCCAGGGAGAACAGCACCGTGGCCGGCACCATGATCGCCACCAGCCACAGCGTGTTCTTGGCCGACATCGCGACCCGCGGGTCGTGCAGCAGGTAGGCGTAGTTGTCCAGCCCGATGAACTCCGGCGTGCTGGTCATGTCGTAGCGGTAGAAGGAGAAGTACACCGTGGACAGCAGCGGATAGACGAAGAAGATCGACACTCCGGCGATCCACGGCGACAACCACAGCAGGGCGCGCAGGCCCTCGCCGCGCCGCCTCGGCGGCGCGGCGTGGGGGGAGGAGGCCATCGCCGATCAGCCCCCGGACAGCTTCAGCTTGTCGTCGATCTGCTTGTCCACGCCCTTGAGCCCGGCGTCGAGGTCGGTGACCGCGCCCTTCTCCCACTTGACGACGAAGGTCGCCAGCGCCTCCTGGTTGAACACGCTGTTGACGCTCGGCGGCAGCGTCGAGGTCTTGGGATGGGAGAAGACGTCGAGGAAGGTGGCGAAGTTCGCGTCCTTGGCCAGGTCGGGCGATTCCATCGCGGCCTTGGTCGTGGGCACGTTGCGCAGGGCGTTGGAGAGCGTCACCAGCGAGCTGGTGTCGGTGGTCAGGTACTTGACCAGCTCCCAGGCCTGCTGCGGGTTCTTGGCGCCCTTGGGGACGCCGATGACGGTGCCGGCGGTGAAGCCGCTGCCGTACAGGTCGGGCTTGTCGTCGGCGACCGGCAGGGGAGCGGTGGCGTAGTCGAGCTTCTTGGCGTCGTTGGCGATCATGGCGTTGCGCCATTCGCCGTCCAGCACCATCGCGATCTTGCCCTTGTAGAACGGGTGGTCGGCGCTCCACTCGTCGCCCAGGCTCTTGCGGAACTTCTCCAGCTTGTCGTAGCCGTACCAGTCGATGAGGTCCTTCTGCCAGCGCAGCAGGGCCTTCCACGCCGGGTCGGTGCCGATGGCCGAGGTGCCGTCGGCGTTGTACCAGGTGGCGCCGACCATGGGGGCCAGGTGGCTGGGGCTGTTCTCGTAGTACTGCGTGCTGGGGACGAACCCGGCCACCTTGATGTCGCCGTTCGCGTCCCGCACGGTCAGCTTCTTGGCCAGCTCGGCCAGCTCGGTCAGCGTCTTGGGCGGCTGGTTGCCCTTCATCAGGGCCTTGTTGTAGTAGAGGCCGTACGCGTCGGCCAGGAGCGGCAGCGTGCACTGCCGGCCGCCGAAGCCGGTGTAGGTACGCGCCACCTCGGGCAGCACCGACAGGTCGATGCCGTCCTGCTTGATGACCGGGGTGAGGTCCTGGAACGATCCCGACCTGCACCACTGGGCGACGTTGTCCGTCGTGAACGAGGCCGCCACGTCCGGCGCGTTGCCGCCCCGGATGGCCTGCGTGATCTGGTCGTCCTGGACGCCCTTGGTGGCCTTGACGGTGATCTGCGGGAACTTGGCGTGGAACCCGGCGATGGCCTGCTCGAACGCCTTGACCTCGGCGTCGGTGGAGAATCCGTGCCAGAGCTGGATGGTGGCCGCCGGGAGGGCCGCGGAGGCCGAGCCCGAGGGTCTGGGCTGGGAGCCGAGCGAGGGCCCGGCCTCCCTGCCGGCGGTGCAGGCGGCGAGCGCGAGGATCGCGACGGCCGCCAGGGGGACGAAGCGCACGGGGGGTGCCTCCTACCGCTGGGGGATCATGAAGGGAGGGTGGAACGGGATGGAGAAAGAGGCTCTAGGAAGGGACGGTCGAGCTGAAGACCTCGTCGCGCACGGTGTCCAGGGCCAGGTCGAGCGCGCCGGCCAGCACCGGGTTGCCCTCCACGTGCGACAGCCGCACGACGGGGCGGGGGATGGTGAGGGCGTGCAGCTCGTGCTCGACCAGCTCGCGCAGCGGCTCGCCGCCCGACAGCACGACGCCGCCGGTCAGCACGATCAGGCCGGGGTCGATGACGGAGGTGATGGCCGCCAGGCCCACCGCCAGGCGGGCGGCGATGTCGCGCAGCCCCGCCCTGGCGTCGTCGGCCTTCTGCCCCGAGCCCTCCGACACGCGTACCGCCTTGGCGATGGCCTGGCGGAAGTCGGTGCCGTGCACGCCGTAGGAGCGCAGCAGCCGCAGCACGGCCGGGCCGCCGGTGAGCGCCTGGTAGCCGTGGTTGGCGTAGCGGCCGGCCTCGCGCGCCGTCGGCGCGCCCGGGGTCGGCATGTACCCGACCTCGCCCGCGCCGCCGGTCGCGCCCCTGTGCATGCGCCCGCCGAGCACGATGGCCGAGCCGATGCCCTCGTCGGCCCACAGCAGCACGAAGTCGGAGTGCCCGCGCGCCGCGCCGTGCGCCTGCTCGGCCAGGGCGACGAGGTTGACGTTGTTCTCCACGTCCACGGCCGTGCCGAGACCCGCGCTGAGGGTGGGCACGAGGTCGTCGATCTGCCAGCCGGGCACGTCCTTGGCGGCGGCGTAGCCGAGCCGGCCGGTGGCCGGGTCGATCGCCGCCTGCACGCCGATCACGACCCGGCGCAGCTTGTCCGGCGGGTTCGCGCCGGCCAGCGCCGCGCCCAGCCGGTCGACCAGCTCGCCGCCCGGCCGCCGGGGCGTGGGCAGCGTGTACGAGCCCACGACCGTGCCGGTGATGTCGGCGACGCGGGCCTCGATGCGGTCGGGGGTGACGTCGAGGGCGCCCACGTGGGCCGCCGCCGGGTTGATCCGGTAGACCTCGGCGGTACGGCCCGGCAGGCCCTCCCTGATGCCGTCCAGGATCACCAGTCCGGCGTCCTGAAGGCGCGACAGCAGCTGGGAGGCGGTGGGCTTGGACAGGCCCGTCAGTGCGCCCAGCTCCGGGCGGGTCAGCGACCCGCGCTCAAGGAGCGCCCGCAGGGCCGCGCGGTCGTTGATCGCGCGCAGCAGGCTGGGCGTTCCCGGAACCGGACCGCTCATCAGGAGGACTCCTTCGACGAAGTTAGGAAACTTTCCTAACTCGTGAACATAGGGAGTTCTCCCATACTGGTCAAGAGGGCGAAACCAAGCCGTGACCCGGAAGGGGGAAGGGAAGATGGGAGTGCCTCGACAGGCGTGCTAATGTCATCGTTTGTCGCAACAACAAGCAGAATGGCCCGGAGTGTCCCATTAACCACAATAATGGTCAGGCGGCAACTCGTCAAACGGAGCTCGCCAAGGAGCAGTCTTACGTCACCGGTCTGTACGACCGCCTCGACGAGCTGCGCGAGCGCACCCAGCGCCGGCTCAAGGAGGTGCTGGCCACGGGCGCCGTCGGCACGATGCAGAACAGATCCGAGCGCGACTCCTTCGCCGACATGTACGCCGGGCGGCTGGCCCGGCTCTGGGCGGTGGAGCGCGGCCTGGTTTTCGGCCGGCTCGACCACGTCGAGGAGGGCCGGCTCTACATCGGCAAGCTCGGCCTCACCGACGACGAGCAACGACGCCTGCTCATCGACTGGCGCGCGCCCGTCGCGCAGCCGTTCTACCGCGCCACCCCCGCCGCGCCCATGGGCGTGACCAGGCGCCGCCACCTGCAGACCAGGGAGCGCAGCGTCGTCGGCGTCGACGACGACCTGCTCGACCTCGACGCGCTCACCGAGGACGACCGCGCCACCCTCAACGGCGAGGCCGCGCTGCTGGCCGCCCTCGACGAGCGCCGCACCGGCCGGATGCGCGACATCGTCGCCACCATCCAGGCCGAGCAGGACCGCGTCATCCGCAGCGACCTCAACGGCGTCCTGGTCGTGCAGGGCGGCCCCGGCACGGGCAAGACCGTCGTGGCCCTGCACCGGGCCGCCTACCTGCTCTACACCCACCGGGAGCGCCTGGAGCGCAGGGGCGTGCTCATCCTCGGCCCCAACCTCACCTTCCTGCGCTACATCGAGCAGGTTTTGCCCTCGCTCGGCGAGACCGACGTGCTGCTGTCCACCGTGGGCGAGCTGTACCCGGGCGTGACCGCCACTCGGCGCGACCGTCCGGAGGTGGCCGCGGTCAAGGGCGACGCGCGGATGGCCCAGGTGATCGAGCGCGCGGTGCGCGAGCGGCAGAAGGTGCCGCGCAAGCCCATCGAGCTGACGATGGGCCGGCTGACGCTCACCGTCGACCGGGCCATGCTCGACGCGGCCAAGAACAAGGCCGTGCGCTCGCGCCGCCCGCACAACCAGGCGCGCGCCGTGTTCGTCAGGTCGCTGCTGAACGCGCTGGCCCGGCAGCAGGCCCGCAAGATCGGCAAGGGGCTCATCGACGACGACGAGCTGGCCGACCTGCGCGAGGAGCTGCGGACCGAGCCGGTGGTCAAGGCGGCGCTCAACCGGCTGTGGCCGTACCTGACGCCCCAGCGGCTGCTGCTCGGCCTGTACGGGTCGCCCGAGCGGCTCGACGCGGCGGGGGGCGTCCTCAGCCCCGCGGAGAGGGCGCTGCTGCGCCGCGACTCGGCCGAGTGGACCGACTCCGACGTGCCGCTGCTGGACGAGGCCGCCGAGCTGCTGGGCGACATCGACGAGCACGTGCTGCGCGCCTCGGCGATGCAGGCCGAGGAGGAGCTGGCCGCGGCCCGCCAGGCCGAGGAGCACCAGCGCGAGGCCGAGCTGGCCTACGCGCGCGAGGTGCTGGAGCTGACCGGCCTGTCCGACGTCATGGAGGCCGAGCGGCTGGCCGAGCGCCAGCGCGGCGACGGCCCCTACCTCACCACCGCCGAACGCGCCGCCGCCGACCGCACCTGGGCCTACGGGCACGTGATCGTGGACGAGGCGCAGGAGCTGTCGCCGATGGCCTGGCGGGCGGTCATGCGGCGCTGCCCGACGCGGTCGATGACGATCGTCGGCGACATCGCCCAGACCGGCTCGGCGGCGGGGGCGCGCTCGTGGGCGCAGGTGCTGGACCCGTACGTGGCCGGGCGCTGGCGTCAGGAGCGGCTGACGGTCAACTATCGCACGCCCGTGGAGCTCATGGAGGTGGCCGCGCGGGTGCTGGCCACCATCGACCCGGCCCTGGAGGCGCCGACGTCCGTGCGCGAGCTCGGCGCGCGGCCCTGGTCGGCGCCGCTGCCCGCGCTGCCCGAGCTGGCCAGGTCCGAGGTCGGGGAGGGCGGCAAGGTCGCCGTGGTGGTGCCCGACGCGCTGCTGGACACGCTCGGCGCGCGGCTGGTCGCGGCGGTGGAGGGCGCCGCGGTGGTCACGCCCGGCGCCGGACGGGCCGCCGGGGCCGCCGCTCTCGACGCGCCCCTCGCGGTGATGGGCGTGGCCGACGCCAAGGGCCTGGAGTTCGACTCGGTGATCGTGGCCGAGCCGGACCTCATCGCCGCCCAGTCGCCACGCGGGCCGAGCGACCTGTATGTTGCTCTGACGCGTGCCACGCAACGGCTGGGCGTCGTCCACGAAGGGCCGTTGTCGCAGGCGCTGTCGGGCCTGCCGGGCAGGTCCCCGACGTCGGCAAATGGGCTTTGACCCGCTTTACGACGGCAGGCCGAACATGTCCCACCTGCGGAAACTTGATGTTCCCGCTGATCGGGACACGGTTGACATCTGAGGTGGAGTCGGTAGTTTGCTGCGCAGTCCAGCACGGGACTTGGCCGGTTGGCCGTCTCTGACATCGCCGGATCCTGCGTCCGTGACGGAGCGTGACTTCGTCCACACAGCCAGGTGCAGGGCCGTCGGTCCGTCGAGTCGGGGCACCCCAACCGGTTGGGGGGTTGGACCCGGGACGGGTCCGGGAGCCCAGTAGACAACGGAATTCCGCGCTCGCCGCCGACGAGACGGGTCCGGTCCGAAGGGTTTCCGGGCCCTCTTCCCGCTCTCGTGCGCAGGATCGCGGATCGCGCCGGGTGATCCCGTCCCAACGGGATCACCCAGCCGGCCGCCTGTGAGCGGCCGTTTTCGATCTCCGCGTGCGCCGCTGGCTTGAGCGCGGCCCCGGGGCGGTAGCGTTTTCGCAAGCAGGCGTGCGATTTTGCGAGGAGACCCGGCGTGGTTCAGGACAAGACGAGCGTTCCGCCCGTCCCCGGGCGCGAACCGGCTCCCGAGGCGGACGCCACCGCCGCCGAGACCGCCTCCTCTGCGGGTGAGAGCGATCGCGCCAAGGGCGAGGGCCGGTGGGTGCTCGTCGCGCGGGTCGCGGCCATGGTCGCCGGCGGGCTGCTGCTCTACACCGCCTTCCCGCCGCTCGACTGGTGGCTGTGCGCGCCGGTCGGCATCGGGCTGATCGTCGCCGGCCTCTACCGCGCCCGTCCCCGGCGCGCCGCGTGGCTGGGTTATCTGGGCGCCGCCGTGTTCCTGTTCCCGGCCCTGGCCTGGGTGCGCACGATCGGTGACGACGTCTGGGTCATGCTGGTGGCCACCGAGAGCGTGTTCTACGCCGTCATGGCCGCCCTGGCGGCCCTGGTGTTCCGGCTGCGGCTGTGGCCGCTGTGGTTCGGCGCGCTGTGGGTGATGATGGAGTGGGCCCGCGGCCTGGTGCCCGTCGGCGGCTTCCCGTGGGCGCGGGTGGCCTTCAGCCAGGGCGAGTCGCTGTTCACCTCCTACGCCGCGCTGGGCGGCGCGCCGCTGGTGTCCTTCGCCGTCACGCTGTGCGGCGCCCTGCTGGCCCACGCCGTCCTGGTACGGCCCGCCGCCACCGCGGGCAAAGCCGCGAACAAAGCCGCGGGCAAAGCCGCGGGCAAAGCCGCGGGCAAGGCTGTGAACAGAGCGGTGCGCAGGGCCGTCCCGGTGGCCGCGGCGCTGGCCGTGCCGCTGCTCACGCTGGCCATCCCGAGGCCGGGCGACGAGGGGCGCTCGATCAACGTCGGCATCGTGCAGGGCAACGTCCCGGGGCGGGGCATGCACCCGCTCGGCGACGAGCCGGCCGTCGTCCTGCGCAACCACGCCGAGGAGACCAAACGCCTGGCCGACGCCGTGCGCGCCGGGGCCCTGCCCAAGCCCGACATCGTCGTCCTGCCCGAGAACTCCACCGACATCGACCCCTACACCAGCGCCTTCGCCCGCCAGGTCATCGACGAGTCGGTCAAGTACGTCGGCGTCCCCACCCTGGTCGGCGCCGTCGTGGCCATCGGCGACGAGCACCGCGCCACGCGCAGCCTGGTGTGGGACCCGGTGAGCGGTCCCGGCGCCTACTACGACAAGCAGCACCTGGTGCCGTTCGGGGAGTACACGCCGTTCAAGGAGATCGTGCTGGCCCTGTGGGAGCGGGCCAACCTGGTCGGCCGCCAGTCGGTCGCGGGCACCAGGCCGGGCGACCTGAAGCTCGGCCCGGTCACCATCGGCGCGGTCAACTGCTACGAGGTGGCCTACGACGACACCGTGCGCGGCACCGTGCGCGCCGGTGGCACCCCGCTGGTGGTGCAGACCAACAACGCCAGCTACGCGCTGTCCAACCTGCCCCCGCAGCAGCTCGCGATGTCCAAGCTGCGGGCCGTCGAGCACAACAGGGCCGTCGTCACGGCCGCCACGACCGGGATCTCCGCATATGTCACGCCTGACGGTAAGGTCTCCTGGCAGACCCGTGAACTTGTCCCTGACATGAACGTGGTCAAGGTGCCCGTACGCACCCAGGAAACGATCGCCACAAAGGTGGGCGAGCTTCCTGAATGGGCATTGATGTTGATGGGAGCGGTGGCTGTGGGAGTCGCCGCACGGCGCGGCAGGCGAGGCGACCGAATGGGGAACGGCTCATGATGGAGACTGTCGGCCGGGTGCTCGTCGTCGTCCCGACCTACAACGAGCGCGACAACCTGCCCGCGATCGTCGAGCGGGTGCGCGCCGCCGTGCCGGACGCCCACGTGCTGGTGGCCGACGACAACAGCCCCGACGGCACCGGCGAGGTCGCCGACGCCCTGGCCGAGGCCGACGAGCACGTCCACGTGCTGCACCGGCCGGGCAAGCAGGGGCTCGGCGCGGCCTACATCGCCGGGTTCCGCTGGGGCCTGGGCGAGGGCTACGACGTGCTGGTCGAGATGGACGCCGACGGCTCCCACCAGCCCGAGGAGCTGCCCAAGCTGCTGCAGGCGCTGGCCGACGGCGCCGACCTGGCGATCGGCTCCCGCTACGTGCCCGGCGGCAAGGTGGTCAACTGGCCCCACCGGCGCGAGCTGCTGTCCAAGGGCGCCAACATCTACACCCGGGTGATGCTCGGCCTGCCGGTGCGCGACGCCACCGCCGGTTTCCGCGCCTACCGGGCCGCCACGCTGGAGAAGGTGGGCCTGGCCGGGGTCGAGTCGCAGGGCTACTGCTTCCAGGTCGACCTCACGCTCCGCACGTCCAGGCACGGGCTGCGGGTGGTGGAGGTGCCGATCACGTTCGTCGAGCGCACGGTCGGCAAGAGCAAGATGAACGGCAAGGTCATGTCCGAGGCGCTGTGGCGCATCGGCATGTGGGGCGTCACCGGCCTGCCGCGCCGCCTGCGCCGCACCCGCGGCTGACCGGCGGCTGACGGGCGCCCGAGGATCCGCGTCCAGGAACGCGCGCGGCCCGCCGGACGTTGTTCCTGATGTACGTGTGCGCGGAATCGAGGAAACGATGCGGCTGCTGCTGTTGCTGGCCCTGCTGGGCGTCCCGGTGCTGGAGGTCTGGCTGCTGATCCAGGTCGGATCGATGATCGGCGGATGGCCGACCGTCGGCCTGCTCGTCGCGGGCAGCCTGCTGGGCGCCTGGCTGGTGCGCCGTGAGGGCCGCCGGGTCTGGCGGCGTCTGCAGGCGGCGCTGTCGGAGGGCCGGGTGCCCGACCGGGAGCTGGCCGACGGTGGCCTGGTGCTGGCCGGCGGCGCCCTGCTGATGATCCCGGGCTTCTTCACCGACGTCGTGGGCTTCGTCTTCGTGCTGCCCTTCACCCGGCCGCTGATGCGGCGGCTGGCGTCGTCGTTCTTCGACCGGCGGGTCAAGCGGGTGGCGGCGGCCTCGCCGTACGCGAACATGTTCCCGTCGGCGCCCGGCGTGGACCGGGCCCCGCAGGGCGGCAAGGTCGTGCACGGCGAGGTCATCCGCGGCGAGGTCATCCACGACGACCGCGACGCCTGACGGCGCTACCAGCGCCGGTAGACCTCCTCGGCCCAGCCGTACAGGCCGTCGATCGTGACGCGCTCGCCGTCGTCGGCGACGACCGTGCCGCGGTAGTGGCCGAACGCCTGGGCCTCCTGGCTGCGCATGTAGAACGCGCGCCGCACGTCTGCCTCGCGCACGTGCTCGGGGACGAACTCCAGGTCCACGCGCTCGCCCTCGATGCGCCAGGGCGCCCGCCAGTCGGTGGTGTCGTACCGCCAGACCAGCTCCTCGCTGATCTTGTGCAGGCGGCCGTCGAGGATCAGGCCGTTCTCCACGCTGCCGGTGCCGTCGGTCCACTTGCCGCCGATCTGCAGGGCGACGTCGCGGCCGCCGGGACGTCCGGCGGCGGCGCCCCAGTTCCAGCGGATGTCGCCGGGCCAGCGCCCGCGGCCGAGGTCGAGCGTGGCCAGGGCGTCGGCGGGGTCGAACTCGTAGGTCAGGCCGCCCACGCGCACGGTGCCCTCGGCGGGCCGGCCGACGTCCTTGACCGTGTACTGGAAGCGGCGCGGGCCCCAGGGCACCACGACCGACAGGCTCTCGCGGCCCGGCACCCGGCGCACCAGCACGTCGGCGGCGATCTCGGCCGACTTCAGCCGCAGCCGGGTGCCGTCGGCGGTCTCGTCGACGCTGATGCGGACCGGGCCGGCGCCGATGCGCACGCTGCCCTCGCCGCCGCGCTCGGAGAAGGCCACGCCCCTGGCCGGGACGAGCAGGCCCCGGCTGGAGACCTGCTCGCCGGTGCGCCGGTCGAGGAAGAACGCCGACTCGCCGGCCAGGTAGTCGAGGCTGCTGGCGCTGAAGGCGAACACGTGGCCGGGGCTGGTGACGCACCAGTAGTCCCAGCGCATGGTGCGGCCCCAGCCGCGGATGTTGGCGCGATGCAGCGGGGTGCGGCTCCAGCCGACCGCGGCCGGGTTGAGCCGGCCGTCGGGCAGGCACAGGTCGACCCGGCGGGTGATCTCGCGCTCGGCGACCGCGCGCGGGCTCGTCTTCATCGTGCTCTCCGTCATCGTCCCAGCCCCACGCTGAGGTACTTGTACTCCAGGTAGTCGGCCACCCCGTGGTGGCCGCCCTCGCGCCCGTAGCCGCTGCTCTTGATCCCGCCGAACGGCGCCTGCGGCGGCGCCAGCGGGCCGCCGTTCACGGTGACCATGCCGAACTGCAGCTCCTCGGCCACGCGCAGGGTCCTGGTCAGGTCGTTGGTCCACACGTAGGCGGTCAGCCCGTACGGGGTGGCGTTGGCGCGTTCGACGACCTTGTCGCAGTCGTCGAACTCCAGCACCGGCGCGACCGGCCCGAACGTCTCCTCGCGGCAGACGAGCATGTCCTCGCTCACCCCGCCCAGCACGGTCGCCGGGTAGTACGTGCCCGCCCCCTCCGGACGCCGCCCGCCGGTCAGGACGGCCGCCCCCTTCGCGACGGCGTCCTCGACGTGCCTGCTCACCTTGGCCACGGCCGCCTCGTCGATGAGCGGGCCCAGCTCGGCCGCCCGCGCCTGGCGCACCAGCTCGTCGGTGAAGGCGGCGGCCAGCGAGGAGTGGACGAAGATCCGGTTGGGCGAGGTGCAGGCCTGCCCGGCGTTGAGGAACTTGCTGCGGGCCACCGCGCGGGCGGCGGCGACCGGGTCGGCGTCGGGGAAGACCAGCACGGGCGCGTGCCCGCCCAGCTCGACGCTGAGCCGCTTGACGTCGTGGGCGCTCTGCCTGATCAGCTCGCGGCCGACCTCGGTGGAGCCGGTGAAGGACACCTTGCGCACCCGCGGGTCGGTCATCACCGCCTGGCCGAACCCGGCCGGCCGGGACGTGGTGACCAGGTTGAACACGCCCGGCGGCAGCCCGGCCGCGACGAACGCCTCGGCCACCGCGATCGCCGACAGCGGGGTCTGCTCGGCCGGTTTGAGCACGACCGTGCAGCCTGCGGCCAGCGCCGGGCCGAGCTTGCGGGTGATCATCGAGACCGGGAAGTTCCACGGCGTGATGCCCGCGACCACGCCGACCGGCTCGGGCAGCAGCCAGATGCGGTTGCCCTCGTGCGCGCCGGGCACGGTCTCGCCGTACAGGCGGCGGGTCTCCTCGGCGGCCCACAGCAGGTGGTCGGCGCCCGAGAGCACCTCGCCGGTCGCCTCGGCGAGCGGCTTGCCCTGCTCGGCCGTCATGATCGCGGCGATCCGGTCGGCCCGCGCGGTCAGCTCGCCGGCGGCGGCCCGCATGAGGCCGGCGCGCTCGTGGGCGGGCATGGCCCGCCAGCCGGGCAGCGCCGCCGCGGCCGCGTCGACCGCCTGCGTGGCCAGCTCGGGGCCGCAGTCGGCGACCTGCGCCAGCGGCTCGCCGGTGGCGGGGGAGCGGACGGTGAAGGTCTGGTCGGCCTCCTGCCATGCGGCTCCGATGAGAGCCTTGCGGGTGTCAGCCATGTGTCTCCTGGATTCCTTCGATGAGGGCCTTCATGGCGGCCATCTCGTGCGCGTGCTGCAGCCTGCCCGCCAGCGGGATGTCGCCCTCGACCAGGGCGTTCCTGATGGCGATGTGCTCGGCGTGCGACTTGGGCAGCCGCCAGGGCACCAGGCGGAAGCCGCGCTGGGCGGTCTCCGTGCGGGCCCACAGGCTCTGCAGCATGCGGTGGGTGAGCTTGCTGTGCTCGGTGTCGCACAGCAGGGAGTGGAAGCGCCGGTTGAGGCGGGCGAAGGCGGCGACGTCCTCGCGGGCGACGGCGGTCTCGCACTCGGCGAGCACCGCGTCGACCTCGGCCAGTCGCGCGCCCTCCAGCGGCACGCCGCCCAGCTCCAGCGCCAGCGCGGTGAGCGCGGCCCGGACGCTGTAGAGCTCGCGCACGTTGGCCACCGTGAGCTCGGCGACCACGGCGCCGACGTGCGGGCGCTCGACCAGCCAGTCCTCGGAGCAGAGCTGTTTGATCGCCTCGCGCACGGGCGTCTCGCTGATGCCCACGGCCTCGGCCACCACCCTGGTGGTGATCTTGGTGCCGGGAGGCGCCTCGCCGCTCATGATCAGATGTTTGATGTGCTCCGCCGCAAGGTCCGCCTTGGTGCGGAAGGGGGAACGCGATTCGGCCATGGTTGAGGAGCCCTTCAGACCCGCTGGACGGTGAGCGGCTCGATCGCCGCGTGGTCCAGCTCTACACCGATTCCGGGCCCCGTCGGAACGGCGACGAGACCGCGGGAGTCGGGCAGCAGCGGTTCGGTCAGCATGGCGTGGAACACCTCCGGGACGATCACCGGCGGATCGTAGGGGTACTCCAGCCAGTCGCAGTTCGGCAGCGAGGCGCAAAGTTGCAGGTTGCCCGCCACGCCGAGCCCGGTGGCCCAGGCGTGCGGGATGACCTTGCGCTGCCGGGCGGCGGCCATGGCGCCGAAGTCGCGCAGCGCGCCGATCTCCTCGCTCTCGTTCGCGTCGGGCTGAAAGATGTCGAAGCAACCATCCTCCAGCATGCGCACGAGCTGGCCGATGCCCCGGTTGTGCTCGCAGCCCGCGATCGGTATCGGCGAGGCCGCGGTCAGCTCGCACAGGGCGCGGTAGTCGTGCCGGGGCAGCGGCTCCTCCAGCCACGCCACACCGAGCCCGGCCAGTTCCCTGGCGGTGCTGAGGGCGCGGTCGAAGTCCCAGATCAGGCGGGTGCCGTCGGGGGCGTAGCGCCAGCGGGCGGCCGCCTGGTTGGCGTCCACCATGATCGCCACGTCGGGGCCGACCGCCTCGCGGACGGCGGCGACCTGCCGCACGTCCTCGGCGATCGTGGCCGCGTGCACGCGCAGCTTGATCCCCTGGAAGCCCCGTTCGACGGCGGCCAGGGCGTCCTCGGCCCGCTGGGCCGGGTCGCGGAGCTCGCCGAAGCTCGCGTACGCGCGGACAGCTCCCGAGTGCCCGCCCCAGAGCTTGTACAGCGGCTGCCCGCAGGCCTTGCCGACGGCGTCCCACACGGCTACGCCGACGACCCACGGACGGGGGAAGACGTACTCGGCCACGTACCGCAGCCGGTTGGCGACGTGCGTGGTGTCGAAGGCGTCCAGGCCGACCAGCTGCGGGCGGATCCAGCCGCGGATCGCCTCCAGCAGCATCGGCCCGGTGCCGTGGCCCATGTCGCCGCCGGACACCCCGACGATGCCCTCGTCGGTCTCGACCTCGACGATGACCGCCGACATCGCCCGGTGCGCGCCCTCCGGGGCCCACGACGGCACGAACGGCCGGGGATAGGGCAGCTCGATGACCCGCGCGCGGACGTCTGTGATCCTCATCGGCTCCTCACCCCTTGGTCGCGCCGTCCGCGAGACCCTTGATCAGGTACTTCTGCACCAGCAGCGCGAAGACCACCACGGGCAGCACGGTCAGCACGCCGACCGCGGCCAGCGGCCCCCACATCCCGCCCTTCTCGGTGTCGGCCGCGATCCCGGCGATGGCGACGGGGATGGTGACCGCCCGGTCGTTGGTGAGGATCAGCGCGAACAGCAGCTCCTCCCAGGCCAGGATGATGCAGAAGATCAACGTGGAGACCAGGCCGGTCAGGCTCGTCGGCACGATGATCCGGAAGAACGCCCCGAACCGCGAGCAGCCGTCGATCATCGCCGCCTCCTCCAGCTCCTTGGGCAGCCCGCGGAAGAAGGCCCGCATCAGCCACACCACGTACGGCACCAGGAAGGTCACGTACGCCAGGATCACGGTGATGTACTGGTCGGTCAGCCCGAGCTTCCTGGCCACCAGGAACAGCGGCACCACCAGCGCGATCGGCGGCACCGCGCGCGAGGCCAGGATCAGCCCGCCCACCACGCCCGCGCCGCGCATCCGCAGCCGCGACAGCGCGTACCCGGCCATCGAGCCGGCGACCATGGAGATGGCCGAGGCGCCGGCCGCCACGATGACCGTGTTGACCATGCGGGGCAGGATGCGCGCCTGCTGGAAGTAGCTGACGTAGTTGTCGAGGGTGAACTCGCTCAGCCACCGCGGCGGCACCGTGAAGATGTCCCTGGGCAGCTTGAACGAGATCGAGACCATGTAGAGCACGGGGAACAGGAAGGCCAGCGTCACCAGGACGGCCCCGGTGACGGCCGCGTACCGTCTCACCATCGGTTCTCCAGACGCCGGGTCACGCGGAACAGGACAAAGGTGATCAGCATCGTCAGGACCAGGACGATCGTCGCCATCGAGGAGGCCGAGCCGAACTCCAGGCTCCGGAACCCCTTCTCGTAGATGTAGAGGTTGATGACGTTGGTCGAGTTGCCCGGCCCGCCCCTGGTGGCGGCCAGCGCGATGTCGAACATCTTGACCGCGCCCAGCCAGCGCACCACGAACGCGGCGGCCATCACCGGCACCAGCAGCGGCAGCGTGATGCGCCGCAGGATCGCCCAGCGGCCGGCGCCGTCGGAGCGGGCGGCCTCGTACACGTCGCCGGGCAGCGCCATGATCCCGGCCGAGGCGATGAGCACCACGAACGGCGTCCAGCGCCAGGTGTCGATGACGATCAGGCTGACCATGGCCAGCGTCGGGTCGCCGATCCACTCGACGGGCCCCACGCCGACCAGGCCGAGGGCGTAGTTGACGACGCCCCACAGCGGGTCGAGCAACATCCGCCACACGCCGCCGGCGACCACGGGGGCCACCACCATCGGGATGAGGAACAGGGCGCGCAGCACGCCCCGGCCCCGCCAGGCGACGTTGAGCAGGAACGCGATGGCGAACCCGAGCACCATCTGCAACGGCAGCGCGATCGCCAGGTAGACGCCGGTGACCCGGAGCGAGTCCAGGAAGCCCGGATCGCGCAGCACGGCCTCGTAGTGCCGCCAGCCGACCCATCCGGACGGCTGGAAGGAGGCCAGGTCGAAGTCGGACACGCTCACCCAGGCCGTGTAGAGGATCGGGTAGAGCAGCATGCCCGCCAGCAGCAGCAGGGCGGGAGCCAGGAAGAGCCAGGCCGTGCCCGGCTCTCCCAGTCGGGCACGCCTCACTGGTTGTAGCCCTTGGCCGTCAGCAGGTCGCCGATCTCCTTGGCGGCCTGGTCGATCGCCTGCTGCGCGGTGGCCTGCCCGGACATGGCCCGGCTGGTCTGCAGCGCCAGGATCTGCTGCACGGCGTCGGACTCGGGCAGCCTGGGCCGCCACATCTCACCCTTGGAGACGACCTCGTAGCCGTCCTTGAGCGCCTTGTAGACCGGGCCGGCCCACTCGGCCGGCGGCGTGCCGTCGAGGCTGGAGTTGCGGGCGGGGAAGGTGCCGAACGCCTTGCCGGTGAACTGCTCGCCCTCCTTGGAGGTCACCCACTGCAGCCAGGTCCAGGCGGCGGCCGGGTGCGTGGACTTCTTGGAGATGCCCGCCGTCCAGATGCCGCGGTGGGCGCCCGGCGAGGTCGATCCGGCGGGCAGGGTGGTGAGGCCCACCTGCTCGGGGGTCAGGGTGGTGGTCTCCTTGTCCACGGCGGTGCCCTTGTAGACGCTGCCCCACATGAACATGGTGGCCGTCTTGCCCTGCCGGAAGGCCTCCAGCGGCTCGTTGAACTGGTACGTGCTGGCCCCGGGCGGCGCGTACTTGAGCAGGTCGACCTGCGTCTGCAGGGCCTTGACGCCCGCCGGGCCGCCGAAGGCGACCTTCGTGCCGTCCAGGATCTTGCCGCCGTCGGAGTTGAGCACGGTCTGCCACACGGTGGGGGTGAGCGGGTCCTTGGTGAAGTACGTGCCCACGGCCCAGGAGTCGGTCCTGCCGTCGCCGTCGGTGTCCTGGACGAGCTTGGGGGCGTCCTTGAAGTACTGCTCCCAGGTCGTCTGGGCGGTCGGCTCGGCCACGCCGGCCTTCTTGTACAGCGACTTGTTGTAGAACATCAGCAGCAAATTGGAGCGCACGGGCACGGCGTACTGCTTGCCCTCCCACTCCCCGGCGGCCAGCGGCGAGGGGTTGAAGTCGGCCCAGTCGTAGCCGGGGTCGTTCCACTTGGCCAGCTCGGGGCCCTTGAGGTCGTACAGGGCGCCGGTCTTGGCGAGCTGCGGCAGCCAGGGGTCGTCGGCGAGCACCACGTCGTAGGTGGCGGTGGTGCCGGTCAGCTCCAGCATCGTCTTGGGCAGCTGGTCGTTGTAGGGGATGCCGTCGACGGTGACCTTGATGTTCGGGTACTTCTTGGCGAACTCCGGCACGAGCTTGTCCTGCCACTGCTTGGCGAACGCGTCGTTGGCGATCACGCGGATCGACACCGGGGCCTGCGCCGTGCCGAGGCCGCCGCCGTCGGCCGCGACCTCCTGCGACGACGAGCCGCAGGCGGCGACGCTGAGCGCGAGCACGGCCGCGGCCGTGACGAGCCGGGTGTTGTTCAACACGGGTGTCCTCCCGGAGGGGAATGGGGGATTTCAGGCGGAGGGGTCGACGGCGAGCTTGACGACGTCCCGGCCGTCCAGGGGGTGGCCCGAACCCAGGGCTTCGAGCGCCTCGCGGACCCGGCCGAGCGGCACGCGGTGGCTGACCACGCGCTCGAAGGGGCTGCCGCCGCGTTCCAGGATCGTCAGCGCCTGGTGGTAGCGGCGCTGCATGTCGGGGCCGGCGCCGTAGACGCCGGCGATCGTGAGGTCCCGCTTCAGCAGGTCGCTGTAGGGGTTGAAGGGGACGGCGCCGCGGTCGGTGAAGTTGCCCAGCTCGGCCAGCACGCCGCCGTCGGCGACCAGGCCGAGCGCCTCGGTGAACGCCTCGGGCGAGCCCGCGGTGCCGATGACGGCGTCGGCGCCGGCGCGTCCCAGCGCGTCGAACACCGCCCGGCGGCGCCCGGCGGGCCCTTCACCGAGATCGACGACGGTGTCCGCGCCGAGCAGTGCGGCCAGTTCCAGCCGGGCGCCCGGCGCGCCGACGGCGACCACCCTGGCCGCCCCGGCGGCGCGGGCGGCGACCACGGCCATCAGGCCGATCGCGCCGACCCCCTGGACCACGACGGTGGAGCCGATCCGGATCGCGGAACGTTCCACACCGTGCAGGGCCACCGACAGCGGCTCCTGCAGCACGGCGACCTCGGCGGGCAGCTCGGTCCGGTAGAACACCGTTCCCGCGTTCGAGGCGTACAGGTGGGTGGCGAAGCCGCCGGTCAGGTACGGCGGCCGGTCGGCGGGGGAGGCGAATCCGTAGGACGGCCGCCGGTCCGGGCAGCTGCCCGGCCTGCGGCGCACCTGGCATTCGAAGCACCGGCCGCAGCTCAGCGACGGGAAGACGCCCACCCGGTCGCCGACGGCCACCGGCCGTCCCGCGTGGTCGGTCGCGACGCCGTCGCCGAGCGCGGCAAGCCGGCCGACGATCTCGTGCCCGAGCAGCGCGGGGAAGCGCACGCTGGCCAGCCGGCCCCGGTAGATGTGGGCGTCCGTGCCGCACATGCCGCACAGCTCGACCTCCAGGACGAACTCTCCCGGACCGGGCTGCGGCAGGCCGTACTCGCGCACCTCCACCGCTCCCGCGACGTCGGTGACGATCGCCGCGCGTGCCGTCGCGTCCATGCACCGCCTCCTGCATTCTGCTTTCTATAGAATGTGGAAGACGGTAGTTCGTCCGGTTTTGAACGGTCAATCCTTGTTACCGGAATGTTTCTGAGGCCACGTCCACGAAGTAGGCCCGCAGCAGCCTGCGTCCTTGCTCGATCATGGCCGGATCGCCCTGCGGCGTCGCGGAGAACGTCAGGTGCAACACCGCCGCCGTGCACTGGATCGCCAGCCGCATCACCCGGTATGGATCCGGCAGCGCCGGCAGCCCCGCCTCCTCCAGCGCGAAGTGGTAGAGCCGCTCGGCCAGCACGTCCCCGCTCTCCCGCACCCGCCCGGCGGGCAGGAACGACGGGCCGCCCGGCCGGGTGTCGGCGAAGTCGACCACGGTGAAGCCCGGCACGCTCCTGCGCATCTCCACCGTCTCGGCCAGCACCAGCTCCGCCGCCCGCGGCCAGGTCAGCGGCGGCTCCTCGGCGACCCTGGCCCGCAGCCGGGCCAGCAGCACCTCCAGGTTGCGCAGCGCCAGCTCGCGCAGCATGCCCGGCTTGCCGTCGAAGAACTGGTAGATCGTGCCGGAGGGCACACCGGCGCTCCTGGCGACGTCGGAGATCGTCAGGGCGTCCAGGCCGACCTCGTCCAGCAGGCGGGCGCAGGCGTCGAGGATGCGTTCGACCCTGTCGATGCTGCGCCGCTGGACCGGTCGGCGCCGGATGCCGGGGTTCTCCACGAACAAGTCTTAACATAACGACCTGTCATGTTCTAACGTGACATCCTCTCACGTTCCCCCCAGGGAGGACCTGCATGGCCGAACCGCGCCTCGCGCCTGACAGACGGGTGTCCGCGGGCTGGATGTCCCTGCTGGCGCTGGCCCAGATGGGGGTCATCATGGCGATGACCGTCGGAAACCAGATCCTGCTCCCCTCCCACGTGGCGCGCATCGATCCGCAGCACAAGGAGGCGTCGCTGGCGGTGGTCTTCGCCGTCGCCGCCGTCTGCACGATCGTGGCCAACCCGCTGTTCGGCGCCCTGTCCGACCGCACCCGTGCCCGGATGGGCCGACGCCGCCCCTGGATCGCGGGCGGTGCGCTGGTCTGCGCCGCGTCCCTGGTCTTCCTGTCCCGTCAGGACTCCCTGGCCGGGCTGGTCGTCGGCTGGGCGGTCGCCCAGCTCGCCTTCACCGCCGCCCTCGCCACCGCCATCGCCACCGTGCCCGACCAGGTGCCGATCAGCCAGCGCGGCAAGGCCTCGGCGCTGGCGGGCGTGGGCCAGCTCGCCGGGCCGCTGCTGGGCGGCGTCGTGGTCACCGTCGTGGCGACCGGCTCGCAGGCCGGGTTCGTCGCGATGGCCGTCCTGGTGCTGCTGCTGGTGCTGCCGTTCAGCCTGTTCACCAAGGAGCCCGCGAGCGCGCCGGCCGACCTGCCGCCGTTCGGGCCGCGCTCGCTGCTGCGCAGCTTCAAGGTGAGCCCGCGCAGGCACCCCGACTTCGCCTGGGCCTGGCTGAGCCGCTTCCTGATCACCCTCACCCTCGCCATGGCCATCGGCTACCTGCAGTACTACCTGCGCGACGGCGTCGGCTACGAGGCGCTCTTCCCCGGCTCCACCGTCGAGCAGGGCGTCGTGGTGCTGGTCGCGGTCTTCACGCTGAGCAGCGTCGCGCCCACCCTGGTCGCGGGCTGGTTGTCGGACCGGTTCGGCAACCGCCGCACGGCCGTCTTCGTCGGCGGGCTCACCATGGCCGCCTCCGGGCTCGTGCTGACCTTCCTGACCAGCTGGCCCGCCGCGATCGCCGCCAGCGTCCTGCTCGGCGCGGGTTACGGCATGTTCGCCGCCGTGGACCAGGCCATGGTCACCCAGCTCCTGCCCGCCGACGCCGACCGCGGCAAGGACCTGGGGATCGTCAGCCTGGCCAACTCCGCCTCCGGCACGTTCGGGCCGGTCATCGCCGCGCCCCTGGTCACCTCCGCGGGCGGCTACCCGCTCATGTACGCCGTCGCGGCGGCCTTCGCCGCGCTCGGCGCCTGCCTCATCTGGAGAATCCGCAGTGTCCGATAACACAGTGTCCGACGGATCCGCAGCCTTCGACGGCGACGCCTGGTGGCGCGAGGCCGTCGTCTACCAGATCTACCCCCGCAGCTTCGCCGACGCCGACGGCGACGGCCAGGGCGACCTGCCCGGCGCGCTGGCCCGCCTGGACCACCTGGCCGACCTGGGCGTGGACGCCGTCTGGCTGAGCCCGTTCTACCCCTCGCCGCTGGCCGACGGCGGCTACGACGTCGCGGACTACACCGACGTGGACCCCCGCTACGGCACGCTGGCCGACTTCGACGCCTACGTGGCCGCGGCCACCGCCCGGGACATCAAGGTCATCGTCGACATCGTGCCCAACCACTGCTCCGCCGCCCACCCGCGCTTCCAGCAGGCCCTTGCGGCCGGCCCCGGCAGCCCCGAGCGCGACTGGTTCGTCTTCCGCGACGAGCCCAACAACTGGCAGTCCATGTTCGGCGGCCCCGCCTGGACCCAGGCCCCCGACGGCCAGTGGTACCTGCACCTGTTCGACTCCGCCCAGCCCGACTGGAACTGGCGGCACCCCGGCGTCACCGCCATGTTCGAGGACGTGCTGCGGTTCTGGCTGGACCGCGGCGTGTCCGGGTTCCGCATCGACGTCGCCGCCATGCTGTTCAAGGAGGACGGCCTGCCCGACGTCGTCCCCGGCAGCCAGGGCGCGCCGCTGGCGCCCGGACGGTCCGCGGTGCCGTACGAGCACCAGCCCGAGCTGCTGGAGCTGTACCGGTCCTGGCGCAAGATCCTGGCCGCCTATCCCGGGCCGCGCGGCACGGTGGCCGAGATCTGGTTCGCCGACCCCGCCCAGGCCCGGCCCTACCTCGCCGGCGACGGCCTGGCCCAGCTGTTCAACTTCCGCCTGATGCCCCTGCCGTGGTCGGCCGGGGAGTTCCGCGCGGTGATCGAGGAGTCCCACCGGCTGGCCCGCGAGACGGGCGGCTCGATCCCCTGGGTGCTGGGCAACCACGACGTGCCGCGGATGGCGACCAGGTTCGGCATCGACCAGGACCTCGTCCGCGCGCCCACCGCCGACGTGCTGCTCGGCAAGGTCGCCGTCGACCGCCAGCTCGGCCTCAGGCGCGCCCGCGCCGCCACGCTGCTGCTGCTCGCCCTGCCCGGCGCCGCCTACCTTTACCAGGGCGACGAGCTGGGCCTGCCCGAATACCTCGACATGCCGGCGCAGGCGCGGCAGGACCCCATGTTCGAGCGCACCGGCCGCGCCTTCATCGGCAGGGACGGCTGCCGCGTGCCGCTGCCCTGGTCGGGCACGTCCGCGCCGTACGGGTTCGGGCCGGGCGGCACCTGGCTGCCCCAGCCGGCCGACTGGGCGCACCTCACCGTCACCGCCCAGCGCGACGACCCCGGCTCCACCCTCAACCTCCACCGCGCCGCCATCGCCCTGCGCCGCGAGCATCCCGCGCTCGGCGACGGCGACCTGACCTGGCTCGACGCGCCGCCCGGCGTGCTGGCCCTCAGCCGCGAGCCCGGCTTCACCCTCATGGTCAACTTCGGCCCGGACACGGTGCCGCTGCCTCCGCACCACGACGTCCTGCTGGCCAGCGGCCCCCTGGACGGCGCCGCCCTGCCCGCCGACACGGCGGTGTGGCTCTCGTGACCGGCGACCCGACCCCGCTGCCGGAGTACCCCCGGCCCCAGCTCGTCCGCGACAGCTACGTCAACCTCAACGGCCGCTGGCGGTACGCGATCAACGACGGCTCGCGGCCCGCGTCGTACGACGGCGACATCCTCGTGCCGTACTCGCCGGAGGCGCCGCTGTCCGGCGTCGGCCGGCAGCTGCTGCCGGGGGAGACCCTGTGGTACCGCCGCACGTTCGACCCGCCCGCCGGGCCCGCGGGCGGGCGGGTGCTCCTGCACTTCGGCGCCGTCGACCAGACCTGCCGGGTGTGGGTCAACGACGTCGAGGTGGGCGGCCACAGCGGCGGCTACCTGCCGTTCTCCTTCGACGTCACCGACGCGCTGACCGAGGGCGCCAACACCCTCGACGTGGCCGTCCAGGACGGCAGCGACACCGGCTGGCACGCGCGCGGCAAGCAGCGGCTGCGCCGCGGCGGCATCTGGTACACCGCCCAGTCGGGCATCTGGCAGACCGTCTGGGCAGAGCGCGTGCCGGATCGGCACGTGGAACGGCTCACGCTGACGCCGGTGCTGGCCGAGGAGTGCGTCGAGGTGACCGTGCACGCCGCGGGCGGCGAGGCCGAGGTCGAGATCCTCGCCGGCGGCCGGGTGGCGGCCCGCGCCACCGTCCCCGCCGGGCGGCCGGTGCGCGTCCCGCTGCCCGGCGCGCGCCCGTGGAGCCCCGAGGACCCCTTCCTGTACGACGTGACCGTCTCGCTCGGCGAGGACCGCGTCCGCGGCTACGTCGGCATGCGCTCCTTCTCCGTCGGCCCCGACGCCGACGGCGTGCCCCGGCTGCTGCTGAACGGCCGGCCGTACTTCCACGCCGGGATCCTGGACCAGGGGTACTGGCCCGACGGCCTCTACACGCCGCCCTCGGACGAGGCCATGGTCGACGACATCGTCATGATGAAACAGCTCGGCTTCACCATGCTGCGCAAGCACATCAAGATCGAGCCGCTGCGCTGGTACCACCACTGCGACCGGCTCGGCATGCTCGTCTGGCAGGACCTGGTCAACGGCGGCGAGACCTACCGGCCGCTGGTCGTCACCACCCCCGCGCTGCTGCCGCTGCGCCTGGACGACCGCCGCCACCACCGCTTCGGACGAGCCGACGCCGCCGGGCGGGCCGCGTTCGAGGCCGAGCTGCGCGAGACCGTCGAGCACCTGCGCAACGTGGTCGGCCTGGCGGTCTGGGTGCCGTTCAACGAGGGCTGGGGCCAGTTCGACGCCGCGCGGATCGCCGGGGAGCTGGCCCGCCTGGACCCCACCCGCACGATCGACCACGCCAGCGGCTGGCACGACCAGGGCGCGGGCGAGCTGCTCAGCCTGCACGTCTACTTCCGCCGCTTCCGCCCGCCCCGCCCGGACGGCCGCGTCCTGGCACTGACCGAGTACGGTGGCTACAGCCTGGCCGTCGAGGGCCACACCTGGGGCGAGAAGGAGTTCGGCTACCGGCGTTACCGCACCGCCGACGAGCTGGGCGCGGCGTTCGTCCGGCTGCACGAGGAGCAGATCGTCCCGGCCATCCGCCAGGGCCTGAGCGCCACCGTCTACACCCAGCTCTCCGACGTCGAGGACGAGCTGAACGGCCTGCTCACCTACGACCGGGCCGAGCTGAAGCTGCCCGCCGACCTCATTCGCTCCGTCACGAGGAGGCTCGCCTTCCATGACCACCCATGAACGGGAGCTCACCGCCCCCGCCGACCTGTGCCTGCCCGGCGGGCGGCTGAACCCCGCCGCCGTCGGCTGGACCCGCAGGCCGCTGCACCGGGCCGACCTGCGCGGCTGGGGACGGCGCAAGCGCTGGGAGTACTGGGGCGTCGTCACCCCCTCCCACATCATCGGCCTGGTGGCCTCCTCGCTCGACTACGCCGGGGTGCACGGCGTCTACGTGCTCGACCGGGCCACCGGCGCGGAGTTCGCCAAGGACGTCGTCGTGCCGCTGGCCCGCGGCGCCTCCTTCCCCGACCGCAGCGGCGCCGGCACGGTCTCCGTGCGCGGCGGCGGGCTGGCGATCGACATCCGGCAGGACCCGGCCGCCACCGTCATCCGCGCCACCGCCCCCGGCGTGCGGATCGACCTGGAGGTGCCGCTGCCGGAGGGCCACGAGTCGCTCGGCGTCGTGGTCCCCTGGGGGCCGAACCGGTTCCAGTACACGGTCAAGGACGTCGGCCGCCCGGCACGCGGACGCCTGCGCCTCGGCCCGGACGAGTTCGCGATCGACCCCGCCGACTCCTTCGCGGTGCTCGACCACGGCCGGGGCAAGTGGCCGTACGCGGTCACCTGGAACTGGGCGGCGGGCAGCGGGCCCGGCCGGTCCGTCCAGCTCGGCGGCAAGTGGACCGACGGCACCGGCGTCACCGAGAACGCCCTGTTCACCGGCGGCCGGCTGCACAAGATCGGCGACGAGCTGGAGTGGACCTACGACCGCGGCGACTGGCTGCGCCCCTGGCGGATCACCGGCCCGCGGGTCGAGGTGGAGTTCCGGCCGTTCCACGAGAAGGTGGCCCGCACCCAGCTGGGCGTGGTGGCCAGCGAGACCCACCAGTGCTTCGGCCACTTCTCCGGCCGCGTCCAGGACGACGACGGCGCGTGGGTGGACCTCGACGGCCTCACCGGCTGGGCCGAGGAGGCGCGTCAGCGCTGGTAGCGGGGGGCGGGCACAGCAAAACCCCCGGGCGTCGCCCGGGGGTTTTCACCGTGAGAAGTGGTCAGGCGCTCTTGCGGCGCTGGGCGCGCAAGACCGCGAGCCTCTCGTTGAGCACCTCTTCCAAATCCTCGATGGACCGCCGCTCCAGCAGCATGTCCCAATGAGTCCGTGGGGGCTTGGTCTTCTTCGACTCCGGCTGCTCACCGTCGACCCGCACCGCGGTCGCGCCGCACATGCGGCACTCCCAGGTCGCGGGGATCTCGGCCTCGGCGGCAAGCGGAACCTCGAAGCGATGGCCCTTAGGACAGGTGTAGGACACCTCCTGGCGTGGGGCCAGATCCGTGTTACGGTCGTTCTCGTAGCTGGTTGCCCCGAGCCGGGTGCCACGAAGCGCGCGCTCGCCCATGTCTAAATGCCTCCTACAGGGCCCCCATACGTGGGGGGTCTGTCTCCCACGGTGTCTAACGCTTGGTACCGTGATGGGATTCCCACCCGCGGGGTGATCCAATCGCGCTTGGGGCCTCGGGTATTCGAGCCCGCTCCCAGCGGTCCCTCGTCCTCAGGCCGCGGCGGTCGCCCGCGGGGCTCTGAGCAGGCTCGCCGCCAGCCACAACCCGCCGATCATGATGAGCGCCCCGTGCGCGATCCGCACCGGGTACGGGCCGAAGAACTGCGGGATGAACAGCGCCAGGCCCAGCGCGAGCGCCGTCCCGGCCCCCTTGGGCAGGATCCCCGAACGCCACACGGCCACGGCTGCCATCACCGTTCCGGCGCCCAGCAGTGCCAGCCCGGCGGCGAACAGGGTGATCGCGAGCGGGTCGAAGCGGAACAGCTCGGCCAGCTCCATCAGCGCGGGCGCGCCGTCGCGCAGGGAACGTTGCGCGATCACGTGCAGGCCGAAGTCCTCGGCCCCGTAGTAGGGGAGTGTCAGGCCGGCTCCGGCCCAGGTCACCGCGGCCGCGCGCAGCGACAGGCGGTCGCCGAGCACCTGGTGCAGCCCGAGCGTGCCCAGCCCGAGCAGCACGAAGCCGAGCATCGCGGCCAGATGGCCGGTGACCCATGCGGTCGAGGCCATGGCGACGGCGTCGTCGCCGGACGGCCGCACCACCGGGTAGACGAACAGCAGCACGCCGCCGAGGGCGAAGGCGGCGGAGGTGAGGCGGGGGGAGGTCATGGATAACTCCTGGCTGAGGGCGTTGCTCTGTTGTGAGAGCAATGCTCTCGTGACAGGTGTTCCCGTGTCAAGAGCACTGCTCTCTGTTCAGAGCGATGGCCGCAGCCCGGAGGTCAGGCCAGCAGCGGCACCAGGGTCCGGTCGCCGAACCTCGTCATCGCGGCCAGCGGCGCGGAGGCCGCCCCCACCAGCAGGGGAAGGCCCGGTTTGCCCTTGTCCCTGGCGATGCGCGGGCCCAGGGCGGCCATCAATGCGGTCAGTCCCGGCAGTGGCCTGATCCACATGGTGATCTCCCGGACCAGGCCGTCGTCGTCCAGTTCGAGCTGGGCCACCTCGTTCAGCGGCTGGCGGCCCACCCGGGCGGTCGCCGTCAGCATGCGGGTGCGGCCGTCGCCGATGTCGCTCTGGTAGCGCAGGTCCGACAGCACGTCGAAGACCGCTTCGAACAGCGCTCCCACCTGTGTCAGGCCCTCGAACCTGGCCCGGTAGCTCAGCGGGGAGTGGAACACCACGCCGTCGGCGAGGGTGGTCTTGAGCGCCTGGGCGTCGTGCGCCTCGCCGGCCCGGCGGTATGCGCCGGCGGGTGAGTCCTGAATGTGAACTGTCATGGGTTCACATTATCAACCCACTATCATGGGTGCATGAACAGGTTCGGTGAGATGCACTGCTCCATCGCCCAGGCCGTCGGCGTCATCGGCGAGCCGTGGACTCCGCTGATCCTGCGCGACCTGTTCCTCGGCCTGCGCAGGTTCGACGACCTCGCCGAGGACCTGGGCATCTCGCGCAACCTGCTGGCCCGCCGGCTCGACCATCTCGTCGCCACCGGGGTCGTGGAGAAACGGCCCTACCAGGAGCGTCCGGTGCGCCACGAATACCTGCTGACCGAGGCCGGGCGTGACGTCGTGCCCGCCCTGCTGACGCTCATGGCCTGGGGCGACCGGTGGTCCACCCCGCCCGGCGGGCCGCCCGCGCTGCTCGTCCACTCCTGCGGGCGGGAGTTCACGCCCGTCGTCACCTGCCCCCACTGCGGCGGCGAGGCCACGGCCGAGACCGTGCTGCCGATGCCCGGTCCCGGAGCCGCCCGGGGGCCGGGCACCATGGTCCTGGCCGCCGATCTGTGACCTTCCGTGTTTGACGCGCGACCCTTCGTGAGAGGACTCTCATGGCCCGCTCACGGCCGCCCCACGGCGGCCCCGCAGGCTGAGGGGACCGCGACGTCGATCAGGAGGCGTAGATGGATCTCATGCCACGCTGGCCCGCGGCGGCCGCCGCGCTCGCGTTCGTCCTCGCCGGGGGAGGGATGCTGCTTCCGGCCCAGGCGGCGGCCGGGCCACCCCCGGCGCTCGTCCAGGCCGTCCATGACGACGACGGCGATGACGACGGCGATGACGACGGTGACGACGGTGACAACGAGCGCGCCGCCCCCCGGTCCGGGCGGCGCGAACCGGCCAGGAAGCAGGCCCACGCCCCGCGCCGGGACGACGACGTCGAGGCCATCCCCGGCATGGAGGCCCGCGACTCCCGGCCCCCCGAGCCCGTCACCCGCCCGGCCGAGGCCCCCGGGCGGGCCGAGATCCGGCTGGAGAGCGGCACCATGACCGGCGGCGGGCACGTCGGCCCGCTGGTGCTGCTGGCCATCCTGGGCACCGGCGCCCTGGTGGGCACCTCGTACTGGCTCTCGCGCCGGTACGGCCCCTGACGGGCGTCAGATCCGCGACGGGACCTCGTTGCCGGCCGCCCTGATGGCCTTGGGCAGGTTCGTCAGGGCGAGCAGCACGAAGCCCACCACGAAGAATATGATCATGGACACGATGGCGATCCGGTAGCTGTTGGTGACCTGCAGCGCGATCGTCACGGTCAGCGACCCGATGAACGCCGACCCCTTGTCGCTGATCTGCAGCAGGCTGAAGTACTCCGCCTCGCGCCCCTTCGGGATCACCTGCGAGAACAACGACCGCGACAACGCCTGCGTGCCGCCCAGCACGATCGCGATGGCGAAGGCCATCAGGTAGAACTGCAGCGCCTGCCCCTCGCCGACGAACATCGCCACCACCACGATCCCGGTCCACAACACCAGGCTGGCCAGCACCGTGCGCTTGGTGCCGAAGCCGCGCGCCAGCCACCCCAGCAGCAGCGCCCCGAAGAACGCCACGAACTGCACCATCAGGATCGCCGTGATCTGGACGGTCTTGTCCAGCTTGAGCGCCTCGGAGGCGAAGGCCGCGCTGTTGCCGATGACCGTCTGCACGCCGTCGTTGTAGACCAGGTAGGCCACCAGGAACAGCAGCGTCAGCGGGTACCGCCGCAGCTCGGCCAGCGTACGGCCGAGCTGGCGGAAGCTCCCGCGCACCGAGCGCAGCGCCGTGGTCTCGTGCGCCGCCACGGGACGGTTGCGCAGCCGCAGCAGCGGGATGACCGTGAACGTCGCCCACCACAGGCCGGCCGACATCATGCTGATGCGCACCGCCATGCCCTCGCTCAGCCCCAGGCTGTCGTGCTGCAGGAACAGCGCCAGGTTGAGCAGGAGCAGCAGCCCGCCGCCGAGGTAGCCGATCGCCCAGCCGCGCGAGGAGACCCCGTCGCGCTCCTCGGGGGTGGAGATCTGCGGCAGGAAGGAGTCGTAGACCACCACGGAGGAACCGTAGGCCAGGTTGGCCAGCACGAACAGCACGCCGCCCAGCAGATAGCGGTCGCCCTCGACGAAGTACAGGCCCATGGTGGCCAGCGCGCCGACGTAGGCGAACCCGCCGAGCAGCTCCCGCTTGCGGCCGGTGTGGTCGGCCAGCGCGCCCACGATGGGCAGGAACACGATCTGCAGGAACACCGCCACCGTCAGCGTCAGCCCGAAGAAGGCCGCGGGCCTGATGTCGGCGCCGAGCACGTCGACGTACCCCAGGCCGGGGTGGCGCAGGAGCAGCGCGTCGAACTGGGATGCGCACGTCTCGGGCGCGAGGTCGGGGAAGTCTTTCGCGCAGGCCGCGGTCCTGGCGACCGGGATCAGGTACGGGCCCAGGAAGACCGAGATGATCGTGGTGTAGAACGCCGAGTTGGCCCAGTCGTAGAAGTACCAGCCGCGTTGCTCGCGGCGGCGCGCCGCGGGGGAGTCGTCGAGGGCCGCGGGGGGTGCGGTGGAGGCCATGGTGTCGTGTCGCTCCTCTGCGGCCACGGGGGGTCATGCCTGACGAAGTGCCCATCTTCGCAGGTCGTGGGTCACGTCCACGTGTCGTGCCCATGACCTTACAGTGATCACCTCAGGAGAGGAAGGTGGCCGCCGCCGGGCGGGTCAGGCCGCCATGCCGCGCGGGTGCCACAGGCCCCGCCGTTCGAGGACGTCGCGCAGGCCGGTGACGTTGTCGGTCATGATGCCGTCGACGCCGAGGTCGAGCAGGTGCTCCATGCGGACGGTGTCGTTGATCGTCCACACGTGCACCTGCATGCCGATGGCGTGGGCCGTGCGGACCAGGCGGCGGGTGGTGACGCGCAGGCCGCGGAAGCCGACCGGCACCTGCGCGCACGGGATCCCGGCCCGCGACAGGCGGGCCAGCAGCCGGCCGTAGCCGGAGGTGGTGGCGGCGGCCCGCAGCGCGGCCACACCGCGCGGGCCGAGCGCCGAGCACACCTCGCGGCCCATGGCGGCCCTGGCCATGACCAGGCGCTCGTCGGAGAAGGAGGTCAGGCAGACGCGGTCGTAGGCGTTGGTGCGGCGGACCACCTCGGCCAGCGGCGCGATGGCCGCCGCCTCCTTGACGTCGATGTTGAAGCGCACCTGCGGCCACGTGCCGAGCAGGTCCTCCAGCAGCGGGATCTCGTGCACGCCGGCGATGCGGGCCTGCCGGACCTCCCGGTAGGGCAGCTCGGAGATGCGGCCCCGCCGGTCGGTCACCCGGTCGAGGGTGTGGTCGTGGAAGGCCAGCAGCACGCCGTCGGCGGTGGCGTGCGCGTCGGTCTCCAGGTAGTCGTAGCCGAGCGCGACCGCGCGTTCGAAGGCCGCCAGGGAGTTCTCGGCGCCCTCCAGCGCGCCGCCGCGGTGGGCGAAGGCCAGCGGCCCCGGATGGTCGAGAAAGGCGAAACGACGGCTGAGCACGACCCGGTGTCCCTTCCGATGGTGGACGGTTCGGTCACGTTTCGGGAAGATTCTCCCACTCCTGGCGGCGCGCCTCGGCCAGCGCGATGGCCGCGGCCACCGACACGTTGAACGAGCCGACCCGCCCGACCTGCGGGATGTAGCAGACGCCGTCGACGGCCTCCAGCAGGGCGGGGGAGCAGCCGTGGTCCTCGCTGCCGACCACCAGGCACACGTCGCGGCCGAGGTCGGCGCGGTGCAGCGGCACGGCCTCGCCGGTCAGCTCGATGGCCAGCACGGCGTAGCCGTCGTCCTTGGCGGCCTTGACCGCCTCGGTGGCCGGGACCGGCTCGTGCCAGGTGACCAGGCGCTCGGTGCCGAGCGCCGTCTTGCCCGCCTTGGGGTTGGTGGGCGGCGTGGCGTTGCCCGCCAGCCAGATCTGGTCGACGCCGAACGCCGCGGCGCTGCGGAAGATCGAGCCGACGTTGAACGGCCCCGTCACCGACTCCAGGATCAGCGCGAGCCGGTTGTCGGTGTTCCTGCGCCAGGTGCGGTTGAGCCGCTTGACGTCGGTGGGGCGCAGCTGCCTTCTCATCGGGCCACCTTCAATATGCGGTAGGCGGCTCGGGAGGCCTCGCGGGAGGCCTGCCAGCCCTGCTCGCCGAGCCAGCGCTGCAGGGAGTCCGAGCCGAGGTGTTTCTGGACGACCAGGTAGGCGACGCCGTCGGGCGTCAGCCGGGTGAGCCACCTGGTGAGCATCTCGTGCAGAGCCGGCTTGCCAATCCGGATGGCGGGATTGGACCAGATGGCCCGAAATTTCACGTCATCCGGCACTTCATCAACATGTACGGGTCTTACTTTGTAAAGGCCGGCGGCCTGGGCGTTCCGTCCGGTCAGCTCCAGGCTGCGCCGGTTCACATCGACGGCCCACACCGTCGCCCCGGGCGCCCGCGAGGCCATCGTCAGCGCGATGGGCCCGTAGCCGCAGCCCAGGTCGAGCAGGTCGCCCTCCTGCGGCGGCGGCGGGACCGACTCCAGCAGCGCGCGCGTGCCGACGTCGACCCGGTCGGGTGAGAACACGCCCCGGTCGGTCTCCAGCCGCAGGTGCAGGTCCGGCAGGACCAGGTCGACCGAGCCCGGCCTGCTCGCGGTCTCGGGACGTTCGGAGAAGTAGTGGGCCACGTGGGAAAACGTTACGGGATGCGGGTGCCGAACAAGACCGCGGCGCCGGCCACCAGCAGCCCGAGCACGATCGCGGCCACGATGAACCACTGGGTGATCTCCTGGCTGACCAGCTTGAACCCCAGGGAGGTGCCGATCTGCTCGTAGACGTCGCGCAGTTCGCTGCCGGACTCGGCGGCGTAGGCCCGGCCGCTGGTGCCGTCGGAGAGCGACTGCAGGGTCTGCTTGTTGACCGGGACGTTCACCGGCCTGCCGTCGATGTCGACGGTGCCCTCCTGGGTGCCGTACGCGATGGTGGAGACCGGGACGTGGGCCTGCTGGGCGGCCTCGATGGCCTCGGTCACCGACCGGCCGGAGGTGTTGTCGCCGTCGGACAGCAGCACGATCGCGGCGGGCGGTGGGTCGGTGGCGGCCTGCTGGTCGAAGGAGCGCACCGAGTCGAGCGAGTTGAAGACGGCCTCGCCGATCGCGGTGCCGGGCCGGGTGGTCAGGTTGCCGATGGCGGTGACGACGGCCTGGTGGTCGGTGGTGGGGGAGATGACGACGTTGGCCGAGCGGGCGAAGGAGACCACGCCCACGTTGAAGCGGTCGGGCAGCTCCCTGGCGAACGCCTGGGCGGCGGCCTTGGCGGCGCTGATGCGGTTGGGCTGGACGTCGCCGGCGTCCATGGACAGGGAGACGTCGAGGGCGATCATGATGGTGGCGCGGTCGCGGGGGACGCGTACCTGGTCGGCGGGTTTGGCGGCGCCGACCACCAGGAACGACATCATGACCAGGAACAGCGCCGGAGGCACGTGCCGGCGCCAGCCCGGCCCGGCGGGGGCGACGAGGTTGAGCAGCGCCAGGTTGGTGAAGCGCACGGTGTAGCGGCGGCGGGCGAACTGCGCCACGACGTATCCGGCCACCAGCAGCGCCACCAGCACGAACAGCCACAACCAGCCGGGCGCGAGAAACGTCATACGGGTCTCCGGTGGGCGAGATGGCTCATGCGGCGCTGGCGCAGGACGAACTGCGCCACGTCGAACACCCAGTCCCGGTCGGTCCGCAGCACCAGGTGGGCGATCCCGGCGCGGCGCAGGGCGAGCCGGGTGCCCTCACGCTGGAGGGCGGCGGCCTCGGCATATGCTTGCCGGACTTTGGGAGAAAGGTGCACTTCACGTACGTTCCCGGTCTCGGGATCGGTGAACGCCACCCGGCCGACGTCCGGCAGCTCCAGCTCGCGCGGGTCGATGACCTCCACGGCCAGCACCTGGTGGCGGGCGGCCAGCCGCCTGATCGGGCGTTCCCAGGGGCGTTCGGCGTCGGGGTCGAGCTCGGGGCGGTCGTCGAGGAAGTCGGAGACGATCAGCCGCATGCCCCTGCGGCGGCGGGTGGCCGCCAGCACGTCGATGCCCTCGGCCAGGTCGGGGGCGTCGGGCACGGCCCGGCCGCGCGGGGCGTCCATGAGGGAGTTGAGCAGCCCGTACAGGGCCGGGCGGCCGGTACGGGCGGGCATGCGGTGGATGTACTCCTCGTGCAGCACCAGCGCGCCGAACCGGTCGCCCATGCGGCTGGACAGGAAGCCGATCGCGCCGACGGCGGCCACGACCAGGTCGCGTTTGTCGGTGTCGGCGGTGCCGAAGTCCATGCTGGCCGACAGGTCGGCCAGCGCCCAGGTCTCCAGCTCGCGGTCGGCGATCAGGTCGCGGACGTGGGGGACGGTCGTGCGGGCGGTGACGGCCCAGTCCATGCGGCGCACGTCGTCCTCGCCGGGCACGTACAGGCGGCTGTCGCCGGTCTCGCTGCCGGTGCCGGGCAGCAGCCCCTGGTGGGCGCCGTGCAGCAGGCCGTCGAGCCGCCGCGTGACGGTCAGCTCCAGCCGTCGCAGCGCCTGCTCGGCGGTGTTCAACGGTTCTGGTTCCAGACGACCAGGGGCGGCGGCACGGCGTGCAGGATCTGCTTGACGACCTGCTCGGGATCGACGCCGTCGGCCAGGGCGTCGAAGGTCAGCATGAGCCGGTGGGACATGACGTCGACGGCCACGTCGCGCACGTCGTCGGGCAGCAGGTAGTCGCGGCCGCGCAGCAGGGCCAGCGCGCGCCCGGCCGAGACCAGGCCGAGGGTGGCGCGGGGGCTGACGCCGATCTCGATCGTCTCGGCCAGGTCGGCCAGCCCGTAGTCGGCGGGCGCGCGGGTGGACATGACCAGGCGCACCACGTAGTCGGCCACGAGCTGGTGCACCGAGACCTGCTCGGCGGCCTGCTGCAGGGCCAGCAGCCGGGCCGGGTCGAGCACGCGGTCGGGCACGGGCGGCGTGACGCTCATGCGGTGGAGGATCTCCAGCTCCTCGTGCGCGCTGGGGTGCGGCACCCGCACGCGGAACAGGAAACGGTCGCGCTGCACCTCGGGCAGCGGGTAGACGCCCTCGGACTCGATCGGGTTCTGGGTGGCCAGCACGATGAACGGCCTGGGCAGCGGATGCGTGACGCCGGCCAGGGTGACCTGGCGCTCGGCCATCACCTCCAGCAGCGCGGACTGCACCTTGGCGGGGGCGCGGTTGATCTCGTCGGCCAGCAGGAAGTTGACGAACACCGGACCCAGCTCGACGTCGAACTTCTCGTTGGAGGGGTGGAAGACGCGGGTGCCGACGATGTCGCTCGGCACGAGGTCGGGGGTGAACTGGATCCGGGCGAACGTGCCGCCCACGACGGTGGCCAGGGTGGAGGCGGCGAGGGTCTTGGCGACTCCCGGCACACCTTCGAGCAGGCAGTGACCGCGGGCCAGCAGGGCCACGACCAGCCGCTCGACCATGTGCTCCTGTCCCACGATGACACGCCGGACCTCGTCGAGACTTCGACGCAGCACCGCCGCGTCGTTTCCGCCTGGCAACTCTTCGGCGACGCTCATGACGCCATTCCACCAAACGCGCCGCGAACGTGCACGACGCCACGTCTGTGCTTTCATGGCAAACGTGGCAAGTCCCCTGCAGTACGGTGATCCGCCCCAGCTGGGGCGCTACGTCGTGCAGGCCCGCCTGCACACGGCTCCGGCCGGGTTCGTCTACCTGGGACAGGGACCCGACGGGCGCGCGGTGTCGCTGGCCGTGCTCACCCGGGGCGCCGCCCTCGACGCGGCGGCGCGCGACCGGTTCCTGACCGCGATCAAGGAGGCGCCGGGGCGGTCCGGCGGGCGCGGGTGGCTGGGGCTCGGCCGGGCGCGCGCCTCGGTGCTCGACGGGACGCCCGAGGTGCTCGACGTGCACGACGGGCCGGCGCCGTGGGTGGCGGTGCCGTACGCGCCGGGGCAGCCGGGGGCCGAACGGTTCCTGGACCCGGTCATGGTGGGCGGGACGTTCATCGGGCAGGCGCACGGGCCGGACTTCGTGCCGTACTGGCTGACCGACCGCGCGCCCGCGCTGCCGGGGCCGCTGGCGCGGCGGCTGCCGCTGACCGAGACGCGGCGGCGGGTGCTGCTGGCCGCGCTGGCGCTGGCGCTGCTGCTGGTGCTGGTCACGACGATCCTGCTGTTGCTGCTGTTCGGCAGGCGCGACAGCGAGCCGATGCCCCGGCAGCTCCCGCCGACGGTGTTCGTGCCCACGCCGCCGCCCACGCCCGCCACGCCGGTGCCGGAGCCCTCGCCGTCGCAGTCGCCGTCGCCGACGCGCACCGGTCCCGGCACGCCGGGGCAGTCGCCGGGCGACGAGCTCGGCGAGTCGCCGCTTTAATGCGTTTGAGCCTCACGTTACGTGAGGCTTTAGCGTCCGCGGCATGGAGTTCATCGTTCACGACACGCTCACGGCCATGGCGGACCTGCTCGCCCGGCCGCTCGCCGACCGGCCCGAGGCGCTGCGGGAGATGCTGGCGCCGATCCGGCCGGCGATCCCGGTGCCCGGCGACATCGTCGACATCCACCACCAGGGCGGCGGCTTCCGCGTCGACGCCGAGGACGCCCGTTACCTGCCCGCCGTCCGGGCCATGATCGAGGCCGACGTGCTCGGCCAGGTGCGCAGGGAGCTGGAGCGCGCCTCCCACGCGCTGAGGGAGGCCAGGCAGGCCTCCTCGCTTCAGGTGATGTTCGTGCTCGGCGACCCGGACAACGAGCACCTGATGAAGGTCAGCGGCGGCTACTACGGGATGGGCGGCTCGCCCGGCTGGCTGTACCTGCTGGGCTGGCCGTCGGAGGAGGTCATCGGCCGGATCGCGCACTGCGCGGTGCACGAGTTCCACCACAACGTGCGCTACACCAACGTCGAGTGGGACCCGCGGAAGGTCACCGTGGGCGAGCACGTGGTGGCCGAGGGGCTGGCCGAGGCGTTCGTCCGGGAGCTGTCCGGCCCGGAGGCCATGGGGCCCTGGTCGCGGATGGTGACCGGGGAGGAGCTGGAACGCGCCCACGGGCTGATCATGGACGCGTTCGACCTGGAGGGCATGGGGAACACCCCGGCGTACGTGCTGGGCGACAGCGCCATGCGGCGCTTCGGCCAGGAGCCCCGCGGCATCCCCGACATGGCGGGTTACGCGGTGGGGCTGCGGCTGGTGGACCGCGCCCTGGCCGCGAAGGGCCTGAGCGCCGCCGAGGCCACCCTGCTGCCGGCCGCGCAGCTGCTCGATCAGCCGGGGGAGACGAACCCGGACTCGTAGGCGGCGATCACGGCCTGGGTGCGGTCGCGCGCGCCCAGCTTGGCCAGGACGTTGCCGACGTGCGTCTTGACGGTCTCCTGGCTGACGACCAGCTCGGCGGCGATCTCGGTGTTGGACATGCCCCTGGTCATCAGCCGCAGCACGTCGCCCTCGCGGCCGGTGAGCCGGTCGATGCCCGGCACGTGGGCGCGCGGGCGGCGGCCGGCCAGGGTGCGGATCGCGGCCGGGAACAGCAGCGACTCCCCGGCCGCCACCAGCCTGATCGCCTGGATCAGGTCGTCCGGTCTGGTGCGTTTGAGCAGGAAGCCGCTCGCTCCGGCGCGCAGGGCGTCGTAGACGTGGTCGTCGTTCTCGAACGTGGTCACGACCAGGACCTTGGGCGGGTCGTCGAGCGTCACGAGCCGGCGGGTGGCCTGGATGCCGTCCATGGCGGGCATGCGGACGTCCATCAGCACGACGTCGGGGCGCTCGCGGCGGACGACCGGCAGGACCGCGGCGCCGTCCCCGGCCTCGCCGACCACGCGCAGGCCGGGCTCGGCGTCGATGATGACGCGCAGCCCGGCGCGGATGAGGTCCTCGTCGTCGGCGATCACGACCTTGAGTGTCATGCCCCTGACCGTAGCGGCACCTGGGTGGAGAGGGTTCGGGGGTGTCCTGGGCTGACGGCGGCGGCCTGTCCTGGGAGCGAGCTGTCTGGAGGGGATCAGCGGGGGCCTGTCTCGGGAGGGAGCTGCCCGGAGGGGGCGGCCGCGGTGTGGGGGGTCATGGGGTCGGGCGCAGGGGGAGGCGGACCGAGACCGTCCAGCCGTCCTCGTCGGGGCCGGCGCGCAGGTCGCCGCGGAGCAGGCGCACCCGTTCGCGCATGCCGTCAACGCCCCGGCCGCCGCCCCGCCTGCGCCTCCCGCCGTGCCTCTCGCCGTGCCTCCCGCCGGCGTTGCTGACCTCCAGCCGCAGGTCGTCGCCCTGCACGGCGGCGGCCAGCCGGACCGTGCCGCCGCCGTGCCGGATCGCGTTGGTCAGCGCCTCCTGCAGGATGCGGTACGCCTCCCTGGAGACGACGGCGGGCACGCCGGACAGGTCGCCCACGTCCTGCCGCACCTCGGCGCCGGAGCCGGCCACCAGCGCCGCGAGGTCGGCCAACGTCGCCTGGGGCGCCCGCCGCCCGTCCTCGCCGCTCTCCCGGTGGCCCTCGCGGCGCCCCTCCCGCCTGCCCTCACCTGCATCGTCGCGTGTGTCCGCGCGCCCGTCCGCGCGCCCGTCCGCGTGTGCGTCCTCGCGCAGGACGCCGAGCACGTGGTCGAGGTCCTCCAGTGCGGCGCGGGCGGACTGCTCGATGGCCGCCAGCGCGGTTCTGGCGGTGGCCGGGTCGCGGTCGAGGACGCGTCCGGCCGCGGCGGCCTGCAGGGTGACGACGCTGAGCGCGTGCCCGACCGAGTCGTGCAGCTCGCGGGCCAGCCGGTTGCGTTCGGCCAGCGTACGGGCGTGATCTTCGGCGGCGGCCAGCCGCTCGGCGGGAGTGGGGCCGAGCAGCGGGGGAGCCAGGGCGGCCAGCAGCGCGCCCGCGCCCGCCGCGCCCGCCACCAGCAGCGCCAGCGCCCCCACGCCCGCCGCCGCCCACAGCACGGACGGCCACCCCGGCTCGGCCGTGAGGCCCAGCACCGGCATCGGCTCCCCGATGAACGGCAGCGCCATCGTGAACATCGTGAACGGCACCACCGCCAGCGTGAACCCGCTCACCACGCCGCCCACCGCCAGATGCAGCGTGAACCACGCGGCGGTGCGCCGCCGCTCCTGCCACGACCGGCGGGCCTGCCGCGGCGGGGTCTCCACGCGGGCCCCGAGCAGCCCCTGGGCGGCGTTCACCTCCAGCGCGCGCACCGGCAGGAACAGCCCGGTCACCGCCACCACCGGCAGCACCGCGACGAACACCCCGACCTGGATCGGCATCAGCAGGTCGGGCGACGCGCCGCGCCACAACCCGGCGACCAGCACCCCGGCCATCATGTACGGCATCAGCAGCGCCCCGCCCAGGATGAGGCACGCCCAACGGCGGGGGAGGTTCCTTCTCACATCCGGGATTGTATGTCGATACTTTTTCGCGCTGGGAGTAATGCGCCTTGAGTGAAATGCGCCCCCAGCGAAAATAGGCCGGAATTCACCGTCGCCGGGTCTAGCGTTTTTCGCAGAATTAGTTTCGGCAGAAAGGCGACGTCAATGACGGAGACCCAGCGCGCGGCCTGGCCTGACCAGCTCAGTCAGCGCCTGCTGAAGGAACGCATCGTGGTGCTCGGCCAGGAGGTCGACGACGAGATTTGCAACCGGCTCTGCGGTGAGCTGCTTTTGCTGGCAGCCGAAGACCCCAATCGGGACATAACGCTCTACATCAATTCGCCGGGCGGCTCGGTGACGGCCGGCATGGCGCTCTACGACATGATGCAGTTCGTCCCGTGCGACGTGGCGACGGTGGCGATGGGCTTCGCCGCCTCCATGGGCCAGCTGCTGCTGACCGCCGGGGCGCCGGGCAAGCGTTACGCCCTGCCCAACGCCCGCATCGTCATGCACCAGCCGCTGGGCGGCATCGGCGGCTCGGCCAGCGACATCCAGATCCAGGCCGACAACATGCTCTACACCAAGCGCAGGATGGCCGAGATCATCGCCCACCACACCGGCCAGCCGCTCGAGCGCATCCAGGCCGACTCCGACCGCGACCGGTGGTTCACCGCCCAGCAGGCGCTGGAGTACGGGTTCGTGGACCACATCGCCGAAGGGATGAACTGACCATGAGCGGTCGCTACGTGCTGCCCTCCTTCACCGAGCGCACCTCCTACGGGGTGCGGGAGATGAACCCGTACAACAAGCTGTTCGAGGACCGGGTGGTGTTCATCGGCGCCCCGATCGACGACACGGTGGCCAACGACGTCATGGCCCAGCTCCTCACGCTGGAGTCGCTCGATCCCGACCAGGACATCAACATGTACATCAACTCGCCGGGCGGGTCGTTCACGGCGATGACGGCCATCTACGACACGATGCAGTTCGTCCGGCCGGAGATCCACACGGTCTGCATCGGGGAGGCGTCCTCGGCGGCGGCCGTCCTGCTCGCGGCGGGCACGCCGGGCAAGCGGGCGGCCCTGCCGCACGCACGCGTCCTGCTCCACCAGCCGGCCACGGAGGGCGGCCGGGGGCAGTCGAGCGACCTGGAGATCCACGCCAGGGAGATCGTGCGGATGCGTGACCAGCAGGAGGAGATCCTGGCCCGGCACACCGGGCGCGGGGTGCTGGAGATCAGGAAGGACATCGAGCGCGACCGCATCTTCACCGCCGAGCAGGCGCGCAGCTACCGGCTGATCGACGACATCTACGCCTCCAGGAAACGCACCCTGGCCGCCGCCCACTGACCTACCGCCCGAGCCTGGTGCGAGCCCGCTGGTCCCTCTGGGACCCGGCAGCCCTTGGGGCTGGTCTGCCTGGAGTTGGCCTGTGGGCTCGTGTGGGCTGGTCTGTCCGGGGCTGGCCTGCCCGCTGGTGTCCTCGGGGCCCTGCGGGAGGTCTGCCTGGGCTCGTGCGGGCTGGCCTGTCGCTGGTCTCCCCGGGTCTCTGCGGGCTGGGTTGCCTGTGCCTCGTGCCCGCTGGTTAGCCTGTGCCTCCTGCGGGCTGGTCTGCCCGGGACCTTCGGGTCGCCCGGCCGTGGTCCTGCCTGGACCGCGGTATCGGCGTCCTGTTTGGGCCTGGCCTGCTGGCCTGCTCGGGGCCCTGGCCGGGCCCCGGGATCATCCCTCCCGGCCGTCCGGTACGGCGCGCAGGCGTCGCAGGGCCAGCAGTCCGCCGACGCCGGGGACGAACGCGCTCCAGCGCGCCCCGGGCGTGCTTTGCGCCCTGGGTGTCATGGCCACCGTGGCGATGACGATGAGGTAAGCCATGCCGTGCAGCGGGCCGGCGTAGGTCGTGATCGCCTTGGCGTGCACGGTGAGCAGGTTGGTCAGCAGAACCGCCAGCGTGACGGCCTCGGCGGCGGCGGCGATGCGCAGGGTCAGCACGCTCAGGCTCCCGTCTGCTCGCCCGGACGGACGATCATGAGCACGACGACGGCCGCCCACAGCAGGTTGTAGACGCCGGTGAGCATCGTCAGCGTACGGAGTCGGCGGCCGTCGTCGGGGGCGTCGAGGGCCTGGCGCTGGCGGGGGTGGATCTGGGTGGCCAGCAGGGCGCCCGCGACGGCGGTGAGGACCATCGCCACGATGATCCAGGTCTGCCCCATCCGTCCCTGCACACTGGCCAGCACGATCCCGGCCAACGGGACGATCAACCCGAACGCGGCGTAACCACCGGTGATGCGGTGCAGCACAGCGGCTACGGCGGCACTGCGCTCCGCGCCGGCGGCTTTGCCAGAGCCGACGGCCGTGGCAGAGCCGGCGGTGGTGATGGGCGTCGTGGATGCGACGGGGGCGTAACGGGGGAACAAGCTCGACGCGACCGCCGAACCGCCGACGAACACGATCCCCGCCAGCACGTGGATGGACAACAGGACATGATTCATGGATCGCCTCCAACCTTCAGGGTGACTGAAGCCTAGCGAAACCTTCAGCCACCCTGAAAGCCGCCCGGTCATTCGGGACTGCGGCGCACCCGCGCCTCCGCCTTCGCCCGCGCCCGCGCCTTCGCCTGCTAGGCCATCGCGGCCGGGCTGCGCGTCCTGTACGCCGGCTTCCACCGCCAGATGGCCGGCCATGTCACCTGCGACCAGCAGGCCAGCTGCATCCCCGCCATCCTTGACCCGTCCCGATACGGCGCTCGCCCTGGTGGCCCTGCCGAGGGGCTGGCCGCCTACGTGCTCACTGGCGTCACCCCCCGACCGCCGCCCGCGAGCAGGTGCTGGCGGCCGTCGCAGGGCTCTACCGCTGATGCGGCGACGGAGGACGGGCAGGGGTGGAGGCGGGGCGGTGGGGGGCGAGAGGTCAGGGGGTGGGGAAGGCGGTGCGGATCGCTTCGCCCACCTGTTGGTGGATCGGGTCGGCGTCGGGGCCGAAGAGGCGTTCGTCGACCTTGGTGATGGCCTGGGCGGCCTCCCGCAGGAGGCGGTGCCCCTCGGGGGTGAGCTCGATGGTCGAGGCCGACCCCGCCCGCGCCGTACGGTCGCGCACCAGCCCCGCCTGGACGAGCCCCTTGACCGCCGCGTGCACGCTCTGCACCGAGATGCCCGACATGCGGGCCAGGTCGCTGAAGGACGCGCCGGGCACCCCGGCGATGTGTCCCAGCAGTCCCAGGCGGCTGATCGTCAGCTCAAGCGGCGCCAGCTCGGCGGAGAGCTCCGTCTCGACCCGCCGCGCCAGCGTGAGCACCACGATGGAGGTGCTCGACACGGGCGGTCCGTTCTCGATCGTCACCGGTCCAGTCTCGCCTACCCGGCCGTGGCGGCGCCCGCCGGTCACCCGTGCGGCGGGTAGACGGTGTGCAGGAGGTCGCGCAGGAAGGCGTCGAGGTCGTCGAGGCCATAGTCGGCCAGCGTCTCGGCCGGTTGGGTGAGCAGGTAGGTCAGGGCCGTGTTGAGGCACATCGTGACCGTCGCGGCGGTACGCCGGGTCGCGGGCAGGCCCGCCGCCTCGTGGGCGCGCAGGTGCAGGGCCAGGTCGGCGCGGGTGAGCTCGGCCAGGGTCGCGCGCAGGTCCGGTCTGCGCGCGGCCTCGGCGTGCAGTTCGAGGTAGGCCAGGACCCGCGACCTGTTGGCCGTGACCGCGTGCTCGACCAGGCGGCGCAGGAACGCGGCCAGCCCGTCGCGCCCCCGGATCTTCTCGGCCGGAGCCGCATGGAGGTCGGCCCAATAGCGCTCGACGCAACGTTCGGCGGCGGCCCGCAGGAGGGCGTCGCGGGTGGCGAAGTAGTTCTTGGCCGTGCCCTCCGGCAGGCCGGCCGCGCGGTCGATCGCCCGGTGGGTCAGGCCCCTGCCGCCCTCCTGGGCCAGCACCTCGATCGCGGCGTCGCGCAGCTGGTCGCGCCGGTTCCGGTTCTCCGCCATGGCCTCCATCCTCGCAGTTGCCTTGACCACCACAACAGTGGTACCACAGTTGTGGTGAACGAGAACAGGGAGGTGTCGCCATGAAGGGGTCCGCGGTGATCGTCGGCGCCGGGATCGGCGGTCTTGCGACGGCCGTCGGCCTGCGGAGGGCCGGCTGGGAGGTGACCGTGCTCGAACGCTGGCCCGAGATCCGTCCGGAGGGCACGGCCCTGGGCATGCGTCCGGCCGCCCAGTCCGCCCTCGACCGGCTCGGGCTGGGGGCGGAGCTGCGGCGCCGTACGGTGCCCTACCGTTCGGCGCAGATCCTGACGCCGGACGGCCGCCGGCTGGCCGACCTCCCCCTTGAGCGCATCGAACGCAAGGAGGGCAGGCCCGTGCTGATGCTGTCCAGGGTGTCGCTGATGGAGATGCTGCTCGACGCCGCCGGCGCGGCGACCGTCCGGACCGCCGCGGACATCACCGACCCCGCGGCCCTGCGCAGCCGGTACGACCTGGTCGTGGGGGCCGACGGGCTGCGCAGCACGGTCCGCCGGGCGTTCTTCGACACCACGGCCCGGCCGCGCTACACCGGCATCGTGGCCTGGCGGGGCGTCGCCGCGTTCGAGCCGCCCGTCCATGGCGAGACGTGGGGGGCCGGTCAGGTGTTCGGCGTCACGCCGCAGGAGCCCGGCGTGACCAACTGGTACGCCGCCGTCGCCACCCCCGAGGGGCACCGCGAATCCCTGGACGCGCTGCGCGCCCGCTTCGCCGGCTGGCACACCGCCGTCACCCGCGCCCTGGCCGAGGCCGACGAGAAGAACGTGCTCCGGCACGAGATCCACGACCTGCGGCCGCGCCTGCGCTCGTTCGCCGGCGGCAACGCGGTCCTGGTGGGGGACGCGGCGCACGCCATGACGCCCTCGCTCGGCCAGGGCGCCTGCCAGGCCCTCCTGGACGCCGACACCCTCACCACCTGCCTGCGGGAGGCCGGGGACGTGGCGTCCGCGCTGCGTCGCTACGACGCCTCGCGCAGGAGGCCCGCGCAACGCGTGGTCACCATGTCGCGCCTCATGACCCGCCTGGCCGGGCACCACCTGCAGGGCCCCCGCAACCTCCTGCTCCGCCTCCTCGACGCCTGACCGCACGACTGGAGCACGCGAGGGGCGGGGGTGGGGGCACCGGGGGACGGCGCGGGGGGGCCGGGGTGAGGGGGTGGCCTGCGGTGGGTGGTTAGAGGGGGCTGTAGTGTTCTGGGCGTTTCCGGGGGGAGTGGGGGAGCGGCGTGCCGCTGGAGCAGGTTGTGGTGTTGCTGGCGGCCGCGGCAGGCGCCGGATGGGTCGACGCCGTCGTGGGCGGCGGCGGGCTGGTGCAGCTGCCGGCGTTGCTGATGACCGGCATGCCGCCCGTCCAGGCCATGGCGACCAACAAGTTCTCCTCGGTGTTCGGCACGGCCTCGGCCGCCGTGGCGTACGCGCGCTCGACCAAGATCGACCGTCAGGTGGCGTTACCGGGTGCGGCGCTGGCCGTGGTGAGCGCCGGACTGGGCGCGTGGGCGGCGGCGGCGATCTCGGCCGACGTGTTGCGCCCGGTCGTGATGGTGGTGCTGCTCGGCGTGGCGGCGTTCGTCACGTTGCGCCCTTCGATGGGCGCCCTGCCGCAGCCGCACCTGCGGACCGACGGCCGGGTGGTGGCGGCGGTGGCCGCGGCGGGCGTGGGCATCGCCTTCTACGACGGCATCATGGGGCCGGGCACCGGCACCTTCCTCATCATCGCCTTCACCACCATCCTCGGCCTGGACTTCGTCGCCGCCTCCGCCTCGGCGAAGATCATCAACGTGGGCACCAACCTCGGGGCGCTGGCGGTGTTCGGGCTGCAGGGCCACGTGCAGTGGGCGCTCGGCCTCGGCATGGCGCTGTGCAACGTGGCCGGCGCCCAGCTCGGCGCCAGGATGGCGATCAGGCGCGGCACGGCGTTCGTCCGGGTCGTGCTGTTGTGCGTGGTGGTGGCGATGGTGATCAGGCTCGGTTGGCAGCAGTTCGGCTGATCCCCGGCACGCCGCCGCCCGCGATCGGACGCCTAAGACCGCAGGGCGGGGGCCGTCAGGGCGACGAAGGCCGCCATCAGCGCCGGTACGGCCAGCGCCCGAGGCAACCCGGCGAGCTGGGCCACCGCCCCGATGATCACCGGCCCCGACAGGAACCCCAGGTACCCCACGGACGCCACCCGCGCCAGCGCCCGCCCGGCGAAGGCCGGATCCCGATGCCCGGCGGCCGAGAACACCTGCGGCACGATGCATGACAACCCCGCCCCGAAGCAGCCGAACCCCACCACCCCGGCCACCGGCCCCCCGCCGAGCAGCGCCAGCCCGAGCCCCGCCGCCGCCAGCAGCCCGCAGCACCGCACCAGCACCACTGGCCCGAACCGGGCGGCCAGCCGGTCGCCCGCCAGCCGCCCCGCGGTCATCGCGATCGAGAACGCGGCGTACCCGGCGGCGGCGAACCCCGCCGAGGAGGCCAGGTTCTCGCGCAGGTAGACCGAGCTCCAGTCGGCCGCCGCCCCCTCGCCCACCAGGCAGCAGAAGGCCAGCACGCCGAGGAACAGGATGCCCTTGGGCCGTCCGGACCCCGAGCCGCCGGCCGGCAGGGGAGCGGGCGTCGAGCGCAGCGCCCACCGCCGGGCCCACACCGCCAGCACGGCGATCACCGCCCCCACGCACCCGAACGTCACCGACGGCGGCAGCCCGGCCTGCGCGAACAGCCCGCCCGTCGTGGCCCCGGCGAACCCGCCGACGCTGTAGACGGCGTGGAAGGACGACATCACCGGCCGCCCGCAGGCGCGTTCCACCTCGACGGCGTTGGCGTTCATGGACACGTCCAGGACGCCGTGGACGATCCCGAAGACCAGCAGCGCGGCGGCCAGCGCGCCCAGGTTCGGGGCGAAGGCGGGCGGCACCAGCACCACGCCCTGCGACAGGGCCGCCGGGATCATGACGCGGCTGCTGCCGTACCGGTCCACCAGGCGGCCGACGGTCGTCATGCCCGCGACGGCGCCCGCGGCGATGGCCAGCAGCGCCAGGCTGAGCCGTCCCGCGTCGAGCCCGAGGGCCTCCTTGATGGCGGGGATGCGGGCCGTCCAGGTGCCGATGGCCAGGCCGGCCAGGAAGAACAGCAGGTGGACGGCCGTCCGTTCGCGTCTCACCCGGCCTCCTTGACGTCCACCCCTGCCGCGAGGAGCGCGTCACGCTGCTCGGGCGGCACGCCCTCGTCGGTCACCACGACGTCCAGGCGGGAGATCGGGCAGACCGCGCCGAAGGCCGTACGGGAGAACTTGCCCGAGTCGCAGGCCACGATCACCCGCCGGGCGGCGGCGATGGCCGCCCGTTTGACCGCGACCTCGGGCAGGTCGTGCGCGGTCAGGCCGTGCTCGGCCGACAGGCCGCAGCAACCGATCACCGCGGTGTCGAAGCGCAGCGCCGCGATCGAGCTCTCGGCGAGCGGGCCGGTGACGTTCAGCTCGCCCTTGCGGACCTCGCCGCCGGGCAGCACCAGGCGCACCCGCGGCGCGGCGGCCAGCAGCGAGACGGCCTGCAACGCCAGCGGCAGCACGGTCAGCCGCCGCCCGGCCAGGGCGCGGGCCACCTCCAGCACGGTGGTGCCGCCGTCCAGGACGACCGCCTCCCCGTCGGCGATCAGCGCCGCGACCTGGACGCCGATGCGCCGCTTGGCCTCCACCGCCTCCCGCTCGCGTACCCCGAACGGCGGCTCCTCGCCGCGCAGCAGCAGGGACAGCGCCCCGCCCCTGACCCGGCGGACCACGCCCTGCTGGGCCAGCTCGTCCAGGTCGCGCCGGATGGTCATCTCCGACACGCCGTGCCGCTCGGCGAGCTCGGTCACCGAGACGCTGTCCTGGGCGCGCAGGGCGTTCATGATGGCGGTCAAACGTTCCATCTGTTCATACAAACACCGAAAATGTGCGCAATACAATGACGGATATGCGTGCCAGCCGCCTGCTCTCCCTCCTCCTGCTGTTGCAGACGCGGGGCCGGATGACCGCGCCCGAGCTGGCCGCCGAGCTGGAGGTGTCGATCCGCACGGTCTACCGGGACGTCGAGGCCCTGTCGGCGGCCGGCGTCCCGGTCTACGCCGACCGCGGACCGGCGGGCGGCTACCAGCTCCTGGACGGCTACCGCACCCGCCTGACCGGGCTGACGGCCGAGGAGGCGTCCTCGCTGTTCCTGGCCGGGCTGCCGGGACCGGCCGCCGAGCTGGGGCTGGCCGACGTCGCGGCGACCGCGGAGCTGAAACTGCTGGCCGCGCTGCCGCCCGAGCCGCGCTCGCACGCCTCGCGCATGCGCGAGCGTTTCCTGCTGGACGTGCCCGGCTGGTACCGCTCGGCCGACGACGTGCCGCACCTGAGCGACGTGGCCGAGGCGGTGTGGGACCAGCGGCCGCTGCACATGACCTACCGCCGATGGGGGCAGCGGGAGGTCGACCGGGTGATCCACCCGTACGGGCTGGTGCTCAAGGGCGGCTCCTGGTACCTGGTCGCCGCCCCGCCCGAGGGCTCTCCGCGCACCTACCGGGTCTCGCGCATCCTCACCGTCGAGCAGCTCCCGGGCCGGTTCCGCAGGCCGGAGGGGTTCGAGCTGGCGGCGTTCTGGCGGGCGTACGCCAAGGAGTTCCGCGAGCGCATGTACACCGCTGAGGCCGTCATCAGGCTGGCGCCCGGCCGGGAGGACCTGCTGGCGTACACGATGGGGTCCGACGTGGTCGCCGCGGCGCTGGCCGCGGCGGGCGAGCCCGACCCCGAGGGCTGGCGCACGCTCACCGTGCCGGTCGAGTCGCTCACCCACGCGCGCTGGCTGCTGCTGCGCATGGGCGCCGACGTCGAGGTGCTGGAGCCGGCCGAGCTGCGGGCGCTGATGGCCGAGGCGGTGGCCGGCCTCGGCAAGCTGTACCTCTAGAGCAACTTGCCAGGATAAATCGCGAGAACCCAGGATAAATCGCGAGAAATAGGCCGCTTTCTCTGTCAGCATGCCCAGCATGTACCTTCTGGCTTTCGTCGGCGCGTGCTTCCTGGTGGCCATGGTCCCCGGCGTGAGCACCGCCGTCATCCTGCGTCAGACGCTCCGCTCCCGCGGCTCCGGCCTGGCCGCCGCGCTCGGCAACGAGACCGGTATCCTGCTGTGGGGGCTGGCCGCCGCGTTCGGGCTGTCGGCGCTGCTGGTGGCCTCGCAGGTCGCCTATGACATCATGCGCGTCACGGGCGCGGTCGTGCTGGTGGTGATGGGCGCGCAGGCGCTGTGGAACGCGCGCCGGGGCACCCCGCCGGTGGAGGCCGAGGCGGTGGCCGGGGTGCGCGGGTCCTACCTGTCGGGGCTCGGCACGTGCCTGGCCAATCCCAAGGCCGCGGTGTTCGCGATGTCCTTCCTGCCGCCGTTCGTGCCGGCCGGCCAGAACGTGCCGCTGACGCTGGTGACCCTCGCCGTCGTCTGGGTGCTGGTGGACACCGTCTGGTACGGCCTGCTCATCTGGACCGTCGCCAGAGCCAAGGACTTCCTCGGCCGCCCGGCCGTCAGGCGCCGCCTGGAGCAGATCTCCGGCGTCGTGCTCATCGGCCTCGGCGTCCGCCTGGTCCTGGACGCGCGATGACCCGCTGAGCGGCGGGAGATCGTGGACTACCGTTAGGGCATGACCAACGACCTGGCGTCCCTGATGAGGCAGGCGCAGGACGACGATCCGCTGCTGGCCCTGCACGCCACCACCGCGCTGCGGCGCGAGATCGAGCGCCTGGAGGCCGTCCAGGTGCGCCGGGCCAGGGTGGCGGGCCTGCCCTGGGCGCAGATCGCCGACGCGATCGGCGTCAGCAAGCAGGCCGTGCACAAGAAGTACGGCCGCCGCTGATCACGTCCGCGTATCACGCCCGCGTCCATCGGGCGGCGAACCAGCCCAGCACGATGTTCCAGGAGTAGCCGCGGCGGATGCGCCCGGCCACGTCCGGCGGCAGGGTGTCCAGGCCGCGGTGTTCGAGCAGCACCCGCGTGCCGTCCTCGACCGCGGTGAAGGCCACCTCGATCTCCATCCGGCCGCCGGGGTTGAGCAGGTCGGCCCAGACCAGGCGGCGGGGCGGCTCCCAGTGCACGATCCGGCCCAGGTCGGCGTGGCCGCCGTCGTCCCACAGCTCGCGCAGGTAGCCGTCCTGGAAGCGGATGGCCACCGCGCGGGCGGGGTCGACCCAGCTGTGGCGGCCGCGCACGTACCACTGGTCGATCTCGTCGGTGAACATCCGGAACGCGGTCGCCGGATCGACCGGCACGACGACCGCCGCCCGCACGGCGTTCACCGCCCGCGCTCCACGTGGTCCTTGAACGAGCCGAGCTGCTCGGCCCAGAACGCCTGCACCTGGTCCAGCCACGCCTGCAGCGCCGCGAACGGCTCCTGGCGCAGGGTGTAGAGCCGCAGCCGGGCGTCGTCGCCGCCCGCCTCCGCCCGCACCAGGCCGCCGGCCCGCAACACGCGCAGGTGCCTGCTGAGCGCGGGGGCGCTCATCCGCACCGCCTGGGCCAGCTCGCCGGCCGGGCGCGGGCCCTCGCGCAGCAGGTCGATCACCTTGCGCCGGGTGGGGTCGGCGAGGGCGGCCAGCGTGGCGTCCAGATTGTTAACGTCGTTGTTAATCTTTGCCTGCTTCCGTTATGGTGTTGATGCTTAACGATAACGGCAATTGTTGCGGGGAGACGTGCATGAGTGTCCAGCTGGGTTACTACACCCTGTCGGTCGAGGACCTGGAGCGCGCGGCGGCCTTCTACGGGCCGCTGTTCGGCTGGGAGTTCAGGCGCGAGCACGAGCGCTACCTGCACGTCACCAACACCGACGTGCCGATGGGCCTGCGCGCCGGCGGCCGGTCCGCGCAGCCCAACCTCTACTACCACGTCGAGGACATCGACGCCGCCGTCGAACGGGTGCGCGAGCTCGGCGGCACGACGGGCGAGGTGTACGAGAGCAAGTCCGGCCGCGGCTGCTCCTGCACCGACGACCAGGGCACCGAGATCAGCCTGTGGCAGCCCGCCCCCGGCTTCGAGTGACCCTCGCCGACCTCACTGTCTAGGTAGGCTTCGCCGGTGACGACAGACGTGTGGCGCATCACCGGCCAGTCCCAGATAGACAGTTATGTCGGTAGGTGGGTGGATCTGGCCGTGCTGCTGGTCAACGAACTGGCCGTCACCCAGGTGCGTGGTCGTCCCGCCGGGCCGCCGGCCGACCGGCGCGCCGCCCTCGACGCCGCCTTCGTCCAGCATGGATGGACCCCCAGCAGGGCGCTGACCGGCGCCGACGCCGACCGGCTGGCCGGGGTGGCCGAGGAGCTCCGGCCCGCTTTCACCGCGAGCCCCGCCGCGCCGGCCGTGCTGAACCGGGCCCTGCTGCGGCACGGCGCGGTGCCCAACCTGCACGGCGACCCGCCGGTCCTGGCCTTCCACGGGCCCGCCGCCGGCCTGGTGGACGCCTGGGCGGCCGACACGGCCACCGCGCTGGCCATGGTGATCGGCGTCGGCCAGGGGGTGCGGCTGCGCACGTGCGAGGCGGCGGCGTGCGAGCTGGTCTTCTTCGACGCCACCCGCAACGCCTCGCGCCGGTTCTGCGGCCTGTCGTGCCAGAACCGCGCCAAGGCCAGCGCCTACCGCGCCCGCCGGCGCATCTGATCTACAACGTAAAGGCGTGGGGCCGGGGCAACCGCAGCCGTCAGTGCACGGAGAAGCCGCCGTCGACGAAGAGCAGTTGCCCGGTGACGAACGCCGAGGCGTCCCCCGCCAGGAACACCGCCGCGCCCGCGAAGTCGGCGGGCACGCCGTTGCGGCCGGTCATGTGCCGGGCGGCCAGCTCCTCGACGCGGCCGGGGACGGCCTGGGCGGGCTCGGTCAGCGGGGTGAGCACGAATCCGGGGATGATCGTGTTGACGCAGACGCCGTGGGCCGACCACGCCTCGGCCTGCGAGCGGGTGAGACCGGCGACGGCGGCCTTGGCCGCGCCGTACACGCCGCTGTCGCCGAAGGCGCTGATGGACTGCTGGGAGCCGACGTTGATGATGCGGCCCCTGCCGCGGGCCGCCATGCGGGGGCCGAAGTGCTGGCCGAGCAGGTACGGGGCGGTCAGGTGCACGGCGATGGTCTGCTCGTAGTCGCCGGGGGTGAGCTCGGCCATGGGCTTGCGGATGTTGTTGCCGGCGGCGTTGACCAGGATGTCGATCTCTCCGGCGGCGGCGCACAGGCGGGCCAGGTCGTCCCGGTCGTGCAGGTCGGCGCTGACGGCGGAGGTGGTGACGCCGTGGGCGCGCAGCCGCTCGGCGGCCCGGTCGAGCTCGGCGGGCCTGCGGGCGGCGAGGACGACCTCGGCTCCGGCCCGGCCGATCGCCTCGGCCATGGCCAGGCCGATGCCGGAGCTGCCGCCGGTGACGAGCGCGCGGCGGCCGTGCAGGGAGAACAGGTCGTGTAGATAGTCCGACACGACCGCTCAAGCTAGCACCAGCCGCGGGAACGCGGACGGGCGGCGTCGGTTGCCGGAACGGCGAAGGAGGGCTAAGCTCGTGAGCTCGACAATACGAGAAGCGGCTCCACAGAGCTCCCGTAAAGGAGTATAGCAGGGAATGGCTAATCGTCAAGATGGTCTCGCGGAAGCCCTTGACAGCGAGCAGCGTACGGTCCGGTGGCTGTACGCCAGGCTCGACGCGGCCAGGGAGCGGGCGCAGGCGACGCTGCGCCAGGTGTACGCCGGCGGCGGCGCGCTGGGCACCCGGCAGGCGCGGTTCGAGCGCGAGGTGACCGCCTCCGAGCAGGCGCGGCGGCTGGCCCAGCTCAACGCGGTCGAGCGCGGCCTGTGCTTCGGCCGGATCGACGACTCCGGCGGCGTCAGCACGTACGTCGGCCGGATCGGGCTGCGCGACGAGGACCACGAGTCGGTGCTGATCGACTGGCGGGCCCCGGCCGCGCGCCCGTTCTACGTGGCCACCGCCACCGACCCGGGCGGCCTGGTGCGGCGCCGCCATCTGCACCTGAAGGACCGCACGGTGGTCGGCATCGACGACGAGGTGTTCGACCTGGACGGCATGTCCGACGGCGACCGGCGCACGCTGGTGGGCGAGGCGGCGCTGCTGGCGGCGTTGCGGCGCGGCCGTACCGGCCGGATGGGCGACGTGGTGGCCACGATCCAGATCGAGCAGGACCGGGTGATCAGAGCGGGCCTGCAGGGGGCGCTGGTGGTGCAGGGCGGGCCGGGCACCGGCAAGACCGTCGCGGCGCTGCACCGGGCCGCCTACCTGCTCTACACCCACCGCGACACGCTGGAGCGGCGCGGGGTGCTGGTGGTGGGTCCCAACCCGATGTTCCTGCGCTACATCGGGCAGGTGCTGCCGGCGCTGGGGGAGACGCAGGTGGTGATGGCCACGGTGGGCGAGCTGTTCCCGGGGGTGCGGGCGGTGGCGGCCGATCCGCCGGCGGCCGCGGTGGTCAAGGGCGACCTGCGGATGGCCGAGGTGGTGGCCGCGGCGGTGGCCGACCGGCAGCGGGTGCCCGCGGGCGATCTGGAGGTGGAGCTCGACGGGCTGCGGCTGCGTGTGCCGCACGCGGTGTGCGTGCGGCTGCGCGATCGGGCGCGGGCGGTGCGCCTGCCGCACAACATGGCCCGCAAGCTGTACGTCACCGAGCTGCTGAAGGAGCTGGCCAGGGCGGAGGCGCGGGCGCTGGAGGAGTCGCTGCACCTGGAGGAGCTGGCGGTCGACGACCCGGAGCTGGCCGAGCCGCTGGACCTGGAGGGCGACCTGGACGAGACGGACATCGCGCTGGCGGCCGAGCGGCTGTGGGGGGAGGAGCCGGTGCGGCGCGCGGTGGCCGAGCTGTGGCCGGAGCTGACGCCGCAGGAGCTGGTCGCCGATCTGCTGTCCGCGCCGGACACGTTGTGGTCGGTGTGCCCGCCGGGCCTGGACTGGACGCCGCTGGTGCGGCCCCGCGAGTCGCCGTGGACGGTCGGCGACGTGCCGCTGCTGGACGAGGCGGCCGAGCTGCTGGGCCACGACGACTCGGCCGACCGGGTGGCGGCGCGGCGGGCGGGGGAGGAGTGGGCCGAGCAGGAGTTGTACGCGCGCGAGGTGCTGGAGACCACCGGCCTGCTGGAGGAGGGCGTCTTCGACCGGGCCGACGTGCTGGCCGAGCGGCAGGCCGACGACGGCGCGGGGCTGACGACGGCCGAGCGGGCGGCGGCCGACCGCACGTGGGCGTACGGGCACGTGATCGTGGACGAGGCGCAGGAGTTGTCGCCGATGGCCTGGCGGACGGTGGTGCGGCGGGTCCCGGCGCGGTCGCTGACCGTGGTGGGCGACCTGGCCCAGACGGGGTCGGCGGCGGGGGCGCGCTCGTGGGCGCAGGTGCTCGATCCCTACCTGGAGGGGCGCTGGCGGGAGGAGCGGCTGCTGGTCAACTACCGCACGCCGGTGGAGATCATGCGGGTGGCGGCCGACGTGCTGGCGGCGGTGGCGCCGGGGCAGGAGCCGCCGGAGTCGGTGCGGGACGGCGGCGACGAGCCGCGCGCGGTGCGGGCGGCGGTGGCCGAGCTGCCGGCGCTGGTGGCGGCGGAGCGGGCCGAGCTGGGCGCGCGGGGCGAGGGCGGCCGGTTGGGGGTCATCACCCCCGACGGGCTGCACGCGCGGGTGGCGGCCCTGTTCCCGGGGTCGGCGGACCTGGACGCGCCGGTGGTGGTGCTGACGGTGACGCAGGCCAAGGGCCTGGAGTTCGACGGGGTGGTGGTGGTCGATCCGGCGGGGATCCTGGAGCAGTCGCCGATGGGCGGCCACGACCTGTACGTGGCGGTGACGCGGGCGACGCGGCGGCTGACGGTGGCCCATGAGGGCGAGCTGCCGTCGATGTTGTCCCGCTTGAGATCTACAATGTAAAGCCGCTGGGCTGGTGACGTTCACCCGTAATTCCCCGAAAAAGCGACAACGATCGGGAGCGCCTCCGGCGGGTCATTCGTTGTAGAGCTTGTCCGCGACTTCGCGGATGCGGCGGGTGGCGTGGTCGAGGGCGCGCAGGGTCTCGGTGTCGAGGTGGGACATGATGCGCTTGTAGTGTCTGAGTCCCGCGTCGTTGATCTCGGCGATCAGGGTGGCGCCGGCGGGGGTGAGCTCGACCCGGCGCACCCGGCGGTCGTTGGGGTCTTCGTGCCGGCTGACCAGGCCCTGGGCGACCAGGCGGTCGACGATGCCGGTGACGGTGGCGAGGCTGACGCCGAGGGTGTGGGCGAGGTCCTGGCCCGAGGCCGAGCCGTGCGTCGACAGCTGCATGACGACGCGGAGCTGCCGGATGGTGAGGTTGGAGCTGAACAGGGGGGACTGTTGCCGGGTGAACAGTCTTCCCAGGTCGCGCTGTGTCTCGGTGATCCGGCGGATCAGGTCTTCGCGGTCGTCGCTCACGCTCACCTCTCGCTTCCTGAGAAGGTTATCAGGAAAGCTGGATCAGGCTAAATATTCGTATAAGGCAAAGTGTTAGTCTGGGGCGAACTTTGGAGGGGAGCCTATGACCGCTTTCGCCCGGTTGAGTCTGGTCAACCGCAGTCTTGTGATCTTGGTGGCGGTCGTGATCACCGCGTTCGGCGCGTTCACGATTCCGCAGTTGAAGCAGCAGCTCCTGCCGTCGTTGGCGTTCCCGGGCGCGTTCGTCATCGCGCCCTTCCCCGGCGCCTCGCCGGAGATCGTCGAAGACCAGGTGACGAAGCCGATCGAGGACTCCTTCCAGGGGATCCCCGGCATGGAGCAGATGACCTCCACGTCGAAGGAGGGCATGGCCCAGATCCAGGTGGCCTTCGAGTACGGCACCGACATCGAGGCCTCGCTGAACAAGATGCAGCAGGCCGTCGCCAGGATCACGCTCCCGCAGGGCGTCGATCCGCAGGTGGTGGCGGGCAACACCGACGACATCCCGGTGCTGGTGCTGGCGGTGGGCGACGGCGGCGACGAGCGGGCGATGGCCGACAAGCTGCGCCGGATCATGGTGCCGGAGTTGCAGAGCGTGGAGGGGGTGCGCGAGGCGACGGTCACCGGCACTCGTGACGAGGTCGTCACGATCGAGCCGGACGTCAAGAAGATGGCGCTGGCCGGGGTGTCGGCGGCGCAGATCCCCGAGGTGCTCAAGGCGAACGGCACGCCGATCCCGGCCGGGTCGCTGACCGCCGACGGCAGGTCGCTGACCGTGCAGGTGGGGTCGCGGGTCGACTCGCTGGAGAAGCTGAAGAACCTGTACCTGACCCCCGCGCAGCCCGCCCAGCAGCAGGCCCAGTCCCCGGCCCAGACGCCGGGGCAGGCGCAGGGCCGTCCGCAGGCCGGGCAGCCGGCCCAGACGGGCCGGGCGGCGCTGCCGCAGCAGGTGGCGCGGCCCAAGCCGCTCAAGCCGGTCAAGCTCGGTGACGTGGCCGAGATCAGGCGCGGCCTGGCCGACGCCTCGACGATCACCCGTACCGACGGCAAGACCAGCCTTGGCGTGTCGGTGACGATGACGCCCGACGGCAACGCGGTGACGATCTCCCACGAGATCCGCGAGAAGCTGCCGGAGCTGACGCGGTCGCTGGGCGACTCCTCCGACACGCAGGTGTCGGTGGTGTTCGACCAGGCGCCGTACGTGGAGGAGTCGATCGAGAACCTGACCACCGAGGGCCTGCTGGGGCTGGCGTTCGCGGTGCTGGTCATCCTGGTGTTCCTGCTGTCGGTGCGTTCGACGCTGGTGACGGCGGTGTCGATCCCGCTGTCGGTGGTGATCGCGCTGCTGGCGCTGTGGGCGGGTGACTACTCGCTCAACATGCTGACGCTGGGCGCGCTGACGATCGCGGTGGGCCGGGTGGTCGACGACTCGATCGTGGTGCTGGAGAACATCAAGCGCCATCTGGGTTACGGCGAGGCCAAGCTGCAGGCGATCCTGACCGCGGTGCGGGAGGTGTCGGGGGCGGTGACGGCCTCGACGCTGACGACGGTGGCGGTGTTCGCGCCGATCGCGATCGTGGGCGGCATGGTCGGTGAGTTGTTCCGGCCGTTCGCGGTGACGGTGGCGGTGGCGTTGCTGGCCTCGCTGGTGGTGTCGCTGACGGTGGTGCCGGTGCTGGCGTACTGGTTCCTCAAGGCGCCGTCGTTGTCGCCGGAGCAGGCGCGGGCCCAGCGTGAGGAGGCCGAGGCCAAGGAGCTGCGCAGCCCGTTGCAGCGGGCGTACCTGCCGGTGCTGCGGTTCGCCACGCGGTTCAAGCTGGTGACCGTGCTGATCGGGGTGGCGGTGTTCGTCGGGACGATGGGCCTGGCGGGCGGTCTGCGGACGAACTTCCTGGACTCCTCCGGGCAGAACACGATCTCGCTGACGCAGAAAATGCCGGTGGGCACCGATCTGGCCACGACGGACAAGGCGGCCAAGAAGGTCGAGGGCGTGCTGTCGGGGCTGGACGGTGTGGAGACGTACCAGGTCAACGTGGGTGGCGGCAACGCCATGCAGGGCGGCGTGGGCGGTGGCGCGGACCGGGCGTCGTTCTCGGTGACCGTCAAGGACGGCGCCGAGCCGGCGACGGTGGAGCAGCAGCTCCGCGAGAAGATCACCGGTCTGTCCGGGGTCGGCGAGGTGACGGTCGGCGGCGCCGGCGGGGGCGGGTTCTCCTCCGACACGGTGAGCGTGATCGTGCAGGCGCCCGACGCCGAGTCGCTGCGCACGGCGACCGAGGCGGTCAAGGGTGCGATGGGCCAGGTGAAGGGTCTGCGTGACCTGTCGTCGAACCTGGAGGCCAGCGCGCCGCGCATCGAGGTCGCGGTGGACCGGGAGAAGGCGGCGGCCAAGGGGTTGTCGGAGGGGCAGGTCGGCCAGGCGGTGGCGCAGGCGTTCCGCGGCGCGCCGCTGGGTCAGATCACCCTGGACGGCCGCAGCAGCGACCTGGTGCTGCGCGGGGGCGATGCGCCCGAGGACGTCAAGGCGATCGAGGACCTGAAGCTGCCGACGGCGGCGGGGCTGGTGAAGTTGTCGTCGGTGGCCAAGGTGGAGCAGGTGGCCGGTCCGACGCAGGTGACCAGGATCGACGGTGAGCGTTCTGCGACGGTGTCGGGCAAGGTGGAGGCGTCTGATCTGGGCACGGTCACCCAGGAGCTGACGACGAAGATGAAGTCGGTGGCGCTGGGCGCCGGCGCCCGGCACGAGATCGGCGGCGCCTCGGCCGACCAGGCGGACGCGTTCTCCGACCTGGGCATGGCGATGCTGGCGGCGATCGCGATCGTGTTCATGATCATGGTGGCGACGTTCCGGAGCTTCGTCCAGCCGCTGATCCTGCTGGTGTCGATCCCGTTCGCGGCGACCGGCGCGGTGGGTCTGCTGGTGGCGACCGACACGGCGATGGGCGTGCCGGCGTTGATCGGCATGCTGATGCTGATCGGCATCGTGGTGACGAACGCGATCGTGCTGATCGACCTGATCAACCAGTACCGGGATCAGGGGCTGGGCGTGGTCGAGGCGGTGATCGAGGGCGGCAGGCGCAGGTTGCGGCCGATCCTGATGACGGCGGTGGCCACGATCTGCGCGCTGACGCCGATGGCGCTGGGGGTGACCGGTTCGGGCGGGTTCATCTCGCAGCCGCTGGCGATCGTGGTGATCGGCGGCCTGGTGTCCTCGACGCTTCTGACGCTGGTGCTGGTTCCGACGTTGTACACGGTGGTGGAGCGGGTGAAGGAGCGGATGGGGCGCAAGCCGTCCGCGCCCAAGCACGAGGCCAAGGTCCTCACGCCGACGTCGTGAGCGGAGCACCCCGGCGCCGACCTCATGCGGCGCCGGGGCCGGGTGGGGTCGTGGATGCCCGGTGCGAGGTTTCTCACCTCGTGCCGGGCATCCGGCCGTTCGGGGTCGGGCCGTCAGACGTCGGTGAAGGAGGCGCTCTGGTCGAACAGGGTGCGGAAGGGGTAGAGGCTCTCGAAGATGACCGCGCGGGTGGTGACCTGCGCGCCGCCGACTGCCCATTGCGAGGCGATGACGTAGTGGGCGTTGACGGCGATGTTGGCGCAGCCGGTGAGGTCGAGGTATCCCATCGGCTGGCCGGATGAGGTGGCGTGGCCTTCGCCTCGGCAGCCGTTGCCGGTCTGTCCCTTGGCGATGACGTACATGTCGGAGATCAGGTCGAGTCCGTTCTTGCTGGCGCAGAGCCGGATGGTCCAGCCGTTCTGCGACCTGTCGGCGCAGCCGCCGGCGGCGTGCGCGGGGGTCGTGGCGCCGGCCACGAGACAGGCGCTCATCAGGAGCGTGCTGAGTACTGCTGCCGCCCGGCGGAGGAGATTGCGGCGGTCGCGGTGTGTTCCGTCGGCATGGGGCATGCGCCGTTCCTTTCGTTGCGGGAATTCGGTGTTTCTGGCGCGGGGGCCAGGTGCTTCATATGTAATTTGTGTGGTCTGCGGGCGGCAACGTGTTCATTTGGTCCACAGCGGGCTGGGCTGTGGTGGTTATGGGGGACGCGGGCACCACAGTGCGCCGTGGCGGGCGGGTTTTGCAGGCGTGATCGCCTTGCCACTCCGCGTGTTGTGAGAATGGCAATTACCAGTAATTCGGCCAGGTATATCGTGCCGGAGAAGGCGGCCGTTACAGATTTTATGTTTACCTTATTGTGATCCCTGATCTTGTTGCCTGGCGATCTTGACCGTAGGTAAATCTTGTTTGCTAATCCGACTCGGCACAGATTGTGAGTGTTAGTGAACAAGTTAGTCAGCGCGGCAACGGTGAGCGGGAAGCCGCCCAGGCGCCTCGCCGTCGCCGCGACGCTCATGGTGGCGGCGTCGCTGCTGGTGGCCGGCGCCACGGTGGCGTCGGCCGATCCCGAACCGGCTCCGACCGCGACCCCCGCTCCTCCGTCGATGACGACCTTCCCCCAGCCGGAGGATCCGGACGCGCCGCTGCGGGCGGCGGTGGCCCAGGCGCGCAGGACCGGGCAGCCGGTGCCGGTGGAGGCGGCCTTCACCGAGTCCGCCCGCGTGTGGGCCTATCCCGACGGGCACCTGACCACCCACGCCTACGACGGGCCGGTGCAGCTCAAACAGGCCGATGGCGGCTGGGGCCGGATCGACACGAGCCTGGTGGAGCGGGACGGCGTGCTGAAGCCGAAGCTGGCCAAGGCCGACGTGAGCTTCTCGCTGGGGGGCGACGGCCCGTTCGCCTCGCTGGCACGTGAGGGGAAGCAGCGGGTCGCCCTGTCCTGGGGCGCGCCGCTGCCACGCCCGGAGATCACCGGCGACAAGGCCCGGTACGCCGATGCCGCCGGGCCCGGCGCCGATCTCGTGGCCACGGCCCTGCCCACCGGGTTCCGGCATGACGTCGTCCTGCGTGAGCGGCCCACGAAGCCGGTGGAGTTCCGGCTGCCGGTGGAGACCGACGGCTTGACGCTCTCGATGTCGAAGGGGGGCGGGCTGGCGCTGAAGAACAGCAAGGGCAAGACCGCCCTGTCGGCTCCGGCGCCCCGGATGTGGGACGCCGCCGCGGCCGACGCCGCCGACGGCCGGCCGGGCCGCGAGGCCAAGGTCAGGACGAGTGTGGAGACCAAGGACGGCCGGACCGTCCTGGTGCTGAAGCCGGACCCGGCCTGGCTGGCCGACCCGGCCACCCGGTACCCGGTGACCGTTGATCCCACCACCACTCTGGGCGTCACCCAAGAGGTGGGGATCATGTCGCCCAACTCCCAGATCGCGCCGGGCAGGGTGGGCCGCCAGAACTACCGGTACTGCACCGGGACGTGGCCCAACCAGACGTGCGCCGACAGGCCGGAGACGCTGCGGGCGCTGATGGCCTTCGACACCACGTCGATCGCCAACCGGAACGTGCTCAAGGCCACCATGCAGCTGACCCTGCGGGCCAACGCCAGCTCCTGCCTGGTCAACTACCAGTCGATCTTCGCGCACCGGATCACCGAAGCCTGGGTGGCCGACGACACGTTCTGGAGCAGGCAGCCCGCCACCACCCCCGACGGGCGCTCCTCGATCAATCCGTGCATCCAGCCGCAGACCGCCGGGGCGGTGTGGAGCTGGGATCTGACCGCGATGGCTCAGGCCTGGGCCGGCGGCACCCCCAACCACGGGCTGATGCTGCAACTGGGCACCGAGACCACCCCCGCCTCCAACGCCAGCGAGAACTTCGACTTCTGGCCTCAGGCCTACAACCAGAACGTGCCCAGGCTGAGCGTGGACTGGGTGCTGCCGCCGGAGATCCCGACCGTGGCCGCCGAGTCCATCGACTCCTTGAGCGGCAATGACGCCATCGCCCGCTCCACCGCGGTCAAGGTCACCTACAAGTCCAGCGTGCCCGAGGCCACCCCGCTCGACTACACCGTCAGCGTCAACGACTCCACCATGGCGCCGCCGCCCGCGCAGCTCCCCACCGGCGAGGCCGCCTACTGGAAGCTGGACGAGACGTCCGGAGCCGGCGCGGCCGACGCCTCCGGCCACAACCTGAACGCCACCCTGACCGGCAACTACAGCCGCGTCCCGGGGCAGGTGGGCCAGGCTCTCAAGCTGTCCGGCGGAACCGGCGCCACCGCCGGGCCGGTGCTCAACACCGATCAGAGCTACACGGTGACGGCCTGGGTCAAGTTGGAGGACAGCGCCGACGACCAGGTGGTCTTCTCCCAGCAGGGCGTCAACCAGCCCGCCTTCACCCTGGCCTACGCCCGCTCCACGGTTCCCGAGGTCGATCAGCGGTGGGTGCTCACCATGGTCACCCAGGACATCCCCGACCGGATCTACGAACAGTGGGCGGTCTCCAAGAACATCGCCCGGGTCGGCCGATGGAGCCATGTGGCCGTCCAGTACGACCAGACCGCTCACAAGATCCGCCTGTTCGTCGACGGCGAGCTGGCCGACGAACGCGATCACACCGCGAACTGGAACGCCCGCGGCGCCTTCCAGTTCGGCAAGGGGCAGATCGCCGGCAGTCACACGCCCTTCACCGGCGCGATCGACGACGTCCACGCCTACCAGCGGGTCCTGTCACCGTCAGACCTGCGCACGATGGTCACCGCTCCGGGCACCACGACGAACAACGGCGTGCCGGCCGGCCAGACGCCGGAGAGGATCTTCTCCCTGGACAATCCGGCCAGCTTCAAGTTCGTGGTCAAGGCGTGCCGGACCGGGGTGACGCCGCCGTCGTGCAACGAGAGCCCGGCCTACCGCATCACCTCCGACGCGGCCACGCTGCCCACCGACACCGAGACCGGCATGGCCGACCCTGTCCAGCCGATCCTGTCCGGCATGGTCAACCGCCCCTCCGGCGGGCCGGTGACCGCCAAGTACTACCTGTACGACAACGCCGGAACCCCGGTCGGATCGGCTCCGCTCGGGACCCGGAACGTCAGCGGCGGCGAACGCGCCTCCTTCCAGATCCCGGCCAACACGGTCCAGCCCGGCACCACCTACAAGTGGCAGATGGTGGCCTGCGCCGTCGGCCAGGGCGGCACCACGACGCCGAACCCCACACCGACACCGACACCGACCCCCACGCCGCCTCCCCAGGGACTCGTGGCGGCCTACGGCATGAACGAGGGCACCGGGACGAGCGTCGGCGACATCTCGGGCAGGAACAACGCCGGCTCCGCCCAGAACGCCACCTGGACCACCGGCAAGTTCGGCCAGGCGCTGTCCTTCAACGGCACGTCCAGCAAGGTGTTCGTCCCGCACAACGCCTCGCTCGTGCTGCCGCAGGGCATGACCATGTCCGCGTGGATCAACCCGACCAGCCTGAGCGGCTGGCGCAGCGTCGCCTTCAAGGACTACACGGGCGGCGTCGGCTACGGCCTGTACGCCTCCAACGGCACGGCCCCCAGCAGCTGGCTGCGTTCCGGCGGCGCCCACCAGCAGGTCGACGGCACGGCGGCGCTCCCCACCGGCACCTGGTCCCACCTGGCGGTCACCCACGACGGCACCACCGCCCGCCTGTACGTCAACGGGCAACAGGTCGCGCAGAAGGCCGTCGGCGCTCTGGAGGACTCCGGCGGCGCCCTGCAGATCGGCGCCAACACCAACTGGGGCGAGTACTTCGGCGGCGCGATCGACGAACTGCGCATCTACAACCGCGCACAGACCGCCGCCGAGATCCAGTCGGACATGCAGATCCCGATCGGCGCGCCCCCGACCCCGACGCCCACCCCCACCCCGACGACCACGCCGACCGACCCCACCACGCCGACCACCCCGATGCTCGAGGAGGTCTGCACCTCCAAGACCGCCCCGGTCTCCTTCACCACCCCGGGCACGCCCCCGCCGCCCCCGGTGGAGGATGTGCGGCACCTGACCCTGGGCAAGGACAACTTCGTCATCAAGTCGGCCAAGACCGACCCGGCCGCCTGCGACGGCCAGCCGTGCACGGTGACCGACTCGACCACGGCGCACATAGGGGGCGCCGGTACCGAGAAGACCGTAGCGGTCGTCAAAATCAAGCTCGACGAGCTCCCTCCGGGATCGATGGTGACGGAAGCCGTCCTCAAGCTCGGTGAACCCGTCTGCCCGGCGGGTACGTGTCCGGCCGACGCCATTGTCACGGCGACGCCGTTGCAGAGTTCGGTCACCGGCGAGACCAAGGGGTCAGATCTGGCCGCTGATGCCGATGCCGACGTCGCGCCGTACACGCTTCCACTGAGCGGTCCACAGAGTGACATCGCGAGCAGCGTCTACCAGTGGCTGATGCTGACCTCGAACAAGGATGAGGTGATCACGTTCGGGGACGTCGCGGCAGCCGAGCAGCCCTCGCTCACCCTCACCTATCTGCCGGCCGGGCCGCCCGGAAAGGTGCTCAACCTGGTGGCCTCCGGTGGCGACGCGAGCGCCGTCGCCAGTTGGGGCCTGCCTGAGAGCAACGGCAGCGTCGCCCTGCTGGACGGGTACGACGTCGAAGTGCTCGACAACGGTGGAGCCGTGGTCAAGACACTTGAGGCGAAGGAGCCCTACGCGGCTGTCTCCGGCCTGACGAACGGGCAGAATTACACCGTCCGAGTGCGCGCGAAGACAGCCTTCGGTACCAGCGGCTGGGAAGCCGCCACGGTTACCACCAAGGCCGTCCCGCCGCCTCCGGCACCAGGAAGCACGTGTGTCCTGGAGCCCTTCTCGGCGGCAGGCCAAGCCGCGGGCACGAAGACCGCCGCCGCGAGCTCTGGCGCGCAGGAATACGGCGACCGCATCAAGGCATACTTCCAGGCGCAGGATGTCGTCCTTGAACGAGAAGCCGCGACCGTCTGGGACGCCCCTGGTGTCACCCCCGAGGCGCCTGCCACGGCCAAGCTGTCGTTGCTCAACGATGAGCTCGATCACAATCTGAAAGACATGCAGCGGAGGGGCGTCACCCGCGACGGCTCCGCAGTCGAGTTGCTGAACCCGGTGATCCAGGCCATGCCCGATGGAACCGTCAAGGTCACCACGGAAGTGAAGCGAACCTGGACCGAACAGAAGAGTTCAACCGTGAGCGCGGGTCAGGCGCGTTCCGCCACAGGCGCGGCCGGTGTCGTCGAAGGCATCGAATCCACGCTCTCGATCTTCGTCTTCGACCGCTGCGGTGACCTGACCATCATCGACGTTCCTCTGCCGAACTACGAGGACACGAGCGACGGGCATGACCCATGCTCCGGCGTCGTCAATCCTGACGGCACGGTCGAGGAAGTGTGCGGCGTCTCCGAGGGGGGCGCAGGCGGGGCCGCTGCCGGCCCCGGAGGTTGCCGGGCCAATCCGTACGACATCTACTGCCAGCAGGTGGAGAGCCTGCGTATCAAGAACTGGTACGTACGGTCGTCGGTGTATTCCAAGTGGTCCAAGCCGGTGGACTGGGGCAGGAAGAAGGCTCACGAGTGGTGGGCCGTGGGTCCCTTCGAGAACATGTTCTTCGCCTACCCGAACTCTGGTAAGTACTGGAACACGAAGTTCGGTCTGGCGATGCAGAAGGCGCTGTTCGGCACCAAGAAGGAGAAGGGGATGGAGGTGATCGCCAAGGGGTGTTTCCTGCAGGAGTCCCTCAATCTCGGGAGTGACATCGCGACCGACGTCGCACCCAAGATCTTCAACAACTCGCCGGAATACAAGTTCAACATCTCCCTTCCCGTCGAGTATTCGATCGCGGGCGAATGTCACGAGACCAAGCTCACCAACAACCTCGAGAACGCCAAGACCACGGTCAAGCGCAGCGAGCCCGAGGTCACGGCTGAATGCAGCACGAGCCCTCTCATCGGGGTCTGCATGCTCACGCGGTTCGGGCACCACTTCCACGGCATCCTGAACGCCGAGTTCAAGCTGGCGGACATGAAGTACACCTTCATGGCCGAACACTCCATCGTGTGCCATACCGAACGCACGTTCGTCGTGGAAGTCGGATGGGTGTGGCACAAGGAGAACAAGGGAGTCGGATGTCGCCCCACGCGCGGCGCGTTGACCGCGCAGGCCGTCCCCGATAAGTAGCCGCTTGTCGTCGTGGAGGCGCTCGGAACACTTCGAGCGCCTCCACTTCCTTGAGACGGGAACGCCTCATGGACGAACGAGCAGTCCGACGAAGTAAAGGGCGCTTTTCCTGACGGCGCTGACTGCGTAATGGAAACGCGATTCGGGGTTTCGGGCGGAGAAATGCGTTCGAGGCCGGAAAATAAATTCCGGGCGGATGCCTTGACGGTTGCCGGTAATGGCGGGTCACGATGGAGGGGCCAGAGGAAGATGTCCTGTGGGAGGAAACGTGTTCAAGGAAGCATGCGCTGTGAGCGCCCTTGTCGCTGCCGCCCTCGCCCCTTCGATGGCCTCGCAGGCACTGGGGGAGAAAGTCCACGCCACCACCGCCACGCCCGCCACGTCGGCCGCGCTTGCCGACTGTGCCGCGGGCGGCGCCGCCGGTAACGCGCCCAAGTGCAAATACCTGGAGGAAGGCAACAAGCGGTGCTACTACTGCCGCGACAAGAAGGGCAGTGGGTACAAGAAGCAGTACTGCGAGCAGAAGACCAAGCAGCCGGAGCAGTCGACCGAGCGCGAGTGCAAGACCACCAAGGAGCCGATCACGGGGAGCCCGGACCGTACGTGCAAGACCTGCACGGACGCCAAGACCGGCAAGGTCCTGTCCCGGGAGTGCAACAGCTAGCCGACGCGGGGCCCGCGCTTCCGGCGACGGTCCGGCCGGCCCGGTAGCGGGGGCCGGCGACCGGGAAGCGGGGGAGGCGGTGCGGTGCGAGGTCGGGACGACCCCCCGCGCCGCCCCCCAAGGCCGCGGCGGTCACTTCTTGAAGGCGTCCTTGACCTTCTTGCCGGCGTCCTTGACCTTCTCGCCCGCCTGCTTCAGGCCGCCTTCGGTCTGGTCGGCGCGGCCTTCGGCCTGGAGGCTCTCGTTGTCGGTGGCGTCGCCGATGTTCTCCTTGGCGCGTCCCTTGAGCTCCTGGGCCTTGTTGCGGATCTTGTCGTCGGTGCTCATGTTCATGCCTTTCTGGTCGGGTCCTCGCGACTTCCTGTACTTACCGGCCAGGGCGGGCGGAAACATGGCCCGCGTCCGGCCGGGCGCGTGACGGCGCTGGTCAGCGCCCCTGCGTGAGGGCGGACGCGGCCGCCGGGAAGCCGGTGCGGGCTGGATGCGGTGCGGGTGACGGGGTGTGAATAGACTTGTCCAACGTGACTTCCAAGCCGCGCATCCCGAACGTCCTGGCCGCCCGCTACGCCTCACCCGGGCTGGCCCGCCTGTGGTCTCCCGAGTACAAGATCATCGCTGAGCGGCGGTTGTGGCTGGCGGTGCTGCGGGCGCAGGCCGAGCTCGGGGTGGCGGTGCCCGAGGGCGCGGTCGCCGACTACGAGAAGGTGGTCGAGCAGGTCGACCTGGACTCGATCGCGGCGCGCGAGCGCGTCACCCGCCACGACGTCAAGGCGCGCATCGAGGAGTTCAACGCGCTGGCCGGGCACGAGCAGGTGCACAAGGGCATGACCTCGCGCGACCTGACCGAGAACGTCGAGCAGCTGCAGATCCGCGACAGCCTGCTGCTGGTCCGCGACCGCGTCGTGGCGCTGCTGGCCCGCCTGGCCTCCCTGGCCGAGGAGCACACCGCCACCGTCATGGCCGGGCGGTCGCACAACGTGGCGGCGCAGGCGACGACGCTGGGCAAGCGGTTCGCCTCGGCCGCCGACGAGCTGCTGGCCGGCTACCACCGGCTGGAGGAGCTGATCGGCCGCTACCCGCTGCGCGGCGTCAAGGGCCCGGTCGGCACCTCCCAGGACATGCTCGACCTGCTGGGCGGCCGGCAGGACAGGCTGGCCGAGCTGGAGGAGAAGGTCACCGCCCACCTGGGGTTCTCCCGGCGGCTGACCAGCGTCGGGCAGGTCTACCCGCGGTCCCTGGACTTCGAGGTGGTCTCGGCGCTGGTGCAGCTGGCGGCCGCGCCGTCCTCGCTGGCCAAGACGATCCGGCTGATGGCCGGGCACGAGCTGGTCACCGAGGGGTTCAAGGAGGGGCAGGTCGGCTCCTCGGCGATGCCGCACAAGATGAACACCCGCTCCTGCGAACGCGTCAACGGCCTGACCGTGGTGCTGCGCGGCTACGCCTCGATGGTGGGCGAGCTGGCCGGCGACCAGTGGAACGAGGGCGACGTGTCCTGCTCGGTGGTGCGCCGGGTCGCGCTGCCGGACGCGTTCTTCGCCTTCGACGGGCTGGTGGAGACGATGCTGACGGTGCTGGAGGAGTTCGGCGCGTTCCCGGCGGTGATCTCGGCCGAGCTGGGCCGCTACCTGCCGTTCCTGGGCACGACGAAGATGCTGATGGCCGCCGTGCGCGCCGGCATGGGCCGCGAGCAGGCCCACGAGCTGATCAAGGAGCACGCGGTGGCGGCGGCGCTGGCGATGCGGTCGCGGGGCGCGTCCAACGAGCTGCTGGACCTGCTGGGCGGCGACGAGCGTTTCCCGCTGGACCGCGCCGAGCTGGAGGCGCTGCTGGCCGACCGGGTCTCCTTCACCGGCGCGGCCGCCGCGCAGGTGGCCGAGGTGGTGCGGCAGGTGGGGCAGGTCGTGGCCGAGCACCCGCAGGCCGCCGCGTACCGGCCGGGCGAGATCTTGTGATCCACCGGCTCGGCGACCCGGGCGCGCTGCGGGCCGCGTGCGGTGATGACGACCTGGTCGTGTGGACGGCCCAGGACCTGCGCGCCCAGGCCCGCGCCTGGGCGTCACGGCAGGCGGTGGTGGCCGCCGCTCCGGGCATCGCCCGGCACGACCGGCTGGCGGTGTGGGGCGACCCGGACGACGCGGCCGAGCTGGTCCGGCACGCGCTGGCCGAGCTGGGGCCCACCTACCGGCCGCTGGGCGAGCGGGAGCTGATGCGGCGGGTCGCGGCGAGGCTGGAGGGCGTGCGGGAGAGCGGCGCGTTCTCCTGGATGAGCCTGCAGGGGCCGCCGGCCGGCGCTCGCGCCGGCCAGGCAGACGCGTCGCCCCTGCACGCCGCACCACTGGCCGCCGGCCCGCCGCCGGTGGTCGGCTGGCTGGACGGCGACGCCGAGCAGGAGATCGCGGCGCTGCTGGCCGGGGACGCGCCCTCGTCGTACGCGGTGCCGGGCGCGGCCGGGGTGCGGCGCTGGGCGGGTGTGCGGGTGGGGCGCGAGCTGGCGGCGGTGGCGGCCGACGCGTGGTCGGCGCCGTCGGTGGGTTTGCTGGCCGGGGTCGCCACGGCCGCCCGCTTCCGCGGGCGGGGGCTGGCCGAGCGGGTGTGCGGCTGGATGTCGTCCCAGCTCGTGGCCACGCACGGCCGCGCGGCGCTGATGGTGGACGACGTCAACGCCGCGGCGATCAAGGTGTACGAGCGGATCGGCTACCGCCGGCGCCTGGTGCTGGCCTGCCACGTCGCCGGCTGAACCCCCCGCTCGAAGGCGGCGGGTCAGGTGATGGCGCGGTAGGTCAGGTGGGTGGCCAGGGGGGAGAAGTGCGTCTCGACCGGCTCCCACTGGCGGGGGCGCACCTGGGCGAACAGGCGGGTGCCCGCGCCGAGCAGCAGCGGCGCCAGGTGCAGGCGCAGTTCGTCGAGCAGCCCTTCGTCGGTGGCCTGGCCGATCAGGTCGGCGCCGCCCATGAAGACGATGTCGCCGTCCCCGGCCACGGTGCGGGCGTGCTCGACGGCCGCGGCGGGGCCGTCGGTGACGAAGGTGAACAGTTCGGGCCGGCGTACCGCTGAGGGCGGGACGTGGGTGACGACGAACACGGGCGTGGCCCGCGCCTGCTCGCGGGCCACGCCGTAGCCGAGCGGGTCGCCCCACCCGTAGGGGCCGTCGACCACGTCGAAGGTGCGCCGTCCCATGATGACGGCGCCGGTGGCGCGGACCGCGCCGCCCAGGACGCGCGCGTCGACGTCGGTGGGCCGGCGGGCCCAGGCGTGCAGCAGTTCGCCGCCGGTGCCGAGGCCGTGTTCGAGGCCGGGGTCGGGGCCGGTGACGTAGCCGTCCAGCGATACGGAGATGTCGGCGACGACCTTGCTCAACGGGTCCCTCCCCCTGGCGTGTCCGGTCGGTCACCACGCTGCCATCGGCGCTGGGAAAACCGGGTGAGGTTCGGGCGGTGCTCGTGCAGAGTTGACGGCGTGATGTCCAACTTTGTGCCTGGTATTGAGCTTTCTCGTGCCTTCTACGGCGAAGTCGTCGCGCCGCTGCTTCCCGGGGTGCGGCACAGCGCCGCGCTGATCGGCCCGGGGTCTGAGGTGCTCGCGTTCGACACGGCCCGCTCGGCCGACCACGACTGGGGGCCGCGGGTCCTGCTGTTCGTGCCCGCCGGTCAGGTGGAGCCGGTACGGGAGCGGGTGACGGCGGGGCTGCCCGACCGGTTCGGGGGTTTTGACACCGTGTTCGAGTACCACGGGGTGCGGCAGCCGGGGGTCGTGGTCGCCGAGCTGGGGGAGTGGCTGGTCGGGCGGCTCGGGTTCGATCCGCGTGCGGGCGTGTCCCTGCTGGACTGGTTGTCCGTGCCGTGGCAGACGCTGGCCGAGGTGACGGGCGGTGAGGTCTTCTGCGACGGGTTGCCGGGTGTGGGGCTGGAGGCGGCCCGGCAGGCGTTGCGCTGGTATCCGCAGGACGTGTGGCGGTACGTGCTGGCCTGCCAATGGCAGCGCATCGGCCAGGAGGAGCCGTTCCCGGGGCGGTGCGCGGAGGTGGGGGACGAGCTGGGGTCGGCCGTGGTGGGGGCGCGGCTGGCGCGGGAGGTGATGCGGCTGGCGTTGCTGCTGCGGCGCCGCTACCCGCCGTACACCAAGTGGCTGGGCAGCGCGCTGACCCGGCTGCCGGGCTCGGCCGAGCTGGGCGAGGCGCTGGGGGCGGCGATGGCGGCGCGGTCGTGGCGCGAGCGGGAGGAGGGCCTGACGGCGGCGTACGGACGGCTGGCGGCGCTGCAGAACCGCATGGCGCTGACCGAGCGGCTGGAGGAGGGGGTGCGGGGGTTCCACGACCGGCCGTTCCGGGTGATCGGCGGGGAGCGGTTCGCGCGGGCGCTGATGGCGTCGGTGACGGATCCGCTGGTCAGGGGGCTGCCGGTGGCGGGGTGCGTGGACCAGTTGTCGGACACGGTGGAGCTGTTGACCTCGCCCCGCCGGGCGCGCGCGCTGACGGCGGCCGCGCTGGACCTCCCGGCTTAGAAATCTACATTGTAAAGGTGCTGGGTCTGGACAAGATCCATTCTGCTCGATCAAAACCCAGCAGCCAGGTCAGAGGCGGCGGGCGTTGGCGTGGATGGCCTGGCGGTAGTACGCGGCCAGGCCGGGGGCGCGGTCGTCGTAGGTGGCGGTGAACCGGGGGTCGGTGGCGTACAGGTCGCCGAGGCCGCGGTGGAGTTCGGGCGTGCAGTCGTAGAACCAGCGGGTGATGTGGGCGCGGTGGCGTTCTGCGATGTCCATGACCTGGGGGTGGTCGGGGGCGAGCCCGCGGGCGTGGGCGGCGCGCATGTCGTCGTCGATGGCGGTGGCTTCGGCGGTGAGCTGGAGCCAGTCGGTCTTGGTGTAGGCGGCGGCGCGGCGGTGGCTTTCGGTGGAGGCGTCGGTGTGGCCCCAGCGGCGTTGGACTTCGGCGTGGTGGTCTTCGGGGGTGAAGTGGCCGAAGACGTCGAAGCGTTCTTCGGGGGTGAGGGGGAGGTGGTGGGTGTGGGCTTGGATGGCGCGTTCGACGTTGGTGATGACCTGGTGGAGGCGTTGGGCTTTGCGGGTGAGGAGTTGGTGTTGGCGGTGGAGGTGGGTGAGGTGGTCGGTGTGGGGGTGGTCGAGGATGTCGGTGATCTGTTCGAGGGGGAAGCCGAGTTCGCGGTAGAGGAGGATTTGCTGGAGGCGGAGGAGGTCGTCGTCGGTGTAGCGGCGGTAGCCGGCGGTGGTGCGTTGGCTGGGGGTGAGGAGGGCGATTTCGTCGTAGTGGTGGAGGGTTCGTACGGTGATGCCGGCCAGTTTGGCGACTTGGCCGATGGACAGGGTCATGGGTCTGACGTTACGTGAGGGTGGGTGTGGTGGTGGATGAGGAGTTGCTGCCGATTGGGCAGTTTGCGCGGCTTGGCCGGTTGAGTGTGAAGCAGTTGCGGCATTACGACGAGTTGGGGTTGTTGCGTCCGGCGTATGTGGATGAGGTGACGGGTTACCGGTATTACCGGGCCGATCAGGCGCGGGAGGCGTTGTCGATCGGGTTGTTGCGGTCGTTGGATGTGCCGTTGGCGGTGGTGGGGCGGGTGTTGTCGGGGGAGGTGGGGGCTTTGGAGTCGGTTCGGGTGTCGTTGGAGGTGGAGTTGGCGCGTCGGCGGCGGACGCTGGCGTCGTTGGAGCGGGTGCTGGCTGTGGGGTTGCCGGCGGCTGAGGTGGATGTGGTGCGGCAGGGCGGGGAGCGGGCGGCGTTCGTGGGTGAGCGGGCGGCGGGGTTGGAGGATGTGGGGCGGGCTACGTCCGCGGCGGTGGCGCGGTTGGTGGCGGGGGTGCCGGAGGGGTTCGGGCCGGTGCGGTTGGTGGGGTTGTTTCCGGTTGATGTGGGTGAGGTGGTGGACGTCCGGGTGGCGTTGTTGCTGGACGAGGAGAGGGAGGTCGGTCAGGGTTTCGAGGTGGGGGTGTTGCCGGGCGGGGTGTTCGCGCGGGCGACTCATGTGGGGCCTTATGACCAGATCGCGTTGACGGTGCATGCTGTGCTGGCGTGGTGTGCTGAGCGGCGGCTGGTGGTGAGGGGTGCGGTGCGGGAGGTGTATGTGTCGGATCCGGGGTGTACGCCTCCTGGGGAGTTGGTGACGGACGTGCTGGTTCCGGTGGTGGGTGATTTGTCGGTTTCGTGATGAGGTCACGGGCGGCCGGTGACGAGGTCTCTGGTTCGGCGATCGACGACCCGGCAGAGTCGTGGACGTCCCCACCGGAACCGAGAGGCCGCTGATGAAATCCCTTGCCCTGTTGTCCGCGTCCGCCCTGACGGCCACCCTTCTGGCGGCTCCGGCGCACGCCGCCGTCACCTCGTGGAGCTCCTGCCGGCCGGGCGAGGGCGTCGATCCCCGCCAGGAGTGCACGACGATCGAGGTGCCGATGGACTACTCCGCCGCCGGCGGCCCGTCGGTCACGCTGGCGGTGTCGAGGATCAGGACGGCCCGTCCCGACGTGCGCCGTGGCGTGTTGCTGATCATCCCGGGCGGTCCGGGCAGCCCGGGGCTGAACCGGCCCAGCACCTTGGTGAAGAAGCTGCCCAAGGACGTGCTCGACCGCTTCGACGTCGTCGGGTTCGACCCGCGTGGCGTCGGGAAGAGCTCGCCGGTCTCCTGCGGGCTCGCGCCCGCCGACCTGTCGCTGACGCGCATGAAGCCCTACCCCGACGCCGACGGGGGGATCGCCGGGAACGCGGCGTGGTCGCGCCGGATCGCCGAGGCGTGCGCCCGCAACGGCGGGCCGCTGATCCGGCACATCAGCACCCGCAACCACGCCAGGGACATCGACCGGATCCGGGTGGCGCTCGGCGAGGACAAGATCTCCTACTGGGGAGTCTCGTACGGCACCTACGCGGGCGCCGTGCACGCCACGATGTTCCCCGGCACCACCGATCGGGTGATCCTCGACAGCAATGACGACCCCGATCCGCACCAGGTGGCGCGTCAGTGGCTGGCCAACTACGCCGTCGGGGTGCAGGACGCCTTCCCCGACTTCGGCGCGTGGGCGGCCGCGCGTGACGGCGACTACGGCCTGGGCGCCGACGTGGCCGCGGTGCGCCGGACGTTCCTGGAGCTGGCCGCGCGGCTGGACCGCGAGCCGCTCGCCTGGCCGGGGTCCGAGCCGGAGCAGCGGCTGACCGGCAACCTGCTGCGGGAGACCCTGCTCAACGCGCTGTACTCGCGGGCGAATTACCCGATGCTGGCCGGGCTGTTGAAGGCCGCGCTGAGCGGTGCCGAGCTGCCCGCGCCGAACCAGCCGCCGCAGGCCGCGCTGCAGAACACCGCCGCGCACGCCGGTGCCACGATGTGCAACGACGTCGAGTGGCCGAGCTCGCTCGCCCGGCACGAGCAGCAGGTGCGGCGCAGCCGGGCCGCCTACCCGTTGACGGCGGGCATGCCGGTGAATCTGGGGCCGTGTGCGTACTGGCCGTTCCGGCCTGCCGAGCGGGCCACGCGGATCGGTTCGCGGGGTCCGGCCAACGTCCTGCTGATCCAGAATCTGCGGGATCCGGCCACGCCCTACAGCGGGGCGCTGAAGATGCGTGCGGCGCTCGGGCAGCGGGCCCGGATGATCGCGGTGGACTCCAGTGGTCACGGGGTGTATCTGGCCAACGGCAATGCCTGCGGTGACCGTGCCGTCACCGGCTTCCTGGTGACGGGCCGTCTGCCCGAGCGTGACCTGAGCTGCTGATGCACGGCTCTGCGGTCGGGCGCCGCCGAGCGGCGCCGCGGACGCTCACACGTTTTTCTCACCTTGTGCAGGTAGAACGATGTGGTGAGCGAACAATCCGCCGCGAAAGTGCTGGTGGTCGACGACGAGCCGAACATCCGCGAGCTGCTGTCGGAGGCCCTGGAGCTGAACGGCTTCGCCGTGCGGACGGTCTCGGACGGCCGCCGGGCGCTGGAGGAGGTGGCCCGGGAGCGGCCGGACATCATCGTGCTGGACGTGATGATGCCCGGCCTGGACGGGTTCACGGTGGCGCGCAGGCTTGGCGAGGCCGGTGACAGCCCTCTGGTGCTCTTCCTGACCGCCAAGGACGCGGTGCCCGACCGGATCGCGGGGCTGACCGCCGGCGGCGACGACTACGTGGCCAAGCCCTTCAGCTTGGAGGAGGTCGTGCTGAGGTTGCGGGCGATCCTGCGCAGGACGCGCCCGCCGGAGGAGCAGGCCGACGACGGCGTCCTGCGGTGCGCGGACCTGGAGCTGGACGAACAGGCTCATACCGTGCGTCGGGCCGGGCGGCAGATCCACCTGTCGCCGACGGAGTTCAGCCTGCTCAGGTATCTGATGATCAACGCGGGTCGGGTGGTCAGCAAGGCGCAGATCCTCGACCGCGTGTGGGACTTCGACTTCGACGGCGAGAGCAGGATCGTCGAGTCCTACATCAGCTACCTGCGGCGGAAGATCGACGCCGGTGGCCCGCCGCTGATCCACACGCTGCGCGGCGTGGGTTACCGGCTGCAGAGCACGTCGTGAGGGTGGCCCGCCGTCCGTGGCCGCTGCGGCTGCGGCTGCTGGTGGCTCTGCTAGGCCTGGCGGCGGCGGGGCTGGCCGTCTTCGCGGTCGCCGGCACCGTGATGCTGGAGCAGTCGCTGCTGTCGCGCGTGGACGCGCAGCTGGCCGAGTTCTCCGCGACCACCTCCGCCCGCCGGCCGCCGATCGGGCCTGCGCCGCCGCCCGGGAGCGTCCAGTTGCCGACCCAGTTCCGGATCGCCGTCTACGACCGTGCAGGGCGATTGGCCCGGCTGATCCCCGCGGACGCGACGGGCGGCCCGCAGGTCCCGGCCGAGGTGGTCAGGTCGGTGCCGTACCGGCCGTTCACCGTGCAGGACCGGAGCGGGCGGGAGGACTGGCGGGTGCTGCTCAGGCAGTTGCCGAACGGCGAGCGCGTCGCCTTGTCGATGTCGCTGGAGGCCAACCGGGCCACCGTGCGGCAGTTGCTGGTCATCGAGGCCGGCGCGGGAGCGTTGGTGCTCGTGCTGCTGGGCGCCGTGGCCTGGGCGGTGGTGCGGCTGGGCCTGCGCCCGCTCACGCGCGTCGAACGCACGGCGCGGGCGATCTCCGCCGGCGATCTGGACCGGAGGGTCGCCGATGCCGATCCGCGCACCGAGATCGGGCGGCTCGGCCAGACGCTCAACACGATGCTGGAGCGGCTGTCGGCCGCTCTGCGCGCCCGCCGGGAGTCGGAACAGCGGCTGCGCCGTTTCGTCGCCGACGCCTCCCATGAGCTGCGCACCCCGCTCACCTCCATCCGGGGCTTCGCCGAGCTCTACCATCACGGTCAGGGCCCGCGGGACGCGGTGGCCGAGCGGCTGCTGCGCAGGATCGAGGCAGAGGCCGAACGCATGGGCGTCCTGGTGGAGGACATGCTGCTGCTGGCCCGGCTGGACCAGGAGCCCGCCTTGGCGCCCACCGTCGTGGATGTGCACGTGCTGGCCGGGGATGTCGTCCATGCCGCCCAGGCGCGCGACCGCGAGCGGTCGATCCGGCTGGTCGTCTCCGCCGAGCCGGTGTTCGTGCTGGGCGACGAACATCGGCTGCACCAGGTCATCGCCAACCTGGTCGGCAACGCGATGCGGCACACGGCTGCGGAGGCGGAGATCCGGGTGGAGGTGGCCCCTCGCGCCGTGGCCGGGGTTCCCGCGGCCGGGGTGGTGCACGCCGGCGATGGGCCCGCTGCGCACGTCAGGGCCGCGCTGGTCGAGGTGCGCGACGAAGGGCAGGGCATCGAGGCCGGTCATCTGCCGCACGTGTTCGACCGCTTCTACCGGGCCGATCCCGGCCGTTCCCGTGACAGTGGTGGAACGGGGCTGGGCCTGGCCATCGCCGCGGCGCTCGTGCAGGCGCACGACGGCCGGATCGAGGTGACCAGCGTTCCGGGCCGCGGCACCGCCTTCCGTGTGCTGCTGCCTCTTGAGCAGCCTCGCGACGGCTGAACGCCCCGGCCGTTCATCCTCTCGTCAGGCGCGGTTCACACATTGCTCCCAGCTTCGTGCGGTCAGATGTGTGCCGACGAAAGGAGGGACATTGCTGAAAAGGTTCCGCGAACCAGCCGTTTCCGCAGCTGAGCAGGCCGGTCAGCCGCCGTCGGAGGCGGTCGGTGACCAGGGCCACCGGCTGCGGGCCCCCAGCAAGCTGCACGCCTTCAACCGCTACGAGATCAAGTACCTCGTGGACGCCTGGGAGGCGGTCGCGCTGCGGGAGGAGATCGAGCAGCGGCTCGATCGCGACCAGCACAGCGGCGAGGCGGGCTACGGCGTCTGGAGCGTCTACTACGACACCCGGCAGTTGCGCTTCTACTGGGAGAAGATCGAAGGGCTGAAGTTCCGCAGGAAGCTGCGGGTGCGCCACTACGGCGACCGCTTCTGTGTGGACGGCGCCACGCCGGTGTTCGTCGAGATCAAGCAGCGGGTCAACCGGGTCACCCAGAAGCGGCGGGTGTCTCTTGCGTACGCCGACGCGCTGCGCCTGTGCGACGGGCGGCAGATGGTCGGGCACGACCCGTCCCAGCGGGCCTTCCTGGAGGAGGTGCTCGACCTGGTGCTGCGCCTGGACCTGCGGCCCGTCGCGATGACCGGCTACCAGCGGCACGCCTACCTCGGCCGCGACGCCGACGTGGGCCTGCGGGTGACGTTCGACCGGCATATCCGCGGCCGTGACCGGGACTTCCACCTCGGCGCCGACGCCGAGAACCGGCTCATCGTCCCGGCCGGCAAGTCGATCGTGGAGGTCAAGGCCGACGAGCGCGTGCCGTACTGGCTGACCGATCTGACCGCCAAGCGGAACCTGCAGGTGGTGCGGGTCTCCAAGTACTGCCAGAGCGTCGAGGCCCACGGGCTGGCGCCGCGCTCGATCTTCCACGTTCCCGACCACGATCTCGTCCCCTCGACCGTTCTTCCGGAGGCATGACCCCGATGGACTTCTCCTTCCAGGACCTGTCCGGCACGTTCAGCGTGGCTGACATCGCCGTCGCGATGGCCCTGTCGTTCGTGCTCAGCGCCATGATCGGCTGGGTGTACCGGGCCACGCACCGCAACGTGTCCTACAGCCAGTCCTATGTCCAGACGCTGGTCGTCCTGGGCATGCTGATCTCGTTGATCATGCTGGTCGTCGGGTCCAACATCGCCCGTGCCTTCGCCCTGGTCGGCGCCCTGTCGGTGGTGCGGTTCCGCAACGCCATCAAGGAGACCCGCGACGTCGGGTTCATCTTCCTGGTGATGGGCGTCGGCATGGCCGTCGGCACCCGCTTCTACCTGCTGGGCGTCGTCGCCGCCGTCGCCATCTCGCTGATCGTCATGGTCATGCACCGGTTCGACTGGTTCCAGCTGGACGTGCGGCGTCAGGTCGTGAAGGTCCAGGTCCCTTCGGAGGAGGACCTGGCCGCCTCGATCCAGGACGTGCTCGTCCGGCACACCGACGAGTTCGAGCTGGTCAGCATGGAGTCGATCAGGGCGGGCGCGCTCACCGAGCTCATGTACACCGTCAAGATCAAGAAGGGTGGTGAGCCGGGCGACCTGATCTCCGCCCTGCGCGAGCGCAACCACGGCCAGTCGGTCACCGTCCTGACCGGGTACGACCAGAGCGACCTGTAGGCCCGGCACATGGCACAGACCAAGCGGCTCAAGCACCGTGTCCCCGTCAGGCTCCGGCAGAACTGGAGGCTCGTCGCGCTGTGCGCGGCGTTCCTGGCCGCCTGCTGGGGCGTCTTCGGCAGCGGCACGATCCGTCCGTACGTCACCACCGCCCAGGCCGCCGAGGCCAGGACCGTCACCACGAACCTGACCGGCACCAAGGACCTGTTCGACGCCTCCACCGCGCACGAGGTGAAGCTCACCTTCACCGACGAGGCCTACCAGGACATGCTGAGCGAGTACTTCAAGGACGGCGAGAAGAAGTACCTCGAAGCCGACCTGACGATCGACGGCACCCGCGTCCCGAGCGTCGGCGTCCGTCTCAAGGGCAACTCCACGCTGGGGCAGCTGACCTGGAAGGGGCAGTCCAAGCGGCGGGCCGTGCCCGGCGGCTTCCAGCCGCCCGGCAACGGGCAACCCCAGAACGGGCAACCCCAGAACGGGCGGCCGCAGGGCGAGGGCGGGCCTTTGGGCGGCGGCATGCCCGGCGCCTCCTTGAAGGCCGAGGAGCCGGAGAAGCTGCCCTGGCTGATCAGCTTCGACGAGTTCGTGGCGGGCCGCCGCTACCAGGGGCGCACCCAGGTCGCCGTACGGCCGGCCGCGATGGGCTCGACGACGATGCTGAACGAAGCGCTCGGCATCGCGCTGGTCGGCGCCTCCGGCGAGCCGACCCAGCGCTCGGCCTACAGTTCCTTCACCGTCAACGGCCGCGCGTCCGCTCCGCGCCTGGTGGTGGAGTACCTGGACGAGGGCTACGCGGCGGAACTCGGCGACGGGGTGCTGTACAAGTCGCTGGCCACCGGCTCCTTCACCTACAAGGGCGAGGACCAGACCGAGTACACCGGCGACTTCAAGCAGATCAACAAGGTCGGCGGCAAGGACCTGCAGCCGGTCATCGACCTGGTCAGGTGGACGGGCGAAGCCTCCGACGCCGAGTTCGCCGAGGGCCTGGCCGACCGCCTGGACGTGACCTCGTTCGCCCGCTACCTGGCCCTGCAGCACATCATGGTCAACTTCGACGACATGGCCGGCCCCGGCAAGAACTACTACCTGTGGTACGACACGGCCACCAGGAAGTTCAAGGTCATCACCTGGGACCTCAACCTCGCCTTCAACGGCGACGCCAAGAGCGGCGTGCACGACACGATCGGGATGGGCGGCTTCGGCCCTGGACGTCCCCAGCAGAACCAGCAGCAGGGCCAGACACAGCCCCAGACGCAGGGCCAGACGCAGGGCCAGACGCAGACCCTGCCGGTGCAACCCCGGCAGGGGCAGCCGCCTCAGGGCCTGACCCCGCCCGGCGGCGGGCAGGGGCGTCCCGGTGGCGGCATGATGGGCATGAGCCACCCCCTGAAGGAGAAGTTCCTCAAGAACGCCACCTTCAAGAAGATGTACGAGGGGCAGTACCGCGCCCTGTACACCAAGCTGCTGGGCAGCGGCGCCGCCTCCGGCCTGCTCGACGACCTCGTCGCCGCCTACAAGCTGAACGACGGCGCCGACACCGCCGAGGTCGACGCCGAGGCGGAGACCCTGCGCACGTTCCTGCGGACCCGGACCGAGACCCTGCGCTCGGACAGGGCGATCACCGGCGCCTGACCCGCACGCGGCGAACGGAATCTGGCGTGTTCCACGTCCGGGGCCCCTGACGCGAGGGGGCCACCGGCCCGGGAGACCCCGTTGACGCCGGATTCCGTTCCAGCTCTCGCCGGCCCCGGCTCGGCGGCGGGTTTCCGGCCGTGCGGGCTCTGCCACCCCGCACCCGCATTTGTCCAGATTCTGACGTAATGTCCACCGGCGCGGCCTTCGCCTGTTAGATTCCGAGTCGTGATCAAGGAGAGGCACGGCAGCGGCCCCGCAACAGACCGCTGAGGCAGGACGGGAGACGCTCCGCGGCCAGGCCAGGGGGCCCGATACGCGCCGTGCGAGCAGCCCCGCCCGCCGATCGACGTGCCGATCGACGATAGGAGCAATGTGCTGAGAAGAACATCCCTGCTCGCAGCCGCCCTCATGGCGATGGCGACGCTGTTAGCCGTCCCCATGGCGGGGACGGCCGGCGCGGCGGTGACCCGGCAGGACGTCACGGATGCCGTCGGCAAGCGCGGCATCACCTGGGGGCCGTGCGAGGAAGAACCCACCGTCGAGTGCGGCACGCTGGCCGTGCCCATCGACTGGTCCGAGCCCGACGGGCCGACCGTCGACCTGGCCCTGGCCCGCCGCAAGGCCACCGCCCCGTCGGCGCGGATCGGCTCCCTGCTGACCAACCCCGGCGGGCCCGGCAACTCCGGCGTGAACGACATCCTGCGCCCCTCCGGCTTCAGCCAGGACATCCAGCGGCGCTTCGACATCGTCGGCTACGACCCCCGCGGCGTCGCCCGCAGCCGCTCGGTGACCTGCTCGGCCTCGGTGTACAACCAGATGCCCTACCCGGTCATGACCAGCCAGGCCGACTACCTGACGTGGGTCGCCTTCGACAACAGGCTGCGCGCCGACTGCCGCAAGCTCACCGGCCCCCTGTACGACCACCTCGACTCGGTCAACGTGGCCCGCGACATGGACGCCATCCGCGCCGCGCTGGGTGAGGACAAACTGACCTCCTACGGCGTCTCCTACGGCACGCTGGCCCAGCAGATGTACGCCGAGCTGTTCCCGGGCCGGATCCGCGCCATGGTGCTGGACAGCAACATGGACCACAGCCTGGACGTCAAGGCGTTCCAGGTGAGCGAGGCCGCCACCGTCCAGGACAGCTTCGAGGAGTTCATCGCCTGGTGCGCCCGTGACAGCGACTGCGTCCTGCGCGGCCGCGACATCCGGGCGTTGTGGAAGGGGCTGCTGGCCAAGGCGGGCCGCGGTCAGCTGTTGTGGCCGGGCGACGGCCGGCCGGTGAGCGCGCACAACCTGCAGTGGCTGGGCGTGGTGCTCAACGAGGCGCCCGCCTGGCGGCTGGAGGCCAAGGTGCTGCTCGCGCTGGCGGGCGGCCCGGTGCCCGAGGACATGCCCGGCCCTCCCGGCAACTGGCCGGTGAACGGCCAGTACGCCGAACTGCCCACCGCGATCTTGTGCCAGGACTGGAACCTGTCGCTGCGGGGCTACGCCGAGTACGCCGAGGTGATGCGCGCCTCCAACGCGGTGCCCCCCGACATGCGCTACAACCCGATGCCGATGGGCGACATGCCGATCTGCCAGGGCCATCCGGTCAACAACCCCCAGCACCCGCTGCGGTACAAGGGCAGCACGCCGCTGCTGGTGGCCACCTCCAGGCACGACCCCGACACGCCGTACGCGTGGTCGGCCAACGTGGCCCGTCAGCTGGGCCCCAAGGCCACCCTGCTCACCTACGACGGCTGGGGCCACGGCGTCTACGGCATGACCACCTGCACCACGGCCGCCATGGACAGCTACCTGATCTCGGCGTCCGTACCCGCCAAGGGCATCGGCTGCCCGGCGGAGCAACCCCAGGGCTGACAGTGGGGCTGACACTGGGGCTGACACTGGGCTGACCACGGGCTGATCGTGCCGCCCCCGGCACGATCAGCCCCACCCCTCCCGCGGCCGGTCAGGCAAGCGCGGCCGCCAGATGCTCGGCGGTACGGGACCCCGAAGCGGTCAGCAGGTCGGCGGGGGTGCCCTGGAACATCAGGCGGCCGCCGTGTTTGCCGCCGCCCGGCCCCAGATCGATGACCCAGTCAGCCCGTTTGACCATCTGCATGTGGTGTTCGACCACGATGACCGTGTTGCCGGCGTCGACGATGCGGTCGAGCAGGTCGATCAGGGTGTCGACGTCCGACAGGTGCAGGCCGGTGGTGGGCTCGTCCAGGACGTAGACCGCGCCCGTCTTGGTGAGCTCGCCGGCCAGTTTCATCCGCTGGCGTTCGCCGCCCGACAGCGTGGAGGTGGGCTGGCCGAGGGTGAGATAGCCCAGGCCGACGTCGACCAGCGTGGTGACGCGGTCGCGGATGGCCGGTTCGGTGAAGAACGCGGCGGCCTGCTCGGCGGTCAGGGCCAGGACGTCGACGATGGTGTGCCCGCGCAGCCGGTGCCGCAGGGCCTCGGGGTTGTAGCGGCTGCCGCCGCACATCTCGCACACGGCGGTGACCGGGTCCATGAACGCCAGGTCGGTGTGGATGACGCCGCGGCCCTCGCAGGCGGGGCAGGCGCCGGTGGAGTTGTAGCTGAACAGGCCCGGCTGGGTGCCGCCGGCGCGGGCGAACAGACGGCGGACCGGCTCCAGGACACCGATGAAGGACGCCGGGCTGGAGCGGGCCGAGACGGCGACGGCCCCCTGATCGACGATGACCGAGCCGGGATGCTGGGCGGTGAACACCTCGCCGATGAGAGTCGACTTGCCGGACCCCGCGACTCCGGTGACGCAGGTCAGCACACCGGTCGGCACGTCGAGGGTGAGATGGTCGAGGTTGTGCAGGGCGGCGTCGGTGATAGTCAGGTGCCCGGTCGGGCGGCGCACGGCGCTCTTGAGCGGGGTACGGGCCCGCAGGTGGCGGCCGGTCAGGGTGCCGGAGCGCGCCAGCCCTTCGACGGAGCCCTCGTAGACGACGGTGCCACCGTGCAGACCGGCTCCCGGCCCGAGATCGATGACGTGGTCGGCGACGGCGATCACGTCCGGGTCGTGCTCGACCACCAGGACGGTGTTGCCCTTGTCACGCAGGGCCCGCAACAGCGTGTTGAGCCGGCCGACGTCGGCCGGGTGGAGGCCGGCGCTGGGCTCGTCGAACACGTACGTCATGCCGGTGAGGCTGGAGCCGAGATGGCGGACGGTCTTCAGACGCTGGCTCTCGCCGCCGGACAAGGTGGTGGTCTCGCGGTCGAGGGTGAGGTAGCCCAGGCCGATCTGGTCGATGCGGCGCAACGCGGCGGCCGCGGTGTCGGCGACGGGGTTGCCGAGCCCGGTCAGGACGCCGATGAGGTCGGTGATCTCCATGGCGGCGTGGTCGGCGATGTTGTGGGGGCCGATCATGGTGGCCAGGGCCGCCTGGTTGAGACGCGCGCCCCGGCACTGGGGGCAGGTGCCCTCGGTGACGAAGGCCAGGACCGCCTCTCGGGTCTTGTCACTCAGCCCCGACAGGTCGCGTTTGAGGTAGAGGCGGGTGAAACGGTCGGCGACGCCTTCGTAGTCGACCTTGTTGAGGGTGCCGTTCTTGCCGCGGACCTCGACGGTGAAGCCGCCGCCGTGCAGCAGCAGGTGGCGCTCTTCCTCCGTGTAGTCGGCGACGGGTTTGGCGGGGTCGAAGGTGCCGGAACGGGCGTAGATCTGCCACTGCCACGTGCCGACCCCGAACAACGGGAAGCGGATGGCGCCGTCGTCGAGGGACCGGCCCGGGTCGAGCAGCGCGTCGAGGTCGAGGCGGACGGCCCGGCCGAGGCCGTCGCAGCCGGGACACATGCCGTGGGGGTCGTTGAAGGAGTAGGCGTAGGAGTAGCCGGCGCTGGGCGTGCCGTAGCGGGAGAACAGCACGCGCAGGATCGGCAGGATGTCGGTCATGGTGCCGACGGTGGAACGCGAGCTGCCGCCGACCGGCTTCTGGTCGACGACGATGGCGGCGCCGAGGTTGTCGATGGCCTCGGCCTCGGGTTTCTCGTGTTTGGGCAGCCGGTTGCGGACGAACCAGGAGTAGGTTTCGTTGAGCTGGCGCTGGGACTCCACGGCGACGGTGTCGAAGACGACCGACGACTTGCCGGAGCCGGACACGCCGGTGAAGACGACGAGCCGGTTCTTGGGGATGCGCAGGGACAGGTTCTTGAGGTTGTTCACGCGCGCGCCGGTGATGACGATGCTGTCGTCCATACGGTCACGGTAGCGACGGGCGCCGACAGTTTCCGTCCCTGCCGGGAAGGGGCGAAAGTGGGCGTGAAAGTGGGCGTGAAAGTGGGCGTGAAAGTGGGCGAGGAGACGGCGTCCGGGGTCGGGCCGGCCGGGCTGGACATCGTGTACGAGCGGCTGGGCGACCGGGCCGCGCCGCCCGTGCTGCTGATCATGGGGGCGGGCGGGCAACTGATCAACTGGCCCGACGGGTTGTGCGCCGAGCTGGCCGGGCACGGCCTGCAGCTGATCCGGTTCGACGGCCGTGACTGCGGGCGCTCCACCCACTTCGACGACGCCGGCGAGCCGGACTTCGCCGCGGCGCTGGCCGGTGACCTGTCCTCGCTGGCCTACACGCTGGACGATCTGGTCGCCGACACCGTGGGGCTGCTGGACGTCCTGGGCCTGGACAGCGTCCACCTGGTGGGCGCGTCGCTGGGCGGCATGATCGCCCAGGCGGTCGCCGTCGCCCACCCTGGGCGGGTCAGGTCGCTCACCTCGATCATGTCCACGCACGGCGACCGCATGACACCCCCGCCGGCGCGCCCCGGCGCCGCGCGCGGCGTCCCGGGGCCGCCGCCGACCACCCGCGAGCTGTACGTGGCGCGCATGGTGGCCGGCGCGAGCGCCCACGGCGTGGCCGCCGACCTGGAGGCGGTACGGGCCGTGGCCGAGCGGGCCTGGGACCGCGGCTGGTCGCTGGCCGGCATGCTGCGGCAGGCCGCCTCGGTGATCGGGTCGGGCGACCGGCGGGAAGGATTGTCTCGGCTGGAGGTGCCGGCGCTGGTGATCCACGGCGCGGCCGACGCCGCCGCCGACCCCGCCGGCGGGCGGGCCACGGCCCAGGCGATCCCGGGCGCGGAGTTCTGGCTGGTCGAGGGGATGGGACACGGGTTCCCGCCGGGGGTGTGGCGGCAGGTCAGCGCCCGGATCGCCGCGCTGGTCCACCGGGCGGAGAGGGGTCATGAGGAGGGGCGGATCAGGCCGCTCTCGTAGGCGAACACCACGACCTGGGCGCGGTGACGCAGCCCGAGTTTGAGCAGCACACGGCTCAGATGCGTCTTGACGGTCGCCTCGGCCAGATGCAGGGCGGCGGCGACCTCGGCGTTGGACAGGCCGCGCGCCACCTGGACGAGCACGTCGTGCTCGCGGGCGGTCAGCAGGTCCAGCAGCCGGTGCCTTTCGCGGGGGCCGGGGGTGAGCTGGGGGGCGAACCTGTCCAGCAGGCGGCGGGTGACGCGCGGCGACAGGACGGCCTCGCCCGCGGCGACGTTGCGGATCGCGCTGAGCAGGTCGGCGGGCGGGGTGTTCTTGGGCAGGAACCCGGCGGCGCCGGCCTTGAGGCCGGCGAAGGCGTACTCGTCGAGGTCGAAGGTGGTCAGGATGAGCACCTTCGAGGCGGGACAGTCGCGGACGATCCGGCGGGTGGCCTCGATGCCGTCCAGGCCGGGCATGCGGACGTCCATGAGCACGACGTCGGGGCGCAGCCGGCGGGCCTGCAGGGCGGCCTGTTCGCCGTCGGCGGCCTCGCCGGCGACGTGCAGGTCGGGTTCGGCGTCCAGCACCATGCGGAAGGCCATCCGCAACAGCGCCTCGTCGTCGGCGATCAGCAGCCGGATGGTCATGGCACGTCCGGGCCGGTCAGGTCGATGCTCATGGCGCGTCCGGGCCGCTCGCGTGGGGGCCGGTCAGGTGGAGGGCGGTCAGGTCGAGGCTCATCGCGTGTCCGGGCCGGTCAGGTCGAGGACGGCTGCGACCCGCCAGCCGCCGCCGGGGGCCGGGCCGGCGTGCAGGGTGCCGTCGTAGGCGGCGACGCGTTCGCGCATCCCGGCCAGCCCCCGCCCGGCGGGCCGCAGGGGCGCCGGACGGCCGCCGTCGTCGGTGATCTCGATGTCGGCCCGCCGGCGGGTCAGGTGCACCCGGACGTGCGCGCGGGCGCCTGGGGCGTGCCGCAGCGTGTTCGTCAGCGCCTCCTGAGCCAGCCGGTAGAGGGTGAGCTGCGCGGCGGCCGGGACGTCGGCGGGGTCGCCGTCGACCCGCAGCCGGGTCGGCAGGCCGGCGGCGCGCATCCGGTCGGCCAGCGGGCCGAGGTCGGCGATACCGGGCGCCGGGTGCAGCGGAGCGATGCCCGGCTCCTGCTCCTGGCCGATGCCCTGGCCGATGCCTCGGTCAACGCCTCGGTCAACGCCTCGGTCGACGTCCTGACCGGTGGATCCGGCGGCGGCTCGGTTGGCGCTTCCGTCGGCGGCTGGATCGGTGGCTCGGTCGGCGTCGTGGTCGGCGTCCTGGTCGGTGCTGAGGGAGCGGCGCATGTCGCGCAGCGCCTGGCGGCCGGTGTCGGCGATCTGCGCCATCGCGGCCACCGCCTGACCGGGCGCACGGTCGTGGACGTAGGCGGCACTGTCTGCCAGCGCCACCATGACCGACAGGTTGTGGGTGACGATGTCGTGCATGTCGCGCGTCATCCGGGCGCGCTCCTCGGCGACCGCCAGACGTGCCCGCTGGTCGCGGTCGCGTTCCAGGGAGGCGACGTAGGCCCGCCGGGTCCGCGTCCACAGCCCGGCTGCCAGGGCGGCGGCCGACATCGCGCTCAGCGCCGCCACCGTCAACGGCATCCGGCCAGGCGGCGCCCACCGGGCCGCGGCCGCCACCACCCCGGCCTCCAGCACGAACGCGGCGGCCAGCGTCGCCCGCCACGGGCGGCGGGCCGCCACCGTGTAGAGCGCGACCAGCAGCGCCGCGTCGGCCGGAAGCTGCACGTCGATAGCCCACTGCAGGGCGGCCGCGCCGCCGATCACGCACAGCACCAGCAGCGGGGCGCGCCGCCGCCATGCCAGCGGCGCCACCAGAGCCACCTGCAGGGCCAGCACCGCAGGGCCGCCCTCGACCACCCGGCCCGGCCCCAGCGTGACCACGAAGATCACAGCAGCCAGCAACGCGTCGGCAGCCACAGGCGGCATCGAGCCGATCACCGAACGGATCGCCGAACGGATGACGGAGCCGATTGCCGAGCCGCTCACTGGGCGGACCGTCGAACCCATCACCGAGCCGATCACCGAACGAACCACCGAACGAACCACTGGGCGGACCGCCGAGTCGATCGTTGAGTCGACCATCGAGCGGGGCGGCGCGGTCGGGCGGGCGGCCGGAGTCATGCGCCCACCCTAAAGGCCGCGCCCCGGCGCCCCCCATCCTCCGCAAGGAGGAACATCTCGGCCCCTCATCCGAAAGTCGTACCCGCAGGTCAGCCCGTGGCCGCTGGCCCGCTCGCGAGCCCGCCTGCCAGCCTCGGACCACACCCCCCGCCTTCCGTCCCGTTCGAGGAGAACACCGGCATGCTCGTGAAGACGTACGCGGCCCCTCTGGCCGTCGCCGCCCTGACCCTGACGCCCGTCACCGTCCCCCTGCACGCGCAACAGGCACAGCAGGCACAGCAGGCACAGCAGGCGCGGCAGGCGGTCACGGTCGCCCTGCCCGCGCCCGGCGGCCCCCACCCGGTGGGAACCGTCGCCCTGCGCCTGGTCGACCGCTCCCGCCGCGACCCCCTGTTGCGGTCGAAGCCGTACCGCGAGCTGATGGTCAGCCTGTGGTACCCGGCCAAGGGCGGCACGCAGCCGCTCGCCCCCCACATGGCGCCCCTGGCCGCCGCCGACTGGGACCGCCGCTCCGCGCCGCCCATGGGCATCGCCAAGGGCGCCGTCGACTGGGCCGCCACCCGCACCGCCGCCCGTACCGGCGCGCCGGTCGAGCGCGGCGCGGGCCGGCTGCCCGTCGTGCTGTTCGGCTCCGGCGACGGCGGGCCGCGCACGCTGGGCACCACGCTCGTGCAGGACCTGGCCTCGCGCGGCTACCTCGTCGTCACCGTGGACCACACCTACGAGGCCGACCAGGTGGAGTTCCCCGGCGGGCGGGTCGTGCGCGCGCTGCCGCTGCCGGCCAAGCTCACCCCGCGTGTCATCGAGGCGCTGCTGGAGCGGCACGCGCGGGCGCGGCTGGCCGACATGCGGTTCGTGCTGGACCAGGTCACGGCCCTGGGGCAGGGACGGGCCATCGGCGGCGGGAAGATGCCCGCCGGGTTGCGCGGCGCGCCCGACCTGACGCGGGTGGGGGCGCTGGGGCAGTCCCTGGGCGGGTCGGTGGCGGCCCAGCTCGTCCACGACGACCCGCGGGTGGACGCCGGGGTCAACCTCGACGGCGGCTACGTCGGCCCGGTCGCCGCCACCGGCGTGGCTAGGCCGTTCCTGCAGCTGGCGGCCCAGACGCACACACGGGACAGCGAGCCGAGCTGGAAGTCGTTCTGGCGGGCCTCGACCGGGTGGAAGCGGGAGCTGCGGTTCAAGGGCGCCGCGCACGGCTCGTTCACCGACCTGCAGGCGCTGCTGCCGCAGATCGCCGCGGCGCTGCCCAAGGCGGGGGAGGGGAAGGAGGATGGGAAGCAGAGCGGGGTGCCGGTCGCCGACTTCGTCGGCACGATCGATCCGCAACGGTCGGTGGCGGCCCAGCGCGCCTACGTCGGGGCGTTCTTCGACCTGCACCTGCTGGCCAAGCCCACCCGCCTGTTCCAGGAGCCCGACAGCCGTTTCCCCGAGGTGTCCCGCATCCCCTGACCCTGAGGCCGGATCGGAGGTCCGCCCGGGGGCGATAACAATACCGGTATAAGTATCCCGCGGGTGTAAGGTGGGCGGCATGGTGCGATCCCCGCTGACCCCCGAGGAGCGGCTGCGCGGCGAGCAGCTCGGCCACATGCTGCGCCAGGCCCGAGGCGAGCGCAGCATCGTCGAGGTGGCCGCCGCGGCCGGCATGTCCGCCGAGACCCTCCGCAAGATCGAGACCGGGCGCATCGCCACGCCGGCGTTCTTCACCATCGCCTCACTGGCCGACGTCCTGGGCATCTCCCTCGACCGCCTGGCCGTCCGCGCCACCCCCGCCCGAACCTGACCCGCCCGCCACCTGACCGTGCGGGCCGGGGTCATTTCGTACGGGAGCGGCGTACCTCGTCCAGCACGTCCTCGATGCGCCGCCAGGCGTCCTGAGCCGCGGCCGGGTGGAAGGTGTCCCGCTCGTCGGCGGCGAACCCGTGGCTCGCCCCCGGATACACCACCGTCTCCAGCCGCTCGGCGATCGCCCGCTGCTGGGCGCCGTCGATGATCGGGTCGTCGGCGCCGAGCAGCACCACCAGCCGCCCCGGCGCCCGCGCGGCCCGCTCCAGCGTCGGCTCCGGCCGGCTCAGCGGCAGCTCGGTGCCCGTCAGCCAGCCCGGGTAGAGCGCTATCGCCGCCGCCAACCCCAGCTCACCGGCCACCGAGCACACCACGTGCCCGCCCAGGCTGAACCCGACCGCCGCGGCGGGCCGGGCGCCCACGCGCCGCAGGTGCTCAGACGCGGCACGCGCGTCATCCAGCACCTGCTCCCGGCGCAGCAGCCAGGCCAGCTCCAGCCCCCGTTCCCGGCCGGCCGCATCGACCGGCAACTCCACCACCCGCCCCACCGGGCCACCCGTCACCGCATCCACGGCAACCGTCACCCCGCCCCCCGCTTCGCCCGCCTCCCGCACAAGCCCCGCCGAAGAGCCCGCAGGGGACGGCAGCAGCTCGTGCCGGTGGTTGAAGTCGGGCACGACGGCCGCATGCCCCAACCCCGCCAGCCGGTCGGCCATCCGCCGCGCGTACCCGCTCACCCCGAAGATCTCACCGGCGACCAGCACGCCCACGGGCCGCCGCACCCCCACGGGCAGGGCCGTGTAGGCCGCCATACCCGCGATGTCCACCCATCCGGTGGTGATCTGTCCGTTCACGCGGCCGAGCTAACCAGCCCCCGCCCGCCCCCGGCCAATCACCAACCCGATGGCCGCCATCACGACCCCGATCGCCCCCTCGGGCCGAGGCCCTATCGCGACGGCTTGTCACGCAACAGCGGATGCGACCGCATCGCCACCTCCAGCTCCCCGGGCAGCTCGTCACGGTAGCGCCCCAGCGTCGACAGGTCGCTGTGCCCCAGCACCCGCCGCACCGCGTCCATGTCGACCGCGTCGGCCAGCAGATGCGTGGCCGTGGTGTGCCGCAGCCCGTGCGGCGTCACCGAACGCCGCTGATCGGGATCGACGTGCCGCTGCACCCGGTCGATCACCGCCTGCACGTCGCCTCGCGCCAGCCGCCGCCCCCGCCACGACAGCAGCAGCGCCTTGCCGTCGTCGGCGCCGGCCACCTGCCCCCGCCCCCGCGCCAGGTAGGCCTGCAACACCTCGGCCACGTCGTCGGGCAGCGGCACGTCACGCGTACGGCCGCCCTTGCCGAAGATCCGCCAGTAGCGCACCCCGTCGTTGGTGTAGAAGTCCTCCACGTTGGCGCGCACCAGCTCCGACACCCGCGGCCCCACCGTCGACAGCAGCAGCACGATCACCGCGTCACGCAACTGCATGCGCTGGTCGCGGCGCTTGCCCTCCTGCTCGGGCGCCTCCCGCAACTGCCGCGCCGCGCCGATCAGCCCTTGGGCCTGCTCCCGCGTCAGCGCCCGCCGCTCCGGACGCAGCCCGCCCCGCTGCTTGGCCGTCACCGTCGCCGCCGTCATCGGGTTGATCTGCACCCACCCGGCCAGGGTGGCGTGCTTGAACAACGCCGAGATCGACCGCCGGAACCGGGCCTGCGAGGACGGCGACTGCCCCGCCCCCGCCCCGCCCGCCTGCCGCGCGTCGGGCTTGCGCGCGAACGCCAGCAAGATCGCATCGACGTCCTCGCCGGTCAGGTCGTCGAGCACCACGTCGGCGCCGGCCAGCGCCACCAGCGTGGCCACGTCACGCGCGTAGACCTCGGCCGTGGCCGGGGACAGCGCGCCCGTCGACGTCTTGGCCACCACCAGCTCCACGTAGCGGTCAGCCGCCTGTCCCACCGTCAACCTGTCGAGCTCCGCGGGCCGCACCGGCTCCCCTCCTCACATCTCGGCGACGCACCGAACGCACCTGCCCGCGGACGACGCCGCGCGCAGGGATGCAGCTTGCAGAGGAGACGGTAGCGGCCGCCACCGACGAAAATCAGATGTCGCGGAAGGTCTCGATGCGCGCGCCCAGCGCGTTCAGCCGCTCGGCCAGGTCCTCGTAGCCGCGGTTGATCACGTACACGTTGCGCAGCACCGACGTGCCCTCGGCCGCCATCATGGCCAGCAGCACCACCACCGCCGGGCGCAGCGCCGGCGGGCACATCATCTCGGCGCTGCGCCACCGCGTGGGCCCCTCCACCAGCACCCGGTGCGGGTCCAGCAGCTTGACCGAGGCGCCCAGCCGGGTCAGCTCGGTCAGGTAGATCGCCCGGTTGTCGTAGACCCAGTCGTGGATCAGCGTCGAGCCCTGCGCCGCGGCCGCGATCGCGGCGAAGAACGGCACGTTGTCGATGTTCAGCCCCGGGAACGGCATCGGGTGGATCTTGTCGATGGGGGAGACCAGCTTGGAGGGCCGCACCGTCAGGTCCACCAGCCGGGTACGCCCGTTGGCCGCCCAGTACTCGCCCGTGCGGTCGCAGTCGAGCCCCATCTCCTCCAGAACCGCCAGCTCGATCTCCAGGAACTCCACCGGCACCCGGCAGATCGTCAGCTCCGAACTGGTCACCACCGCGGCCGCCAGCAGGCTCATCGCCTCCACCGGGTCCTCGGAGGGGGAGTAGTCGACGTCACGTTCGATGGAGGCCAGCCCGTGCACCGTCAGCGTCGTGGTGCCGATGCCCTCCACCCGCACGCCGAGCTGCTCCAGGAAGAAGCACAGGTCCTGCACCATGTAGTTGGAGGAGGCGTTGCGGATCACCGTCACCCCCGGATGCCGGGCCGCGGCCAGCAGCGCGTTCTCCGTCACCGTGTCGCCGCGCTCGGTCAGCACGATCGGCCGCGCCGGGGCCGCGCCGCCGTCCACCTTGGCGTGGTAGAAACCGCCCGTCGCGGTGATGTCCAGCCCGAAGTGCTTCAGCGCCGACATGTGCGGCTGGACGGTACGCGTGCCCAGGTCGCAGCCGCCCGCGTACGGGATCTGGAATTCCCCCGTACGGTGCATCAACGGCCCCAGGAACATGATCACGCTGCGGGTCCGGCGGGCCGCCTCGGTGTCCATCGCCTCCAGCTCCAGCCGGGCCGGCGGCACGATCTCCAGGTCGCTGCCCTCGTTGATCCACCGCGCCCGCACCCCGATCGAGGCCAGCACCTCCAGGATCCGGTAGACCTCCTCGATCCGCGCCACCTTGCGCAAGATCGTGCGGCCGTTGTTCAGCAGCGACGCGCACAACAACGCCACACAGGCGTTCTTGGACGTCTTGACGTCGATGCTGCCCGACAGCCGGCGCCCGCCCACCACCCGCAGATGCATCGGACCGGCATACCCCAGGGACACGATCTCGCTGTCGAGCGCCTCCCCGATCCGGGCGATCATCTCAAGACTGATGTTCTGGTTGCCGCGCTCGATCCGGTTGACCGCGCTCTGACTCGTCGCCAGCGCATCGGCCAGCTGAAGCTGCGTCCAACCGCGATGCTGACGCGCATCCCGGATGAGCCGGCCGATCCGCACAAGGTAATCATCTGCCACAACACACGACCATATCTCACATATGAGATGCCACCGCGACCCCGGGTCCCGACGCGCCGGACAGCTCCCGATGACCCGCCAGATGCGGGGGAGTGGCCTGCGCCCGCGCCTTGCCCACGAACGCCCGGCGCGCCTCCCGGAACCCGTTGCGGTCGTCGAACATGTCCCGGCTCATCTCCGCCAGCTCCTCGGCCCGGTAGGCGTCCAGCGGCTTGCGCCGCTCGTCGGCCTCCCGCGCCTGCCGCCGCGCCGCCAGCAACGCCTCGTAGGAGGAGTCCTGGGCCAGCCGGTGCGCGAAGTCCACCACCCGCCGCTCGAACTCCTGCCGCGACCCGCCCGCCACCCGATCGGCCAGCCCCAGCTCCACCGCCTCGGCGGCCCCCACCGGCAACGCCCGCCCGGTCAGCTCCGCCGCCGCCTGCGCCCCCACCCGCCGCGGCAGCACGTACGTCCAGAACTCACTGCCGAACAACCCCATCGTCCGGTAATGCGGATTGAGCACCACCGGCTCCCGCACGATCACCCGGTCGGCGCCCAGCCCCATCATCACCCCGCCCGCCCCCGCGTTCCCCGCGATCGACGTCACCACCAGCTGCGACGTGCACGCCACGATCTCCCGGCACACCGCGTTGATCGCGTTGATGTTCATCCACGCCTCCAGCTCCGGATGACGCGCCGCCTCGATCACGTTCAGGTGGATGCCGTTGGAGAACACCTCGCCACCGCGCACCACCAGCACCCGCGTGTCCTGCGCCGCCGCGTACCGCAACGCCGCCGCCAGCCGCCGGCACTGGTCGGTGGACATCGCGCCGTTGTAGAAGTCGAAGCTCACCACCCCGACCTCCTCGCCGCGCTCGTAGGTGATCTCGCTGTAGCCGGCCCGCTCACCCACACCCGCCAGCCGCTCACCCAGCACCATCGTCGCCGGCAGCTTCACCCCGCTCACCTGAGAGCCCGCCTGAGAGCCCGGCTCTGCGCCCGCCTCCAGGCGCAGGTGGCCCACCCACACGGTCCCCTGACCGGTGTGCACCAGCACCGCACCCTCACGCCGGGCCGCCACCGCCCCCGGCGCCCCGGCCAGATCGGGACCCCGGTGCACGTCGAACACCCGCACCGGCAACCCGCACAACCGGGCCCGGCCGCCCGGCGCCCCGTCAGCCGCCCGCACCAGCCGCACGATCTCCTCGGCCGGCTGCTCCCAGGAGAACTCCCGGTCGGCGTGCCGCATCGGCCGCCGCAGCCGCCCCGTCACCTCGGGGGAGCGGTAGTCCAACGGCGCCGGCGCGAACAACGGATCAGCCGCCTTGCCCGCGACCTCGGCCACCAGCTCCACCGCCGCGTCGGCCACCGGCCCGTTGTACAGCGCCGACTTGCGCGGCGGCTCCGACGGCATCGGGAACGTCCGCCACCCCCAGATGGGGCCGGCGTCCATCTCCTCCACCGCCTGCAGCGCCGTCACCCCCCACGCGCGCTCGCCTTCGGCGATCGCCCAGTCCAGCGAGGACGGCCCCCGGTCCCCGGGCGGCCCCGGATGGATGATCACCGTACGGTGCCCGCGCCACAACGCCTCCGGCACCCGCTCCTTCAGGAACGGGCAGATGACCAGGTCCGGCTTGACCAGCTCGGCCGCCTCCACCATGACCCGCTCGGAGATCGCCAGCTCGACGCTCACATCATGGCCGGCCCGCCGCAGCTCCAGCCAGGCACGCTGGGTCAGGCCGTTGAACGAGGAACACAGGAGCAGGATGCGCAACGCGGAACTTCCTTCACCGAGACGTCAAGGGCAGCGGGCAGGGGAGAGGCGTCAACCGATCGCGAGCGGACGAACACCACCAGTACCGGCATTAACGGCAGTCCCATAAGGCCCAGGCATCTCTAGATGTTGACACGAATCTTCCACCGATGCTGACAAATCACCGCAGACAGCCGGGCTGAGCAGCCAAATTGCCCTGATATGCCCGGAAAAATCCTGGCGGGGGAGACACCTCAACCCCGGCCAGCACCCCCACCCGAAACCCGCCGCAAGGGACAACCCGCCCCACAATGGATCACATGGACACCCGCGCCGCCGCCCAGCACTTCGCCGACACCTGGCAACACGGCTGGACCCACCACGACACCACCGCCATCATCGCCCTCTACAGCGACGACGCCACCCACACCAGCATGCCCTTCCGCCCACCCCACCACGGAAAAGACGCCATCGCCGACTACATCCGGCAATCCTTCACCGGCGAAAGCGACCCCCACGTCACCTTCACCACCCCCATCGTCGACGGCGACCAGGCCGCCATCGAATACCGGGTCCACGCCCTCGACAACGGCCACCCCGTCACCCTCGCGGGCTGCGTCTTCGCCCGCTTCAACCCCGACGGCCTGGCCATACAGACCCGCGACTACTGGCACACCACCCCAGGCCACCGATAAGCAGAAAAATCAGCGCCGCCCCATCGGCACCGGCGCCACCACCCCAGGCACCGGCAACGGACGCGCCACCTGCCGCGTCTCCTCAACCTCCGCCACCTCCGCACGCCGCTCGGCGTGCCCACCCCCGCAATACCCGTTCGTCAGGATCAACCGCCCCCGCAGCGGGGTGTACGCCTCCCTGTCGGAAGCAGGCAGAACCCCCTGACACACCGGACATAAAACCGACTGGTTCCCCACGTGCTGCTCCTCTCGCTGAGCGAATAGCAGGAGCTCTACCCTAAAACCACCGAACATGACAAAGACAGTGAATCAACACGCCGTCAAAGCCCCCGTCAGCCCCCAGGAGAACCCCGCCACACCACCCCACCACCCACAAAACCCCAGATCACACCCCCATTCCCAATTCACCCGCCAAGATCACAATGAAGGCGGAAACACCCGAAAAAACTTCCCACCAACCCCACAAGCAACCCCAGGGAACCACCGATGACGAGCCAGCCCTTGCTCAACCGCATCAACCAGGAACAACCGCGCACCTAGCCCACCTCTCCCTGCCCGTGGGCTACCCTCCGCCCATGGCCAAGTTCCTCGCCCTCCTCAACGGCGCCGCCGACAACACCGACAAGGCCGAACTCACCGAGCAGCAGCAGAACGAGTTCATACACGCATGGGCGGCATGGGCCCAGAAGAACGAGCACGCCCTGATCGACCCCGGAGCGCCCCTCTTCCACAAAAAACTGGTGACGACCCACGGCATCAAGGACTTCACCGACGCCAAGACCGGATACGCGATCGTGGAGGCCCACACCCACGAAGACGCGGCACAGCTCTTCAGCGACCACCCTCACATCGCCCTGATGCCCGGCAACTCGATCGAAGTCCTCGAATGCCCACCCATCCCGTCCTGACAAACGCCCAACCGCCACGCGCGGGCCCCACCACCCCGGCGCCCCTCACGGGATGAACAAAGACCCACTCACCCCCACCGGCTCCCACAGGCCAAGCGCCCGCAGCAGATTCCTCGCCAACGCCCGATGCCCGTACTCATTGGGATGACACCCGGACCCCATCCAATGCTCGCCACCGTCCCAGGCCGCATGATGATCCACCAACACATCCGCCTCCAGCGAGCGCACCACCTCGGCATAAGCCGGCAGATCCGCCCAGCCGGACTCCGGCGCCCGATTCGGCGTCTGAAGCACCACCGTCGCCCCCGCCTCCCGCACCCGGGAAACCACAGCGGCATAGTCACGGGCAAAAGCCGCAAGACCCGCCGGCCCGGCCACACAGTCGTTCAGCCCGAACATCAGCACCACCACATCAGGCCGATGACGCAACACCGCGTTCTCCACATCGAGCTGAGAGACCTTCTGACCACTCACCCCGGTGTTGATCACCACATCGGACGGCCGGTTCAGCTCGAACCGCACCCGCTCGGCGAACAACTGCGTGTAGTCACGCCACCCGAACGTGTGCAACGCCCCCTGAGTCACGCTGTCACCCGTGAACAACCACACCGTGCTCATCCCGATCACCACACCCCAGACGACGACCATGCCGCACGAAAGGCTAGACGATCACCGCCCCCACCACCCTGCACGGGGGAGTAGCGCTACGAACCAACGCTGGACAACCACCAAAAGGTAGCGCCGCCGACACAACCGCCCATCGGCCTCATCCGCAAAGGGGAGGCCGAACCGCCGCGCCGCCAAGCCTCAGGCGCCAGACGCGGGTCGCCCAGCCGCCCCGTACGCACAGCCCCCCGGCGGGAAGCACGACAGCGATCGCGCCCGAGTTCGACCACACAGCCGCCGAACGCAGCCGACCACCACCGCGACGGCACACCCCACCCGCGACCGGAAGCGCGGAGGAGGCCCTCGATCCGCTCTACTTGACATAATGTTCATTATCGAGCAACCAGCCAACGCCACGACGCAGCAAAAACATCCCGCATGAACAGTCACCCGCCGGGCAGATTTCCACCATGCCCAGCCTGACGTCCAGCCAGTTCCTCGCCGCCCCGCCGGCTCTGGCCGCCTCGACGGCCGGCCTCGTCGCACTCACCGCGGTCATCGTCGCCGCCGTCATCTGGCTGATCATTCTGGCCGTACGGTTCACCAAGAGCCCCCGCAATCGCCCCAACCCCAGCGTCGACCTGGTGGACCAGGCCCGGGAGCTGAAGGCCCTCGGTCAGATCCAGGAAGCCGTCTTTTTGGTGCGCGGCGAGACCGGCATGAGCCAGCGTGCCGCCTCCCGATTCGTGAACCGCCTCTAGCCGGACAAACTGCTCATACCGTACAGAACGTGGATTCTGTGTGGTTTGGGTAATTCGTCCGCAAAAGGGCTGCTCTTGGGGCTCTGGAGATCCCGGTGATTACGCACGGCGGTCGGACGGCTGCTCTATGCTGTCGGGGTGCGGGTGTGTGAATAGGGGGCGTGAAACCCCTCCGGCCTCGGCGAGGCCGCCTTGGTCCAGGGGGGTCGGCGGTCCCGGCGTACGTCACCGGCCGCACGGTCCACGGTCCACTCCCCCCTTCCGACACCGGGCATGTGTGAGCCCGGGAATGGCGGCTTTGTCGTGAATACCCCGGACCCCCTCGGGTGTGCGTCCCTCCCCCATCTGCTCTATGTCGATCACCAGTTGCGCATCACGTGCTGCCCGATGCCGGGTCCGTCGATCATCCGGTTGGTGGGCGAGGTGGACGCGACGAATCAGGTGGCGCTGGCCGAGACGTTGGGGCGGGCGCGGCGGATCGACGAGTCGCTGGTGGTGGATGTGAGCGGGCTGGATTTTCTGGGGGTGGAGGGGGCGCGGTTGCTGGTGGTGTCGTGCCGGGCGGGGCGTACGCAGTTGGTGGGGACGCCGCCGCATGTGTTGCGGTTGTTGCGGGCGATGGGGTGGACGGGTGGTCAGGGGGCGTAGGGGTGGGTGGCGGTGACGGCGGTGACGGGGAGGGGGCCGTAGAGGTGGGGGTAGCCGTTCTCGGTGCGGATGTCGAGGCCGGTGGGGTCGATGTCGAGGACGAGGAGGGGTTGGGTGACGGCGGTGTAGTAGGTGTCGTGGACGGTGCGGAGTTGGGTGTGGTCGTGGCTGAGGTGGATGAAGCCGATGTCGTCGAGGGTGTGGCCGAGGGTGGAGATGCGGTACTCCCCTGTTTGCTGGGCGTGTTGCCAGTCGGTTTGCAGGGCGAGGTGGTGGAGGACGGTCATGGGGTCCATTCGGTTTCGAGGATGGCGTAGATGGTTTCGCTGGTCCATTCGCCTTTGACGATTTCATTGTCGATGAGGGTGGCTTCGTGGCGCATGCCGAGTTTTTCCAGGACGCGGGCTGAGGCTTTGTTGCGGGCGTCGAGGCGGCCGGTGATGCGGTGGAGGCCGAGTTGGGTGAAGCCGAGGTGGATGAGGGGGCGGGTGGCTTCGGGGGCGTAGCCGTGGCCGTGGTGGTCGGGGTGCAGGACGTAGCCGATTTCGCCTTGGCGGTGTTGTGTGCTGGTCCAGATGAGCAGGGCGTTGCCGATGAGTTGGCCGGTGGTGCGCAGGGTGATGGCGAGGTCGAGGGCGTCGCCTTCGTCGTGGAGGGTGTGGCGGGTGATTTTTTTGTCGAGGGAGGTGCGGGTGGTTTGGCGGTCGCGGGGTTCCCAGTAGAGGTAGCGGGTGACGTCGGGGCGGGATTCGTAGGCGTGGAGGGCGTCGAGGTCGTCGGGGGTGAAGGGGCGTAGGCGGAGGCGGGGGGTGGTGAGGGGGTATTCGGGTGTGAGCACGGGGGCAGTGTAGGGAGGGGGTGGGGGGTGTTCAATGCGTTTTTGGTGGGGTTCAGTGGCTGCCGGCGAGGTTGAGGACGATGACGCCGCCGATGATGAGGAGGATGCCGCTGATCTTGAGGGGGGTGAGGGTTTCGCCCATGAGGGTGGCGCCGATGAGGGCGATGGCGGCGGTGCCGGCGCCGGACCAGATGGCGTAGGCGGTGCCCATGTCGAGTTGGAGTTTGAGGGCGCGGGCGAGCAGGACGAAGGAGGTGATGTAGCCGGTGGCGACGGCGATGGTCCAGCCGATGTGGGTGAGGCCGTTGCTGAGTTTGAGTGCGGTGGTGGCGAGGACTTCGGAGGCGATGGCGAGGGCGAGCAGGATCCAGGCCATGGGGTTCCTTCGGGGTGTGGGTGTTGCGGGTTCCGCTTGAAAAGGTAGTCGAATGCGTGTTCCACTGGTTGGGTGGGTTGGGATGCGCTGGCGCTTGTCGAGGCGGTCGATGAGCGGCCGCTGATCGAGCGGCGCGCGGTGGTGCGTGACGGTTTTTATGAGACGCAGGCCCGTACGGTGATCGAGCGGGTGCCTGGGAGTGCGGGCATCGTCGAGCGGTGGGCGGTTTCGCCTTATCGGGGTTGTGCGCATGCGTGTTTGGGGTGTGGGGCGCGGGCGGGTCATCGCAGGCTGGGGTTGGATGCGGGGGCTGATTTCGATGCTCGGATCGTGGTCCGGGCGAATGTGGTGGAGCGGTTGCGGTCGGAGTTGGGGCGGTGGGAGGGCGAGCCGCTGGCGGTGGGGGTGGCGGGCGATGGTTATCAGCCTGCTGAGGAGAGGTATCGGTTGATGCCGGGGGTGGTGGCGGCGCTGGGGGCGGCGGGGGTGCCGTTCACGGTGTATACGCGCAGTGCGTTGGTGTTGCGGGATGCGGAGGTGCTGGCGCGGGCGGGTGCGCGGGTGGCGGTGTCGATCGCGTTCGTGGACGAGCGGATCAGGCGTGCGGTGGAGCCGGGTGCGGTGGGGGCGCAGGCGCGGTTGGAGTTGGTGTCGGCGCTGGTGGAGGCGGGGGTGGAGTGCCGGGTGTTGATGGCTCCGGTGTTGCCGTTGCTGAGTGATGCGGCTGATCAGTTGACGGCGACGGTGCGGCGGATCGCGGGTGCGGGGGCGGTGGCGGTGGAGCCGGTGGTGTTGCGGTTGCCGCCGGGGACGCGGCAGTGGTATTTGCGGTGGTTGGCTGGGGCGCATCCGCATCTGGTGGAGCGTTATGAGGAGCTCTACGATCGGGCGGGGTTCCCCTCCCCCGGCTATGAGCAGCGGATCACGGGGCAGATCGCGCAGTTGTGCCGGGTTTATGGGATGCGGTGCGGTGCGCCCGAGCCGGTGGGTCGGGGGCCGTCGGCGGCTCAGTTGTCGCTGGTGTGATCCCTGGGGTCAGGGGCGTTGGCGGAGGATCATGCCGGGCCACTCCCCTACGGTGAAGGGCTGGTCGCGGGTGAATCCGCAGCTTTCGTAGTAGGAGATGAGGCGTTCGTCGTCGCCGGCGTAGCAGTCGACGCGGACGAGTCCGAGGCCGCGGTCGCGGGCTTCTTGCAGGGCCCATTGCAGGAGGTGTCGTCCGACGGATCGTCCTGCGTGGCGTTGGTCGATGACGAGGACCTGGACGTAGAGCTCGGGTTCGGTGGCGGGGGTGACGTAGGGCAGGGCGTCGCCGACGACGATGCAGCCGGCTGGTTGGTCGTCGATCTCGGCGATGCGCATGCCGCCGCCGGCGAGCCAGTCGGCGGCTTGCTGGGTGCGGCGGGGGTCGCCGGTGAAGGGGCGGGTGCCCCATTGGCCGGTGCGGTTCTGGCTGACGAGCCATTGCACGGCGCTGTCGAACATGGTCAGGAGGACGGCGTCGTCGCCGGGGCGGCCTTCTCTGATCTTCACCGGTGACACTGTAAGGGGTGGTGGGTGGGTTGGGTGCTGACGGGGGTCGGGTTGGTGGTGTGGTCCCGCTCCCCCGTCTCGGGGTCGTGTCTATGGGGCGTTCGTGGTTGTGGTTTTCGGGAGTGCGAGCATCACGAGTGCGGTGATGAGGTAGAGCGCGGTGGAGGCGATCAGGACGATGCTGAGCGCGTGACTGTAGGCGGGCGGGGCCGGTGGTGCGGTGGCTGGTGGGGTGGCGGTGGTGAAGAAGATGGTGCCGAGGACGGCGATGCCGGCCGCGGCGCCGATCTGGTTGACGGTGGACAGGACGCCGCTCGCGGCGCCTGCGTTGCGTCCGGGGACGCCTGCCAGGACGACGTTGACGAGGATGGGTGCGGCGAGGCCGAGTCCGAGGCCGCCGGCGAGCAGTGCGAGGGCGAGGGGCCAGTAGCCGGGCTGGTTGCCGTCTTTGACGATGGACCACAGGGTGAGCTGGGATGCGGCGATGGTGAGTGAGCCGGTGATGAGGAGCGTTCTGCCTGCTTTGGTGGCGAGGGCGACGCCGAGGCCGGAGGTGACGATCGAGCCGAGTGCGTACGGGAGGATCACCAGGCCGGTCTGCCATGCGGTTCGGCCGGTCGCGTTCTGGAGGTAGACCGACAGGGTGAGGAAGGACGGTGCGATGCCGCCGAAGAAGAGCATGGAGGCGGTCAGGCCGACGGTGAAGGCGCGGGTTCTGAGCAGGGCGGGGTCGAGGACGGGTTCGTCGCCGCGTCGGGTGAGGCGGCGTTCGTGGGCGAGGAAGATCGTGAGCAGGAGGGTTCCGGCTGCGAGGAGGGCGTAGCTGGTCCAGGTCCATCCCCAGGTCTGGGTCTGGATGATCGGCAGGAGCAGGAGGAGGATGCCGGTGGCGGCCAGGAGTGCGCCGGTGAGGTCCAGCCGGGCGGTGGCGGTGGAGCGGGACTCCGGCAGGGCTTTGGCGCCGATGGCGAGGGCGAGGATGGAGACGGGCACGTTGATCCAGAAGATGGTGCGCCAGCCCAGTCCGAGCAGGTCGGCGTCGACGAGCAGGCCGCCCAGCAGTGGTCCGGCGACCGCGGCGAGGCCTTGGACTGCTCCGTAGGCGCCGAAGGCCTTGGCGTGTTCGCCCGGGGGGAAGGTGGCCCGGATGATGCCGAACACCTGCGGGACCATGATTCCTGCGGTCAGTCCTTGCCCGGCTCGCATGGCGATGAGCATGCCGGGGTCGGTTGCCAGGGCGCACAGTGCCGAGGTGGTCATGAAGCCGGTCAGTCCGATGGTGAACAGGCGCTTGCGGCCGTGCTGGTCTCCGAGGCGTCCGCCGGTGATGAGGCCCGTGCCCAGGGTGAGGGTGTAGGCGGCGATCGTCCATTGGAGCTGGGTGTCGTCGGCGGCCAGGTCGTGGGCGATGGCGGGGGCTGCGACGGTGACGATGGTCGCGTCGAGAAGGTCCATGAAGGATCCGAGGAGGACCACCAGCAGCGCGGTGGTCGCGCGGGTGCGGGTGTCGCGTGTGGGGGGCGCTTCGGTGGTTCGTGGGCTGGGTGTGTCGGTCATGGCGGCCACTTTTGTCGGCATGGTTGCCATCGAGTGGCCGCTTTGGGTGGGAAGATCGGGCAATCATGGCTGCCACGTCCGCGCGTACGCTCAAGCTGCTGTCGATCTTCGGGATCGGTGCGACTCTGACGGCCGGCGAGCTCGCCGGCCGGGTCGGGGCGTCGGTGAGGACCGTGCGTCGCGACATCGAGACGTTGCGGGATCTCGGGTACGAGATCGAGGCCGTCCGCGGGGCGGGTGGAGGGTATCGGCTCGGTCGTGGCGCCCGTTTGCCGCCGGTGGTCTTCGACGAGGATCAGGCGGTGGCCACGGCGGTCGCGCTGCAGACGGTGCCGGCGGTCCTGTCCGGTATCCGGGAGAACGCGGCGCGTGCTCTGGCGACGCTGCACCAGGCGATGCCGGTGCGCGGCCGTCTGCAGGCCGAGGCGTTCACCGTTTCCTCGGCGCGTAACTACTGGGAGTTTCCCGCGCCGCCGATCGAGGCCGGGGTCGTCGCGGCCGTGGGCGGTGCGATCAACCGGCGGCATCTCGTGCGGGTGGACTACACCGGCGACGGCGAGCCTGTCACGCTCACGTTGGAACCGCATGAACTGGTGGTGTGGGCCGCGCGCTGGTATCTGGTCGCCTTCGACCGGGACGCCGGCCGGTGGCGCGCGATGCGGGTGGACCGTTGCACGCCGCACCCGCCCACGCACGTCCCTTTCGAGCGGCGTGACGTCCCGCACGGTGATCCTGTCGTCTTCGTGATGACGGCGCACGACCGTGGGGATGCCGCCGCTGAATGGCCGTGTCGCGGTTCGGCCGTTCTGGCTCTGCCCGCTGCCACGGTTGCCCGGTTCGCCCCTGGCGGGTCGACGGTGGAGTACGTCTGCGAGGGCACGTGCCGGCTCACGCTCGGCGCGTGGTCATGGCCGGGGCTGGCGGGGCTGCTGCTCACGTTCGACGCCGATCTCGCGCACATCGAACCGGCCGAACTCAGGCAGGCTTTGTGCTCGCTGGGCGCCCGGATCGGCAGGGGGCTCGACTCCGCGGCGCGGTGAACCCTGCTGTCGTGAGGCGCCTCTCCCCTGGTCAAGAGCCATGAGCTCTTCCCTGCCATCGGCTGCGTCCGTGTCTCGCCGGTGCTGGGCAAGGCTGTGCGGAGGTGCCCACTTCGAGCAGGGCGGATGCTGGGAGTTGTTCGGCACGTGGTTGATATTGACCACGTTCACGGGGGTCGTGCTCTTCTAGGCGTCTTCGGGGCATCGGGAGTCGAGCGGGCAACTGCGCAGGTCTCCACGACCAGGTCAGATCCCAGGTCGTCTCGTCGATGACGCCGGTCGGCGTCGCACCGACCTTGTCCTGGTAGCTGGCGCACACGGCCTTCGACTCCGGGCCGTAGACGCCGTCACGTCGCCTGACCGGGGCCCCGCTTCACCCGCGCGTACGGCTCCTTCCCTCGGGCACGAGGCGGAGTAAAGGAACTCGTGCAAGCGCCAGGGTGAGCAGACGGCATCTGGTCGGAGACGGGGTGGATGGGGCCGCCCAGGGCGAACCCGGCCCGCCGAGCAGGCGGCAGCGACCTGCCGGACCCCTGCCTGGCGGGCCTGCGCCGGGCGTGGGTGCGCGGTGGGCTGGGTGCGCCGCCCGGGGCGGGCCGTCGCGTCTGTACCCGTACATGCAGCCCCGGAGCTCACTCGCCCTGTCCAGGATCATCGTGCGCAAATATGCACGCCTCCCCCTATTTGCTGCTAAATATCTGAAACGATTGCTTTTTATTTGTCTTTCGAAACTCCTTACCTTCCACAGAAAACGTGTGCGCTTTATCGCTTCGCCGAAGGGGTACTTTCAAATTTGCAACCATTTAGGGGCAGCTATTGGCCCCTTTCGTTCGAATCTGGCATCTACAGGGGAAACACGTGGCTCCATACCAGAGCGGGCGCGCTTCGCACCCACTCGGCATCACACGCGTGCTGGCGTTTGCTCTAGCCGCTACGGCAACCAGCGCACTCACGGCTCTCTCAGTTCCAGCGCCGGCCTTTGCCGGCGTCCACACGACACCGGTCGCCGGCGTTCACGGCCTCGCGGATGCCAAGGTCGTGAAAGCAAAGAACCGCTCCTTCCCCGGCGGGATGGACGACGACAACGCTGTCGCGATCGACTCGGCCTTCCAGGGGGATCCCGAGGACGAGGAGAGGCCGCCGACCAAGTTCGTCGGGGTCGTTCGGGAGGACAAGGTACTGATCAGGGACCCGCGGACGACGCCACGATGGCACGACCTGTCCTCGCGGCTGCCCAGGAACTTCGGCCGCCTGGTCGACATCACTCTGGCTGCGCCCGACGAGGGGACGACCGTGCATGTCACTGTCCTCAACGCGCACTCCCGCATAGCGCAGAGCACGTGCACCGTCTTCCCGCCTCCGGGCACCATGGCGACGCGGCCCTGGCCCGCCAACTGCAGCCCCTTCTTCGACATCACGCCGCCCAACTGAGTCGACCGGGTCTGATCCGCTGACGCCGCTTGCCGTGCCCTGAACCTTCGGGGCACGGCACTCGCGTTGATCTCGACCGTTTTGGCCCATGTCGGGCCACGTGAGCAACTGGCATGTCGCCGTCGAGGCTGATCCGGCCGTGCATCCACCACGGGTCGTCACGTGACCAGTGGTTCTCGCGCGCCCACCACGCCGAGCGGCCACACCCTCAGGTGCCCGGACACGGTGTGCTCGGCGCCGGCCGCGCCGATCGTGAGCTGGGCGGAGAAGACGCCGAACGTCTTGCCGAGGACGAGCTCGCCGCCGAGAGTGCCGGTCGGCCGGTCAGACCACGGACCGGGCCCCCACGTTGTCGAGCCGAGAGCCTGCATGGTCTGGGTGAACTCGGGCGTGTACACCTTGCCGCTGTAGGGCCGGCCAACGTCGAAGTGCCGCACGTGGAGGCTGCCTTGCGGGTCGGGGCGGCACCGCACCGATCACAGACCACCCAGCGGGCCGCGTCGGTGCCGGGCGGCGTCGGCCCGTACCCGTCGACCACCGGCTTGTGACCACGGAGCCGGCACCAGAGCATGAGGCGCGGCACCTGGTGCGCCCGGAACCCGCGGTGGACGAGCATGCCGCTGGCGGCCGTCGCGCTTGAGGCAGTCGGTCGAGTGCCACCACATGATCAGTTCTCCGAGGGGTGAGAGATGGTGGGCGCGGGGCGGCCAGTGCCAGGTGCCGGGCTGGCCGCCCTCGATCCGGCTGGTGACCCAGTAGGTGTCGTTGCCGTCCAGGTGGACCTGGAGGTTGGCGTGGGCGGTGCCGGACGTGCGCACGACCATGGCGGAAGACGTCGCCGACCATGACGCCTCGTAGGCGTCGCGGCGCTCATGCGGAGGGCTCCCGAAGCTCGTGCAAGGCGGAGGGGTCCCGTGGCACGGCCCAGAAGACGACCTCCCCCTCCGGCTTCGCATCCTCGTCAACCTCTGGCTTGAGCAGTGGCGCTCGATGCACAACTTCGGGCTGATGGATGACTCGGAAATCCGTCGGCTTGTTTCAGGTCTCTTCGCGGGTGAGGCAGGTCGGAGGCGCTGGGCGGAGTGCAACGACGGGTACAGGGCCGATCGGCGAAACGTCCCCACCCGCGCTATTTCCCGGATAATGGACGAAGAGCTGGCGAAGGCTACTCGGGCACCAGCAGTGCCCATAACCCTTTCCACAGACCACACCGGGCAAGAGACACTGGCGTGCCGCTGCAGCAGCAGCAGCAGGAGCTGCCCTCATCGTCGACGTTGCGATAGGACGGCTCCGGTCGCGAAGGTGTGCCGCAGCTTGTGCGGGTGCGGCCGCTCCATCCCGGCCTGACGGTCGAGCCGCCGCCCCGTGGCCACATCGGCGTTCGGGTGCGGCACCAGCTCGGCGGTCACGGTTCGCCTTCGCCATCGAGGAGCCTGTCCACTGGTTTCCGTCATGCCGGCCTTGCCGAGGAGGTCGTCGATGAACACCGCCCGGTAGTGCAGCTCGGCCGCGAGCCAGAGCACCTCGTCGTCGTAGCCGGCCGCCGCCGGTCGTGGACCAGACGCAACGCCAGTTCGCTGGATGCGGCGAAATGGCACCGGCCGGAGCGCCCGGGCAGGCGAGAGACCCCGCGAGAGACGCCACCAGCTCGAAACCCGACATGCCAAAGGCGTCGAACGAAACTGAGGCGACGTCACCCCTCACGTCAGCCAAGAAGCTGCGACATTTGGCCATGGACGAATCTCCTCGGCACGCCGTAGCGTAGCCCTGACTATTAGCCCTTAGGGGGGAAGCAACAGTCACGGGGAGACCAACCATGCCACGCTTCGAAATCGCACGCATCAGCACCACGGCCCTGCTCCTCTCCGCAACCTTAGCGGTCGCAACACCGCCGGCACACGCCGTGCAGGCTGCCACATCGGCCGCCTTTACTTATGACCCAAAGTGTCAGTTCCGGGCTGCGAGGAAAGTCGGCAATAACTGGCACATCAGTGAAGGAGGCGGAAATCTCCTCAGGAGCGGGGAAGAGGTCTGCCAGACTGGCGCCGCGAAGCTGATCATGCAATCCGACGGTAACCTCGTGCTTTACAACAACGGCAGAGCGGTTTGGGCGGCCAACACCACCGAAACGTTGACGAAGCCCAGTGGTTATCGGGCCGAGTTCCAGACCGACGGCAACTTCGTGGTCTACGCCTACAATCCCCCTATCGTCAGATGGGCCTCCAACACATGGTCAACGTGCAGCGGCAGCGCGGTTTGTGAACTCGTCATCCAGGCCGACGGCAACGTGGTGATCTACAACATGAGCAACTCGAACAAGGTCGTCTGGGACGCCTGGTAGTGCGGCACATCTTCGCGACGCTCGCCTAGGAGGCGAGCTTGTGCGGGTGCATCCCCTCGATCCCGGCCTGACGACCGACACGCCGGACTCGTACACGTCCTTGCGGTCGAGGCGCCGGCCCGTGGCGGACGCGAACAGCGGGCCGGTCAGCGCCGCCACCGCCACCGCCACCCCGGCCCGCTCGGCGCGGTCGGCCAGGTATCTCGTCGATCGCGTGCGCCGCCGCCGGCGGGACCATGCGGTCTTCGGCTTGTCGCTCTCCTGCTGCTCTACCCTTGCCTTCAAAACAGGCAACAGAGGGGTTTGCGTGAAGCCTGACGCCAACGGTTCGCTCGGTGTGTCCCTCGATGCGGTGCTTGAGCGCATCACCTTCGCCAGTGAGGAGACGGGGTACACGATCGCGCGGGTGGCCACCGAGCGGTCGGGGGCGGAGTTGCTGACCGTGGTGGGGCCGTTGCTCGGGGCGCAGGTCGGGGAGTCGTTGCGGTTGCGGGGGCGGTGGACGTCGCATCCGCGCTACGGCAGGCAGTTCGAGGTGTGGTCCTACACCACCGTGTTGCCGGCCACGGTTCAGGGCATCCGGCGATATCTGGGGTCGGGGCTGATCAAGGGGATCGGTCCGAAGATGGCCGAGCGGATCGTCGATCATTTCGGTACGGGGACGCTGGAGGTGATCGAGCAAGAGCCACAGCGGCTGGTGGAGGTTCCGGGGCTGGGTCCCAAGCGGACGAAGATGATCGCGGCGGCGTGGGAGGAGCAGAAGATCATCAAAGAGGTGATGATCTTCCTGCAGGGGGTCGGGGTGTCCACCTCGATCGCGGTGCGGATCTTCAAGCAGTACGGGGAGTCGTCGATCTCGGTGGTGCGCGGGCAGCCGTACCGGCTGGCCGATGAGGTGTGGGGCATCGGGTTCAAGACGGCCGACACGATCGCCCAGGCGGTGGGGATCCCCCATGACAGTCCCGAGCGGGTCAAGGCGGGGCTGCGGTACACGTTGTCGCAGGCGGCCGACGACGGCCACTGCTATCTGCCGGCGCCGAACCTGGTGGCCGACGCGGTCAAGATCCTCGACGTGCCGGCCGAGCTGGCCACGCGGTGCATGGAGGAGCTGGCGGCCGAGGAGGGGGTGGTGCGCGAGCAGGTGCCGGCCGGGGACAACAGCGTGCCGGCGGTGTATCTGCCGCCCTTCCACCGGGCCGAGCTGTCGCTGGCCGGCGGGTTGTTGTCGTTGCTGAACAGCGGCCATGACCGGCTGCGGTCCTTCGCCGACGTCGACTGGGAGCGGGCCGAGTCGTGGCTGGCGGCCCAGACGGGCGCCGAGCTGGCGCCCGAGCAGCGTCAGGCGGTACGGCTGGCGCTGACGTGCAAGGTGGCGGTGCTGACGGGCGGGCCGGGCTGCGGCAAAAGTTTCACCGTGCGGTCGATCGTGACGCTGGCCAGGGCCAAGCGGGCCAAGGTGATCCTGGCCGCGCCGACCGGGCGGGCGGCCAAGAGGTTGTCGGAGCTGACCGGGCACGAGGCCACCACGGTTCACCGGTTGTTGCAGCTGAGGCCGGGCGGGGAGGCCACCTTCGACCGTGACAACCCGCTGGACGCCGACCTGGTGGTGGTGGACGAGGCCTCGATGCTGGACCTGCTGCTGGCCAACAAGCTGCTCAAGGCGGTGGCGCCCGGCACGCATCTGCTGCTGGTGGGCGACGTGGACCAGCTTCCCTCGGTGGGGGCCGGGGAGGTGCTGAAGGATCTGCTGGCCGCCGTGGACGTGCCGCGGGTGCGCCTGACGCAGATCTTCCGCCAGGCGCAGGAGTCGGGGGTGGTGACCAACGCCCACCGGGTCAACACCGGGCACCATCCGGTGCTGGCCGGCATGTCGGACTTCTTTCTGTTCCCGTGCGAGGAGCCGGAGGAGATCGCGGCGATGACGGTGGACGTCGTCGCGCGGCGCATCCCGTCCAGATTCGGGCTGGACGCCCGGCGTGAGGTGCAGGTGCTGGCGCCGATGCACCGCGGCGCGGCCGGGGCCGGGGCGCTGAACATCGCGCTGCAGGAGGCGCTGACGCCGGCCCGCGAGGGCATGCCCGAACGCCGGTACGGCGGGCGGGTGTTCCGGGTGGGCGACAAGGTCACCCAGTTGCGCAACAACTACGACAAGGGCGCGGCGGGGGTGTTCAACGGCACGGTGGGGATCGTCACCGGCATCCGTCCCGACGACCACAGCCTGACCGTGCGCACCGACGAGGACGAGGAGGTCGACTACGCCTTCGACGAACTGGACGAGCTGGCCCACGCCTATGCCGTCTCCATCCACCGCAGTCAGGGCAGCGAGTATCCGGCGGTGGTGATCCCGCTGGCCACCAGCGCGTGGATGATGCTGCAGCGCAATCTGCTCTACACCGCGATCACGCGGGCCAAGAGGCTGGTGGTGATCGTGGGGTCGCGGCGGGCGCTGGCCCAGGCCGTACGGACCAAGGGCGCCGGACGGCGGCACACGAGCCTGACCCATCGCCTGGAGCGGCGCTGAACCCCCACGGGCAAGCGCGTTGATCGTCGCGTTGACGCAGGTTGACCTGGGGTTGACAGCAATTAGTGATGCAAATGTGACCGAACTCTCCTAAATGCTTCTGCGTCATACATGCAGGAGCATTAAAGTCTTTGGGGTGGGTTTGCCGCCCTGGGGGAGAGGACAGTCTTGAACGTTGCGCCCGCATGGACGAAGTCTGCCGCCGGCCTCGCGCTGCTGGCGGTCGCGGCCCTGACGGCATCCTGCTCGAGCGGGAACGCCGCCTCGCGCGGGCCGGAAGCGCCCGACGCCACCACCGTGGCCACCCCGCAGGCGCCCACCGTCACCATCAGCCCCGCCGAAGGCAGCGCCAAGGTCAGCCCCGACAAGAAGGTCGTGGTCACCGCCGCAGGCGGCGCGCTGGAGGAGGTGACCGTCGAGGGCGGCGGCCACACGGTCGAGGGCAGGTTCAACGCCGACAAGACCAAATGGGTCTCCCGGACGCCGCTGAAGCCCTCCACCAATTACAACGTCTCGGCCAAGGCCGGCGCCACCGCCGCCACCAGCACCTTCACCACGGTCAAGCCCGAGCGGGAGCTGCAGGTCGCCGACGTCACCCCCAACGCCAAGGGCGAGACCCTCGGCGTCGGCGCCCCGATCATCGTCACCTTCAACCAGCCCGTCACCGGCAAGGCGGCCGTCGAGCGCGCCCTGGAGGTGGAGGCCGAGAAGCCCGTCACCGGCGCCTGGCGGTGGATCAACGACACCACCGTCATCTACCGCACCGCCAAGTACTGGCCCGCCCACCAGAAGGTCACCTTCAACGCCCGCATCACCGGCGTCAAGGCCGGCAAGGGCCTGTACGGCGTGAAGGACTACTCCGCCAGCCTCAAGATCGGCGCCAAGGTCATCAGCAAGGTCAACACCAAGACCCACATGATGTACGTCTACAAGGACAACAAGCGCGTGCAGACCATGCGCATCAGCGCCGGCATGGCCACCACCCGCGAGTACACCACGACCTCCGGCGTGCACCTGACGATGGAACGCGGCAACCCGGTGCGCATGATCTCCCCCGGCCGCAAGAAGGGCGACCCCGGCTACTACGACGTGATGATCAACCACGCCGTGCGCATCTCCAACTCCGGCGAGTACGTCCACGCCAAGGACAACGTCTGGGCCCAGGGCGTGCGCAACGTCAGCCACGGCTGCATCAACTCCCGCCCCGACCAGGCCAAGTGGTTCTACGACAACTTCCAGCGCGGCGACGTCGTGGAGATCACCGGCACCAACCGCGAGCTGGAGTGGAACAACGGCTGGGGCTACTGGCAGCTGCCCTTCTCGCAGTGGAAGAAGGGCAGCGCCCTGCACGCCAAGTCCTGACCGCTCCCCCGCTCCCCCTCCTTTTTTCGGGCCGGCTTCCAGCCGCTCACCGCCGCCGGCAGGCGCGGCGGTGAGCGGCTTTTTCGACGGCCCGGACCGCTGCCGTGAACCGTCCTCGACGGCCCCTCGCCCTCGCCATCAGCGAAAACGCCTCGACGTGTACGAAGGGTTGCCATACGATTACCCATCGTGGGCATTCGTCAGGAACCCTCGAAGGAGTACACGTTGAAGAAGATCCTTCTCGTCCCCGCGATCACCGCCGGGTTCGTCCTCGCCTCGGCCGGCGCCGCGTACGCCTCCCAGTACGTCGCCTACGAAGGCCCCGGCTTCACCGGCCGCTCGGTCGTCCTGGACGCCTGCGGCGTGTCCAACATCCCCTACCACGGCTCCTACAAGTGGTACGGCGACGGCCAGAGCGGCCGCATGTACAACCAGCCCAACGCCTCCGGCGTGATGCACTTCGAACTGGCCTCCAACCGCAACGCCGAGCAGCGCACCCCCGTCGGCTGGAAGAGCATCTTCATCGTGTGCTGACCCGCCGCCCCTGACCGGCCGTCCCCCGGGCACAGGGGGCGGCCGGTTTCGGCATGCGCGCGTACGGACGGCCGTGCGAGGCACACTTGCCAGTACGACCATCGGCACGCGCGGGGGGGGGGGGGGGGGGGGGGGGGGGGCGGGCGCCCCCCCCCCCCCCCGCGCCCCCGCGCGCCCGCCGCCCCCCCCCCCCCCCGCCCCAACCCCCCCC
>NZ_JBIAOF010000009.1:0-310445 GCF_042878785.1 Nonomuraea sp. NPDC003560 | reverse complement strand
GGGCCGGGGGCGCGGGGGGGGGGGGGGGGGGGCGGGGGGGGCGCGGGCGCGGGGGGGGGGGGGGGGGGGGGCGCGGGGGGGGGGGGGGGGGGGGGGGGGGGGGGGAGATGGGCAGGAGCGCAGGCACCACCGCGAGCAGCAGCACGGCCACCAGCGCAACCACCACCAGCACCAACACAGCGAGCGCCAGCAGTACCGCGAGAGCCAGGACGACCAGCACCGCAGGCGCCGACGCGAGCATCACCACGAGCACCACGGTCTTGGCGCTGATGTCGCTCCTGGTGATGGCGGTGTTGTCCGGCTGCGCGGTGCCCTCTCTGCCGGGCGCAGGCGAACGGTCGCCTTCGGCCGGCGGTCAGGCATCCTCGCCGCCCTCCGCAGTGGCACCCCTTCCTCGATCGTCCCAGGAGGCGACTCCCCCGCGGACGCAAGGCCCGGTGCAGGACCGCGCGCTGGGCCGGGCTCAGGGCCAGACTCAGGGCCGGACTCCCGGACAGGCGCAGGGAGACGGGCAGCGGCAGGGGCAAGAGCAGGGGCAGGACCTGGGGCAGGACCGGATGCGGGAACGGGAGCGGGGTGCGGCGAGCAGTGGGTGCGCGGCCACGGCCCGCCGGCTCGCCTCCGGTGCTCACCAGCTGACCACCGCCGGTCTGACCCGCCGCTACCTGCTGGCCGTCCCCGACGGGCCCGGCCCCCACCCCGTGCTGCTCAACCTCCACGGGCTCGGCTCCAACGCCGCCGAACAGGCCGCCTACAGCCGCCTGCCCCAGATCGGCCCGAGCCGCGGCTACATCGTCATCACCCCCCAATCGGCGCCCGGACGCCTGGCCTGGACCCTGCCGCACACCGCCGGCCCCGACGACACCGCCTACCTGGCCGCCCTGCTGGACGAGGTCGAACGCCACCAGTGCGCCCACCCCGGACGCGAGTTCGCCGCCGGCCTGTCCTACGGCGCGGGCCTGGCCGCCTCGCTCGTCTGCGCCCTGGACGGACGCCTGAGCGGCGTGGCCGCCGTGGCCGGCATCCCCATCGCCCAGCCGTGCGCCCAGCCCGTCCCCACCACGATCGTCGCCTTCCACGGCACCGCCGACCGCCTGGTCCCCTACGACGGCGGCCACCCCGAGCCCGGCGGCCGACTGCGGCACTTGGCCGCGCTCGTCGTGCTGCCCCCGGTCGAGCAGACCATGGACGCCTGGGCCGCCGCCCAGCGCTGCTCCTCCCCCGCCACCAGCCATCCCCTGCGCCGCGTCCGGCTGCGCCTGTGGACGTCCTGCGCGCGGGGAGCCACGCTGCGCCTGTACACGGTGGACGGCGGCGGCCACACCTGGCCCGGCCCCATCGAGGTGCCCGGCCTCGGCGACACCGCCCGCGACCTGGACGCCAGCCACCTCATCCTCGACGCCTTCGACCGCGCCCCCACCCGCTGACCGGCCCCGGACGCGATCAGGGGAAGGGCGGCGGACGGGAAAGGCCGCGCGTGCGCCTCCCGGTGCCGGGTCACGGATTGTGGAAGCCGACTTCGGGGTTGTCCGGGGTGGACCCGTCGAGCAGGGGCCGCCTGATGTTCCTCAGGTGCTGGTCGAAGAAGGCGGCGACGTAGGCGCGGGTGAGCGCCAGGCCGCGCTCGGCGGCGATGACGCCGGAAGCCGGCGGGCCGATACTGCTCTGCGGGATGGCCAGGTCGGTGAAGCTGCTGTGCTGGGCCTGGGCGACGGTGAGCCAGCGCTTCCAGCCGCGCAGGGTCCGCCAGGCGCTGTCCCAGGTGTCGTCCTTGCCGGGGCTGTGGTCGCTCTGGCTGCCCATCAGCAGGAACGGGCGATCGCCCAGGCCGGTGGCGGGGAGGGTCGCGCTGATGGTGCCGTCGAGGTTGATCCCGGCCTTGACGCGCTTGTCGGTCGCCATGGTGGTGGAGGCGGCCTCGCCGCCGAGTGAGTGGCCGGCCATGCCGACGCGCCTGGAGTCGATCAGGTCGGCGCGTTTCCAGGCCGGGTGGCGGCCGGTCAGCCGGTCCAGGACGAAGGAGACGTCCTTGGCGCGGTTCCTGGCGATGGAGGCCTTGCCGCCCTCGGGGGGTTTGGGCTGGTCGCACAGGGGTGCGCAGGTGAGCAGGCCGACGCCGGGGAAGACGGTCCCCGACGATTCGTAGGCGTGGTCGAGGGAGGCGACGACGTAGCCGCGGCTGGCCAGGTCCTCGGCCAGGGAGGTGAGGCTGGCCCGCGGCAGGCCGAGGCCGGGTGAGAGCACCACCAGCGGACGGCGGCCGCGCCTGGGGGGCGCGCCGGTGTGGGCGTAGGTGCGGATGCCGCTGACGATCTCGGCGGGCAGGTCGGCGCCGGGGGCCTTGCGCCGCAGCAGGGACGCGGCCTCCTCCACCGTCATGAAGGGCGCCGGGGCGCCGGTGGCCGAGCGAGCGGGGTAGTACATCGAGACCATCAGCCGGCGCGGGCCCGATCGCGGGACCCACGGGTCCTTACGGCTGGTGTCGACCAGGTACAGGACGTCGCGGCCGACCGGATCGGGGCCGGTGGGGCGCGGCAGTTCCAGCCGGGCAACGGCCGGCGACGCGGTGGCGGCCGGGCCGGAGGCGGTGGAGGGGCCGGAGGGAGTGGCCGAGGCGGTCGGCGTGGCGCAGGCCGTGACGGCCAGGGCCAGGCAGGCTGCCAGCGGCCGGAGCAGCAGGGAGTTCATCGGATTCCTCTCAGGAGCGGTCAGACGTCGCGGCGGTGCACGACGAGCACGGTCAGGACGGCGGCGGCCAGCGGCCAGGCCGCGAACACGGCCCAGGAGCCGGCCACCGTGGGCAGGGCAGGGTCGTCGCGGAGCTGGGGCAGCCCCAGGCAGGTACGCCAGACGTAGAAGGGCACCAGGGCGTAGAGGTCGTTGAGCCACTGGTGGACGGTCGGCCGGAAGAACGTCGGCACGATGACCAGCACCGCGCAGACGGACACGACGGCGGCCGCGGTGTGCCGCAGCAGCGCGCCGATCCCCATGCCGACCAGCCCTGACACCGGAGCCAGGAGCGCGTTGGCGGCCAGCACGCGCAGCACGCCGGGATCGCCGAGGGCGACGGCGACGCCGCGGCCGGACAGGATGGCCTGGCTGACGCCGAAGGTGGCGGCCGAGACGAGCACGCCGATGGCCAGCAGCACGCCGCCGACGACGGCGAGCTTGGCGGCCACGACGCGGTGACGGGCCGGGACGGCGGTCAGGGTGGTGCGGATGAGGCCGGTGGCGTACTCGCCGACGATCGTCAGCGCGCCCAGGCCGCCGGCCCCGATCATGAACATGGTGGCCGACAGTCCGCTGAACGCCTCGTTCAAGGGGCTGAACGTGGCCTTCTGCATCGGCGGGAAGCTGGGCCACTCGCGGTAGGCGTTCAGGCTGCTCTGGGCGGCGAAGGCGACGATGGCCAGCGGGCCGAGGCCGAGCAGCCAGCGGGTGGAGCGCAACGACCAGAGCTTGATCCACTCGGCGGCCAGCAGGTCACGCAGGCGGGCGGCCGTCACCGCCGGTCACCTGCCAGGGAGTCGGCATGGGAGCCGGCATGGGAATCGGCATGGGAATCGGCATGGGAATCGGCGCGGTAGTCGGCGCGGTCGGCGGTCAGCTCCATGAACGCCTGCTCCAGCGAGGCCCGGCGCGGAGCGAGTTCCCGCAGCACGATGCGCCGCTCGAAGGCGAGCTCCCCGATGCGGGCGGCGCTGAGCCCGGTGACGGTCAGCGTGCCGTCGTCGTCCAGATGCGCGCGGGCGCCTGCCTGGGCCAGCACGGCGGCCAGTTCGGCGGGGTCGCCGCAGCGCACGGTCACCGACGAGCCGGTGCCGCGGGCGGCGAACTCGGCCACGCTCTCCTCGGCGATCAATTCGCCCCGGCCGATGACGACGAGCCGGTCGGCGGTGTGCTCCATCTCGCTCATCAGGTGGCTGGAGACCAGCACGGTGCGTCCTTCGGCGGCCAGGCGGCGGAACAGGCCGCGCACCCAGCGCACGCCCTCGGGGTCCAGGCCGTTGACCGGCTCGTCGAACAGCAGCACCGGCGGGTCGCCCAGCAAGGCGGCGGCGATGCCGAGCCGCTGGCGCATGCCCAGGGAGAAGCCGCCCACCCGGCGGCGGGCCACGCCCTCCAGACCCACCTCCCGCAGCACCTCGCCCACCCGGCGGCGCGGCAGGCCGTTGCCGCGGGCCAGTGCCGACAGGTGGGCTGCCGCGGTGCGCCCGCCGTGCACGTCGCCGGCGTCCAGCAGCGCGCCGGCGTGCCGCAGGCCGGCGCGGTGACGGGCGAACGGGCGGCCGCTGATGGTGGCGGTGCCGCTGGTGGGCCTGTTCAGCCCCAGGATCATCCGCATCGTGGTGCTCTTGCCGGCGCCGTTCGGGCCGAGGAACCCGGTGACGCAGCCCGGCCGCACGGTGAAGGTCAGCGCGTTGACGGCCCTCACCGCGCCGTAACGCTTGGTCAGTTGGTTGACTTCGATCACCCGGCCAACGGTGTCGCAGGCCGGGCAGGCGGGACATCTGGCCGCAGGCAGGTTCGCCTGCCGGTGGGGTGGCCCGCGGGCATAGGCCGGCAGGCCGATGCCCGCGGCGGCGACCGGTGACTACGATCGGCCGAGTGCGCGAACCAACGCCCAGGCCACCCTTGACGCAGCGGCTGCCGCACGGCGTGCGGACGGCGCTGTCGTGGTGCGCCGTGGTGGCCTGCCTGCCACTGCTGTACGTCGTGACGCTGACCGACGGCGAGAGCCCGCTGCCGGTGGGCGCGGCACACTTCGGGTTCGCCGCCGCGATGGCGGTCCCGATGGTGTGGGCCCGGCGGCGGCCGTGCGCGGTGCTGGCGGTGCTGCTGGCCGAACTGGTCGTGGCGGTGGCCTCGGCGCAGTCCGCCGAGCGGATCTGGCCGCTGCTGCCGGCGGCCGACCTGCTGGTCTGTCTCATCACGGCCACCCGTACGCGCCGGAGGGGGCTGGTGGCGGCGGCCGCCACGCTGATCGTGCAGCAGGCGGTCTGGCACGGGACCCTGCTGGCCCAGGGGCTGCGCGTCGCCGCGCCGGGCTTCCTCGCGCTGTCGCTCCTGCTCGGCCTGGGTGTCGTGGTCGCCTGGACGGCGGGCACGACGCTCCGGCAACGACGCGAGTACGGGCAGGCGCTGCGTGCGCAGGCCGAGCTTCAGGCGGTCACGGCCGACCGGCTGCGCATCGCGCGAGAGCTGCACGACATGGTCGCCCACAGCATCGGCGTCATCGCCATCCAGGCCGGCGCGGGCGCCCGGGTGATCGACAGCCGGCCGGACCAGGCGCGCCAGGCGCTCGGCGCGATCGAGGCCGCCGGCCGGCAGACGCTGCAAGGGCTGCGGCACATGCTCGGCGTGCTCCGCGAGCCCCCGGCCGCCGGAGAGCCGGAGACCTGGGCGGGGCCGGGGTCGGAGACGGGGTCGGGGTCGGGATCGGGATCGGGGTTGGGGTTGCCGGCGGGTCTGGCGGACCTCGACCGGCTCGCCGCGACGACCACGGCCGCCGGCCTCCACGTGGACGTGCGCCGCCGAGGCACGCCACGCGAGCTGCCCCCGGCCGTCGACCGGTGCGCCTTCCGCATCGTCCAGGAGTCGCTGACCAACGTCGTCCGCCACGCCGGCGCCCGCCACTGCCAGGTCGTCCTCGACTACGCGCCCGGCGAACTGCGCGTCGACATCACCGACGACGGACGCGGCACCGCCTCAACCGGCGCGGGCTCAACCGGCGCGGGCTCAACCGGCGGCGGGTACGGGATCGCCGGCATGCGTGAGCGAGCCGCCCTGCTCGACGGCCGCCTCAGCGCCGGGCCGCGCCCCCAGGGCGGCTTCCGCGTCACCGCCGCCCTCCCGCTGCCGCAGCACGCCCCGGTGCGCGAGAGCGGCCGCAGCACGCACGAGGAGGCACGGTGACCGTCCGCGTCCTGCTCGCCGACGACCAGCCGCTCATCCGCGCCGGTCTGCGCATGGTCATCGACGGCACCGCCGACGTCGTCGTCGCCGGGGAGGCCGGGACGGGGGCCCAAGCCGTCCAGCTCACCCGGCAGCTACGCCCCGACGTCGTCGTGATGGACATCCGCATGCCCGGCATGGACGGCATCGAGGCCACCCAGACCATCGCCGCCGAATCCCCCGCCACCCGCGTCATCATGCTCACCACGTTCGACGACGACGCCAACGTCCACGCCGCGCTGCGGGCCGGAGCCAGCGGGTTCCTGGTCAAGGACATGGCGCTGGAGGACATCCTGTCCGCCGTCCACGTGGTCGCGGCCGGCGACGCGCTGATCGCGCCCAGCGTCACCCGCCGCCTCATCGCCGAGTTCGCCGGCCGCCCCCAGCCCCGCCCGCTGCCGCGCCAGCCGCTGGGCGTCACCGCGCGCGAACGCGAGGTGCTGACCCTGGCGGGGCGCGGCCTGTCCAACGCCGAGATCGCCGCCCAGCTGCACATCAGCCCCGGCACCGCCAAGGCCCACATCGCCAGCCTGCTCACCAAACTCGGCGCCCGCGACCGGGTCCAGCTCGTCATCGCCGCCTACGACGCCGGCCTGGTCACCCCGCACCACGATCGATGACAGCCCGGCCGGCCGAGGCGAGGCGGCAGGTACGCACCTGGCGGCCACCCGACGCCGCTAGTGTTGTCGCCCATGAGTCAGGTGGGACAGGTGACGGCCCGCGCGCTGCTGCGCAGGCTGGCCGTCGAGCAGGCCGAGTGCAGGGTGCCGTCGCTGACGGCGGCGATCGTCCGCGACGGGCGGACGGTGTGGTTCGGCGGCCGCGGCCGCGTCGGCGACGGCCCGCCGACCCCGGCCACCCAGTACCGGCTGGGATCGATCACCAAGTCGATCGTGGCCGTGGCCGTCATGCGGCTGCGCGACGAGGGCAGGATCGCGCTGACCGACCCGCTGGAGCGTCACCTGCCCGGCACCGCCGCCGGGCAGGTCACCATCGCCCAGCTGCTGTCGCACACCTCGGGCCTGACCGCCGAACCGCCGACCGACTGGTGGGAGCGCACCCCCGGCCTGGAGCTGCCCGACCTGCTCAAGCGGGTGGGCCCCGACCAGGTCAGGCACCGGCCCGGCCGCCTCTTCCACTATTCCAACGTCGGGTTCGCGCTGCTGGGCGAGCTGGTGGCCCGGCTGCGCGGCACCGACTGGCAGCAGGCCGTGCGGCAGGAGGTGCTGGCGCCGCTGGAGATGAACGCCACCACCGCCCGCCCCCGCGCCCCGCACGCCACCGGCTACGCCGTCCACCCGTGGGCCGACACGGTGCTCACCGAGCCCGAGCACGACGCCGTGGCCATGGGGCCGGCCGGGCAGCTGTGGTCCACCCCGCACGACCTGGCCCGCTGGGCCGCCTTCGTCGGCGGTGACACCGGCGGCGTGCTGTCGCCCGACACCCTGGCCGAGATGCGCGAACCGGCCGGCGTCGCCGACGGCGACTCCTGGACCGCCGGCTACGGGCTCGGCCTGCAACTGGCCCGCGTCGGCGGGCGCCGCCTGGCCGGGCACACCGGGTCCATGCCCGGCTTCCTGGCCACCGTATGGGCCGACCCGGCCGAACGCGTCGGCGTGCTGTTCATGGCCAACACCACCAGCGGCATGACCGGCTCCCTGCCCACCGACCTGCTCGACATCCTCGACGAGCACGAGCCGCGCCTGCCCGAGGAGTGGCAGCCCGCCCCCGCCGACCCCGACCTGCTGGCGCTGACCGGGCTGTGGCACTGGGGGCCCAAGCCGTACGCGCTGCGGCTGCTGCCCGAGCGCGGGCTGTCGCTGGCGCCCGTCGACGGCAGCGGGCGCGCCTCCCGGTTCGTGCCCCAGGACGACGGCACCTGGCTCGGGCTGGACGGCTACTACGCCGGCGAGAGGCTGCGCGTGGCCGCCGACCATCTCGACCTCAACACGTTCGTCTTCACCCGCGAGCCCTACGACCCGGCCGCGCCGGTGCCGGGCGGCGTGACCGGCTGGCACGCCTGACCCGTCCCCTGCCGGACCCGACCGGCCCGCATCCGGCGCGTCAGGCCGGCGGGCCGGTCAGGGCCCTTGCCAGGGTGGCGGCCGGGCCGGGCGGCAGCGCGCCGTGCACCAGCTCCACGCGGTGCACCAGGCGCGGCGCCACCAGCGGCACCCCCCGCCCGGCCGAGGCGGGCAGCAGGGTCAGCCCGTGCCCGGCGGCCACCAGGTTGAGCACGGTGTGCACGTCGTCGCCCTGGTAGACCAGCGCGGCGGCGAACCCGTCACCGGCCAGGTCGCGCAGGCGCGGCAACGGGCACAGCGGCGTCTGCAGCCAGCGGGCGTCGACGAGGTCGGCCAGCCGCAACGCCCGGCGTCCCGCCAGCGGATGCCCCGGCGGCAACGCCACCACCAGGTCCTCCTCGCTGACGCCCACCGTGGTCATCGGGCCCGACTCCGGCAGGCGCAGCGGGTCGCTGGGCGCGGCGATGCCGTCGGCCAGCCCCAGCTCGGCCTCACCCTCGGCCAGCAGCTCGGCCAGCCGCTCCCGGTCACAGGTGCGCACCTCCACCCGCAGCCGCGGCTGGGCGGCGCGCGCCTCGGCCAGCCGTCCGGCCAGCACCGCGTTGACCGCCAGCGGGGTCGCGGCCAGCCGCAGCCGGTGGGCCGGCTGGGCCGCCGCGCGCAGCACGTCGGCGCGCGCCGCCCGCAGGCGCAGCAGCAGCGGCCCCGCGTGCTCCAGCAGCCGCTCACCGGCCGGGGTCGGCTCCACCGGGCGGCGGCCGAGCAGCGGCAGCCCCAGATCGGCCTCCAACGCCGCCACCTGCTGGGAGATCGCCGACTGGGTGTAGCCGAGCTCGTGGGCGGCGGCCGAGAAGGAGCGCAGGCGGGCCACCGTCACGAACGTGCGCAACAGATTCGGGTCCATCAGTAATGCTTATAGCAGGTGCAGACATCATCGTTGGCGCTTAAGGACGGGGGGAGGTCACGATGGGAGGCATGAGAATCGCCCTGGTCGCAGACCGTTCACCCGGCGTCCGGTCCCACGCCCGCGTCCCCCGCCTGATCGAGGCGCTGCGCGAACGCGACGGCATCGCCCTGGACCCCTACTGGATCCCCACCACCGAGGCCGACGACCTCGACGGCTTCGACGGCATCTGGATCATGCCCGGCAGCCCGTACGCCAGCGAGGCCGGCGCCGTCAACGCCGCCCGCACCGCCCGCGAGCGGCGCATCCCGTTCCTGGGCACCTGCGGCGGCTTCCAGCACATGCTGCTGGAGTACGGCCGCAACGTGTGCGGGCTGGACGTCGAGCACGCCGAGAACACCCCCGGCGCCGGGGCGTTCCTGCTGGAGCCGCTGTCGTGCTCGCTGGCCGGGCACGAGGGGCTGGTGCGCCTGACCCCCGGCTCGCGGATCGAGCAGATCATGGGCACCACGTCCATCGTCGAGGCCTACAGCTGCTCCTACGGTCTCAACGACGCCTACCGTGGGACGCTGACCGAGCATGGGCTCGTCTTCTCCGGCCACGCCGAGGACGGCATGGTGCGGGTGGCCGAGCTGCCCGGCCACCCGTTCTTCGTCGGCACGCTGTTCCAGCCGGAGCTGGCCGGCGACGGGCGGCGTCCGCACCCGCTGATCGCCGCGTTCGCCGCCGCCGTGCAGCGCCACGCTCAGCCCGCCGCCGCGGCCCGCTGAACGTCAGTCCGTACGGGCGCTGCGGGTCAGCGCGTACCGGCCGGCGGTGTGAGTCGGCCCGTACGGCGGGCCAGCAGCGCCAGGAGAGCGGCCGTCACCAGGCCGAGCACGGTGAGCGAGACCCGGTCGGCGGCCGTCTGGCCGTTGGCGAGCACGCCGAAGGCGGTGTGCCCGATCAGCGCGCCGCCCGCCAGCGCCAGGCTGTGCCGGTCGCCCCAGCCGCCGTGCGCCGCCCACCGCCGTACCAGCAGCGCGGCCACCACGGCCAGCAGCGCCGCGGCCGCCATCGGCGCCGCCACCCAGCCGCCCTGGGTGAAGGCCGGATGCCGGGCCCCGCCGAAGGGGAACAGCAGCGCCAGATACCCGAACGCGACGACCCCTGCCCCCACCGCCACCGGCGCCGGAGCGGGCACGCCCGCCGGACCCCCGGCCGCCCGCGCCGACCCGGCCGGCGGCGGCGGGACGACCCGCAACGCCAGGACGGCCAGCGCCGCCACCGCCAGCAGCAGCCCCGCCTGCACCGGCCACGGCGCCAGGTAGCCGGGGTCCATGAAGGCCGCCGTCCAGCGCAGCAGCAGCACGCCCAGCACGAACACCACGCCCGCCACCACCAGCCCGGCCCGCCCCAGATAGGGGCGGTGGCGCAGCGCCGGGAACAGCAGGTCGGCCAGCAGGATCGGCAGCGCCACGCTGAACACCGCGTGGTAGGGGATGTTCAGCTCGGTGTAGGCGCTGTTGAGGCCCAGGACACGCGGCGCCCACCCCGCCGCGCCGTACAGGGTGGGGCTGGTCAGCGCCTGCAGCGCCAGCCCCTCCTCCACGATCCCGTACGCCGCCCCCAGCAGCAGCACCGACCCCCACCCGCGACCGGCACGGCGTACCAGCTCGCGGATCAGGACGGTGCCCGCGCCGTAGATCGGCGTCCACACCAGCAGCAGCCACGCCTGGCGCAGCGGCGGATTGCCCAGCGTGAGCTCGGCGACGACCGGGGTGAGCCCGGCCAGGACGAGCGCGGCCCACCGGCCGCGTGCCTGAAGGGAGACCATGCCCCCACGTTCCCCTCACGCGCGGGGGCGGCGCTGCTGCCTTGCGGCCGGTCCGTGGCCACCGCGGTCGCGCCCCGGGCACGACTTTGGTTGCCACGGCCGGTGACCACGGTTGCCGCCCGGCACGGCGGGTGCGGGCTACGATCGGCCATGGTGTTCGGGGCGAACAGCCCGCAGACGGGCGACGAGATTCAGGGCGGGCGGTCGCGGCGGGAGCGGGTCGCGGTTGCCGGAGGGGTCGTGCTCGCCCTGGCCGGCGCCGTCTCGGTGGCGTGGGGAGACCTCGCGCCCGGCACGCCCCGCTGGTACGTGTGGGCCGACGTGATCGGCGGCGCGGCGGCGTGCGCGGCGCTGTGGTGGTGCCGCCGCCGTCCGGTGGCAGCCGGGCTGGCCGCCGTCGCGCTGGCGATCCCGGCCGCCGCCGCCTCGGTCGCCGCCGGGATCGCCACGCTGGTCGTCGCGCTCCGCCGGCGTCCGCCCGCGGCCGTGGCCGTCGGCGCGGCGTGGGTGGCCGCCTCGCTGGCCAGGTTCGCCCTGCGGCCGCCGGGGCTGGCGCCGTACCCGGTGTGGGCGCTGGTCGCGGTGCTGTTCGGCGGGGCGGTCACCGGCTGGGGCATCCTGGCCAGGACCCGCCGGCAACTGCTGGCCTCGCTGGCCGAGCGCGCCCGGCGCGCCGAGGCCGATCAGCGGCAACGCGCCGAGGAGGCGCGCCGCGCCGAACGCCTGGACATCGCCCGCGAGATGCACGACGTGCTGGCCCACCGGCTGTCGCTGCTGGCCGTGCACGCCGGCGCGCTGCGCTTCAACGCCGCCGCCACGCCCGCCGAGGTCGCCGAGGCGGCCGAGGTCATCCGCGCCAGCGCCCACCAGGCGCTGCAGGAGCTGCGCGGCGTCATCGGCGTGCTGCGCCGGCACCCCGGCGCCCAGCCCGCCCCGGCCGAGCGGCCCTCCGCCGAGGAACCGCCGGCCGGGCTGGAGCCGCTGGTGACGGAGTCACGGCGGGCCGGGATGCGCATCGACCTGCGCGAACACGGCATACGCTTCGCCGACCTGCCCGAGCCGACCCGGCGCACCGCCTACCGCGTCGTCCAGGAGGGCCTGACCAACGCCCGCAAGCACGCCCCCGGCCGGACCGTCACCGTCGAGGTGCGCGGCACGGCCGGCCGGGAGCTGACCGTCGAGGTGCGCAACCCGCCGCCCGCCGGGCCGCGGGTGGAACTGGCCGACACCGGCGCCGGGGCGGGGCTGGCCGGCCTGGAGGAACGCGTCACCCTGGCAGGCGGCAGGCTGGACCGCGGACCGGCCGGCGACGGCGGGTTCCGGCTGGCCGCACGGCTACCATGGCCCCGTGGAGGAGTCGCGGAGTGAGCCCGGCCCGATCCGGGTGCTGATCGTCGACGACGACGCGCTCGTCCGCACCGGCCTGACCCTGATGCTCAAAGGCGCACCCGACCTGCGCGTGGTCGGGGCCGTGGCCGACGGCGGGCAGGTCCAGGCCGCGGTCGCCGAGCACTCCCCCGACGTGGTGCTGATGGACATCCGCATGGCCGGCCTCGACGGCATCGAGGCCACCCGGCGGCTGCGCGCCCGCACCGGCGCCCCGCAGGTCATCATCCTGACCACCTTCGACGCCGACGAGCACGTCTTCCGGGCGTTGCGCGCCGGAGCCGGCGGGTTCCTGCTCAAGGACACCCCGCCCGAAGGCATCGTCGAGGCCGTCAAACGGGTGGCGGCCGGGGAGCCCAGCCTGTCGCCCAGCGTCACCCGCCGCCTGATCGCCCACCTGATGCCCGAGGAGGACGACCTGCGGCGCGCCGAGGCCCGCCGCGTGCTGTCGGCCCTCAGCGAGCGGGAGCGCCAGGTGGCGCTCGCCGTCGGGCAGGGCAAGCCCAACGCGGTCATCGCCGGTGAGCTGCACATGAGCGTGGGCACCGTCAAGGGCTACATCTCGCGCGTCCTGACCAAGGCGGGCCTGGACAACCGGGTGCAACTGGCTCTGGTCGTCCACGACGCCACCTAACGGGCCGGCGCCTCCAGCAGGCGCGCCAGCCTGCGCAGCGAATGCCGGGCCAGGGCCGTCACCACCGGACGTCCCAACGGCCACAACGCCCGGCCCGCCGCGCCCAGCGGCAGCAGCAGCTCCTCGGCCCAGATCACCCGGCTGCCGCCCCGCCACGGCCGCACCCGGATCGCGCCCCGCCCGCGCACCAGCCGCCCGGTGTGCTCCATCAGCACGTACGACGGCGGCTCGAAGGCCACGATCGTCATCGTGTCCAGGAACCCCACCGGCCGCACCCCGGTGTAGGCCTCCACCCGGTGCTCGCCCACCTCGCGCGCCGACGTCATGAACATCCATTCGCTGTGCCGCGGCCAGTCGGTGATCAGCGCGAACACCTCCTCCGGCCGCGCGGCCACCTCCACCGCCGCACCGGCGTACACCGGTCTCATCCCTGGCCTCCTCGTGTGCCGTCCTTCAGGACATGAGATACGTGCTCATGATCCGGCCGGACGAACCCGGCGCGGGCGCTGGGATGGGCATGAGAAGGTCCCGCCGCCGGGCTGAGGACTGGGGAAGTCAGACCCGGCGGCGGGACCGGCATCGGGATCACGACCCCGGCGAGGAGCTCCCGCCGTGGCCGGCCATGCCGTACGCGGTGGGGTACGGCATGGGCCGGCCGGCCGGGTGGTACGCGGTTGCGCTGCGGACAACGGCCGGCCCCGCGTCATGGGGGTGACCGTCGGGGTGACCGTGGTGACCGCAGCGGCTCGCGGCCCTGACCGGGGACGTGCCCGTGCCCGTCGCGGCCCGAGCCGCGACTCCGCCGCCGGCGAGCGTGACCGTCGGCACCTCGACGACGGCCTCCGGCCCGCTGACGGCTGTGGCTGTCATGCGCTCCTCCTTCCTGCCCGAGCGGGCGACTCTGCACCGTGACTACCCCATGTCACTCTCCGTGAAGCTCGATGGCCGGGTAAAATCCCCGGTCAGCAGCCCAAAGGCAGGGCTGCGATCACGTTGGGTGAGGGAAACGGCGGCGCGGGAGGCGTGTCCGCCGGAACTGTCGGTGCCTGGTGGCACACTCGGCGGGCATGAGCGATGACGTGCGGCTGCGGCCCGTCCTGCAGGCCGATCTGGAGGTGTTCCTGGAGCACGAGCACGACGAGGAGGCCGTCCGGCGGTCCAGGTTCGCCCCTCGCGAGCGGGTGGCCTTCATGACCCACTGGACCACCCGGGTGCTCGGCGATCCCACCGTCCTGGTGCGCACGGTCACGGTCGGGGGTGAGGTGGCCGGGAACGTGGTGTCCTGGTGGGAGGGCCAGCGGCGGTTCGTCGGCTACTGGCTGGGCCGCCCCTTCTGGGGGCGCGGCGTCGGCACCGCGGCTCTGGGGCTGTTCCTGGCGGAGGAGAAGACCAGGCCCCTGTACGCCGACCCCTTCGCGGGCAACACCGGCTCGGTACGGCTGCTGGAACGCCACGGGTTCCGGCGCGCCGGCACGGTCCGGCACGGCGAGGACGAGCAGCTGCTGCTGGTGCTGGGCGGCGACCTGTCCGCCTGACCGGTCAGGCGGGTGGTGGCTGGGGTCAGCTGCGGCCGCCCGTGAAGGGAGGTTCGCCGTCCTTCAGTGCGCGGAAGCGCAGCGCCGACCACGTCTCGTCCACCGCGACCTGGCCGTTGGGACGCAGCCCGTACTCGCCGACGATGGGCCACAGTGTGTCGCGATTGATGTCGGACTTGTTGCCCTTGGGGTAGGCCACCCAGACCACGGGCGGCGCGGTGATCTCGTCGCGGTGCTCGTCCAGGATCCGGCGGGCCGCGGCGGCGTCGGAGGCGAAGATCAGCGCGACGTCCGCCTCCTTGACGGATCCGGCCTCGCGGGTGCCCTCGGGCAGCGGCCCCAGGAGCGGCCGATGGGCGGGGTCGGAGACCCATACGGTGGTCGCCGGCTTGACGAGCAGCTTGTCGGTGACGGTCTTGGCGGCCATGTCACGCCCTCGTGTAGATCAGGTTCAGCACGCCGGTGCTGAAGGTGGTGGAGGTGGTCAGGGTGAGCGGGATCTGCTCGCGCGCGTCGTCGAACAGTCGCTTGCCCGAGCCGACGACGATCGGGTGGAGCAGCAGGTTGAGCTCGTCGAGCAGGCCCTCGCGCAGCAGCGAGACGACCAGGGTGCCGCTGCCGACGACCGAGATGTTCCCGCCGGGGCCCTCGCGCAACGCCGCCAGGTCGGCCAGGCTCACGACCTCGGTGTTCTGCCAGGACGGAGAGGTCAGCGTGGTGGAGACGACGTACTTGGTCGAGGAGTTCATCGCCTCGGCCATCGGCTCCTTTTCGGGGTCCTGGTGCGGCCAGTATCCGGCGAACTCCTCGTAGGTGTGCCGGCCCAGCAGCATGGCGTCGGCGGCCTGCATCTGCGCGCCGACCGACTGGCCCATCTCGTCGTTGAAGTACGGGAAGTGCCAGGTGTCGGGGGCCTCGACGACGCCGTCGAGGGAGATGAACAGGCCCGCGGTGATCTTTCGCATGATTGTCGCTCCTTGAGTTCCTGAGGTGCCTCAACCTTCCCACCGACAAATGAAATTGTCAAGACGACTTCCGTTGTCCGAAGTGCGCGTTCGGGCCTGCTGGGCACGTGATGGCCGGGCCGGAAGGTGAGGGCTGCGTGACGGAGGAACGGAGCGGTAGAACCAGCAAGGCTCCGGCGCGGGGCGCCCCCTTCGGGAGGAAGCGAATCTGCGCACCCCCCTGGCCGGGCGGCGGCTCTCGGGCCGAGGGCGCTGGGGGCGGCCCTCAGGGCATGTGCCGCCATCGCGACGGGCGGAGATCCGCGCCACAGGTCAGAGGATGCCTCCTGGCCTGGAGTGGCGAGGATGCCCCAGAGGCGGGCCTGAGGGCACACCCATGCGGCCTCCCCCCGGATGGGGTGCCCGTGTGAGGCTGCGGGAACGGCTCGCCGGTGGACGGGTCTCCGGTCGTGGGTCGCCCCGGAACGCTCTGGATCAGTCGCGGAACGGCTTCGGTGTCGGTCGCGGGGAACGTTCCGACCTTAGGTGGAAGGGCTTCCAGGGGCGGGGAGCGTTCAGGGGGTTGTGGCGGACAGGAGGGTCAGGGCGGCCTGGAGGGCGTGGTCGGCGGCCGCTGCGCTGTCATGATGGGCCGCGACGACGGTCGCGCCCTCGACCAGCATCAGCAGCTGCCGCCCCACCAGCCCTGGATCGCCGGCCCCGGCACGTTCGGCGATTCCGGTCAGCAGCTCAAGGTAGCGGTCCAGGTGGCGGGCGGTGATGGCCCGTACGGGGTCGGCGTGGTGCTGGGCGGCGGCGTTCAGCAGGGCGCACCCGCGGAAGCCCGGGTCGGCGTACCACTGCCGCAGCGCGTCGAACACCGCGGCCAGCTGGGCGCGCGGATCGTCGCCCGCGGCCTCGACCCGGCCGGCCAGCCAGCGGGCGACCCGGTCGCTGCGCTCCCGCAGCATGGCCTCGACCAGGCCCTCCTTGGTGCCGAAGTGCCGGTACAGGGTCTCCTTGGAGATGCCGATCCCGGCGCACAGCCCGGCGACGCCGATGCCGTCGAGCCCACGCTCGTACAGCAGGTCGGTGGCGGCGCTCAGGATGGCGGCGCGGGTGCGGGCGGGGTCGATCGTGGAGCCTTTGGCCACGGGCATGGCTTGGATAGTACCGGTCGGTTCGATCGGCTGCTAACGTCTCGGGTCGTACCGATCGGTTCGATCTCGGGGAGTTCACCCATGTCTGACCCGCTTGCCGCTGACTCGCCGCGCGACCCCGACTTCCCGGCCACCACGCCGCACGTGACGTTCGACAGCGGCGGCGAGCGCCTGCTCGGCGTGCTGCACCTGCCCGCCGGACGCGGCCCGCACCCCGTCGTCGTGCTGCTGCACGGATTCCCCGGCAACGAGCGCAACTTCGACCTCGCCCAGACGCTGCGCCGCGCCGGCTACGCCGCCCTGGTGTTCCACTACCGCGGATCATGGGGCGTGGGCGGCACCTGGTCCTGGGGGCACGTGCTGGAGGACGCCGCCGTCGTCGTCGCCGCCCTGCCCGGCCTCGCCGCCGCGCACCGGCTCGACCCGCGGCGCCTGGCGCTGGTCGGCCACAGCATGGGCGGGTTCGCGGCGCTGACGACGGCCGCGGCGGCCCCGTCCGTGACCGCCGTCGCCTCCGTCGCCGCGTTCGACCTGGGCGTGGCCGCCGCGCTGTGCCGCGCCGACGCCGAGGTACGCGCCGGGTACGTCAAGGCGTTCGACGGCGAGCTGGCCCCCCTGCGCGGCACCAGCGGGCAGGCGCTGGTCGAGGAGATGGAGGCGAACGGCGACGCCTGGCGCCTGGCCCGGCTCGCGCCCCGGCTGGCCGGCCGCCCCGTGCTGCTCGCCGGCACCGGCCACGACGTCGTCACGCCGCACGAAGTGCACCACGAGCCCCTGGTCGCCGCCTACCGGGCACACCCGGTCGAACGCCTCGAAGACCACCTCTTCCCCACCGACCACGCCCTGTCGGACCACCGCGTCACCCTGGCCCGCACGATCCTCGGCTTCCTCGAACGCTCCCTGTGACCGGCGCGCCCGGCCTCGGGCGGCGGGCCGTCAGGAGGGACGGGCCACGTACGCGTGCTTGGCGTCGCCGGAGAAGCCGCAGGCGCGGTAGAAGGCGTGGGTCGCAGGCCGGCGCGAGCTCGTCATCAGCATCGCCTTGTAACAGCCGGCCTCCCACGCGGCCTGGAGGGTGGCGGCCATGATCTGCTTGCCCACCCCGGTGCCCCGCCGGGACGCCTCGACAATGACGTTCTCGATCACGGCGTACGGCGAGGCCGACCGGGTGAGGTTGGGGATCACGTTGAGGTAGGTCGTCGCGACGACGGCCCCGTCCAGTTCCAGTACGAAGAGACGCAGCGCGGGGGATGCGAGGATCTGCCGGAAGACCGCCGCATCCGACCCGTCCACGACCTCCGGGTCATCCGGCTGCAACTGCCGGTAGAGGCCGACGATGTGCTCGAAGTCGTCAAGCCGGGCCTCGCGGAACATGCGGGGAGCATAACAACAGGCCGCACCCGCCTCGGCGCCCGTCGCCGCTCCCGCGGCCAGCCCCAGGTCAGCGGGCCAACGGGGCGGCGGGCGGGTCAGCGCGGCAGAGCGGCACGGATCAGCGCCGCGTCCTGGTCGAGCCGGGCGCGCGAGCGGCTGCGCCACTCGGCGCCGACCACCACGCCGTCGCCCGCGAAGCGCGGCACCACGTGCAGGTGGAGGTGGAAGACCTCCTGACCGGCGGCCTCGCCGTCGGCCAGCGACAGCCGCACCCCCTCGCAACGCAGCCCCGAGGCCCGCAGCGCGGCCGCCACCCGCCGGGCCGCCCGCCGGGCCGCCCGCCAGATCGGCCCGCCGACCGCGTCACCGGCCTCGGCCAGGCCGGCGACGTGCGCGCGCGGGATCACCAGGACGTGACCGGGCGTGGCCGGATGGAGGTCGAGGATCGCCAGGACGTCGTCGTCGCCGTAGACCACGCTGGCCACGGCCCGCCCGGCGACGATCTCGCAGAACACACACGCTTCCATACCGGGCATGATCGGCGACGACAGACGGCTGCCGCACCCGGATTTCCCCGCGGCCCGTCAGCGGCTCACGACGGTCTCATGCCCGATCCGCGACAACTTGCCGGGGTTGCGCACGGCGTACAGGCCGCTGATGAGGCCGCCGTCCAGGCGGATCGCCACGACGCTGTCGATCTCGCCGTCGAGGTCGACGAGCAGCGCCGGATGGCCGTTGACGTGGGCCGGGCGCAGACGGGCCGTCCCGGCGAGCCTGGACAGCACCCCGGCCACCGTGGCCGCACCCTCGATCGGCGCCAGCGCCGCCCGCACCACGCCACCGCCGTCGGTGAGCAGGACGACGTCAGGAGCCAGCAGGTCGAGCAGACGCTGCAGGTCGCCGGTCTCGATCGCGCTCTGGAAGGCCGCCAGCGCCTGACGCGCCTGCTCGGCCGACACGCTCGCCCGGGGACGGCGTGCGGCCACATGCCCCCGGGCGCGGTGGGCGATCTGCCGCACCGTCGCCGGGGTCTTGCCGACGGCCTCGCCGATCTCGTCGTACTCCAGGCCGAACACCTCGCGCAGCACGAACACCGCGCGCTCGGTGGGATGGAGCGTCTCCAGCACCAGCAGCATCGCCATCGAGACGCTCTCGGCCAGCTCGACGTCCTCGGCCACGTCCGGCGAGGTCAGCAGCGGCTCGGGCAGCCACGGCCCGACGTAGGACTCCTTGCGCCGGCGCATCGTGCGCAGCCGCGTCAGCGCCTTCCTGGTGACCATGCGGACCAGGAAGGCGCGCCGGTCACGCACGGACTCCAGCTCGACCGACGCCCACCGCAGCCAGGTCTCCTGCAGGATGTCCTCGGCGTCGGCGGCCGAGCCCAGCATCTCGTAGGCGACGGTGAACAGCAGGTTGCGATGCTCGACGAACGTCCGGGTCGCGCTGTCGGCCTGGTCCGCCTGGTCCGCCGGTTCGACGCTGGTGTCCATCTCGTGCTCCCGCCTGTCGGTTCTCGACCTTGCCACACGCACCAGACGCCGGTCGCCGCCGCCGCGTGACATCCGGGGACAGTGGCGCCCGTCACATCGCGCGGGCGGTCAGCGGGACTCCGCGGCGGCCTTCAGGTCGCGCAGCCATGCCTCCAGCCCCGCGCCGAGGAGCTTGGTGGCGGTGGCCACGTCGGCCTCGACCTGGCCGCCGGTCCAGGTCTCCTCGGTGTGCACGCGCACACCGCCCTTGACCTCGGTGAACGTCCACAGGTGCACGCCCCGGTCGATGCGCACGCCCGTGCCGACCGCCGGGCCGCTCCACAGCAGGCAGGCCTCGCGCTTGACGTGCCGGAGGGTGGAGGTGATGTGCATGGTGGTGGCCGGGGTGGTGGCGGTGGCCGGAGCGGGCGTGGTCCACCGCCACGACGAGCCGGGACGCAGCGGGCCGTGGTCCAGGCGCTTGCTGGACAGGACGGGCTGCTGCCAGTCGGGCCACTGCTCCACCCGCGTCTGCAGGCCGAAGATCCTGCTCAGCGGAGCCTTGATGACGATGTCGGCCCGGTAACGGATGCGGGCGGCGGCGTCGACCCCCTCCCCCCGGCACTGGGCCGCCCCGGCGGCGGCGTGGGCGGCCGGGACGTTGCCCGCCAGGACGCCGGCCACGGCGAGCGGGATCAGGATCGAGGCGACGCGGACGTTGCTGAACATGGTGTTCCTCTCGTTGAGGGATCGAAGAAAGGGCGGCCAGGCCGGGGATGCCGTCAGCGCCGTCCGGCCCGCACGATGGCCGCGACGAGCACGGCGCAGGCGGCCACGATCAGCACGGCGAAGGCGGGGTGCGCGACGCTCACCGCCACCGGCGTACTCCGGCCGGGACGGGTGGACGGCTGGTACGTGGTCATGACGTTCCCTTCACCTGGACGGATGCGAACGGCTAGAAGCTCATGCGTTCGTTAGAAGTTATAACCGCACAGAGAAAGGAGTGTCAACAACGTTCGTGATAGCCTCTAACTAAATCTCTTGGGTGTAGCGGCGGAAGGCGGCACGGCATGGCGGACACCGGCACGGCGACCCCGCGCGAGCGCTACCGCGCCCAGATCCGTGCCGAGATCAAGGAACACGCCTGGCAGCAGATCGCCACGACGGGGGCCTCCGCGCTGTCCCTCAACGCGATCGCCAAGCAGATGGGCATGAGCGGCCCCGCGCTCTACCGCTACTACGCCAACCGTGACGAGCTGATCACCGAACTCATCCGCGACGCCTACCGCAGCCTCGCCGACACCCTCCGCTCAACCGCCGAGAAGGCCGCCGAAGGGGGCGGGCTGGCCGGGCTGGCTCACGCCGTACGCGGCTGGGCCTTGCGCGACCCCCAGCGCTACCTGCTCATCTACGGCACCCCCGTCCCCGGCTACCACGCCCCCGACGACATCACCGCCATCTCATCCCAGATCATGACCCTCCTGCTCGACGCCGCCTCGGCCGCCCCGCCCCGGCACCCCGAAACCCAGCTCGACCACCACCTGGCCGCCCACCGCGACTGGGCCGGCGACCACCCCGCGCCGCCCGCCGTCCTGCACCGGGCCCTCAGCTTCTGGACCCGGATCCACGGCGTGCTGTCCCTGGAACTGGCCGGCCACTTCGCCGGCATGGGCTTCGACCCCGCCTTGCTCTTCGCAGCCGAACTGGACGACCTGCTGACCCCCTGACCCGCTGACCCCGCGCGCACGACAGGCCCGGCCCGCCGCAGAAGGCGAGGCCGGGCCTGTGGCAACAGGCGGAGCGCGTTACCGGACGTCCTGGGGCAGGTGGGTCTTGGCGTCATCGTAGGAGCCCTCACCGGCCGCCCCGGCCGGCCGGTAGACCAGGTACAGCACGCCCGTGGCGAACGTCTGCGAGCTGACCAGCTCCAGCGGGATCGAGCTGTCGCCCTCGTCGAACAGCCGCTCGCCCTTGCGCACCGCGATCGGGTGCACCAGCAGGTGCAGCTCGTCCAGCAGCCCGGCGGCCAGGAGCTGCCGCACCACCGAGACCGAGCCGCTGATCGCGATCGGGCCGCCCGGCTCGGCCTTCAGCGCCGTCACGCCCTTGACCAGGTCGCCCTGCAGCAGCTCGGAGTTGCGCCAGGTGAACTCCAGCGGCTGGCGGGAGACCACGATCTTGCGCGCGTCGCCGATCGTCCTGGCGAAGTCGGCGTCCTCGCCGCCGGCCGCCTCGCGCTCGGGCCACGCCCCGGCGAAGCTGTCGTACGTCTCGCGCCCCAGCAGCAGCGTGTCGGCCATCTGCGCCGTCACCGCCGCGCCCATCTCGTCGTTGAAGTACGGGAAGTGCCAGTCCGCCGGGTCCTGGACGACGCCGTCGAGCGAGATGAACAGGTTCGCGCTGATCTTCCTCATGATGGTTCTCCATGCGTCTCGGGATGTGCCTGAAGTCTCGCCGGACCGGCTTACGGATCTCTTAAGGTCTTCCTTCCCGGCCGAGCCCGGCGACCAGGAGCCCGACCAGGCGGCGGGCGTCGTAGCGGGGATCGGCCTCGGCCCCGATGCACAGGTTGCCCACGCCGCGCATGAGCCCGAAGGCGTCCAGATCGCCGCGGATCTCGCCGGCGGCCGCCGCGGCCTCCAGCAGCTGGGCGCACACCGGCACCAGGCGGTCCAGGAAGTAGGCGTGCAGCGCCTGGAAACCGGTGTTGTCCGGCTGCAGCACCGCGGCCAGCCCGTGCTTGGTGACCAGGAAGTCGACGAACAGCCCGATCCACTCCCGCAACGCCGCGTACGGGCTCGGGCCGGCGGCCAGCAGGGCCGGACCGGCCTGCGCGCAGGACTCCACCTGGTGGCGGTAGACGGCGATGACGAGGTCGGCCCGCGTGGGGAAATGGCGGTAGATCGTGGCGGTGCCGACGCCGGCCTCGGCCGCGATGTCGCGGATCGGCGCCTCCACGCCCGAGGCGACGAACACCGCGGCGGCCGCGCGCAGCAGGTTCTCCTCGTTGCGCCGCGCGTCGGCCCGTTTCGGCCGCGACTCCTCCACGCCGGTCCTCCCAGGGTCGGATTGCTAAACGGGACACGGTCCCGTATCGTCGAAAACGGGACACGGTCCCGCTTCCACATCATGCCAGAGCGAAGGCCCGACGGCCAAGCCCTGCCCTCTCCCACGCCCACCTGCGGCAACTCCACCCGGAAGGCATCACCATGCCCGCATCGCCCACCGCCCCCGTCGTGTCGGTCCGGCCGGTCGTCCTGCCCGCCCCCGGACGGGGCCAGGATCTCCAGGTCCGCGTCTCGGCCCCCGCCACCGGCGACCACCTGCCCGTCGTCGTCCTGTCCCACGGCCACGGCTGGTCCATGGACGGCTACGCCCCCCTCGCCGACTGCTGGGCCGCCCACGGCTTCGCCGTCCTGCAACCCACCCACCTCGACTCCCGCACGCTCGCCCTCCCCGCCGACGACCCCCGCACCCCCCACATCTGGCGCATCAGGGTCGAAGACCTCAAGCGCGTCATCGACGGCCTCGACGTCCTGGAGAAAGCCCTGCCCGGCCTGGCCGGACGCCTGGACCACGGCCGCGTCGCCGTCGCCGGCCACTCCTGGGGAGCCCACAGCGCAAGCATGCTCCTCGGCGCCCGCATCCTGGACGCCCACGGCCACCCGGAGGAGGACCTGTCCGACCCGCGCGTCACGGCCGGCGTGCTGCTCGCCCTGCCCGGCACCGGCGGCCGGGACCTGTCACCGTTCGCCGCCGAGCACTTCCCCTTCATGAACCCCGCCTTCGAGTTCATGACCACCCCGGCCCTGCTGGTCGCCGGCGACAAGGACGACTCACCCCTGTCGACGCGCGGACCCGACTGGTTCACCGACGGCTACCGCCACAGCCCCGGCGACAAGAGCCTGCTGACGCTGTTCGGCGCCGAGCACACCCTCGGCGGCGTCGCCGGACACCACGTCGCCGAGACCACCGACGAGAGCCCCGAACGCCTGGCCCTGCTGCAGCGGCTCACCACCGCCTACCTGCGCACCGCCCTGCACCCCGGCGACCCCGCCTGGCCCGCCGCCCGCGCCGCCCTGGAAGCGGCCCCCCACCCCCTGGGCCGGATCGACGGCAAGCAGGCCGATCAGCCGGCCGGACGGCGGTAGCCGTAGGTCTCGTGCCGGCGGACGAAACCCAGCGAACGGTACAGCTCGCGGGCGGCCACGTTGTCGGCGTCGTGGTTCACCGTCACCGCCGTCATGCCCGCCGCCCGCATGCGGCGCATCGCGTGCAGCATCGCCGCCCGCGCCAGGCCCCGCCGCTGGAACGCCGGATGCGTGCCGACCGGCTCGAAGTGACCGGTCGCGTTGCGCCCGTCGAGCCAGCCGACCGCGAAGGCCGCGATCCGGCCGTCCGGCGCCTGGACCACGATCTCGTCGGCCGGGTCGTAGCCGGGCCGCTCCATCACCGCCGAACGGTAGAGCGGCCCGGTCCAGTCGTCGCCGAACGCCGCGTTACGCGCCTCGGCCAGGCCCGGCGCGTCCTGCGGCACGGCGTGCCGCACCTCGAACCCGGCCGGCGCGCCCGGCTCGGGCAGCGGGCCGCGCAGGTCGCGCTCGTTGACGTGGTCCCACACCCGGAACCGCGCGAATCCGGCCCGCCCCAGCAGCCCGATCCGGGCGGCGTCGCAGTCGAGGACGTCGGTCAGCACGTACCGCTCGCCCGGGTCCATCCGGCGCGCGGTGGCGGCGGCCGCCTGCTCCAGCATGTCCAGCTCCGCCGGCCCGCCGCGCAGCCGGGGCGCGGCGAAGACGTCGAAGGCGCAGCCGAACCGCAGCAGGATCGCGATCCCGGCCAGGCCGCCGGCGTCCTCCCACAACCGGACCAGCTCGGCGGCCGGACGGCGGTCGCGCAGGTTGTCATAGACCCGGTGCGGCAGCTCACCGGCGTGGTCGTAGCCGCACCGCCCGGCCTCGGCGATCCACCCCGACAGGACCTGCCGCAGCCGCGGCAGGTCCTCGTGCCGGAAGACGCGCGGACGCACGAAGACCCCTTCAGGACTTCAGGAAGTGCAGGACGGCCAGCACCCGGCGGCTGTACCCGCTGGCGTGCGACAGGCCCAGCTTGTCGAACAGCGAGTTGACGTGCTTCTCCACCGCGCTCTGCGACACGTGCAGCTGCCCGGCGATCGAGGCGTTGGTCATGCCCTGGGCCATGCGCTCCAGCACCTCCCGCTCGCGCGCGGTCAGCCGGGCCAGCGGATCGACCTGCGTGGTACGGGCCAGCAACTGCCGCACCACCTCCGGGTCGAAGGCCGCCCCGCCCGCCGCCACCCGCTCCAGCGCGTCCAGGAAGTCGCCGACCTGCGCCACGCGGTCCTTCAGCAGATAGCCCACGCCCTCGACGTCGGCGCTCATGAGCTCGGTGGCGTACCGCTTCTCCACGTACTGCGACAACACCAGCACCTTGACCTGCGGCCAGCGCCGCCGGATCTCCAGCGCCGCCCGCAGCCCCTCGTCGGTGTGGGTCGGCGGCATGCGCACGTCCACCACCACGACGTCGGGGGCGTGCTCGGCCACCGCCGCCACCAGGGCCTCGCCGTCGCTCACGGCGGCCGGCACCTCGTGGCCCTCCTCGCCCAGCAGGCGGACCAGACCCTCGCGCAGCAGCGTGGAGTCCTCGGCCAGGATCACCCGCACGGCAGCCCCGCCGCCACCGTCGTCGGGCCGCCGGGCGGGCTGACCACCTCGAAAGCGCCGTCCAGCGCCGCCACCCGCCGGGCCAGCCCCGACAGGCCGCCTCCCGAGGCGCGCGCGCCGCCCGTGCCGTCGTCGCTCACCCGTACGAGCACCCTGTCGTCCTCCTGTCTGACCTCGACCGTCACCATCGTGGCGGCCGCGTGCTTGGCGGCGTTGGTCACCGCCTCGCTCACCACGAAGTACGCCGCCGTCTCCACCGCCATCGGCGGCCGGCTCGGCAGGTCGCACACCACCTTGACCGGCACGCCCGCGCGTTCGGCCACCCCGGCCAGCGCCTCGCCCAGCCCGAGGGAGTCCAGCCCGCTCGGGTAGACCCGCCAGGCCACCTCGCGCAGCTCGGCCAGCGCCTGCTGGGCCTGCTCGTGCGCCTGCTCCAGCAGCTCCGGACGCCCCCGCCGGGACCGCCCGATGAGCATCGACAGCGCCACCAGGCGCTGCTGCAGCCCGTCGTGCAGGTCACGCTCGATCCGGCGGCGCTCGGAGTCGACCGCGGCCACGATCCCGGCCCGGCTCTCGGCCAGCTCGGCGATCCGGCGCTCCAGCGCCTCGGTACGGTCGGGCCCCAGCAGCCGCCCGGCCAGCCGCCGCTCCAGCGCGTGCACCCCCACCAGCCCCGACACGGCGATGAACAGCAACACGCAGCCGCCCACCAGGAAGTACAGCACCAGCGGCGGCGTCGGCGTCATCCCGTCGTACGGCTCGCCGCGGGCCCAGGCCCCCAGCAGCAGGATCCCGGCGCGCGCGCCGAGGACCAGCAGCGCCACCACCAGCCCGCCCAGCACCCCGGCCGGGATCCTGGCGGCCAGATAGCGCGCCGGCCGGGTGTCCCAACCGGACAACGCGTCCAGCGCGGCGGTGTCCAGGCGCAGGCGGCGCGCCTCGAACCCGGCCAGCCCCGCCGCCAGCGCCCGCACCCGCGGCCGCCCCAGGAAGGGCAGCGTGAGCAGCAGGAACAGCGCGCCGGCGAGGGCGGTCAGCCCTCCCAGGACCACCGCGCCCAGCACCCTCAGCCCCTCAGCGGCGGTTCGCATGCCTTCCCTTACGCCGTTCCGTCAGCCGTACCGCGACGAAGACCGCGATCGCCAGCGCCACCAGGCCGATCACCACGTAGGTGCCGATCCCCACGTACGCCTCGACCAGCGACCAGTTCTCGCCGAGAAAGTATCCCGCAACCACGAAGATGGTGTTCCAGATGGCGCTGCCGGCCGTCGTGAGCAGGGTGAACGTCACCAGCGGCATGCGCTCCACCCCCGCCGGCACGGAGATCAGGCTGCGGAAGATGGGGATCATCCGGCCGAAGAACACGGTCTTGCGGCCGTGCCGCAGGAACCACGCCTCGGTCTTCTCGATGTCGGTCACCTTGACCAGGGGCAGCTTGGCGGCGATGGCCAGCGTGCGCTCGCGGCCGAGCAGCGCGCCCACCCCGTACAGGGCCAGCGCGCCGACCACCGAGCCGAGCGTCGTGCACACCAGCACGTCGAGCAGGTCCAGCTCGCCCCTGCTGGCGGTGAAGCCGGACAGGGGCAGGATCACCTCGCTGGGCAGCGGCGGGAACAGGTTCTCCAGCATGATCGCCAGCCCGGCCCCGAAGGCGCCGAGGTTCTCCATCAACGCAATCAACCAATCCGTCATGTCCCCCAGGCTACGAATGATCCGTTATGGCGGTAATGAGGCGGACGGCCGATGTGCTCTGTGGTAAACCACACCCCGATGTACCGTACACTGTACGGCCTATGAGTGCTCTTCCGGATCTGGCGCGACACCCAGCGATCTTCCGTCCCGGCGATCCCCCCAGGTCCGGCCACCTGGTCTTCCTCGACGACCAGGGCGACGGCACGGCCACCGTGATCGAACCGGACGACGACGGACAACCTCGCGCGCGCGAGCGCGCCGTCACCGAGATCCCCGTCGCCGACGCCGTCGCCGTGCTGGCCAGGGCCCGCGCCGACGCCGCCGCCCACCCGGCCACCCGCTTCTGGGGCGCCGTCGCGCTGGTCGCCCTCCAACTCGTCACCCGCGGCCGCATCCTGCCCGCCGTCTCACCCGACGGCCACGACTCCTGGCGCGCCGGCCCCCTCGACGCCGCCGACGCCCGCCGCGTGCGCGAGCTGGCCGCGGCCATGCCCGCCGCCGCCCGCGCCATCCCCGTGGGCGACCTGCTGCTGCCCGACGCCGAGCCTCTGGTGCGCGCCTTCCTCGACGCCGTGGCCGACGCCATGCCGCGCTCGCCCGGAGCCGTACGCGCCACCGGCACCACCGCCTTCGCCGCCGTCAAGCCCGTCAAGGTGCCCCACCTGCGGCCCTGGGCCGAGGAGGTCTCGGCGGGGCTCGACTCCGGCGTGCGGCTCTCGCTCCGGCTGGAGGCCGACGACCTGGCCCAGGCCGAGTTCCGGGCCGTCGTCCAGGTGCACGGCCTGGCCGACCCCTCGCTCGTCGTGGACGCCGCCGACCTGTGGCAGGGCCGCGACCCCGGGTTCGGCCTGCGCGCCAGGATCGAGGTCACCCTCGCCCTGCGCCGCGCCGCCCGCTCCTGGCCCCGCCTGGAACGGCTGCTGGAGCACGCCGTGCCCGACGAGCTCGCCCTCACCGACGGCGACGTGGCGGACCTGCTGACCGGCGTGGCCGACCGGCTGGCCGCCGCCGGCGTCGAGGTCCACTGGCCGCGCTCCCTGGTCCGCGGCCTCAGCGCCCAGGCCGTCGTCGGCGAACGCGACAGCGCGCCCTCCGACCTGCCCTCCTTCCTCGGCGGCCACCACCTGACCAGCTTCAACTGGCGGCTCGCGCTCGGCGGCGCCCCGCTGACCGCCGCCGAGATGGACCTGCTGGCCGAGTCCCACCGGCCCGTCGTACGGCTGCGCGACCAATGGGTGCTCATCGACCCCGCGCTGGCCCGCAAGGCCCGCCAGCGCGACCTCAAGCCCCTGACCGGCCTGCAGGCGCTCGGCGCGGCCCTGACCGGCACGGTCGAGATCGACGGCGGGGACGAACCCGAACAGATCACCGTCGAACCCACCGCCTGGCTCGCCGACCTGCGCGACCGGCTCACCGACCCCGAACCCGTGCCGGCGCCGCCCGGCCTGGCCGCCACCCTGCGCGACTACCAGCTCCAGGGGCTGCGCTGGCTGGCCAGGATGACCTCGCTCGGCCTCGGCGGCTGCCTGGCCGACGACATGGGCCTGGGCAAGACCATCACCCTGATCGCGCTCCACCTGCACCGCGCCGGCACCGGCCCCACCCTCGTGGTCTGCCCCGCCTCGCTGCTGGGCAACTGGGAACGCGAGATCACCAAGTTCGCGCCCGGCGTCCCGGTCCGCCGCTACCACGGCAACGCCCGCACGCTGGCCGACGACGGTTTCGTGCTCACCACGTACGGCACCATGCGCCTGGACGCGGCCACACTGGGCACCCACCCCTGGGGGCTGCTGGTCGCCGACGAGGCCCAGCACGTCAAGAACCCCGCCTCCAGCACCGCCAAGGCGCTGCGCGAGATCCCCGCCGGCGCCCGCGTCGCCCTCACCGGCACCCCCGTGGAGAACAACCTGTCCGAACTGTGGGCCATCCTCGACTGGACCACCCCCGGACTGCTCGGCCCCCTGACCCGCTTCAGGGCCCGCTGGGCCAAACCGGTCGAGTCCGGCGACGCCGACACCGCCGCCCGGCTGGCCCGGCTCGTCGGGCCGTTCCTGCTGCGCCGCCGCAAGAGCGACCCCGGCATCGCCCCCGAACTGCCGCCCAAGACCGAGACCGACCGGCCCGTCCCCCTCACCACCGAACAGGCCGCCCTGTACGAGGCCGTCGTCCGCGAGAGCATGACCCAGATCGAGAACGCCAAGGGCATGGCCCGGCGCGGCCTGATCGTCAAACTGCTGACCGGGCTCAAACAGATCTGCAACCACCCGGCCCACTACCTGCACGAATCGTCCCCCCGCCTGACCGGCCGCTCGGGCAAGCTGGAACTGCTCGACGAACTCGTCGACACGATCGTCGCCGAGGACGGCGCCGTGCTGGTGTTCACCCAGTACGTCGCCATGGCCAGGCTCCTGGAACGCCACCTGTCCGGCCGCGGCGTCGCCAACCAGCTGCTGCACGGCGGCACCCCGGTCGCCCGACGCGAGGAGATGGTCGCCCGCTTCCAGGACGGCCACGTCCCCGTCTTCCTGCTCTCCCTCAAGGCCGCCGGCACCGGCCTGAACCTCACCCGCGCCGACCACGTCATCCACTACGACCGCTGGTGGAACCCCGCCGTGGAGGACCAGGCCACCGACCGCGCCTACCGCATCGGCCAGACCAGGCCCGTCCAGGTGCACCGGCTCATCGCCGAAGGCACGATCGAGGACCGCATCGCCGCCATGCTCGGCGCCAAGCGCTCGCTCGCCGACGCCGTCCTGGCCTCAGGCGAGGCCGCCTTCACCGAGCTGACCGACGCCGAACTCGCCGCACTCGTGGAGCTCAGATGACCGCCGTACGCGGATTCGCCGCCTTCCCCCCGCAACGCGCCGGCGCCCGCTTCGCCACCACCTGGTGGGGCCAGGCGTGGATCAAGGCCCTGGAGGACACCTCGCTCGACCAGACCCTGCTGCGCAAGGGCCGCGCCTACGCCAAGACCGGCCAGGTCGGGCCGATCACCGTCAGCCCCGGCCGGCTGGCCGCCGTCACCGAGCACGAGTACGACACCGTCGTCCGCGTCGAGCAGCTCACCGACGCCGCCTGGGAACGTTTCCTCGACCAGGTCGCCGCCAAGGCCGGGCACATCGCCGCCCTGCTCGACCGCGACGTCCCGCACGACCTGGTCGAGGCCGCCGAGGACGCCGCCGTGCCGCTGCTGCCCACCGTCGGCGACCTGGAGCCCGAATGCTCCTGCCCCGACTGGGGACACCCCTGCAAGCACGCCGCCGCCCTGTGCTACCAGGCGTCCTGGCTGCTGGACGGCGACCCGTTCGTCCTGCTGCTGCTGCGCGGACGCGGCGAACAGGAGCTGATCGAGGCCCTGCAGAACCGCGACCTGCCCCTCCCGCCCCCCGCCCGCGCGCCCGGCGGCGCGACCACCGAGCCGGACGCCTGCGGCGGGGTGCCCGCCGCGCAGGCGTTCGCGCTCGGCGAGCCGCCGCTGCCCGAACCGCCCCCGCGGGAGACCGCCTTCACCCCCCTCGCCCTCGACCCCGCACCCGGCGTGGACGTGGCCGCCCTGGCCGTGCTGGCCGCCTCCGCCGCCGCCCGCGCCCGCCAGATCCTGCTGCACGGCCACCTGGAACCGCTGACCGAGTACCAGGACCGCGTCCGCCTGGCCGCCGAGCACGACCTCGACCGCGGCCTGGACCTGGGCCTGGACGCCGCCGTCCAGGCCTGGCGGTACGGCGGCGCCCCCGGGCTCGACGTGCTCGAAACCCCCTGGACCCCGGCCCGCCAGGACCTGGCCAGGGCCCAGGCGCTGCTGGAGTCCGGCTGGGACGGCGACCCGCCGCCCCAGCTGGAGAGCTGGCGCAACCGCTGGACCCTCGGCCCCCGCCAGGTCCGCTACGGCCGCGACGGCCGCTGGTACCCCTTCACCGAGCACGACGGCCACTGGTGGCCCGCCGGCCCGCCGGAACGCGACCCGTCCACCCTGCTCACCTGACCCCGGCAGGCGGGAGGCGAGGTCAGAGGCCGGACTCCTCGGCCTCGCCCGCCGCGGCGACCACGGCCAGCAGCCGGTCCAGGTCGCCCGGCCTGGCGTGCGGGTTGAGCAGCGTGAGCTTGAGCCGGACCCGGCCCGGGCCCGTCCCCGGCAGCTCGGTCCGGCCCACCACCGCCCGGCCCTCCCGCAGCAGCCTGCGCCGCAGCCCCGCGTTCACCTCGTCCGAGCGCGCCGGATCGGCCGGCACGTACCGGAACAGGAACGCGGTCAATACCGGGTCGGCGTGCAGCTCCAGCCGCCCATGGGCGCGCACCGCCGCCGCGCCGTGCCGGGCCAGGTCGTGGCAGGCGTCCACCAGGCGGCCCAGCCCCGACCGGCCCAGCGTGCGCAGCGTCACCAGGATCTTGAACGCGTCGGCCCGGCGCGTGGTGCGCAGCGACAAACCCAGCAGGCTCGGGTAACCGGCCTCCTCGTCGTCGGCCGGGTTGAGATAGGCCGCCCGCCGGGCCAGCGAGGCGTACGTCTCGGCCCGGCGCACCAGGAACACCCCGGCCGCGGCCGGCTGCCAGCCCAGCTTGTGCCAGTCCAGCGACACCGAGTCGGCCAGCGCGAGACCGTCCAGGAGCGGGGCCAGCCGGTCCGACAGCAGCGCGCCACCGCCGTAGGCGGCATCGACGTGCAGCCAGGCGCCGTGCTCGGCGGCCAGCGACGCGCACGCGCGCAACGGGTCGATCGCCCCGGTGTCCGTGGTGCCCGCCGTGGCCACCACCGCCACCGGCGGCTCACCGCGCCCGGCGCTCGCCCGCAGCGCCCCGGCCAGCGCTCCGGCCTCCATCCGCAGCTCCCGGTCGACCGGGACGGCGACGACCGCGTCCTCACCCAGCCCGAGCAGCGCCGCGGCCCGCCTGGTGGAGAAGTGCGCGGCCTCGGAGGCGAAGATCCGCAGCCGCGGTCCCCCGACCGGCAGGCCCGACAGCTCGGCCCGGACGCCCGCCGACCGGCCCACCGCCAGATCCCTGGCCAGCATCAGCCCCATCAGGTTGGACTCGGTGCCGCCCGAGGTCAGCACGCCGGCCGCGGCCGCCCCGAACCCCACCAGCCGGGCCAGCTCGGCCAGCAGCGCCGTCTCCAGCACGGTCGCGGCCGGCGCCTGGTCCCAGGAGTCCAGCGACGGGTTGAGCGCCGAGACCGCCAGATCGGCCGCCACCGCCACCGCCAGCGGCGGACAGTGCAGGTGCGCCGCGCAGAACGGATCGGCCGGATCAGCGCTCCCGTAGGCCAGCAGCTCGGTCAGCGCCCCCAGCCGCTCGCCCTCCGGCGCGAACGCCCGCGCCACTTCGGCGGCCAGCTCCTGGGGCGTGCGGGCGGGCAGCGGGCCGCCGCGCCGCCGCGCGCCCTCGGCCAGGGCGGCCAGCACCTCACGCAGCAGCGGCTCCAGCGCGGCCGCCCCGCCCACGCCACCGGACAGGGCCCAGCCCTTCGTCGCATCGCTCATCCGGCCACTGTGCGGCACCGGCGCCGCCGCGGCCAGCGGACACCGCGATGGAACGCCATGGAACGCCCCTGAGGACAGGCACCCCGTCGACCACAAGGAGACCCGCATGCGACACCCGCTCCGGATCATGTCCGCCCTGGGCGCGGCGCTGGCCCTCGGCCTCGTCCCCGCCGCCGCACAAGCCGCCACCCCGGTCCACGTCAAGGAGGCCGAGCAGGGCAGATGCCTCGACATCCGGACCGAGGACGACATCTTCGTCCCCGGCGCCCGGCTGCAGCGCTTCACCTGCCATGACGTCAACGAGCAGCGGTGGGAGATCGTCCCGCTGGCGAGCGACTCGTTCCTGCTGCGCAACCCGCTGACCCGGCTCTGTGTGGCGGCCGACTCGGCCGGTTTCGGCGCGCAGGTGGTGGAACGGGCCTGCGGCGACGCCGACCCCGCCGTCCGCTGGTTCACGCTGGGCGGGGTGCCGTTCGTCAAGGGGGCGGGGTTCAACCAGATCCGCTCGTCCCTGGCGCAGGGAAGCTGCCTGGACACCCTGGACACCTTCGTCAAGATCTTCCCCTGCTCGCCGGGGCTGACCAACAAGGCCCAACTGTGGGCCGCGGTCTGACCACGTGGTCAGACCGCGGGCTCAGGCCGGCGGCCAGTTCCTGAGCACCGCGTCCAGGGCGTCCAGGGCCCTGGACCAGGAGGCGTCCACCTCGCGGGGATGGCGGCGGAACCCGCCGGCCATCTCCAGGGTCACGTAACCGTGCAGCGTGCTGCTCAGCATGCGCAGCGCGTCGGTCTGGTCGGGCTCGGCCAGGTCGTAGCCGCGCAGGACGGCCCGCGTCAGCTCCGCGTGCCGGCGGCCCGCGCTGACGTCCAGCGACTCGGAGTCCAGCTCCAGCTGGGTGGCGGCGTACCGGCCCGGATGCTCCTTGGCGTAGGCGCGGTAGGCCGCGGCGAAGGGCACCAGCGCCTCCTTGCCCGAGCGGCCGGCCAGCGCGGCGGCGGCCCGGTCGGCCATCTCGCCCAGAGCCAGCTCGGCCACCCTGACCCGCAGCTCCTGGATGTCCTTGACGTGCGCGTACAGGGCCGCGGGCTTGACGCCGAAGCCGCGGGCGAGCGCGGAGACGGTCACGTTCTGGAAGCCGACCTCGTCGGCCAGGTCCGCGGCCGCCCTGGTCAGGCGGTCGACGGTCACTCCCGCGCGGGCCACGGCAGCACCCTTTCTTACAGGCTTTAAGTATTTGCATACTACCGTTAAGAAAAGCTAGCCTCCACACTCATGAGACCCCTGACCGAACACGACATCCGCACGTCGTTCATCAACTGCTCCAAAGGCGAGGCCAAACGCGCCGGCCTGCCCCGGGATCTGGCCGACCTGCCCTGGGACGACCTCGACTTCCTCGGCTGGCGGGATCCCGGCGCCCCCGAGCGCGCCTACCTGGTGGCCGAGGCCGACGGCTCCCTGGTCGGCGTGGCCCTGCGGGTCACCTCCGGCTCCTCGCGCTCCTTCACCGCGCGCAGCATGTGCTCCTTCTGCCTGACCACGCACACCGGCGGCGGCGTCGCCCTGATGACCGCCCGCCGCACCGGCGAGCCCGGCCGCCAGGGCAACACCGTCGGGCAGTACCTGTGCGCCGACCTGGCCTGCCCCCTCTACGTGCGCGGCAAGAGGGAGGCCGCGGGCGCCGGCGTCGTGGACGAGTCGCTGACGCCGGCCGAGAAGGTCGCCCGCGCGAACGCCAACGTGCGCGCCTTCCTGGACAAGGTGGCCGCCTGACCAGCCCGCTACTCGTCGTCCCAGGCCATCGAGCTCATCCGCCACCCGGCGGGCGTCCGGACGAACTGGGTGGTCTTGCGGCCCGCGCCCGCGAACCGCACGCCGTCCCGGACGCCGGACTTGCGGTAGTCGCTGAACCGCTGGGCGACCGACCCGAAGATCTCGGTGCGCTCGGCCACCTCCCACTCGCGGAACTCCGTCAGCGTCCCGTCGGTCAGCATGCGCTGCCGGGGCTCGACGAAACCGTCCAGGTCGTGCACCACGGGCTCGGGCCCGGTGTTGTTGACGATCACCGCCTGCGGGACGAACAGCTCCCGGACGGCGCCCACGTCCGGGTGGCGGCCACCGGTGTTGGTGAAGGCGTATAGGAAGGCCGCCATCAACCGGTCGAGCTCGGCCTTGACGCCGGAGGCGGGCGCGTCGCCGGCCAGCAGTGACCAGACCTCGCTGTCGTGCCGTTCGCCCCGGTGCGGGAAACGCCTGCGCAGCACGCCGTCGCGGGTCATGCCGAGCCGGCGCGCGACCTCGATGCTGCGCGTGTTGCCCGGCGAGACCCACCACTCCACGCGCGCCATGCCGCGCTCGGCGAACGCCCAGTCGATCAGCAGCCGGCACGCCCGGGTCACCAGCCCCCGGCCCTCACCGGCCGGCTCCAGCCAGCAGCCGATCTCGCACACCCCCGAGACCGCCTCGAACCGGGTGAACATCACGCCACCGACCAGCGTGCCGGCCAGCCAGATCCCGTAGATGCGGGCGCCGTCGGCGGCCTGGTCGTCGGCGTAGCGCTGCAGGACGGCCGTCGCCGAGGCAAGGTCGGTGCTGCGCTCGGCCCACGGGATCCACGGGTCCACCGAAGGGCGGGCCCGGTCGATGTGGTCGAGGAACTCCTGGGCCCGCCAGGGCTCCAGCGGGCGGAGCTCGGCCTCGTCGCCGAGCGGAAGTGCGAACACGGACACCGTCCCAAGGTACGTAACGAGCGTTCGGTATGTAAGGTAGCAGCATGCCGCCCGCAGCAGGAGACCGTGAAGCCCGCCGTGACGACGTCTCGCGGGCGGTCTGGCAGGTGCTGGCCGACAAGGGGTTCGGCGGGCTGACGCTGCGCGCCGTCGCCGCCGCCATGGGCGTGTCGACCGGCCTGCTCATGCACTACTTCCCCACCAAGCGGGCCCTGGTCGGGCACGCGCTCGACCTGCTGGAGCGGCGCACGGCCGCCCGTCCCCGCCGCGAGCCCCCGGCCCCCGGCCTGGCGGCGCTCAGGGCCGCGCTGCTCGACATCCTGCCGCTGGGCCCGGCCGACGTCGCCCGCAACCGCATCTGGGTCAGCTCCTGGGACCTGGCCCTGGCCGACGACGACCTCGGCGCCGGCCAGGCCGCCCGCTACACCCGGCTGCGCTCGGCGCTGCGCGCCCACCTGGAGACCGCCCGCGACCTCGGCGAACTGCCTCGGCAGGCCGACCCCGAACGGCTGGCGGCCGGTGCGGTGGCCTTCACCCACGGGCTCGTCGTCCAGGCGCTGTTCGACCCGGGCCGCTTCCCCGAGGACGTCCAGGTCGCCCTGCTCGACGACTTCCTCTCCTCGATCGCGGCCCGCCCTTAGCCCGTGGGGTTCAGGTCAGCCGGCGGTCGGAGGGACCTGCGACCCGGCGGGCATCATGCCCGCGATCAGCGTCTGCGGGTCACGGATGCCGGCGAGGTGGCCGAAGCCCTCGGCGTACGCGGAGATGGCGGACTGGAGCAGGCGCAGATGGGCGCGGCACTCCTGGTCGCCGGGCCAGGCCGACTCCGGTTCGCCGGGATGCGCCCGTTCCCAAGCGGTCAGCAGCGGGTGCCACTTGGACAGGAACGGGCGCAGTTCCTTGTTGAGCATCGAGATCGCGAAGTACTCCACGGTCTGCCCGCCTGGCACGGGGGCTGAGGGGCGGCTGGTCTTGAGGGCGTCGCGGGTGGTGGCGAACAGGCCGTACAGAGAGTTCATGGCCTCCCTGACCAGGCCCTCCTCGTCGTCGAGCGACTGGACGGAGACCCGGGTGACGGTCTCGACGAACAGGTGCCAGGCCACCTGGCGGCTCTCGTTGTTCACCAGGAAGGTGAGCTCGCTGAGCTGCGGCACGGTGACCTTCACCTCGGTCAGCCTGGCCGTCCTGGCATAGAACTGGGCCATGATCACGGCGGCCATGCCGGCGACCGCACCGGTGACGACGAAGATCCACCGGCCGCCCGCCTCGGTCATCTCGAAGATCGCCAGGCCCACGACGGCGCCGACGAGCGCCGACGCGAGCAGCCGCACCCACCGCACCTGCATGATCGCGACGACACGTGCCTTCATCCGGGGGGTTCCATTCCTCAGCCGACTGCGACGATCAGACTTTACGTGTGATCCCCCTCCGGCTGTAGGGGGTCGGCCGTGGATTCAGCAGACCTTCTCGAAGGGGGTGCCGGACGGCAGGTAGCGGCCCCACTCCTGCTCGGTGAGCGAGCGACCGGCCGCCGCGCAGAGCGCGGGGAACGGATCCGCCGGGACGTCCACCTTCCACTGCAGGATCGTTCCCTTGCCGTAGGAGCCGGCCAGGGTCCGGCCGTCCGGGCTGAAGGCCAGCGACGAGACAGCGCCTTCGCCGCTCTTGAACGGGTTCCCGATCGGCTTCGTCGTGGCCGCGTCCCAGAGCTGGACGCCCGCGGCGGCGTCGGTGGCCAGGGTTCTGCCGTCCGGGCTGAACTCGACGGTGGAGATGGTGCCCGTGCGGTCCTTGAAGGCGCCCTTGGGGCGGCGGCCTGCCGTGTCCCAGATCCTGACCGTTCCCTGCTCTCCCACGGTGGCCAGGAGCTTGCTGTCCGGGCTCAACGCCAGCCAGGTGACGCTGGAGCCCCCGATCGGGGCGCCGATCGGACGGCGGGTGGCGGTGTCCCAGAGCCTGGCCGTGCCGCCTCCCACGGTGGCCATGATCCTGCCGTCCCGGCTGAAGACGATCCGGTGGAGGACGTCGCTGTGGGCCTTGGTCGGAGCGGTGACCGGACGGCGGGTGGCGGGGTCCCATAACTGGAGGATTCCCTCGCCGGAGGCGATGGCCAGGGTCCTGCCGTCCGGACTGAACGTCAGCACGGAGATGGTGCCGGCCGCGGCCTTGACGGGGGTGCCGATCTGCTGCCGGGTGGCCAGGTCCCACAGGTGGAGACCGCCGTCGTCGTCACCGACGGCCAGCGTCCTGTCGTCCGGGCTGATCGCCACCGGCCATGTGTAGGGGTCCCTGCCGCGGATCGGCGGGCCGAGTCGCCTGCCGGTCAGCCGGTCCCAGACGCGGATGGTTCCGTCAGCTCCGCTGCTGACCAGGATGTCGCCGTTGTTGCTGTACGCCAGCTGCGAGACCTCGTCCTCGTGGCCGATGAGCGGGTCGGTGACCGGCCGCCGGGCGGCGGCGCGCCAGAGCCGGGTGGTCCCGTCCCCGCTGACGGTGGCCAGGGTTCCGCCGTCCGGGCTGAGCGCCACGCCGTGGACGTACCCGCTGTGGCCGGTGAACGCGTCGCCGGCCGGGCGCCGGGTCGCCAGGTTCCACAGCCGGGCGGTCCCGTCCCAGCTGCCGGAGGCCAGGGTCCGGCCGTCCTTGCTGAACGCGAGTCCGGTGACGACGTCGGTGTGACCTGTGAGAGGTCGTCCGACTGGTTTCCCGGTGGCGGGGTTCCACAGCCGGATGTCTCCTTCGTAGCCGCCGGTGGCCAGCGTCCGGCCGTCCGGGCTGAACGCGACGGCTCGGATCTCGTCGGTGTGGCCCTTGAGGGGCTTTCCGACGGGTCTTCCCGTGGCGGGGTTCCACAAGCGGGCGATCCTGTCACGGCCGGCGGTGGCCAGGAGTCTGCCGTCCGGGCTGAAGGCCACCCCGCTGACCTCGCCGGTGTGGCCTTCGAGAGGTCGGCCGACGGGTTTCCCGGTGGCGGGATCCCACAGCCGGGCGGTGTGATCCTGGCCCGCGCTGGCCAGGGTCCGGCCGTCCGGACTGAAGGCCAGGGCCCACACGGCGGACCGATGACCCGTGAGCGGGACCGCTGTCCTGGTGGAGAGGTCCCACAGCCTGATCGTCCCGTCGGAGCCGGCGACGGCGAGGGTCCGGCCGTCCGGACTGAAGGCCAGGGCGAGGCCGCCGTCCTTGATCGGATCCCCGGCAGGCCGGCCGGTCGCCGGATCCCACAGGCGGGTGATGCCGTCCGTGCCGCCGGTGGCCAGGGTCCGGCCGTCCGGGCTGAAGGCCACCGCGCCGCCGTGGTAGGAGCCGCTGTCCAGGATGGCGCGCACCGGGAAGGCCAGGGCGGCCACCATGCCGTAGCGGGCCTCGGGGGTCCTGGCGAAGTGCCAGGCGGTGGCCGACAACAGGCCGGAGACGACCGGATCACTCTCGCCGATCTGGATGCCGCGATCACTGGCCAGGTACGACAGGGCCTGGTCGCGCTCGGCGTCGGCTCTGACGCGTTGGGCCTCGGCGACGTCGGCCGCGTGGACGGCCACGGCGGCCGCGACGACCGCCGCCGTGGTGAGGACGGACAGCCCGGTCCACGAGAGCCGCCGGAAGCGCCGGGCCAGCCGGTGCTGCCGGACGTCGTCGCCGACGAGCTCGTCCTTGGCCCGGCCGTGCAGGGTGGCGGCGAGCGTCGCGACGGCGTCGAGGAAGGCCGGGTTGCTGAGCGAGAGGTCGCTCTGGCTGCGGATCGAGCGCAGGTCCGCCCACAGGGGGACCTCGGTGAACGACGTGAGCAGCGACTCGGGCAGCGCCGTGGTCAGGGTCTGGTCGAAGTGCCCGGCCGCGTGGTCCCAGACGAGGTCGCCGCCGGTGAGCATGAGGAAGACGGGCCGTCCCGGTTCGAGCGAGCGCCAGTGCTCGATCTCCCGCCGCACCCACACCGAACGCGCCGACTCGGGGGAGGCCAGCAGGACGAAACAGCGCGAGGCGTCGAGCGCGGCCTCGATCGTCGTCCACAGTCCCGGGGACGCCGACAGGCTGCGCGTGTCGCAGAAGACCCGCAACGCCCGCAGTTTGTACCAGGGACGGGCGAACTGGTGCAGCCCATCACGCAGAGCGGGGCCGAGCAGCCCGTCGGCGGCCCGGCTGTAGGAGATGAAGGAGTCGTACGGAATCGGCGTCGAAGTCCCGCGGATGCCAGGCACGTTCACGATGATAGAGACGCGCGGCTTGAGTACCCGGTTACTCAAGCGCCTTGTTTCGCGCCTTCGCATACTGAGCGAGATGCACAGTCTGGAGGGGACGCGGAATGAGGAGCATTCGTGCGTTAGCCGCATCGTTACTGGTGCTGGCCTGGTTGGCGTATCTCGGTCCGAGCCCGGCCCAGGCGGCGACCGTGGAGGTCACCGTCAGCCTGTACCGGGTGGTCGAGCTGTCGTGCGACGAGGGCCCGGGCGAGTCCTGCGGCAACGACTACTACCCCAAATTCAAGATCGGGAACGAGGACCTGTACGACGGCGAGGACGATTACTGCTGTGCCCACGGCCCCGACTTCCGGACCAACTGGGTCCACAAGGCCACGGTCGACACCAGCCAGAATCCCGTCGACATCCACCTGGAACTGTGGGACCAGGACGACCTGAGCAAGAACAACGTCATCCACTGGGCCAAGAACGGCGACTACCTGGATCTCAAGTTCGACCTGAACACGTGCGTCTTCACCGGCGGCGGCCTGACCGCCGAGCAGGGCGCCGGCGCCCTGACCCTGTCGGGGGAGAGCGAGACCACCGGCCCCGACTCGGCCCGCGGCTTCTTCACCATCACCACACCCGCCTGCATCACGCTGGCCAGGACCACGGGCGGCGCCGCCGACAGCGACGGCGACGGCATCATGAACGCCTGGGAGACGCCGGGCGTGGGCTACGACGTCAACAACGACAACCACGTCGACCTGGCCCTGGGCGACCCGCCGTACAACGCGCTGCCCTACCGCAAGGACCTGTTCGTCGAAGCGGACTACATGAAGGACAATGAGCCCGACTGGTTCGGGCTCGGCGACGTCGTGGACGCCTTCGCCGCAGCACCGGTCGACCCCTATCACCCCGACCCGGCCCATCCGGCGGCGACCAAGTACCTGGGCGTCACTCTCCACGTGCTGAAGGACGAGGAACTGCCGAAGACGTCCAACATCCGGTTCGAGAGGTCCGATCCGGTACTCGTGGACTTCAACGAGCTGAAGAACGGCGAACCGGCCGGCCCCTGCACGGGACACTTCGGCACCCGCGCCGACCGCAACGACGGGAACTGCGCGAACATCCTGAAGGCCAAACGCGACGTGTACCGCTACATGATCTTCGCCGAGAGCTACCTCGAAGATCCCGACTCCTCCGGCAACTCCGAGTGGTACGCCGTCGGCCCCCAGGGCGGCAACGACTTCATCGTGACGCTCGGCACGTGGAGCGCCCAGGCGATCAACGACGTCGGCGGACTGAGGGTCGCCCAGGCCTCGACCTTCATGCACGAGCTCGGGCACACGCTCAGCCTGGGCCACGGCGGCGACGAGGACGTCAACTGCAAACCCAACTACCTGAGCGTGATGAACTACGCGCTCCAGTTCCCCGACATCAACTTCACCCGGCCCATGGACTACAGCAGCACGGCCACCGGCACCGCGCTCGGCACCACCGAGCCCACCCGGCTCGTGGAGCAGCACCTCGACGAGAACCTCGGCGTGCGCGGGACGCCACACCCCGACCGCTACACCGTGTACGGGATCAAGGGCAAACCCCACGTCGAGCCCGCCAACAGCGGCCCGATCGACTGGAACGGGGAAAAGGGCAACACAGAGGGCGACATCCCCGCCGACATCAACTACATCGAGTCCATCGGCGTCCCGGGCAAGGGATGCAACATCACCGATGACACCCAGACGCTGCACGGCTACGACGACTGGGCCCACCTGCAGTACAACCCCAGGCTCAACGCCGCCGGCTTCAACGACGGGGTGCCGCGCAGCACGCCCGACGAGATGACGGAGGAGATGGTCCTGGCCCTGTCGCAGCAGGCCGACCTGAAGGTCACCAAGTCCGCCGACCAGGCCGAAGCCGACGGCGGGGACACCGTGACCTACACCGTCGACGTCACCGACCTCGGGCCGGGCAGGGCCACCGCCGTCTCGCTCACCGACACGCTGCCCGACGGCACCACCCGGCAACGCCCGGTGCCCGACCTGAACAAGGGCGACGTGCACACCGTCACGCCGAAGTTCACCTACCAGGTGCCGTGCGACACCACCGACGGCACGGTGCTCGCCAACACCGTCACGGTGACCGGGAAGGACACGAACGGCGTGCCCGACCCGTACATCAGCGACAACACCGCGCGCGCCACGACCACGGTGCGCGCCCCGGTGCTGACGGTGAACGAGACGGCGACGGCCACGGTCGACGCCGGTGAGGCGATCACGTACACCATCGCCTACGCGAACACCGGCGGTGGCGGCGCCTCCGACGCCGTCATCACCGGCACGCTGCCCGCAGGCGTCTACTACAGCAAGGCGCTCGACCTGGGCGCCGGGCCGAAGCCGGACTCGGTGACGCTCAACGCCGACGGCACCAGGACGCTGGTCTGGAACGTGGGCGCCCTGCCCGCCAGGTCCGGCGAACGGAACATCGTCTTCACCGCGCGGCCGACACTGCTGGCGACGGCGGGCACGGCGTACGCGAGCGAGGTGTCCGTGACCTACAGGAACAGCGGCGGGGCGTGCACCTTCGACCCGGTCTCGGACTCGGCCACGACCACGGTCACGGCCGTTCCGCCCACCAGGGATCCGCTGTCCAAGGGCTACTGGACGAACCATTCAGGACAGTGGACGGCCGAGTCCCTGGCCCGCATCCAGGCCACCGACCAGCGCTACGACGGCGACCAGAGCGGCGCCCTGTCGGCGGCCGAGATCGACTCCGCCTTCCACGACGCCAACGGGCCCAAGACCGTGCTCCGCGAGCACGCCCTGGGCACGTACTTCAACCTGGCGACCAGGCGCGTCAACGCCGGGACGGCGATCGACTCGGCGACGACCAGGCGGCTGGGCCTGGGCACCGTACGCGCCGCGATGATCTACGCCCAGGAGACGATGGCGCTGCCGATCGACTCCGGCACCTCGGCTCGCTACAGCGACATCATCGGGGTGCTCGACGACGTCAACGCCAACAAGATCGAGGTGTACTGACCCGACCCTGACGGCCACCACGCGCCTCGCGTGGTGGCCGTCCTCCATGAGGTACGGGGCGCCCGTGCGGGACCGAGCCGCGGCCTTCGCCGCCTACCCCGGCATCGACGTCCTGTTGACAGACTCAGGTGGCCACCGAGACGACGTGCCCCGCCGAGGCCGGGTCGGCGGCCAGTTTCAGCATGCAGTCGGCCAGGTCGGCGCGGGTGGTGGAGCGGCCGCCGCGCAGGTTGAGGTCCAGGGCGGTGCGGTAGCGGCCGGTGGGCCCGCCGTCGAGCAGGCGGGAGGGGCGCACGATCGTCCAGTCCAGCCCCGAGGCGCGCAGCAGGCGCTCGGACTCGGCCAGGTCGGTGTAGGAGTTCCTCAGCAGCGGCTGCAGGACGAGGGGCTTGAGCACGTACCGCGTGAACGGGCCGTCGCCGGCGTCGGCGACCATGCCCGCGGCGCTCACCAGCAGCACCCGCCGGGCCGAGACCCGCGCCATCGCCTGGAGGATCGAGCGCATGGCGGTCGTGTGCACGGTCGTCGGGCCGCGCCCGCGCGGGCCGAGCGCGATCAGGACGGCGTCCCCTCCCTTGATCGCCGGGGCGACGGCCCGCGGGTCGGCCAGGTCGGCGGTCACGGTCTCGACGCGGTCGCGCAGCCCGGCCGGCAACCGGGCGGCGTCGCGGACGACGGCGGTGACCTCGTGCCCCAGGTCGAGCGCCTGCCGGACGAGCTCCAGCCCCGTGCGACCGGTCGCGCCGAAGATGACGAGCCTCATGTCGTGCCCCTTCACGAGAGGGTGGGTAAACACTTACTCACCCTACTCGTCGTCCGGGGCGGCGCTCAGGCCAGGTTGAGCTGCCAGGAGACGCCGAACCGGTCGTTGACCCAGCCGAACCTGGTGCTGAAGCCGTACGAGCCGATCGGCATCAGCGGCTGGCCGCCCTCCGCCAGCGCCGCGTAGAGCCGGTCGATCTCCTCCTCGGTGTCGCACGCGACCCAGATCGACATCGAGGGGGTGAAGCCGAACGCGTGCCGCTCACTGCTGTCGATGCACATGTACTCCTGGCCGGCCAGGGTGAACGTGGCGTGCATGACGGTGCCCTCGGGCCCGGGCCCCTCCGGGCCGTAGTGGGAGACGGCCACCACCTTGGAGTCCTCGAACAGCGAGACGTAGAAGTTCATCGCCTCCTCGGCGTCGCGGTTCTGGAACATCAGGAACGTGGTGGTCTTCTGGCTCATGACTGGTCCTCCGTCGGTAGGTAGAAAGCGGTGGTGGCGGCGACCGCGGCGGCGGCGGCCTCGGGCGGCGCCCCGGCCTCCTCGAAGGCCGCGCCCCACGCCCGGCTGCTGGCCGTGATGTAGCGGCGGCCGTCGGCGGTCAGCTCGAAGCCGGCCTTGTCGGGCATCGGCAGCCCGGACAGATGCAGCCGGAGGCCCAGGAGCCCGAGGTCCCAGCCCACGCCGACCGCCCCGGGCCCGAACCGGCCCCACATCTCCGGCGGCACCTCGGCGGTGTGGCGCAGCTCGAACCGGGTGCCCCCGCCCTCGGCCGACAGGCGCACCTCGACCTCGGAGAAGCCGGGATCGGGCCCGAACAACCAGCTCACCCTGAGGTAGGAGGGCGGCTCGCAGGCCAGGATCTGCCCGCCCGCGTTGCCCTCCAGCTGGTACGTGCCCCCCAGCCGCAGGTCGCCGGAGACCGGCATGAACCAGCGGGCTATGCGCTCACCGTCGGTGCAGGCGTCCCAGACGTCCGCCACCTCCGCGTCGTAGTGGCGGGTCAGGGTCACGGACTTGCGCTCGCCGTCCGTGAGCTCGCGCCTGATCCGGGATATCTCGTCAAGGCTGTCCATCGTGCTTCTTTCTTCTGCCCCGCGCCAGCTCGGTGGCCAGCGCGTCGAGGCGCTGCTCCCAGAAGCCGCGGAAACGGTCGAGCCAGAGGTCGACCTCCCGCAGCGGCGCGGGCTCCACGGCGTAGAGCCGTCGCGTGCCCTCGGCCCGCACGCTGGCGAACCCGTTGTCGCGCAGCACCTTCAGATGCTGGGAGACCGCCGGCTGTGAGACGCCGAACTCTCGCTGGATGACTGCGGTGACCTCGCCGGAGCTCTGCTCGCCGCCGGCCAGCAGCTCCAGGATCCGGCGGCGGACCGGATCCCCGAGGACGTCGAACGCGTGCACGACCTCAGTGTTTCAGGTGCGACTTATATAAGTCAAACCTGGGATAGGTGATGGCGGATGAAGTCCAGCTCCAGCAGCAGCAGGTTCTCGGCCACGTCCTCCTGGGGGGCCATGTGCGTCACGCCGCTCAGCGGCAGCACCGTGTGCGGACGGCCCGCGGCCAGCAGCGCCGCCGACAGGCGCAGCGTGTGGGCGGCGAAGACGTTGTCGTCGGCCAGGCCGTGCACCAGCATCAGCGGACGGCTCAGGCCGGGCGCGTCGGCCAGCAGCGAGCAGCGGTCGTAGGCCTCGGGATGCTCGTCGGGATGGCCCAGGTAACGCTCCTGCCAATGGGTGTCGTACAGGCGGGGATCGGTCACCGGGGCGCCCGCGACGGCCACGTGGAAGACGTCGGGATGACGCAGCACCGCCGCCGCCGACAGGTAACCGCCGTAGGACCAGCCGCGGATCGCCACCCGGCCCAGGTCCAGGTCGGGATGGCGGGCGGCGGCGGCCTGCAGCGCGTCGGCCTGGTCCTCCAGCGCGGCGCTCAGCTTGTCGAACCGGACCGCGCGCTCCCAGGCCGGCCCCCGGCCCGGCGTGCCCCGCCCGTCGGTCACCAGCACGGCGAAACCCTGGTCGGCGAACCACTGCTCGATCGCGAAGCCGTCCAGGCCGCGCAGCACCCGCGCCGCCATCGGCCCGGCGTACGGCGACAACAACACCGGCAACCGCCCCGACCCCGGCACGTGCCCGGACGGGAACAGGATCGCCGTGCGCAGGTCGCGCTTGCCCAGCGACACCAGCTCCACCCGCGGCCGCAGCACCGGGACCGCGCCGTGGGAGGCGATCGTCCGGCCGCCCACGCTCACCCGCACCCCGTGCTCCTCCAGGGAGCGGCGCACCACGACCGTCGCCCCGCCCGCGCGCGTGCCGGTGTGGACGCCGGGCTCGGCGGTCACCCTGACCAGGCCCTCGGCCCTGGACCAGGTGCACAGGTGCCGTTCGGTGGGCTCCTCGCAGCACTGGAGGAGCACGGTGTCGCCGTCGACGGCCAGCACCGCCAGCACCTGCAGGCCGGGCGGGGTCACCACGTCCTGGCCGACCATCAGGCGGCGGGTGTCGTCGCGGTCGACCGTCCAGACCAGCTCGCCCGCGGCCGTGCGCGACGGCACGCCGGGCACCAGCTCCAGCCAGGCGTCGTCGGTGTCCTCGCGCACCGGCGTGGTCGCGCCCGTGGCCGGATCGACCTCCAGGACGCGGGTGGTGCGCTGGTCGCGGCTCTGCACCAGCACCAGCAGGCCCTGGCCGGTCCACGACACCGCCGCCACGTACTCGAAGGCCGCGCGGTCCCACACCACCCGGGTGCGCCGGCCCTCCAGCGTGACCAGCCACAACGACACGTCGGCGTTGGCCGTGCCGGCCGGCGGGTAGGCCATGGTCCGCGGCGGCCGGCCGGGCTCGGCCGGCTCGGCCAGGCACCACTTCTGCACCGCGGCGTTGTCCACCCGGGCGGCCAGCAGGCGGGTGCCGTCGGGCGCCCACCAGTAGCCGCGGTGACGGCCCATCGACTCGCCCGCCACGTGCTCGGGCAGCCCCCACGTCACGTCGGTGCCGTCGGGCACCAGCAGCGGCCGCTCCCCCACGTGCAGCGCGCCGCCGGAGACGAACGCGACGTGCTCGCCGGTGGGGTCCAGCCGCGGGTCGGAGCCGGTCAGGCCGAGCGCGGTCACCTCGCCGGTCAGCAGGTCGACGGTGTGCAGCGCGCCGTCGGCCGCGTAGACGGCCTTGGTGACGGCCACGTCGGTGGCGTAGGCGACGATGCCGGAGGCGTGCTCACGGGTGCGCTCCCGGCGGGCGCGCTCGGCCTCCGACAGCCGCGCGCCGGGCACGGGCGCGCCCGGCTCGGCCAGCAGGCGCTCCTCCCCCGTGGCCACGGTGAACGACCACAGCCGGTGCACCGGATCCTCGCCCGAGGACGACCGCAGGAAGATCACCCGCGCGCCGTCCGGGGAGATCGTGAAGTTCCGCGGGACGCCGTAGGTGAAGCGAGCCGTGCGGGCGTGCTGGCGGGGAAGCGTCAGGGGAGGCATGGCGCGATCATAGGCACGGCCCGTCGAGGCGGCGCAAGGCAGGCCACGGTGGCGGCGCGGGCACGCTCCCGCGCCGCCGCGCGAGGTCAGCGGTCCTCGAACCGCACGTCGTCGAACAGTGCCTCGTCGCCGGTCGGAGCGGTGCCCGCGCTGCTGAAGGCGTAGCCGTCCATCGAGGTGACGGCGGCCGTGCGGGGCAGCGTGGCGATCTGCCGGTCACCGGCGTACAGGATGGCGGAGGAGGTGGTGGCCTCCAGGCGGATCCTGGTCCAGCCCTCGCCGACCGTCCCGGCGGGGGCCAGGGCCGTCCACTTCTTGGTGGCGGCGTCGTAGCGGCTGACCGCGCCGGCCCTGCTGATGCTCAGGTGGTAGGCCGACGTCGTCCCGCTGGTCACCGTGAACAGGAAGGAGTTGGTCACGGTGACCGGCTTGTAGCGGAACTCCAGGGTCTTGCGCGCGCTCGCGGTCGTGGTGCGGGCGGCCTTGGCCATGAGGGTGGTGGACTTGTCGGACAGGGTCAGCGCGCGGTCGGCGCCCACCTCGTACGGCGACACCCACGCCGCCGACAGGCTCTGGTAGCCGCGCGGGCGCAGCCAGATCGGGTCGTTGTCGAAGGTGTCGGTCGTGGAGTGGAGCTCGACCTCGTTGAGCATCGCGCAGCTCGGGCCGATCTCGGCGTCGCAGTCCGGCGTGGCCTCGACGACGACCTTGACGTGCCGGCCGGTGGCGTTCACCGGCTGGTGGCGCAGCGCGTAGTCGGTGCGCCCGGTGACCGTGGCCACCGGGCGGCCCCAGTCGGCGCCGTCCTTGGAGACGTAGACGCTGGCCGAGGCCGGGTGTCCCGGGCGCAGGCTGAGGCCGATCCGGTTGAAGGTCTGCTCGCGGTCCAGGTGCAGGACGTACTCGCCGGGGCCCTGGGAGACGGCGCTGGACCAGTACGCGGTGCTGCCGTCGAAGGCGCCGTCGGGGCGCACCCGCGGCCGCCGGGCGTCGGCCCAGGTCATGTTCGTCTCGACGGTCAGCTCGCCGGCGCGCTGCTTGGCGGCCAGGTCGATCCGGCCCGCGCCGGGGGCCAGGACGTCCAGGTGGCGGCGCTTGACGGCGTACCAGCCGCCGTTCTCGAACCTGCCGCTCGCCGGGCAGGCGGTCTCGTTCAGCGTGCCGTCGGCCTTGACGCCGGGCAGCTTGCAGTTGTCGAAGAGCTGGACCAGCCGGTTGGCGCCGACGGCGGCCAGCGCCGTGTAACCGGACGAGCCGTGCGTGTCGTAGACGCCGTCGCGGTTGTGGTAGGTCACGCGCTGCTGCGTCCAGGAGTCGCCGCGGCCGTCGGGGGAGATCGCCAGCCAGTCGTCCGGACGGCCGGCGCTGAGCACCAGCACGCCGTTGGGCATGAGCAGCAGGCGCGGGGCCACGCCGCGCACCGTGCAGCTCTGGCCGGACAGCTGCAGGTCGCGCACCGCCGACCAGGTGCGGCCCTCGTCGGTCGAACGGCTCCAGGCCAGCGTGGAGTAGGTGCCGCCGTCCTTGCGCATGACCGCCAGCAGGCTGCCGTCGGAGGTCTGCTCGACGGCCGTCTCGTTGTACGTCGCCTCGCCGGCCGGGCGGGCGATGACGCCGCGGCGGGCGAAGGTCCGGCCGCCGTCGGCGCTGGCGTACAGCTCGGCCTGGTTCTTCCCGCCGGTGGCGGTGTAGCGGGCGTAGACGGTCACCAGGACGGTCCCGTCGGCCAGCTGGATCGGCACGCCGTGCGCCACGCCGCCGCCGACCAGCTCGTCCGGGCTGGTGAAGGTGGCCTTGGCGGTGTCCCAGGTCTGGCCGAGGTCGGTGGAGGTGTGCACGTCCAGCTCGTTGGTGTGGGCGTCGACCTTCGACAGGTAGTAGGCGGTGCCGAACAGGCGGCCGTCGTGCAACTGCACCGGCGCCTCGCGCAGCGGCGTGCCGCGCGCCGGGCCGAAGGTCAGGCCGCCGTCGTCGGAGACGGCCATGCCGCTGGTCTGGGCCATGACCGCGTCCACGTTGGTGGACCAGGTGGCGATCAGCTTCTGGCCGGGCGTGCCGTCGGGCCTGACCACGTCGATCGCGGTGAGGTTGGGGAAGCCGGCGTAGTCGCGGCGCTGGGCCGCCGTCGGCTCCTTGGCCGCCGGGCGCGGGCTGGGGTAGACCCAGTCCACGAAGGCGTCGCTGCCCGATCCGGCCAGGTAGCCCTCACGCGGCCCCGACTCCTGGGCGGTGAGGGCGGGCGTGTCGGGAATCGAGCAGTACGCGGCCGCGTGCGCCGTCCCCTGCAGGACGACGGGAAGGGGGGCCAGCAGGCAGGCGGCGAGCAGCGCTCTGGTGGGCAGCACGGGGGAAGGACTCCTTGCGCAACGAACGATCGACGTCCGTTTTGTCGTTTATTTACGCAAGAAGGCTATATTTGACCAAAAGTGGAGGTGTAAGTTGTAACTGCCTTATGTCCGCTTTGTGATGAAGTGGGGGTCAGTCGTCGAGCCCGCGGGCCGACAGCGCCTCGCCCAGCGCGTCCGCGTGCCGCAGAGCGCCCACCACCATCGGCACCGCGAAGGCCCGCATGCTGCGCTCGACCCCCCGCGCCCGCTGCGCCTCCCGGATCCGCGCCGCCAGCGAGGCCACCACCGGCACGCTGCGCACGGTGAGCGAGAGCAGCAACGACAGCCGGAACGGGTCCAGCCCCACGAACCTGACCGGCGACAGGACGCGCTCCAGCGCCGCCAGCATGTCGGCCGTCCGCGTGGTGAGCGTCACCAGCCCCGCCAGCGCCACGGCCAGCACCACCCGCAACGTCGAGGACACCGCCGCGTCCAGGTCCGCGAACACCAGTTGCAGCACGAACAGCATCACCGCGAACCAGCGCACCGGCCGCACCTGCGCCCACGCCGCCCGCCCCCCGACCCGCGCCGACGCGTACAGCGCCGCCGCCACGACCGCCGCCCCCGCCAGCGCCACCGGCGGCCGCACCAGCACCAGCGCCGTGCACGACACCGCCAGCCCCGCCAGCTTGACCCCGGGCGGCAGCCGGTGCAGCCACGAGCCGCCCGGCACGTACGCCCCGGTGAGCCCGTTCACGCCATCAGCTCGGTGTAGTGGCCGATCGCCTCGGCCGGCGTGCCGTCGGCGACCACCCGGCCCTCGTCCAGCACCAGCACCCGGTCGAACCCGGCCAGCAGCGGCAGGTCGTGCGTCACCGCCACCACCTGCTGCGGCATCTCCCGCAACAACGCGGCCACCTGCCGCGAATGGCGCAGGTCGAGCAGCGTCGTGGGCTCGTCCATGACCAGGATGTCGGGTTCGAGCACCATGACCGCGCACAGCGCCAGCAACTGCTTCTGGCCGCCGGACAGGTGGTGGGCGGGATGGTCGGCGTGCCCGTCCAGGCCGTGCCGGGCCAGCACGTCGTGCACCCGGCGCTCGACCTCCTCGCGCGGCAGGCCCTTGCGGCGCAGGGAGAAGGCGACGTCCTCGGCCACGGTCGGCATGACGATCTGCGCGTCGGGGTCGGTGAACAGGAACCCCACCCGCCGCCTGATCCGCGCGGCCTGCCGGCGGGTGTCCAGGCCGAGCACGGTGACCTCGCCCGAGGTGGGCACCGCCAGACCGTTGATCAGCCGGGCCAGCGTGCTCTTGCCCGAGCCGTTCGCGCCGACCACGCCCACCCGGCGCTCGGTCAGGCTCGCGGTGACGCCGCGCAGCACGTCGCGGGTGCCCAGCCGGACGTGCACGTCGGCGAACTCGATCACGCGACCACCTCGAACAGCGCGGCCACGCCCAGCCCGCCGCCCACCGCCGCGGCCGCCAGCCCCAGCGTGCCCGCGGGCGCCCCGGCCCGTACCAGCCTGGAGAAGAGCCTGGTCACCACCACCGCGCCGGTCGCGCCCCACGGATGGCCGAGCGCCAGCGCGCCGCCGCCGGCGCACACCCGGTCGCGGTCGGCCTCCAGCGGGTCGAGGCCGAGCGCGTCGGTGACGGCCAGCACCTGCGCCGCGAACGCCTCCACGATCTCCACCGCGGCCACCCGTCCCATGTCCACCCCCGCACGTGCCAGCACCCGGCGGACCGCGGGCACCGGCCCCCATCCGGGCAGCGCCGGATCGCACCCGACGACGGACCCGGCCAACAGCCGCAACCCCGGCAGGCCGGCCCGCTCGGGCGCCAGTGCCACGGCGGCCGCGCCGTCGCTGACCGGGGAGGAATTACCGGCGGTCACTGTACCGCCCGGCACGAACGCCGCGGGCAACCGGGCCAGCGACGCCGCCCGCAGCGCCCTGGGACGCTGGTCCTCCGACCGGCCGCCGACCGGCACGATCTCCTGGTCGAAGGCGCCCGCCGCGCGGGCGGCCAGCGCCTTGGCGTGGCTGAGGCGGGCGTAGTCGTCCTGGCGGGCGCGGCTGATGCCGTACGCGCCGGCCAGGGCCTCGGCGGCCGGGCCCATGTCGGGGTCGGGATGGCCCTCGGGGGCGAAGGGCGCCCGGTCGTAGGGACGGTCCGCGCCCCGCGGCGTGCGCAGCGGCGCGGTCGAGGCGCTCTCGGCTCCCCCGGCGATCACCAGGTCCATCTCCCCCGCGGTTACCGCCTGCCCGGCCACCAGGATCGCGGCCAGCCCGCTGCCGCACTGCCGGTCGACGGTCAGGCCGGGCACGCCGTGGCCGAGCCCGGCGGCCAGCGCCGAGACCCGGGCCACGTTCCCGCCGGGGCCCATGCAGTTGCCGAGCACCACGTCGTCCACCGGCCGGCCGGCCTCGGCGGCCACCGCCTCGATGACGGGGGCGGCCAGCCGGTCGACGGTCACGTCCTTGAAGGCGTGCCCGGCCGTGCCGATCGGCGTACGGCGGGCCGCGACGACGACGGGTCGTCCGCCCACCTCAGACCAGCCTCCGGAGCTCGGGGTCGCCGCCGGCCAGCCGGTCGGCCACCAGGCCGCGGGCCGGCTTGCCCGACCCGGTGCGCGGCAGGGCGGGGACGGCGAACCAGCGGCGGGGTCGCTGCGCCACGTCCAGCCCGCTGCGCGCGACGGCCTCCAGCAGCGCGCGCGGCGGCGGCGAGGCGCCCTCGACCACCGCGGTGACCACCGAGCCGAGCGACGGGTGCGGCGACCCGATCACCACGATGTCCCCCACCCCCGGCACGTTCCGCAGCACCGCCTCGACGTCCTCGGGCACGACGGTCGCGCCGCCGGTCTGGATCGCGCCGTCGCCGCGCCCGCGCACCCGCAGCACCTGCCCGGCCCGGTACGGCTCGGCCAGGTCGCCGACCGTCATCCAGCCCGCGCCGTCGCGGCGCAGCGGACCTCTCGCGCCGCCCAGATAGCCGTCGGCCAGCCACGGCGAGCGCGCCCACACCTCGCCCAGCGTGCGCCCCGGCTCGGCCCTGACCTCGATCTCGACCTCAGGAAAGGCCCGCAGCCCGTCCCCGTCGGGGTCGAAGGCCACGAACGACAGCTCGGTCGCGCCGTAGTAGGACATCACCCGCACCCCCGCCCGCTGGGCCAGGTTCCGGGCCTGCCCGCTCAGCGCCGCGCCGCCGACGACGGCCGTCCGCAGGCGGGGCGCCTGCTCCAGCACCTCGGGCAGCCGGTGGGGCACCAGGTGGATCGCGGTCGCCGCGCGCAGCGACGCCGCCGTGGGCCGCCCGCCCGGCACGACGGCGGTCGCGCCGACGGCCAGCGTGTGCACGGCGGCGAAGGCGTACAGGGAGGAGACCAGCGGGCCGGGCACCAGGACGACGTCGGCCGGGCCGATGCCGGTCAGCTCGGTCAGGTGCGGGAAGGACCGCGTCCAGGACGCGCGGGTGCGCGCGACCGCGCGCGGCCGGCCCGTGCTGCCGGAGGTGAAGCACGCCCACGCCCGGTCGCCGGGACGGGGCTCGGGCACGAGGGGCGCGCCCGGCGCGGACGGCAGCGGCTCCTCGACCCGCAGGTCGGCGCCGGCCGCCCCGGCCACCCGCGCCCACCGCTCCGCGCTCCACGCCGGGTCGCCCACCAGCGGCGTCACCCCCGCCAGATCGGCCGCCAGCACCGCGATCAGCAGCTCGACCGGGTCATGAAGGGCGATGGCGGCCAGCTCGCCGCGCCCGCGAAGATGCCGCGCGCCGCCCTGGACGCGTCGGGCCAGCTCGCCGTAGGTCAGCGAGCCGCCCGGGCCGCGCAGCGCGACCCGGGACGGGCCGTCGGCGGCGTGCCGCAGGACGTGCTCGGCGACCGGCATCAGCGCACCCGTTCGCGGTGGACGGCCGGCACGGCGTCGGGATAGGCACGCTGCGTGCCCCTGGCCACCAGCGCGGCCACCACCGCCTTGAGCGCGTCGCCCGGCAGGAACACCGCGCTGAGGGCCAGCGCCTTGGCCAGCGGCAGCCCGGTGACCAGCGCCTGCACCGGGACGCCGATCAGGTAGACCACCCCGATCCCGCCCACCGCGCACGCCACCAGCAGCCGCAGGACGCTCGGCGTCCGGCCCGCCCGCTCCACCAGCAGCCCGGTGACCGCGGCCCCCGGGACCCAGCCGAGCAGGAACCCGGCGGAGGCGGCGGTGAACACGCCGAGCCCGCCGCGCCCGCCCGCCAGCAGCGGCAGCCCGGCCGCGACCAGCACCAGCAGCACGACCACCGCCAGCGCCCCCCGCCGGCTGCCGAGGATGGCCCCGGCCAGCATGACGCCGAGCGTCTGGAGAGTGATCGGCACCGCGTTGCCGAGAACGTTGACCGCCCCCGGCGCGCCCAGCACCGCGATCAGCGCGGCGAACACCGCGATCCTGGCCAGGTCACCGGTGGGGAACCGCCGCCGTCTTCCTGCGTTCGTCATGAGGACGATCCCACACCAGATCGGGTCGATCCCGCATGCAGGGTTCCCACAACACCGGCGGCTACGCCTTGTCAGAGGCGCTCATGCAGTGCGCCGTCCGGAACGCGTTGGTGATCTTCGTGTGCCAGGAGTCCAGCTCGCGGGCCGACAGGGTGGCGTTCGGGAAGGTCACCGTGACCCGCCGGGACACCCCGGAGATCGTCGCCGCCATGGAGACGTGGATGCGGTCGGGGATCACCGTCGTGCCGTCGGGATAGTGCACCTCGACGCGGTAGTCGGCCACCGCTCCGCCCTTGGCCTCCAGGCAGGCGCGGGCGCCGTTCTCGACGCGGAGCATCAGGCCCTGGTTGATCTGCCTGCCACGCATGGGGACCAGGTTGTAGCGCAGGCTGGCGCCGGAGAAGGAGGAGGCGATGAGATGGCCGCCCTGCCAGTCGCCGCTGCCGCCCCAGTTGCCGACGGTGGCCTCGCACCCGCTGCGCGCGGCCGCCTTCCTGGCCAATCGGGGGGCCAGGGCCCGGGCGGGCCGTCCGGCGCCGTCGGTGGTGTAGGTGCGGGAACCGTCCTTGTAGGTGTGGTTCTTGGCCAGGTGCCGGATGCAGGCGGCGGCGTCGGTGCCGGTGCTGGGGCCGGTGGTGGCGCCGGCCGCCTGGGCGGGGGCCGTCAGGGTGGCGGCCGCCAGCGCGGCGGCGCACAGGACAGGGGGGAGCCGGGTCATGGGCATGAGAAGGCAGTCCTCTCGCGGGGGACGCACGACGGGCCCGCGTCGGCGGGTTGCTCCGCCCTGTCGGCGAGCGCGTCGGCTTTGTCGCGATGGTGATGCCCCGACGACGTTGTAGCGGAACGTTGCCAGAACGCTACTGTTCGTAGTGATTACAGGTAGGTCGCCCTGTTCAGGGTTCGACGACGGCCCAGCCGTGCGGGGGCAGGGTCAGCAGCGAGCCGTCCAGGACGCCGTCGCCGGCGGCCAGGCTCCCGGAGAAGGGCAGCGTGACCTGCGACGGCTCGTCGGCGGTGCTCAGCGCCACGGCCAGCGCGTGGCCGCCGGAGCGGCTCTCGTAGGCGTAGAGCTGGTTGGACAGGACCAGGTCGGTGGTGTGGGCGCGGGACAGCCACCGGTGGCGGCGGCGCACCGCGACGAGCCGCTTGTGCAGGTCGAGGACCGGCAGGCCGGCCGGTGGCATCTCCAGCGGGGAGGCGGGGAAGGCCGGGCGCACGGCGTCGTCGCCGCCCTCGCGCTCCTCCTTGACGCCGCGCAGGGCGTACTCGTCGCCGGCGTACAACGAGGGCGTGCCGGCGACCGTCATCAGCACGGCCAGGGCGTGCGGCAGATGGCGCTCGTCGGCCAGGCGGCTGGCCAGGCGGGTGACGTCGTGGTTGCCGACGAACGTCATCGGCGCGAAGGACTCCGCGAACGCGGTGTGGCGCTTGAGCGCCCAGGCCAGCTCGAAGGCGTTGCGGTCGTTGAGCGAGCTCCAGATCGCCTTCCACAGCTCGTACTGGGTGACCGCGTCCACGCCGGTCTCGGCCACGAACGCGGCGTAGTCGCCGTGGATGACCTCCCCCACCACGTACGCCTCGGGCCGCCCGCGGCGCACCTGAGGCAGCACCCGCGCCCAGAACTCCGGCGGCACGGCGTAGGCGGCGTCCAGCCGCCAGCCGTCGGCGCCGCGGTCGAGCCAGTGCGCCATCACCGCCGCGACGTGCTCGGCGACGGCCGGCTCCGCGTGGTCGAGCGCGACCAGCGACTGGTGCCCCTCGAAGTCGTCGTGCGCCGGAGCGCCGCCGCCGGCCGGCCAGCGCAGCCGGAACCAGCGCGCGGCCGACGAGCCCGGCCCCTCGCGCAGGGCCTGCTGGAAGCGCGGGAAACCCTGGCCCACGTGGTTGAAGACGCCGTCGAGGAGCACCCGCAGCCCGCGTTCGTGGGCGGCCGACACCAGCGCGTCGAAGTCGCCGTCGTCGCCCAGGCGCGGATCGACGCGGAAGTGGTCGAGGGTGTCGTAGCCGTGGGTCTCGGCGGCGAAGATGGGGCCGAGCTGCAGCCCGTCGGCGCCCAGCGCGGCGGCGTGGTCGAGCCACGGCGTCAGGCCCGCGAGCCGGTGGGTGACCCGCGGCACGGCGGCCCGCTCGGCGGCCCGCTCGGCGCCCAGGAAGCCCAGCGGGTAGACGTGCCAGAAGATCGCCTGCTCTGCCCAGGACGGCACGTCAACCCCCCGATGAAGATCCGACGCTCATTCTAGGCGGGGCCCCGCCGGGAGCCGCCCGCCGGGGCCCCGACGGGCTCACGCGCCGGCCGTGAGGCGCTTGTAGAAGAAGCTGCAGTCGAGCAGCGTGCCGTCGGGGGCGCCGGCGTAGCCGGGCACGACGCCGTAGCGGGTCCAGCCGCCGGTGCGGTAGACGTGCTCGGCGGCGCTGCCGGTCTCGGTGTCGAGCACCAGCAGGCCGGCCCCGGCCGCGACGGCGCCGTCCTCGGCGGCGGCCAGCAGCAGGCGGGACAGGCCGCGCCCGCGCGCCTTGCGGTGCACCAGGAGCTTGACCAGCTCGGCCCGGTGCCGCGAGTTGGGCTTGCGGGCAAGGACCAGGCTGACCGTGCCGGCCAGGAAGCCGTCGGCGTCGCGGCAGGCCCACACCGCCATGCCGCCCTCGGCCACCGCCGTCGCCTGTTCCCGCCACCAGGCCGCGGCCTCCTCCGGGCCGAACGGCTTGAGGAAGCCGACCGAGGCGCCGCCGTCGACGGCGTCGGCCAGCAGCACGGCCAGCTCCTCGACGCTGCCGGCGAACTCCTGCGCGGACATGCGGGTGACGGTGTGCACGAGAGGGCTCCTTCGGGTGCTCACGGCAGGACGACGACCAGGGCGTAACGGACCGGCGAAGGCCCCGGGCAGCGGAAACGCGACCGCCCCCACAGGCGGAACCGCAGACAGTCGCCCGCCTCCAGCCGATGGACGAGACCGTCGGCGGTGATCTCCACGACGCCCTCCAGCACCCAGACGTGCTGTTCGAGCCCGGGAACCGGCGGCTCGTCGTAGGCGATGTCCGCGCCCGGCCGCAGCCGCCCTTCGACGACCTCGCCGCGCAGCCCGGGGTGCGGCGGCGAGACGGAACGTCGCTCGAAGCCCGAGCTCTCGTCCCGCCACACCGCCTGGGACGCCGCCCGCACCACCTGCGCGGGCTCCGGCTCCACCTCGGCCAGCAGGCGCGACATCGTGCGCCCGTAGACCGCGCAGAGCTTGTTGAGCAGGGCGGCGGTGGGGCTGATCTCGCCGCGCTCCAGCCGGGACAACGTCGAACGGCTGATCCCGGCGCGCCCGGCCAAGTCGTCGAGCGACCAGTCGCGCTCGACCCGCAGCTCGGCGAGCCGCCCGGCCAGCCGCTCGTCCAGATTCTGTCCCATATTCGGGACGATATCCCAGATGCGGGATCAGCGGCGACCCTTCCGGCGGATCCTGATGTCCCGCATGTCGGTCACCGCGACCTGCAGCACCCGGTACGGCACCCCGTACGCCTCCAGCGCCGCGACCGCCCGCCCGGTGGCCTCGTGCTCACCGTCGTCCGGCCCGGCGGGCACCTGGCAGCGGAAGGTGAACGCCGACACGGTGCCGTCGTGGGTGAACGTGCCCTCCTCGGTGAACGCCGTGTCGTGCGCCGCCAGCACGGCGGCCCGCCCCTCCTCGTCGATCCCGTCGAACTTCCCGCGGATGGTCACCCGGAACAACGCTCAGCCCTCCCGTACGGCATAGGTCAGCAAGGGCTCGCCGAGCAGGCCCTCGGTCACGTCCAGCAGCTCCAGCACGGCCTCGGCGATGGCGTCGGGCCCCTGCCCGGCGGCCACCCGCCTGCCGACCTCGGCGTACACCAGCGAGTGCAGGCAGCCGATCTGCCAGGCGACGGCCCGCGGCAGCGGATCGCCCGGCTCGGCCCCCGTCTCCTCCGCCAGCGCGTCGGCGAGCGCGTCGGTCATCTGCCGGCCCAGCTCCTCCAGGCGCGCCCGCAGCGTGGGAGCGGCCAGCATCATCTCCAGCACCTGGCCGAACCCGGCCGTCAGCCCCAGGCTGCGCTCGCGCCCGCGCACCTCCTCGCGCAGGCGGCCCAGCACCGCCCGCGCCGCCGACACGCCCGGCGGGCGCTCGCGCACGATGTCGGCGAGCCGCTGCGGCGAGGCCTCCTCGGGCGGCAGCACGAGATCTTCCTTGGCGGTGAAGTAGTTGTAGAGCGTGTTCACCGACACCTCCGCCGCCGCGGCGATCTCGGCGATCGTGACCTGGTCGAAGCCGCGGTCGACGAACAGCCCGATCGCCACGTCGGAGAGGTGCCGGCGGGTCTTGCGCTTCTTGCGCTCGCGAAGCCCTTCGGTCATGACAGGACTCTACTGCAAAAATGAAATGGATTGCAGTTTTGGAGCCGTCATGGGGATTCGACGTCGGCGGCGAACCGGTCCCACGCCGCCTGGCGGGTGATGCCCAGGGCCTCGCCGATCCTGGCCCACGTCACGTTGCGGGCGCGCAGGATGGCCACCCAGGCGCGCAGGTCGCGTTCGGCCTGCTCAAGGGTGAGGGCCTGGCGGGGCAGGGAGGCCAGCACGTCGTCGTCGGACATGCCGGTCACGTACTTGTCGTCCGGGGCGGGGCCCCAGTGGACGCGCGAGCCGCCGTCGCCGGCCGGCGCGGGCTCGCCCTCCGCCTTGCGGAGCTCGGCCTGGACGATCTGCTGGCTCAGGTCGACGCAGGCGTCGCAGATGTAGACGCCGGGCCCGGCGACGACCTTCCTGGCCTCCTCGTGCGGCGTGCCGCAGAACGAACACCTCGTCGCCAGTTGCTCGACGGGCGTCATCTCGCGGATGCTCTCGTTGCGTGTCATCATGCTGTCAGCCTTCCCTTGACGGGCCGCCGTGTCAAGGGAAGCCTGACGAAGATCGGGCTCGCCGTCGTGACCGGCATCGCCATCGCCGTCGAGGCCGCCGGCGAACGCGCGGCGGGCGTGCGGCACGAGCGCCCGCACCGCCGGGCCGCCGCCCTCCCGCCACACCAGCGCGAGCAGCGCGGGCGTCCGCACGTCGTCGATGAGCAGCGCCGTGAGCCGGTCGCGGTGGAGCGCGGCCATCGACTCGCTGAGAATCGCCACCCCGAGACCGCGGACGGCCAGGCCGGCGATGGCGTCGGCGGCGCCGGCCTGCAGCGCGATCGGCGGCCGAAGCCCCTGGGCCGCGCACGCCTCGTCGAACACCGCCCGCAGCCCCGTGCCGCGCGGCATGCACACGATCGCCTGCTCGCGCAGGTCACGCAGGGCGATCCGGCCCCTCCGGGCCAGCGGATGCTCCGGCGGGACGGCCGCGACCAGCCGCTCGCTGACGATCGTCAGCGCCTCCAGTCCCTCGGGGACGCCGTTCGCGACGCCGATGAGCGCCAGGTCGAGCGCGCCGCCACGAACCCCCTCCACCAGCCTGTCGGAGTTGTCCTCCAGCAGGGACAGCTCCACGCCCGGATGCGCCCGGCGGAAGGCGGCCAGCGCGTCGAACAGGGGCGTGACCGTGCAGCCGAGCACCATGCCGACCGTCAGCGTGCCGCGGATGAGGTCGGTCACCTCGCCCACCGCCTGGCCCACCGCGCCGGCGGCGGCCAGCGCGGCGCGGGCGTGTTCGAGCGCCGCCTTGCCCGCGACGGTGAGCGTGGCCACCCGGGCCGACCGGTCGAACAACTCGGCGCCGAGCTCGCGTTCGAGCTGCCGGATCTGGGCGCTGACGCCCGACTGGCTGATGTGCACCCGCTCGGCCGCACGGGTGAAACTGCGCTCCTCGGCCACCGCGACGAAGTACTCCAGCTGCCTCAGTTCCATAACCTCAAATTGTACTACCCATCACAATCATCTGTTGGACTTCTGGAACGGAAGTCGGCAGGCTGGCACCATGACCGCATACGAGAAGGCCATGCAGCCCGAGGACATCACCCGTCTGTTCGTCGAGCGTTCCAACGCCGGCGACGCGGCCGGCGTCGCCGCGCTCTACGAGGAGGACGCCGTGCTGGCCTACCCACCCGGCAGCCGCACCGTCGGACGGGCCGCCATCCAGGAGCTGTGGGAGAAGGTGCTGGCCGGCCGCCCGCGCTTCGAGCCGGAGCAGCCGCTGCCGACGCTGGTCAGCGGCGACCTCGCCCTCACCTCGACCCCGCCCAAGGACGGCACGGGCGCCCGCGCCCAGGTCGTGCGGCGCCAGCCCGACGGGAGCTGGCTGCGCGTCCTCGACCAGCCCGAGTTCGTCCAGCCCGGCGAGCGCTCCTAGGCCGGGACGGCGCCGCTGACGGTGGCGCCCTCGCCGGGCACGCCGCGCACCGACAGGCGCCCGCCCAGCTCGGCGAACGCCGCGCGCATCCGGCCGACGCCGCCGCCCGGAGCCGTGGAGGCGAAGCCGCGGCCGTTGTCGCTGATCGTCAGGCGCAGGCCCTGGGGCCCGGCGGTCACGGCGAGCGAAGCGGTGCTCGCGCCGCTGTGGGCCTCGACGTTGGCCAGCGCCTCCTCCGCGACCGCCAGCACGGCCCGCCGCCACTCCGCCGCCACGGGACCGGCGGGCAGCGCCCAGATCTCCACGGTGATCCCCGTGCGCTCGGACCACCGGCCGCACAGGCTCTCCAGCTCGCCGGCCAGAGCCGGCCTGGCCTTGTCCATGATGCCCGTCATCGCATCTCCTCCGGACGCCCTTCCCCTTGAACGGGTGGGACTGCCCTGAGCATGGCGATCGGGGCGTTGAGCCTGAGTTGAGCCGTCGTTGAGCCCTCACCCGGGCACGATCGTCGAAGCGTAGCACCACGGCGTCGGCGACGAGGGGACGCTGGTCACCCGGAAGGCGTGCGGCCGGGCGCGAAGGGGTCCAGGCCGGTCAGGGCGGTGCTGGCGGCCCACAGCCGGGCCGCCAGCACGGGGTCGGCCATGTGCCCGCGCACCGGTTCGCGGGCCGGCAGGCCGCGCATCCCCAGCACCCTGGGCCCCCACAGCTCACCACCGCGTACGGACGGATCCAGCACGGCCCGCACCGCCGGCCACGCCGCGGCCTCCTTGCCCTGCAGCAGCAGCCCGGCGGGCAGGCCGCGCAGCCGCTCACCGGCGGTGCGCGGCCGGACCGGCCGCGAGGGCGTCAGGGAGTCCAGCGCGCCGCCGGGATGGGTGACCACGCTCGCCGTGGTGGCGCCCGCGGCGCGCAGGCGGCGGTCCAGCTCGAAGCCGAAGAGCATCTGCGCCAGCTTCGAGCGCGCGTACACCCGCTTGGGCCGGACGTCGCCGCGGCTCTGCAGGTCGTCCAGGTCCAGGGTCTCGGACCTGGCGGTGAGGCTGCCGGTGGTCACGACGCGGGCGGCGGGGGCGGCGGCCAGCAGCGGGGCCAGGTGCGCGACCAGCGCGAAGTGGCCGAGATGGTTGGTGGCGAACATCAACTCGTGGCCGTCCTTCGTCTCGCGCCGCGGCGGGTCGTCGAGCAGCACGCCGGCGTTGCACACGACGGCGTCCAGGCTCGGCAGTCCCAGCGCCGCGACGACGGCCCCGACCGAGGCGAGGTCGGCCAGGTCGAGCGGCACCTGCCGGACGCGCGCGCCGGGGACCCGGCCGCGGATGGACAGCGCGGCGGTCTCCGCCCTGGCGGGGTCGCGGCTGCCCAGGATCACGGTGGCGCCGGTGCCGGCGAGCTGCTCGGCCACGAAGTAGCCGATGCCGGCGTTGCCGCCGGTGACCAGGAAGTGCCTGCCCTGTGCGGACGGCAGGCGCCGGACGTCCCAGGGCGCGGAGGAGGAGGGCACGGGAGCGCTCATTTCTGTAGTCGCTATGAATTCAGAATCATTCTAGTTTTTGCTACGATGAGAGCATGACGACAGGACGCCGCGAACGCAAGAAGGCGCAGACCCGCAAGGCCCTGGCCGAGGCCGCGGTGCGGCTGTTCGCCGAGCACGGCTACGACGGCGTCACCGTCGCCCGGGTCGCCGACGAGGCCGACGTCTCCATCGCCACCCTGTTCGCGCACGTGCCCGACGGCAAAGACGCGCTGATCTTCGACGACGGCGACGAGCGGCACGTCTGGCTGGCCGCCGCCGTCCGCGATCGGCCCCCCGGGCAGAGCGTGCTGGCGGCCCTGCGGAACTGCCTGGCCGAGCGGGGGCCGTTCGCCGGCGACCTGCCTCCCGAGCAGCGGCGCAAACGCGACCTGATCGTGGGCACGCCCGCGCTGCGGGAGTACTCGCGCCGGCTCTGGATCGCCGCCGAGGGCCCGCTGGCCGAGGCGATCGCGGCCGAGACCGGGCGCGACCCCGCCGACATGACCGTGCGCGCGCTGGCCCGTTACGTGCTGGAGATCCCCGAGCTGGCCGGCGCCGAGCCCGATCCGCGCGCCGCCCTCGACGCCGTCTTCGACCTCCTGGAGTCCGGCTGGCGCGAGCGCGCCTGACGGCGGCGGGGCGTTGACGCGGCGGACCCGGCTCTGGTCCGCTGTACGTCACTGATCATCGACTTCGGGGAGCGAGCCCGTGTGGTTTCCCAGGCGCCTGGCCGCTGTGATCGTCTCGTCGGTCCTGACCGTCTCGGTCGTGCCCGGCGCGGCCCGAGCCGCCACGCCCGTCACCGTCTGGCACTGGAACGCGGCCGGCAACACGCTGAACCACGGCTCGACCGGCAACGGCATGGTCCGGGCCGCCGTGGGCTCGATCGTGGCGCGGGGCGCGACGCTCGTCTCGTTCAACGAGCTGTGCGCGAGCCAGTACCAGGCGCTGGTCACCGGCCTGCGGGAGGCCGGCTGGCCCGCTGACGACGGCAACTTCGCCCGGTTCGTCGCCACCTACCCCGCCCAGGCGGGAGGGCCGTGCGGCGGCGGCGAGTACGGCAACGCCCTGTTCAGCAAGCAGCCCCTGGGGGCCGCCGAGCGGATCACCCTGCCCGACGACGGCAAGACCGAGAAGCGGAAGATGCTCTGCGCCCCCCTGCAGTCCCGCCCCGGCCTGCGGTTCTGCGTCACGCACACCACCTACGTGGACGCCTACCGCGCCGCCCAGCTCGACGCCGTGCTGACCAGGCTTGAGGCGTACCACGCGGCCGGTGACACGGTGGTCGTCGCGGGCGACTTCAACCTGCCGCCCGACGCCGCCCGTCTGAACGGCTACTACTCCCCCACCGTGAACACCCCCAACAACGGCGGCAACACCGGCCGCTACCACGAGCTAGACGACGCCGACGCGGGCAACTGCCCCGGCTACGGCGAGCTGACCGTCAGCACGCCGGACGGCAAGGGCCCCTGCGGCTCGGGCACGAAGCTCGACATGATCTTCGCCAGGGCCGACCGGATCAGCGGCGCCTACGCGGCCGACTCGCTCGCCCCGGCGACCACGTGCACCGGCAATCCGGGCGGCCTGTGCTCCGACCACCGCGTGCTGGTCGGGACCGTCACCCTGTCGTGAGCACGGCCGTGGCCCACCCCGGGGAGCACGGGGCGGGCCACGGCCTTTCCGGCAGGCGGACGCTCACCGCCCCGGCCCCCCGCTGACAGGGCGCTGTCAAACAGCGGCCATCCACCTTGTCGGGCAGGTCGCGCGGGCGCACAGTCAAGGCACATCACCGCCCAGGAGGATGGATGAACGGAAGACCTGCCCCCCACCGTCACGCCACGACCGCGGTAAGACGTCTCTTATCCGCTGGTCTGGCCGTGTTCGCCGCCGCCTTCCTCGTCGCGACCCCCGCCGGGGCCCTGGCGCTGCCGACGGCCAAGGAGCTCGTGTCGAGCCTCGACCTCGACTGCTTCAAGACCACGACGTACCAGCCGCCGGCCGTCGCGCTGTCGTTGCGACACATCAACCCGGTGCTCGCCAACCAGCCGCCCGTGCAGGTCACGCTCGGCCCGCGTGAGCAGCTCTGCGTGCCGGTGGCCAAGAACAACGTCATCCCGCCGTCTCCCGCGCTCGACTTCGTCAGGTACGTCGACCTGTCCTGCTACCGGGTGACCGGCCCGCAGATCAACCTGCCCCTGTCGCTGCGCCACCTCAACCCCGTCCTGCAGGGCCTGCCGGGCCTCAGCGTCACGCTGAGCTCGCCGCAGCAGCTGTGCGTGCCGGTCAGCAAGAACGGCGTCGTCCCGCCGCCGGACGTCCTGAACGTCGTCTCGCACATCGACCTGCTGTGCTACGCGCACACGCCGAACCCGTCGATGAACAAGGCGCTGAACCTCACCCAGCTCAACCCCGTCCTGGTCAACCAGATCCCGCCCAGGACCGTGCAGGTGGCCGCCGCCCGTCAGCTCTGCGTCCCGGTGCAGAAGAGCGGCGACCAGATCCCGGCGGACGTGTTCGCCCTCGTCCGCTGGGTCGACCTGGAGAAGTTCGACGTCTCCAGCCCGGCGACCCCCATCGTGGGGCTGACACTGAAGCACCTGAACCCGGTGCTGGCGAACCTGCCCGCCGAGGAGCTGCGGCTCAGCGGCGCCTCGCAGCTCGCCGTGCCCGTCTCCAAGAACGGCGCGGTGCCGCCGGCCTGACGCACCCGGCCGGGCCGCGACCACCGGCCCGGCCGCCTTCCGCCCCGATCCCGGACAAAGGATTCCCCAGCTTCGCATCGTCCGGGAGTGGCGTCCGCCTGGCAGCGGTATGACCTGTTTCCGACAGGTCGTGGAGCATTCGGGGGAACGGTGGGGATGTCCTGGCGGGCGGTGGCGACGGTGCTCGCCGCCGTGGCGCTGACCGGCGGTTGCGGCGGCGGCAGCGGTCCGGACGGTTCGGGGGCGGGCGAGGCCGGGCCCAGCGCGCCCAAGCAGGCCCGGCCCGTCATCACGCCGGACACCCCGATCGTCCCCGACGACGCCGACGAAGCCGGCGACCTCCCCGACCCCACCATGCAGGTGGGGATGGACTGCCAGAAGGTCTTCCAGAAACAGGACTTCGCCGGGCCGGCGGCGCAGAAGATCAACCAGGTGGCCGCCGACCCCCGCAGCTCCGACAGCGAGAAGGCGGTGGCCAACGCCTGCGGCGCGGTGATCAACGCGAACACCGGGAACTGGGACAAGTCGGTTGAGCAGGCCGATGTCGCGAACAAGCTCCGGGCGGAGATGCCGGAACAGCTGCGCCGCCCGATGTTCGCCATGCTCGACCAGGCGGAACTGGAGAGCGCCGCCGCGCGGGGCGAACGCGACAGGGTCCTGCGGGTCATCGCCCGCATCGAGCGGGAGGGCGGCCAGGTCCCGGACGGCTACCTCAGGAACGCGTGCGCGGTGGTGTCCGGCGCCGAAACGCTCCCGGAGTGCGCGACGATCACCGCCTCGCCCGGCCCCCCGCAGCCCTCGTCCGAGTCTTCGTCCGAGTCTTCGTCCGGGCCCTCGCAACCGTCGGAGCCCGCCGGGCCTTCGCCGGGCGAGCCGTCCTCCGAAGCGCCCGGCACCGAGCCGCCCGGCGAGCCGCCGGACACCGGCGGCCAGACCGGGGCGCCCGGCGACAATCCCGAGCCGCCGCCGGAGGAGACCGGCCCGGCGCCGGGCCCGTCGTGACCGCCCCACCGCCCGCCGCCGAACCCCCGGACGACGACGGCGGCGCCGGCCAGGACGCGTCCCGCCTGTGGCGGATCCTCGCCCACGTCGTGACGCCGACCACCTTCATCGCCGCCATCATGGTGTACTTCGGGGCGGTCCGCACCAACACCATGTACGCCCGCCTCGGCGTGGACCAGAGCATGCTGGGCCTGTCCCTGCAGGACTACGCGCTGCGCAGCGTCACGCTGGCGGCAGAGCCGCTGATCCTCGTCCTGGTGGTGGCCCTGGTCGCGCCGCCCGCGCACGCGTGGCTGACCCGCTCCGCCGAGCGGCATCCTCCCTTCGCCAAGTGGGCGGTCAGGGTCATGGCCGCCGTCGGAGTGGCCGGCGCCGCGGTGGGCATCGGGAGCCTGGCCGGATGGAGACTGCTGCCGCCCTACGCGAGCCTGAGCGAATGGAGATCGCTGCCGCCCTACGCGGGAGTGGCCGGATGGAGGCCGCTGCCGGCCTACGCCATGCCCCTCTGCCTGGGGCTGGGCGTCTTCCTGCTGGTCTACGGCTCCGCCCTGCGGCAGCGGCTCGACCCGCGCCACAGGCCCTCCGCCACCGACCAGCTCGTCCGGCGCACGCTGTGCATGGCCTTGTTGCTGTTCCTGCTGCTGTGGGGGATCACCCTCTTCGCGCAGTCACGCGGAGAGCGGGAGGCCGACCGGATGAGGGCCGGCATGCGCAGTCTGCCGAGCACGGTGGTCTACGCGGCCCGGCGCCTGAACCTGGAGGGGCCGGGCATCACCGAGACCGCGCTGCCCGACCCCGGCGCGATGTACCGCTTCCGCTACACCGGCCTGCGCCTGCTGATCAACTCCAACCAGCGGTACTTCCTCCTGCCCGCCTGCTGGATGTCCGATCCGTCGGCGCGGGCGATCGCCCTGCCCGCCGACGAGTCGCTGCGCCTGGAGTTCGGCGTGTTCCGGATGCCCCCCGACTGCCCGCCCTGACCGCCCGCCCCGGCCGACCGCTGGTCGCGGTCACACACCGATATGCACGTACGGCGCCCAGAACATCGGGCTGCCGAAACGGGCGGTGCCGCGCAGGGCTGGCGTTCGTGTCACCCGCGAGCGCGGCAAGCCTTCCCGATCGCCTGTATGGCTGCGGGCGGGGAGATTTCTGCGTGCATTCGACAGAGGTCGTCTCGAAGGCAACGAAGATCGGCATCGGCCGGGGCGAGGACTGGTCGGCCATCGGGGTGCTCTTCAGCCCCTATAAGAACGTCCGGTCCTTCTTCAACTACGACTGGCCCGCCACCGAGGACCACGTCGTGGTCTCGTTCGTCGATTCGGCCGGCCAGAGCGGGTCGATGTGCGTTCACCGCGCTGAGGACGGTGACGCCGGGGTGGGACATGAGACCTACCCTCTGCCGGTGACCGTCACCAAGATCGACTGGGTCAACAGCGCCCAGGGGCCGTGCTGGGGGTAGGCCGCATCCGCCGGGAATCCGGCGGATGCGGCCTGTGCGGCCAGCGCTCCCACGGCCGCCGCGGTGCGCGTGGTCGCTGCCCTCAACGACTGGCTCGTCATTCTTTGACCGTGGGATACGTGGTGGTCACGCCGCTGTCGGCGTCGTAGGAGTCGGACAGTTCGATCGTCGATGGTTTCAGGTCGTGGACCGCGTGTCTGCACTCGATCTCGAAGGCGATCTCGGTAGGGGTGCTGCCGACTTCCTTGAGATAGAGCTCCAGTCGCTGGTTCAACTGATCTGTCTCATCTATGTCGTACAAGGTGACGAGGCCGCCTGCGACGAGGGCGTCGAGCGAGTCCGTGACCGGCGTGAATCCGCGGAGCATTTCGCACTCGATCATCGCCAGGTCCGTGGAGGGCTGCGACGAGTTGAGAAGGCGGGCAGTGATGTGCAGGATCACTCTCTCCCCCTTCTCCGCTGTGTCGTCCGGTCCGGGCAGGTGCCACGGCTCGCCGTCCTGGGTGAGACACTTGACTTGGACGCTGAATCCCTGAACTGTCTGAGTCATTGACGCCTCGTCACTTCCTGTGGTTGCTGACATTCCCGCGTTCAGTTCTCGGCGTCATGGGCGATCGACAGTCTCGGATCGACCAGGCGCTCGTTGCGCGGATGGTGAACGTGGAAGTCCGGCATCGGCATTGCGGGCCCCTGGCCGAACACGCCGGCCATGTAGTCCACCAGGTCTTTGCATTTGTCGGGATCGAACACCTCGTGGTCGTTCTCCTCGACGGTGCCCCCGATGACGACATGGTCATGGCGCGGGAACATGTACCCCTTCTGCCCGTACAGGTATTCCAGGTTCACCTGCGGCCGCAACATCGCGAGCTGTCCTCGGTACGAGATCATGTTGTTGTCGTTCCACAATTCCTTCGCGCCGAGCCCGGTGCAGTTGATGATGACTTTCTGCGTCAGGGACGTGAGCACGTCCGTGCTGTTGATGAATCTCCGGCTCACGAACATGACGCCGCGCGCCCTCAGGTCGCGTTCCAGCCTGGGAATGAGGATCGGCGGTTCGACGAGCAACGTCCGGTACCTGTATCCGGAGGTGTTGTGTCCTTGGAACGGCAGGCGCGGGAGATATTCGCGCGGCGGCAGCAGTCCCGGCACGAGTTCATGCACCACGTCGATGCCCGAGGTGGGGCGGACGCTGTAGTTGTCGACCTCGGACACGCCGAAGCCCTTGCCGATGCCGGCCTTGAACATCGTGTAGGCGGTCGCGAGGATGTACTGGAACTCCTGCACCTTGGCGAAGTCCTTGGAGTACTCCAGGATCGACGCGGCCCATTGGCCGCCGGCCTTGTACGACGTGGTCTCGACCGGCTTGCGGTCGGAATAGATCGTGACGTTCAGCCCGAGGTCGAGCAGCAGGGTCGCGGCGGTCATTCCCATGACGCCTGCGCCGATCACCGCGATCTCCCTCTCGATGACATGGGTATCGGCCTGACGTTTGAGGACCATGTCTCGTACCGCGGCGGCGCAGCCCCAGCTCAGCGTGATGCCTCCACCGCCGTGGCCGTAGTTGTGGATGACGAACCTGTCGCCAAGCTCCTCTCCTTCGAGCCGATACGAGTGCGTGCGGTAGGGCCTCAGACCCGCGAGGCACGCGCCCGGCTGATGGGGATCGAAGGTGAAGTCCGGAGTGGGCAGGTTGGCGGGTGTGCTCACTCCACGCTCGTCCAGCAGCATGTCGGGCTCCGTTGATCAGATGCTTGGCCATCGGTACGCATACCCGTGCAGGCGTCCGGCCCTTACCCGGACTCCAACGCTTGACCGGCCTCTGGACGACTGTTTCCAAGGCGGCGACGACGTCCGGCCGTGCCGCACGTGGACGCCTTGACCTGCGGAAACACCCGCCCTGAGTAAGGTCAAGGCACGGCTCCCGTGCGTTCGCCCGGCCGGCTGCGCGGGTAGGCGTCCCAAACGGCCGGACGATCCGCGCCTATCCCTTTCGACTGATCTGCCGTACGGCGGGCATGCCCAGGAGTGTCATCGTGCCCTTCACCGTTGCCGACTACATCCTCAAGCGGCTGAGCCAGCAACAGGTCGACACCCTGTTCGGTGTGCCCGCCGCATATGGTGCCCCGCTGTTCGACGCGGTGGGCGCGCACCACATCACGCCGGTGGTGACCGCCACCGACCTCGAAGCGGGATACGCGGCCGACGGTTACGCGCGAACGAAGGGCCTGGGCGCCGCCGCGGTGGCCAACGGCGTCGGCATGCTCAGCATGATCAACGCCATCGCCGGCGCGTTCGTCGAGCGCAGCCCGGTCGTCGTCGTGAACGGCGGCCCGAGCGCCGCGAACCTGGCCAACCTGAAGAACCTGGACGTCCTGTTCTCGCACTCGACCGGCCAGCCGGACGGAGACCTCAACGCCTACCGGCTGGTCACCGCGAGCGCGGCCCGCGCCGGGCAGGCCGCCGACGTGCCCGCCCTGGTCGACAGCGCGATCTCGACGGCGATCAGGAAGAAGCGGCCGGTCTACATCGAGATCGATCGGACCATCTGGACGGCGGCCTGTACGCCCCCGGCCGGCGCGCTGCCCGTCACCAATCCGGCGGCGGGCACGGAGCAGCAGCTCGCCACCACGATCGTGGGCCTCGTGCGCGCCGCCACGAAACCCGTGCTCCTGCTGGGCGTCGAGGTCCAGCGTTACGGACTGGCCGACAAGGTCGCCGCCCTGATCGCCAAGCTCGGTGTCCGCTGGTCGACCCAGGTGCTGGCCAAATCGGTGCTGTCCGAACAGGACGACGGCTGGGTCGGGGTCTTCGCCCCGCCGAGCAGCCAGCCCCCCGAGGTCCGGGACGCGGACCTGATCGTGATGCTCGGCTGCGTCTTCCCCGGCAGCTACGCCGCGTTCATCCGGGACAACACCGACCACCTCGTCACCGCCTACGACGGCAAGGTGAAGATCAAGAACGGGAGCAAGCAGAACGCGGACATCACCGCCCTGGTGACCGCACTCGTGGCCGAGGCGGCGAAGGAGGCGCCGGTTCCCATCTCCGCGGCCGTCGACCCGGCCCCGCCCGTCGCCACCGGCCCGCTGACCTACGCTCAGGTGTTCGACCGCGTCGGTGCCGCCCTGGACGCCTCATGGCTGGCGATGCCGGACACCTTCCTCGGCGGCGCCTCGGCGGCGAGCCTGCCGGTCAAAGGCCGCGACGGGTTCCTGAGCAGCGCCGTGTGGGCCTCCATCGGCCATTCCGTGGCCGCTGCCGTCGGCGCGTCCTTCGGGTCGAGCAGGCGTCCTCTGGTCATCTGCGGCGACGGCGGCTTCCACATGACCGCCCAGGCACTGTCCACGTTCGTACGCTATGACCGCGACCCCGTCGTCGTGGTCATCGACAACGGCATCTACGGCCTGGAGCAGTACCTCATCGACTCGGACTACTTCACCAACCCCGGCGTGACGCCGAAGCCCTACGTCCTGCTCAACCAATGGGACTTCGTCCAGTTCGCCAACGCTCTGGGCGTGCGGTCCACGTACTCCGTGGACACCGCGGCAGAGCTCGACCAGGCGCTCGCCACCGTGAAGGCGTCGGCCGGCGCCCCGGCGCTGATCGTCGCGAAGGTCGACTCGCGCGGCCTGCCCGCAGTGCTGCCCTGAACCTCTGGCTCATGAAGCTACAGAAAGGTGCTGACAAGTTCGGCGAACTCCTCCGGCGTCACCATCCGCACGCCCAGGCTCTCGGCCTTGGCCCGCTTGGAACCGGCCTTCTCCCCGGCCACCAGCAGCGACGTCTTGGCCGAGACGCTGGAGGACGCCTTGCCGCCGGCCCGCTCGATCAGCTCGTTCATCTGGTTGCGGCTCAACGCCTCCAGCGTGCCGCTCATCGCGCCGGTCACCACGACCGACATCCCGGCCAGCGGCAGCCCGGACCCGCCGCCGGTCTCCGGGGCGCCGGGCTCGGCGGGGGGCGTCCAGCCCGGCTCGGCCATGTTCACGCCCGCCTGGACCAGCTTGTCGATCAGCGGCCCGACCTCGATCAGCTCGGCCACCACGACCGGCGCCTTCTCCGGGCCGATGCCCTCGACCGCCTGGATCGCCTCGGCGTCGGCGGCCCGGATGGCCTCCATCGAACCGAAGTGCCGGGCGATCCGGCGGCTCATCGACCGGCCGGTGCCGCGGACGCCGAGCGCCGCGAACACCCGGCTCAGCGGCCGGCTCTTGGCCTGCTCGAAGGCGGCCAGCAGGTTGTCGGTGCTGGTCTCGCCCATGCGCTCCAGGCTGAGCAGCTGCTCGCGGGTCAGGAAGAACAGGTCGGCGAAGTCGGCGATCAGACCGGCGTCCAGCAGCTGCTTGATGCGGTTCTCGGCCAGGCCCTCGATGTCGAGCTGGTCGCGTCCGGCGGCGTAGACGATGGAGGCGATCGCCCGGCAGGCTCGCCCGCGCACGCACCGCCACCGTTCCTGCGAGCTGTCGATGGCGTCGCCGCAGGACGGGCAGACCTGCGGGATCGGGATCGGCCGCTCCTCGCCGGTGCGCAGGTGCACCACCGGCGACTCCACGCGCGGGATCACGTCGCCCGCCTTGTAGACCACCACGCTGTCGCCCAGCATCAGGCCGCGCCGGGTGATGTCGGCGACGTTGTGCAGGGTGGCGTAGGTGACGACGCTGCCGTCGAGCTCGACCGGCTCCAGCACGGCGCGCGGGGCGATGATCCCGGTGCGGCCGGTGTTCCACTCCACCCCGACCAGCTTGGTGATCTTCTCGGTGGCGGGCAGCTTGTAGGCGGTCGCCCAGCGCGGCGCGCGCGAGCTGAACCCGGCCTCGGCCTGGTCGGAGGCCAGGTCACACTTGATCACGATGCCGTCGATGCCGAACGGCAGCCCGGCGCGGGCCGCGGCGATCTCGCCGACGCGCTCCTGCACCCGCTCCAGCGTGTCGGTGACGATCCCGGCGACCGCGGTGGCGGCCGTGGTCTGCACGCCCTGACCGGCCACCCACTCCATGACCTGGCTGTGCGGCAGGTCGCGCAGGCGCGTCGCCAGCTCGGAGTCGTCGCCGGGCGCGGGCAGCGCGCCGTAGCCGAAGAACGTCAGCTCGCACACGTACGGCCGGTCCTGGGCGCGCAGCGTGCCGGCGGCGGCGCTGCGCGGGTTGGCGAACGTGGTGCCGTCGTGCGCCGAGCGCTTGGCGCACGCCTCCTCGAACTGCGACGTCGTCATCATGACCTCGCCGCGCAGCTCCACCGTGACCGGCTCGGCCAGCCGCTCGGGCAGGCCGACGATGGTGCCGATGGCGTGCGAGACGTCCTCGCCCGCGGTGCCGTCGCCCCGGGTGACGAGCTGGGCCAGCCGGCCGCCGCGGTAGCGGGCCGAGATGGCCAGGCCGTCGAGCTTGGGCTCGACGCTCCACGCCGTGACCGGACGGCCGAGCCTGCGCTCGACCGAGGCGGCCCAGTCGGCGAGCTGCTCGGCGCCGAACACGTTGTCCAGGCTGAGCATCGGCACGGTGTGCGGCACGTCCCCCACGACCGCGCCGCCCGCGACCTTGCCCGTCGGCGAGGTCGGCAGCACCTGCTCGGGATGGGCCTCCTCGTACGCCTGGATGCCGCGCACCAGCCGGTCGTAGGCGTCGTCGTCGAGGGTGGAGGTGCCGTCGGCGTAGTAGGCGGCGGCGGAGTCCACGGCGAGCTGCACGGCCTCGGCGTAGGCCGTGTCATCAGCGAGGACGGTGAAAGGGGGCGTCTCGGTCATGCCATAACAATGCCGTCCGCAACCGACAATTCCGAACCAAGGGCCCCGGCCGGGACCGGGTGACCGCGCCCGGTGTTCAGCGGGCGAGGGTGATCTCGGCCAGTTCGCGGAAATCGCGGCGGCGGCCGTCGAGGTCCGCCGCGGCGAACGCGGTCTCGCCGAGGCGCTCGCGCGCCTGTCCGGCGATGCGGGCGGCGTCCGGCAGCGAGCGGTCCGGCGTGCCGCGCACCGCCTCGCTGGCCGCGATCAGCCGGACGGCCTGCTCGTCCTGGCCCTCGCGCAGCGCGACGTCGGCGATCCCGACCAGCGCCTCGGCGATGGTCGGCGGGAACATGTTCTCCACGGCCGCGTCGAACGCCCTGCGCCGGTAGGCGCGCGCCTGCTCGACGTCGTCGGCGAGGTAGCCGTACAGGTCCATGATCGTGGAGCGGACCGAGCCGACCATCTCATCGTTGGGCAGCACCGCCTGGACGGTGGCCAGGTGCTCGCGCACCTGGTCCGCCTCCCCGCGCCAGCGCGCCAGCTTCGCCTGACCGAGCGCCAGTTCGGCGAGGGAGTCCGGCCAGACGATCCCGTCGGCGTGCCGCTGGGCCTCGGCCATGGCGGCGGCGCTGGCCCGCTCGTCGCCGAGCAGCCAGTGCAGCTGGGCCAGCCGGGCCCACACGCCCACGACGTCCTCGGTCGCGCCCACCTCGGTCTGCGCCACGGCGCCCTCTTCGTAGTACTCGCAGGCACGGGCGAACTCGCCGCGCATGGCGAGCCGATCGGCCAGGAAGGTCAGCGCCAGGGAGATGCCCATGCGGTCGCCCATCGCGCGGAACTCGGCGAGCGCGGTCTCGGCGTCGAGATCGACGTCGGTCTCGTCGCCGCCGAGCGTGAGCCGGAACCGGCCGCCGGCCAGCCTGCCCTGCGCCCGCACCCAGGGGTCGGCGTCGGCGATCAGCGGCTCGAACGCGGGCAGGAACGCCGCCGGGCCCTGCAGCGTGCGCTCCAGCAGCGCGGCGAACCCGAGCAGCGGTTTGCGGGACCCGCTGCGCACGGCCAGCCGGTGGGCCTCCTGGATCCACTCCCGCGCCTGGAACTGGTCGCCGCCCACGCCGGACGTCACGAACATGGTCACCATGAGGTAGGCCATCGCCCGCACCTCGTCGGGCACCTCGCCCTCCAGCGCGGACGCGGCGATGCTCAGCTCGGCGCCCTCGGCCCGGTGGCCGCTGAGGAACCAGTAGTAGCCGGCCGCCCCGACCAGCCGCATCGCCTCGTACGCCCACCCCTCGGCGATCGCCCCGCGCAGGGCCGTGATGATGTTGTCGTGCTCGGCGTCGAGCACGGCCAGCCACTCCAGCTGCTCGGCCCGGCGCAGGTGCGGGTCGGCGGTCTCGGCCAGCTCGGTGAAGTGGGCCAGGTGCGCCCGCCGCGCCGCCTCGGACTCCCCGGCCTCGGCCAGCCGCTGGGCCGCGTACTCCCTGATGGTGTTGAGCATCCGGTAGCGCGGGGCGCCGTCGTCGTCGGCCAGCAGCAGCGACTTCTCGGTGAGCGCGGTCAGCACGTCGAAGACCAGCTCACCGGCGGACGCCTCGTCGCCGCACACGCGTTCGGCCGCCTCCAGGCTCGCCCCGCCGGAGAACACCGACAACCGGCGCAGCACGCCGCGCTCGGCCTCGCTCAGCAGGTCCCAGCTCCAGTCGACGACCGCGCGCAGCGTCCGGTGCCGGGCGAGCGCCGTACGGCTGCCGCTGGTCAGCAGGCGGAACCGGTCGTCGAGACGGCGGGCGAGCTGGTCGACCGACATCGTGCGCAGCCGGGCCGCGGCCAGCTCGATCGCCAGCGGGTTGCCGTCGAGCGCCCGGCAGATCCGCGCCATGGCCGCGAGGGTGGGGGCGTCGGAGCCGATGTCCTTGCGCACCAGGTCCGCGCGGTCGCGCAGCAGCCGCACCGCGGGCGAGGAGCCGCTCTCGGCCGGCGAGGCGCCCTCGACGGGCAGCGTGAGCGGCTCGACCTGCCACAACACCTCGCCGGTGATGCCGAGCGGCTCGCGGCTCGTCGCCAGGACGCGCAGGCCGCGGCACTCGCCCAGAAGCCGGTCCGCGAACGACGCGGCGGCCTCGATGACGTGCTCGCAGTTGTCCAGGATGAGCAGGATCGAGCGGTCGCGGATGGCGGTGATGAGCCGGTCCATCGGGTCGCCGCCGCGCCCGCCGCCGAGCATGCCCTGGTCGCGCAGGCCGATCGTGGTCAGGGCGGCCTGCGCGAGCTCGCCGCCGGCCCGGACCGGGGCCAGCTCGACGAGCCAGGCGCCGTCGGGCAGCTCGGGGAGCATCGTACGGGCGGTCTCGGTGGCCAGCCGCGTCTTGCCGGAGCCGCCCGCCCCCGTCAGGGTGACCAGGCGGTACCTGGTGGCCAGGTCGGCGACCGCGGAGACGTCGTCGTGCCGGCCGACGAAGCTCGTCAGCTCGGCGCGCAGGTTGGTCCTGCGGTTGTCCGTCCGCTCCCCCACCTCGCCGCGCAGCAGCGCGGTGTGCAGCTCCGACAGCTCGGCCGACGGGTCGGCGCCCAGCTCGTCGGCCAGCCGCTCGCGGGTGCGCTGGTAGAGGGTCAGCGCCTCGTTCCCGCGGCCCGCCTCGGCCAGCGCCCGCATCAGCGCCGCCACGAACCCTTCGCGCAGCGGGTACGCGGCCACCAGCCCGGTCAGCTCGGTGACCAGCTCCGCGCCCCGGCCGAGCCGCAGGTCGGCGTCGATGCGGTCGCCGAGCGCGGCGACGTGGAGGTCGTCGAGCCGGGTGACCACGGCGTCGAAGGCGTCGCTGTCCTGCATCGCGATGTCGGCCATGGGGGCGCCGCGCCACAGCTCCAGGGCACTGCGCAGCAGGTCGGCGCGGGCGGCGGGCGCGGCGGCGCGGGCCTGGACGATCAGCTGCTCGAAGCGGCACACGTCCACCGCCTCGCGCGGCACGGCCAGCCGGTAGCCGCCGGAATCGGCCTCGATCACGCCGTCGGGCAGCACCCTGCGCAGCCTGGACACCAGCGCCTGCAGGGCGTTGACCTCGTCGGCGGGCGGCCGCTCCCCCCAGATCCAGTCGATCAGCCGCGCGCGCGTGACGATCCGGCCGGGCTCCAGGGCGAGCGCGGCGAGCAGCGCGCGCAGCCGGACACCAGGGACCTCGACCACGGCCCCTTGGGCGTTCCGGACCTCGAAGGGCCCCAGCAATCCGACTCGCACACCGCAATTGTGCCGGAACCAGGACAACGCCTGGCCCATCCCCGCCCGTCCGCCCCCTGGAAGCGGTCCCCCGGGGTCAGCCGTCGGCCTTGCGGCTGAGGTGCTCCCAGGCGCGGTACTCCGCGGCGCGGGCCTCGTCCATCTGCTGGACGAGGTCGTACGAGCGGCTGCCGACGATCAGCCGGCGCGGCGGATCGGGCAGGTCCACGAGCTCCATGACGACGGGCGCGGCGTTGCTCGGCGGCGGGCCCGCGTCCTCGCCCCACATGGCGGCCAGCTCGGCCCGCAGCCCGTCGTAGACCGGGTCGGGCTCGGTGGCCGTGGTGCCCAGCGTGAACAGGCCGGTGTCGTAGCCGCCCATCTGCAGGTTGGTGACCTTGACGCCGAACGGCGCGAGCTCCATGGCCAGCGCCTGGGTGACCGAGTCGAGCGCCGACTTGCCCGCCGCGTACAGGCCGACCGAGGCCATGCCGCCGCCCGCGCCCATCGAGGTGACCTGGAGGATGTGCCCCGACCCCTGGGCCCGCAGGTACGGCGTCACCGCCTGGGTGACCCAGATCGCGCCGAACAGGTTCACGTCGAAGTGCGCCCTGATCTGCTCCTCCGTGGCCTCCTCCAGCATGCCGAAGAGCATGCCGCCGGCGTTGTTGACCACGACGTCGAGCCTGCCGAACGCGGCCGCCGCCTGGTCCACGCCCTCCCGCACCGCGGCGCGGTCGGAGACGTCGAGCGGCAGCCGGACGAGCGCGCCCGGGTGCCGGGCCTCCAGCTCGGCCAGCGGGCCGACGTCGCGGGCGGCGGCCACGACGCGGTCGCCCCGGTCCAGGGCCGCTTCGGTGAACGCCCTGCCCAGCCCCCGGGACGCACCCGTGACGAACCATACGCGCATGCGCTCTCGCCTCCTTCTCGGTTCAAGACGAGACGGTCCGTCTCGCCGCATGCCCATCAGTGTGCCAGCAGGGACCGGTGACTTGTCAAGACGGACCGTCTCGTCTCGTTGATGGGCTATGATGGGCGGCGTGAAGCAGCCCGATCCCGCGCGCCGCAGCGAGCGCTCCCGGCAGGCGATCCTCCGGGCCGCCAGGGAACTGGTGTCCGAGGTGGGTTACGCCAAGGTGTCCGTCGAGGCGATCGCCGCGCGGGCCGGCGTCGGCAAGCAGACGATCTACCGGTGGTGGCGGTCCAAGGGCGCCGTGGTCTTCGACTCCTTCCTCGCGCTGAGCGAGGGCGGCCCCGGCGACGAGGGCGTGACGCTGCCCGACACGGGCGACATCGAGGCCGACCTGAAGACCGTCATGCGGGCCACCGTGGCGGAGTTTGCCGACCCCGGCTTCGAGGCCCCGATCCGGGCGCTCAACCTGGAGATCGTCGCCGACCCCGAGCTGGCCGCCCAGTACCGTGAGAAGCTGGCGGGCCCGGTCGACGAGGCCAAGAAGGCCCGCCTGCGCAGCGCCCAGCGGGCCGGCCAGCTCGCCCCCGACGCCGACCTCGACCTCGCGCTCGAACTGCTCTACGCCCCCCTCTACCAGCGCTGGCTCCTGCGCTCCGGCCCGCTCACCCCGCAGTACGCCGACGCGCTGGTCGACCTGGCGCTCAAGGCGCTGCGTCCCTGAGCCGCGGTCGGGTCCCCGAGTCTCACAGGACCCGCAGCAGGTCGGCCAGCGCCTGGAGCACGGCGTCACGTCGTTCCTCGTGCAGCCAGCCGTGCCCGGCGTCGTCCAGCACCCGGTGCTCGCCGCGCGGGAAGGAGGCGGCCAGCTCGGCGTGCAGGGCGAGCTTGCCGGCGTTGATCTCCCGCAGCACGTCCTCCGGCCAGAGCTGGGACTGGGTGGCGTCCGCCCCCATGGCCGACAGCACGATCACCGGCACGTCGGGCGCCGGCGGCGCGGCCCTGAGCTCCGCCGAGACCTCGTCGTAGAGGTTGCGGCCCTCCAGCCAGCCGGTGCGCCAGGCGGTCAGGTGGTGGTCGATCAGGGCCTCGCGCACGTCGTCCGGCCAGGCGGCCAGCAGCCGCTCGACGGCCGGGCGGGCGGCGTCGAGCTGCTCCGGCGTCGGGTCCGGGAGGGCCTGCTCGCGCATCTGGTCGAGCATCTCGCGCGCCTGCCGGGGCGCGCGGGCGGCCATGTCCTCATGGAAGGGGTCGAGCAGCAGCAGCGCCGCGACGTCGCCGGGGAAGCGGCGGGCGTAGTGGCGCGCGTACGCGCCGCCCAGGGAGTGACCGGCCAGCACGTACGGGCCGCGCACCCCCGCCGCCGCCAGCGCCGCGCGCAGCTCGTCGGTCACCTCGGCCGCGGTGCGGGGCAGCTCGACCGGCTCGCTCCAGCCGGTGCCCGCACGGTCGTAGAGCACGCTGGTCGTCAGCTCGGCGGCGCGGTCGTGCACGTTGAGGTAGTCCAGGCCGACGGCTCCGGCGCCGGGCAGGAACACCACGGGCGGGCCGCCGGCGCCCGAGCGGTGCAGCATGATCCGGCGACCGCCGACGTCGTGCAGGCGGCCCAGCGGAGGGGCGTCCAGGGCGTGGTGGGTCATGATCCGTCCTTTCTCAGGTTTGAGAAAGGTAGCAGGTGTGAGATCGTACGTCCATGGACACGGTGGACCTGCTTCTGCACCCCGTACGGCTGCGCATCGTGCACGCCATGGCGGGCGGCCGCACGCTCACCACCTCCGACCTGTGCGACCTGCTGCCCGACGTCTCCAAGGCCACCGTCTACCGGCACGTCGGCCTGCTGGCCGAGGGCGGCCTGCTCGACGTGGAGGGCGAGCAGCGCGTACGAGGAGCCGTCGAGCGCCGCTACCGGCTGCGCCCGGCGCGGGCGGCCATCGACGCCGACACCGCCGCCGCGGCCTCGCGGGACGACCACCGCCGCGCGTTCGCCGTGGCCATGGCGGCCCTGCTGGCCGAGTTCGGCGCCTACCTCGACCGCGACCAGGCCGATCCGGCCGCCGACCTGGTCGGCTACCGGCAGCACGCCGTCTGGCTCACCCCGGACGAACGCGCCGCGCTGATCGCCGACCTGCGCGCCGCGCTGCTGCCCAGGATCGCCAACCCGCCCACGCCCGAGCGCACCCGCCACCTGATCAGCCCGATCCTGTTCCCGGCCGAGGAGCCGTCCGCCTGAGCCCCGTTCTCCCGGACGAGTTCAGCGGTAGCCGGCCAGGCCGTCCGCCAGTTCTTCCTCGTCACCGTCCCGATGCGCGGACAGGGCCTGCTGCAGGGCGAAGGACGCGCGGATGACGGCGATGCGGGCGGCCGTCGCGCCGTCCGACCAGCCTCCCAGCCTCAGCACCCGATCCAGGAAAGGCGTGCCGTAACCGGCCCCGACGGCCGCCAGGTCCTCGGCGGGATCGCCGATCGTCACCTCGTCCCAGTCGATCACCCCGCTGAGCACCGGCAGCCCGTCGTGGTGCTCCCACAGGACGTTCTCCGCGCCGAGGTCACCGTGCACCACGGCCTCGGTGAGGTCGGGAAGTCCGTCGAGCGCCGCGAGCTCCCGCTCGGCCCGCTGACGCCCGCGCCCGGACATGAGCCCGAACAGCTCGGCGCGGACGCCCGCCGTGAACTCCCGCCATCGATCCCGCGGCGCCGGCAGCGCCGCCCGCACGTCGTCCTCCGCGCCGATCCTGGCCAGTTCGCGCAGCAGCGTGACGTACTGCGCCGCCGCGGCCTCGGCCACCCGGGGATCTTCGAGGTCTCCGGGCTCCAGCGGGGCTCCGGGAACGCGGCTGAGGACCAGGAACGGCGGCTCGTCCGTGCCGGGAGCGCCGGCCTCCGGCAACGGCCGGGGCGTGCGGAAGCCGAGATCGAACCCGGCGAGCAGGCGCAGGACGGCCGCCCGCTGCGGCAGCCGGGCGGCCGCGGCCCCGGTGCGCGGCAGGCACACGACCCGATCCGCGCCGATCACCACCTGGTGGAACTGCCCTTGGCGAACGGTGAGCCGCTCCGCCTCGACGCCCGGCAGCAGCCGGCTCAGCAGAGCACGATCCATCTGCGGGACCTGCATGTGGTGCGAACCGTCCTTTCCGCGGCACGGGCGCGATACCCGCCGACCCGGTCACAGTACTAGCGGGGCGGCGGAAGGGCCGTGAAGCGTTCGTGGGCGGCCTGGTCGCCCAGCCGGTCGAGGGCGGCCAGCCAGCACGCCCCGGCCGTGGCGTCGCGGGCGGTCGTCACCCGCCGCCCGGCCAGCCGGGCCAGGACGGCGGCGCGCACCGGGCCGTCCGCGGTCAGCACCCCGCCCGCCAGCACCAGCGGCCCGTCGCCGGACAGCCGGGCCGCCGTCGCGGTCAGCCGCCGGGCGGCCTCGGCGACGATGCCGGCCGCGCACTCGTCCCCCGCGGCGGCCGCCCGCGACACCAGCGGCGCGGCGGCGGCCACGAGCATCCGGTCGGCCTGGGCCAGCCGGACGATCCGGTCCGCCCGCCGCCGCGGCTCGCCCGTCACCCCGAAGTGCGCACTCACCAGATCCACCAGCGGCCCGTACGGCAGTCCGGGGCCCTCAGCGCGGCCCATGCGGCCCTGGGGACGGTCCCGGACGTGATCCGAGGGATCGCCGGGCCGGTCCAGGGCGCGGACGGTCGCGCGCACCCCCGCCCGGCCGATCCAGAACCCGCCGCCCTCGTCGCCCAGCAGCCAGCCGAGCCCGTCGGCCACCGCGGTCACCGTCCGGCCGGAGAAGCGGGCCGCCGCGGCGCCCGTCCCGGCCAGCAGCAGCGTGCCGGACGGCGCGGCGGTCCCGGCCGCGTAGGCGATCTCCACGTCGCCGACCATGCGCGGCGGCGCGGCGATGCCGCACTCGGCCCAGGTCCGGCCCAGCGTCGCGGCGAAGGCGTCGTCGCCGCCCGCCACGCCGGCCACCGAGGCGGCCACCAGCGAGGGGTCCAGGCCGTCGAGCGCGCGGCGCAGGGCCTGCCCGACCGCCAGGCGGGCCGCCGCCGGCCCGTGCGCGGCCGGGTTGCCGGGACCGGCGATGCCGTGCCCGAGCCTGGTGCCGTCCGCCGCGTGCACGGCGGCGCGGGTGGTGGTGCCGCCGGCGTCCACCCCGGCGAAGAGCGTCACCGGACCAGCCGCGCCGCGCCGGGCGCCAGCGTGAGGGTGGCGCCGCACGCCTGGTAGGAGCCGGTCGCCGGGTCGAACGCCTGCGTGATCCCGTCGAGCGTGACCTCCGCCGGCCGGTCGAAGCGGGCGTTGCAGACCAGCCGCCGCTCGCCGTAGTGGCCGACCAGGACGTCGCCGGCGTGCTCGGCCGACGTCCACCCGGTCAGCTCGGCCGCCACCGGGCGCAGCCAGCGGGTGTTGAGGTCCCGCACGACGCCGTAGCGCTCGGTCGGCACGCCGTCACCGCCGATGAGCGCCGGCTGGAAGCCCTCGCCGCGCGCCGGGTCGGGCGTCCAGTAGGTGAAGTACTGGATGCCGGTGTACCCGTAGGCCAGGGCGGTGTTGACCTGCCAGGCCAGCTCGGCGGCCGACGGCTCGCGGTGGCCGTCGTAGGCCAGCGTCTGGACGTACATCCAGGCCGGCAGCCCGGCCCTGCGGGCGTGCTCGCGCACGGTGGCCAGGTCGGCGAGGTAGCCCTCGTCGAACCCGCCGGCCAGGAACGGGTACCGGTCGAACGACAGCACGTCCGGCCGGACGACCCGGGCGAACTCCCCCACGTACGCGTCGTAGGGGCCGGTGGCGTGGCTCGGCAGCAGGTTGGCGTAGGCGAACGCGCCGGCCGCCCGCGCGGCGGCGACCCCGGCCGCCAGCCGCGGGAACTGCCCGGCCACCGGCTCGTCCATGAGGCTGAGGCCGCGGAAGGAGCGGAACGGGCGGTAGTCCTCGACGACCTGGGCGATCAGCGGCGCCGGGTCCACGTCCAGGTCGCGCATGAGCACGTCCACCCGCGGGTCGGAGGCGACCAGCATGCCGAGCCCGGCCTCCTCGGCGCGGGCCAGGGCGTGCCGCAGGATGACCCGGTCGCTCAGGTAGTTGCCGGTGATGACCAGGTCGATCCCGGCCTCGGCGATCTCCCGGTAGCGGGCGGCCGTCGTCTCGTGGGGCGGGGGCGGCCAGAAGGCGGCGATCGTCAGGGTCACAGCGCGCCCGTCCTGATGCGGCCGGCGTAGCGGGCCACCAGGGCGTCGTTGTGCGCGTCGGAGCCTGGGATGTTGGCCGACAGGTAGACCGGCGGGACCGTGCCGTCCGCCTGGAGCTCGCCGATCGCCTCGGCCACCATGAGCTGCACGATCAGCGCCGAGGTGATCGAGGAGATGCCGCAGACCGGGCCGTGCTCGGTCGGCAGGACGGCGTCGCCGTACGGGGCCAGGTTGTCGATCACGATGTCGGCCAGCTCGAACAGCCGCTCCCCCGACGGATGCCGCGAGGTGATGGCGGTCGAGTGGGCCAGCGAGGTGATCGCGACGAGCGGCAGGCCGCGCTCCTTGACCAGCCGGGCCATCTCCACGGTCGAGCCGTTGCCGCCGGAGTTGGAGGCGATCACGAACGCGTCGGAGTCCTCCACCGTGTGCAGGGCCAGCACCTGGTGGGCGGTGCGCGGGTCGCGCTCGGCCAGCGGGTCGAACGCGCCGGGATCGGCCGAGCCCAGCACCACCGGGTCGCGCAGGGTGAGCCGGTTGGTCGGGATGAGCCCGCCCGCGCGCCCCGCCACCTCCAGCGCCACCGCCTCCGAATGTCCCGTGCCGTAGGCGTGCAGGACGCCTCCGGCGCGCACGGTCGCCGCGACCAGTGCGCCCGCGCGCCTGATGGCGGGCAGCTGCTCGGCCATCAGCCGGTCCAGCCGCGAGCGCGTCTCGTCGGCGAAGGCCATCACAAGATCCATCAAACTGTCCTCAACGGTTCATGCCGGCGGTGAGCCCGGCGACGATCTGGCGGGTGGCCAGGATGAAGAGCACGACCAGGGGGATCGTCGTCATCACCAGGCCGGCGAAGAGCGTGCCCCAGTCGTTCTGGAACTGGCCGAAGAAGTGGGTGAGGCCGACCGGCAGGGTCAGCTTGCTCTCGTCCCGCATCAGGACCAGGGGGTAGAAGAAGTCATTCCAGATGGGCACGAACTGGAAGACCACCACGGTCGCCAGCGCGGGCCGTACCAGCGGCAGCATCACGTGCCAGAAGGTGGCGAACGGGCCCGCGCCGTCCAGGGCGGCGGCCTCGTCGAGCTCGTGCGGGAGCTGGCGGAAGAACGCGGTCAGCACGAACACGTTGAACGGCACCGACCCGGCCGCGTAGACCAGCACCAGCCCGGCCAGCGAGTCCACCAGGCCCATGCTCTCCAGCAGGTAGAACAGCGGCAGCACACCCAGGTGGGCGGGCAGCGTCATGCCCGAGACGAAGTAGGCGGCGAACAGTCCGCGCCCCCGGAACTCCCGGCGCCCCAGCGGGTACGCCGCCAGCAACGACACCACCGCGCCCAGCAGCACCGAGCAGACCACGACGATCGCCGAGTTCACCACGTACGTGGAGAAGGAGGCGTCGGTCCAGGCTTTGGCGTAGTTGCCGAGCCCGCTGGGCCAGCCGAGCGGCTGGTCGAAGATCTCGCTGGTCGGCCGGAGCGAGCTGAGCAGCATGACCAGCAGCGGCGACATGGAGAAGACGGCGTAGCCCCACAGCAGGACCCGGATCGCCACGGCCTTCACGACTTCCTCCTCAGGACCCGTTCCAGCAGCAGCGTCGAGCCGAAGATGAAGGTGAACATGAAGACCGCCAGCGCCGAGGACGTGCCCAGCGCGTTGACGTCGCCCGAGGCGAAGGCGGTCCGGTAGAACAGCAGGCCGAGCACGTCCGTCGCGCCCGCGGGGGCGCCGTTGGAGCCGCCCAGGGCGTAGACCAGGGCGAAGGTGCCCATGCTGCCGATGAAGCTGAGGATGGTCACGGTGGCCATGGCCGGCTTGAGCAGCGGCAGCGTGACGCGCCAGAACACCTGCCAGGAGCCGGCGCCGTCGGTCCTGGCGGCCTCGGCGTACTCCTGCGGGATGCCGCCGAGCGCGGCGCTGAACAGCAGCATCGGGAAGCCCACCCACTGCCAGCTGGTGATCAGGATGACGGTCGGCAGCGCGGTGGCGGGGTCGCCCAGCCACGGCATCGCCAGGCCCATCGGCTTGAGCAGCGCGTTGACCGGGCCGAAGGCCGGGCTGAGCAGCAGGGTCCACAGGTAGCCGATGACCAGCGGGTTGACCAGGTACGGCAGCGCGAACATGGTCTGCAGGGCCCGCTTGCCGCGCCGTACGCGGAACAGCGCCAGCGCGAAGGCCAGGCCCAGCGTGTTCTGCACCAGCATGGTGCCTGCGAAGAGCAGGAAGTTGTGCCCCAGCGCCGGGAGCAGCTGGTCCAGGAAGGCGCCGGACAGCAGGTTCGCGTAGTTGTCCAGCCCGGCCGGCTGGTCGCGCAGGGTGCCCTTCCAGGAGAAGAAGCTGTAGGTCAGCCCGGTGAACAGCGGATAGACCACGAACGCCGAGTACAGGAGGAAGGCGGGGACCAGGAACAGGTACGACGATCCCCGCCGTGCGGCTAGAGCCATGTGGCCACGCTCTTGTCGAGCTGCTCGGCGGCCTCCTCGGCGCTGATGCGGCCCAGCAGCATCTCCTGCAACGCCTTGGAGAACACGGTGGCCGAGGTCGGGTTGCCGTAGGCGAACTCGTTCATGAAGTAGGTGCCGCCGCGCTGGGCGAAGGTGGCGGAGACCTCGTTGAGCAGCGGATCCTTGGGGGTGACGCCGGGCACGGCGGAGAAGATGCGCAAGGTGTCGGTGTACAGCTGGCCGTAGTCCTTGGAGGCCAGCCACGCGGCGAACTTCAGCGCCTCGGCCTTGTGCCTGGTCTTGACGTTGACGCCGTACGAGCCGTCGGTGAAGCCGGGCATGACGCCCTCCCCCTCGGGCGTGGGCGGGGTGAAGACGCCCAGGTCGACGCCCTTGGCGTGCTCGCCGAAGAAGTTCAGCTCCCACAGGCCGCCGGGGAACATGGCCGCCTTGCCGGAGGAGAACAGGATCTGCGCGTCGGTGTAGGAGACGCCGGCCACGTCGTCGGGGAAGTACGGCTTGAGCTTGTTGAGCTGGTCGATGCCCTCGACGAAGCGCGGGTCGGCGAACTTCTTGCGCTTGGCCTTGACGTCGGCGATGAACGCGTCGCCGCCCCAGTGGGCGGTGCCGAAGATGCCGGCCACGATCGGCAGCATCCAGTCGTCCTTGCCGCCGAAGGCGAACGGCACGATGCCCTTGGCCTTGAGCTTGTCGGCCGCGGAGATCATGTCGGCGTACGTCTTCGGCGGGGTGAGGCCGTTGTCGGCGAAGATCTTCTTGTTGTAGATCACCTGGAGGGTCTGGACGGCGAACGGCACGCCGTAGACCTTGCCGTCCTTGTCGCCCTTGGCGTAGCGCAGCACCTTCTCGTCGTAGGCGGCCAGGCCGGGCACGTCCTTGGCGTCGAGCGGGAGCAGCCGGCCGGCCTCGACCAGCGGCTGGAGGTTGGCGCCGGCGCGCAGCCAGGCCAGGTCGGGTCCGCTGTCGCCGGCCAGGCCGGTGGACAGGATGGTGTCGTACTCGGTGGCCGTGGTGAACGAGCGGGCGTCGACGTCGATGCCGGGGTGGAGCTTCTCGTACTCGGCGAACATCTTGTCGTAGTTCGCCTCGGGGCCCCAGCCCCAGACCGAGAGGGTGATCTTGCCGGAATCGGCACTCGTCGTGGCGGAAGGGGCACAGGCGGTGACCGCCATCGCCAAGGCGACAGCGGCGGCGGCGAGACGCATGGGGACTCCTAGCGTGGGGGCAGGCGGTGCTTGCTGACCGCGTCGGTGGCCGCGGTGAGCAGTTGGTTGCTGGTCTCGTGGGTGCGCTGGACGACGCCGATGTACAGGCAGTCCAGGACGAGCATCTGGGTGTGGCGGGCGGCCACGCCGCCGGCGCGGAAGGGGGTGTCCTGCGCGGCGGTGGTCAGCACGATGTCGGCCACCTCGGCCAGCGGGCTGCGCGGGAAGTTGGTGACCGCGACGGTGGTGGCGCCGCGTCGCTTGGCGATGGCCAGCGGCTCGACCACTTCGGCCGTGGTGCCCGAGTGGGAGATCCCGAGCGCCACGTCGTCGCGGTCGCGGGCGTTGGCGCTGCAGACGGCGCTGTGCACGTCGGTCCACAACGCTCCGGGGCGGCCGATGGCGTGCAGGCGCAGGTGCAGGTCCATGGCCACGCCCGCGCTGCCGGCGACCGCGAAGAAGTCGATGAACCGGGCCCGTACCAGGGCCTCGACCGCCCGGTCCACGGCCTGAAGGTCGAGCTGGGCCGCCGTCTCCTCCATGGCGCGCATGTCGCTGGCCAGCAGGCTGCGCAGCACCAGGCTCGCGGGGTCGTCCGGGGAGAAGGCGATCAGGCCCTGCTCGCGCGGGGCGGCGTCGTTGCGGCCCAGTTCGGCGGCGAGCGCCAGCCTGAGCTCGGGGTAGCCGGCCAGGCCGAGCTGCCGGCAGAAGCGCGTGACGGTGGTGAGCGAGGTGCCGCACCGCTCCGCCAGCTCGCCGATGGTCGAGGCGGCCACGGTGGCGGGCTCGGCGAGGATCGTCTCGGCGATGCGCCGGTGGGTGGCCGTGAGGGTGGGCTCGATCCCTCGGATTCTGGCCAGGATCGGTGACATGGGAGGAACCCTCCCGCTTCCCGCAAGCTATGTCAATAGTTCACATTCGGCATCCAATGTTAGAAAATTTCCCTCTTGTGTGAGCTGATGGGACTATGTCACTTTCGTGGCCATGCGCAACCTCCTCATGGCGCTGGTGCTCGGCAGCACCAGCCTGCTGCCCGCCCGCGCCGACGCCGTGGGCATCCAGTTACTGGCCTTCAACGACTTCCACTCCGGCTTCCCGACCAGCTTCGCCATGACGCCGTCCGGGCCGGTCGAGGCGGGCGGGGCCGAGTACCTGGCCGCCCACATGGACCGGCTCCAGCGCGACAACCCCGACGGCACGCTGCGGCTCTCGGCCGGCGACAACTACTCCTCCAGCACCATGAACGCCACCGCCCTGCACGACGAGCCGGGCATCCAGGCACTCAACCTGATGCGCCTGGACGCCTCCAGCGTCGGCAACCACGAGTTCGACGAGGGCATCGCCGAGTTCCGCCGGATGGAGAACGGCGGCTGCCACCCGATCGACGGCTGCGCGCTGCCCGGCTTCAAGGGCGCCGCGTTCCCCTACCTGGGCGCCAACATCGTCGACACCACCACCGGCAAGCCCGCGCTGACGCCCTACATCGTCAAGGAGGTCAAGGGCGTCAAGGTCGGCATCATCGGCGTCGACTACAAGAACGCGCTCAACGAGGCCCCCGGCCCCACCAAGCCGCTGGAGGGCCGCGACGAGGCCGAGGCGGTCAACGCCTACACGGCCGAGCTCAAGGCCAAGGGCGTGCGCACGATCGTCGTCCTGATCCACCAGGGCGGCGGACAGACCGGCGGCGGCCTGCCCAACGAGTGCAACAACCTGGCCGGGCCGATCAAGGACATCGTGCAGCGGTTCGACCCCGAGGTCGACGCCGTCATCTCCGGGCACACGCACAACCCGTACAACTGCGTGGTCAACGGCATCCCCGTCACGCAGACCTCCGCCCACACGCGCGAGCTCACCAAGGTCGTCCTGACCGTCGACCGGGCGACCGGCAACCCGACCTCCGCCAAGGCCGAGAACATCACCGTCACCCACGACATCAAGCCCGACGCCCGGATCGCCGCTCTGCGCCGCCGCACCGACGAGCAGGCGCAGAAGCTGCTCGACCGGCCGGTCGGCCTGCTCGCCCGCGACCTGACCGCCCAGCGCAACGCCGCCGGCGAGTCCACCGTCGGCCACGCCCTGGCCGACGCCCGCCTGTTCGCCACCTCCGCCGCCGAGAACGGCGGCGCCCAGATCGCCGTCCAGCCGCCCTATGGCGGCGGCATCGGCGGCGACCTGATCGTCAACCCCACCGGCAACGAGATGTCGAACCTGGTGACGCACGGCAAGGCGCTGCGCGTGCAGCCGTTCGGCAACATGCTCGTCACCATGACGCTCACCGGCGCCCAGCTCGAACGGCTGCTGGAGCAGCAGTGGTGCGGCCAGAGCACCGCGCGCGTGCTCGGCGTCTCGCAGGGACTCACCTACACCTACGACAACGCCAAGCCCGCCTGCGACCGCGTCGACCCGGCGAGCATCAAGCTCAACGGCGCCGTCGTCGACCCCGCCGCGAGGTACCGCCTGACCGCCAACTCCTTCGTCGCGACCGGCGGCGACGGCTTCTCGGTGCTGACCGAGGGCACCGAGCGGGTGGAGAAGGTCCGCGACATCGAGGCGTTCGAGTCCTACATCCGCGCCAAGAGCCCGCTGCCCGCCCCGGCCCTGAACCGGGTCACCCGGGTGAACTGACCGTCCTGACCCTGCCCGCCGTGCTCCCGGCGGACCACGGCCTGGCCATCGGCAAGGCGGGTTGAACCCGCCGCGAATCTCACGGGCCGACCGATGACATCTGCATCTGTTCGCCGCCGTCCTCCGGGTGCAGGCTGAGTCCCTCGACATCCCCCGAGGAAGGCGGCGACGACCCCTCATGACTGTGCCGCTCACCCTGGTCCGGCCCCGGCGGCCGGGCCGCGCCGCCGTCCGGCCGGGCGGCCTACCCTGGTCAGCCGGGGAACGTCGACGGGTGGTGGGCAGGGTGGCGGACAGGGCGGAGTTCTGGCGGTCCGGCCGCGTCGTCCGGCTGGCGCCGGTCGTCGCCGTCGTGTGCAGCGCCCTGCTGCCGCTGCTGCAGGTGACGCTGTCGTTCGGCTACGAGGGCAACGACAGCCGCACCGGGCTGTGGAGCCTGGCCGCGACCGCGGTCTACCTCCCCCTGCACCTGCGCCACGTCTGGTACGCCGCCCACGCCCGCCGTCCGCCGGCCGGTCGCTGGACGTTCGCGGTCATGGCCGTCGTCGTGCTCGGCGTGACGCCGCTGGCCGGGAACATGTGGCCGCGGGCGTACGCGGGGCTCGTGGTGTCGGCCGTGCTGGTGCTGCCGGCGCCGTGGTCGTACCTGGCCTGCGTCGTTCTGGTGGCGGCGGCCGCGCCGGTGGCGCTGCTGCTGGGCCTGCCGTGGCAGGTGGCGTCGTGGCCGGCGTTCTCGGTGTTGTGCGGCGGCGGGGCGTTGCTGCTGCTCGTCTGGCTCGCCGCGGCGCTGACCCGGCTGCAGGCGGCCAGGGAGGCGCTGGCCCAGCAGGCGGTCGCGCAGGAGCGGCGGCGCATCGACGACGACCTGCGCCGCACGCTCGGCGGCGCGCTGGAGTCGATCGCCGCCCGCGGCGAACGCGCGGCGGCGGCCCTGGCCACTGGAAACACCCCTGGCCCCGCCCCCGGGCTGGCGGCGGAGCTCGCCCAGCTCGCCGACGACTCGCGCCGCACGCTGGCCGTGGCCAGACGGCGGGTGCGCGGCTACCGGCAGCCGTCGCTGCGGGCCGAGCTGGAGACGGCCGCCACGCTGCTGTCGGCGGCGGGCGTGCCGACCCGCCTGGAACTGCCCAGGCAGGGCGTCCCCGAGACGATCCCGCCCGGCCCGCGCGCGGCCCTTCGCGCCACGGTCACCCGCCTGCTGCGCGCCGAGGGCGTGCGCGCCTGCACGATCGCCGCCACCGTCGCGGACGGCCGGGTGCTGCTGGAGGTCCGCGCCGACGACGTGACCGAGACGATCGAGGTGCCGGCATGACCGCGCAGATCCCGCCGGCCTGGGTGCTGCGGCATCCGCGCCGGCCGTTCGTCGCGCTGCACGTCCCGCTGGCCGCGCAGGTGCCGGTCTACATCGGCATGGGCATGGAGGGGCCGCCCGGGGACCCCGTCCTGGCGGGCCTGGGCGTCCTGGCGGCCCTCGCGCTCCAGCTCCGCCACAGCCTGGCCGCCTCCCGCGGCGCGCGTCCGGCGGGCTGGCCCTGGACCCTGGCGGCGCTCCTGCTGCTGGCGAACCTGCCCCTGTGGTGGCTCGCCACCCAGTGGGAGGGCATGACCATCTTCGCCCTGGCCTCGATCGTCATGCTGCTGCGCGGCCCGGCGCGGGCGGTGGCCGCCGTCGCGCAGGTCCTGCACCCCGCCGCGCTGGAGGTGGCGCAGATGTTGCACGACGGCGACACGGTCCCGCACGCCCTCCTGCTGGCCGTCTACCCCCTGCTCGGCCTGATCGTGTTCGGCGGGGCGCTGGTCGCCGGGGCCCGCCTGGTGCTGCTGCTGGAGGAGCTGGAGGCCACCCGGGCCGAGCTGGCCGCGGCCGCGGTCGGCGAGGAACGCGTCCGGGTCTCGCGCGACCTGCACGACCTGCTCGGCCAGAGCCTGTCGGCCATCTCCCTCAAGGGCGACCTGGCCCTGCGGCTGCTCGTCAAGGACGCCGGCGCGGCCCGTGCCGAGATCGAGAGCCTGACCGGAGTCGCCCGCGACGCCCTCAGGGACGTGCGCGCGATCACCCGCGACGAGCTGGCCGTGTCGCTGCGCACCGAGATCGACGGCGCGGCGGCCCTGCTCGGCGCGGCCGGGGTCGGCACCCGGCTCGACGTGGCCGCGCTGCCGCCGCTGTCCGGCCCGGCCCACGACGCGCTGGCGTGGGCCATCCGCGAGGGCACCACCAACCTGCTGCGGCACAGCGAGGCCACGACCTGCGCGATCACCGTGGCCCGCGGCGGCGGCAGGGTACGGTTGGAGATCGTCAACGACGGCGTGCGCGGCGTCGGGCGGCCCGGGTCGGGGCTCGCCGGGGTGACCGAACGCGCCCGCGCGGCGTCCGGCTCGTCGTCCACCGCCGTCCGCGACGGCCGCTTCCGGTTGTCGGTCGAGGTTCCCGAGGAAGGCCCGTGATCCGCGTACTGATCGCCGAGGACATGCACATGATCCGCTCGGCCCTGGTCGCCCTGCTCTCGCTGGAGGACGACATGGAGGTCGTGGCCGAGATCGAGCGTGGCGACGAGGTGCTGGCCGCCGCCCTCCGGGTGCGCCCGGACGTCGCGGTGCTCGACATCGACATGCCCGGCCTGGACGGCCTGTCGGCCGCCGAGCAGCTGTCGCAGCGGCTGCCGGACTGCCGCACGCTCGTGCTCACCGGGCTCAGCCAGCCGGGGAACCTGCTGCGCGCGCTGAAGGTGCACGCGCGGGGGTTCATCGTCAAGGACGCCCCCGCCCAGACCCTGACCGACGGCATCCGGCGCATCGCCCGCGGCGAACGGGTGATCGACCCCGAGCTGGTCGCCGCCGCCCTGGAGACCGGCAGCAGCCCGCTCACCGCCCGGGAGACCGAGGTGCTGCGCGCCGCCGCGTCCGGCATCCGCACCGCGCAGATCGCCACCCAGCTCTCGTTGTCGCAGGCCACCGTGCGCAACTACCTGTCGAACGCGATCAGCAAGGTCGGCGGGCGCAACCGCATCGACGCCATCCGCATCTCCCGCGACGCGGGCTGGCTCTGAGCCGCCGGGGTCTTCGGCCACGGCCTCAGAGCGCGTACTCCTTGAGCGGGACCGTGTCGTCGACGTCGTCCGGCATGGGCTCGTCCGGCGCGCCGAAGAACCAGCGGGCCGCGGCCCGGCCGTGCCGCTGGTTGCGCTCGACGTAGTCGCGCATCCGGTGCTCGTAGGCGGCCAGGCCCGCGGCGTGGTCGGGCGCCTCGGCCAGCTCCCCGGCCAGCACGTACGCGCCGATCAGGGCCTGTGAGGTGCCGCGGCCGGAGGTCGGCGCCGCGCAGTAGGCCGCGTCGCCCAGCAGCGTGACCCGGCCGTTCGTCCAGGTGCCCATCACGACCTGGCCGGAGGAGTCGAAGAAGAACTCCTCGGCCTCCCGCATGGCCGCCAGCAGCCGGGGCACCTCCCAGCCCGCTCCCGCGTAGTGCTCGGCCACCAGGCGTTCCTGCTGGGCGCGGTCGCGCCGGTCGTAGACCAGGTCGTCGGCGGCGAACGACAGGCCGACCCGCAGCTCGGTGTTGCCGTGGGCGGTGAAGGCCAGGGCACTGCGGCCGGGGGTGTTGTGCATCAGGCCCGCGTCCCGCAGGTCCAGGATGTTGCCGGTGGTGAACAACGCGCCGTAGATGCCGAGGTCGCGCACGTAGCGCGACTCGGGGCCGAAGGCGAGCGCGCGCACCTTGGAGTGCATCCCGTCGGCGCCGACCACCAGGTCGAACGTGCGCGGCGCGGCCTTCTCGAACCGCACCCGCACCTCCGCCGCGTCCTGGTCGAGCGCGGTGACGGTGTCGTCGAACAGGTACTCGACGGTGTCCCGGGTGGCCTCGTACAGGACCTTCGTGACGTCGGACTTGAGCACCTCCAGCTCGCCGGAGATCGCCTCGGCGGGCAGCACGGCCAGCGTGTCGCCGGCCTCGTCGACCAGGGTCATGGAGGTCATCGTGGTCGCGTGCCGGCGCATCTCGGCCAGCAGGCCCATGCGGTCCAGCACGTCCAGGGCCGAGCCGCGGAAGTCGATGGCCGCGCCGCCGCCGCGCGGGGCCGGGGCGCGCTCGACGACGGTGACCTGGTGGCCGTGACGGTGCAGCCAGTAGGCGAGGGCGGGGCCGGCGACGCTGCCGCCGGAGATCAGGATGCGCATTGCCATGTCCTCTTTCGTCGGTGAACGCTCCACACCGTACGCAGATTTGGGCAAATGCGCAAGACGGCCGTCTAAGGCGTACGTGCTAGGCTTTCGGCCATGGGAAATCGCGAAGACCTGCTGGCCGGGGCGCGGCGCTGCCTGGAGGAGAAGGGCTGGGGGCGCACCACCGTCCGCGACATCGCCACGGCCTCGGGCGTGAGCATGGCGGCCATCGGCTACCACTTCGGCTCGCGGGAGGCGCTGCTCAACGCGGCCCTGGTCGAGGCCATGGGCGAATGGGGAGAGAAGGTCGGCGCGGCCCTGGCCGCGCTCGACGACCCCGGCAGGTCACCCGCCGAGAGCTTCGAGGCGCTGTGGGAGCAGCTGATCGGCTCGATCAACGAGCACCGCACGTTGTGGCTGGCCAACCTGGAGGCACTGGTCCAGGCCGAGCACTCGCCGGAGCTGCGCGAGCAGCTCGTGGCCGGTCAGCGCGAGGGGCGGCGGGGCATGGCCGCGCAGCTCACCGGGGTGCCGGAGGAGGAGATCGGCGACGGCGAGGTGCGCGCCGTCGGCTCGGTGCAGCTCGCGCTGCTGCTCGGGGTGATGGCCCAGTGGCTCAACGACCCGCGGGCCGCGCCCTCGGCCGCCGACGTGATCGAGGGGCTGCGGGCCGTCACCACCCGGTTCGGGCTGGTCAGGTGAGCGAGGCGCCTGCAGCTGTGCGGCGGCCCACAGTTCTGGCGCCTGGAGATCAGGTCGCCGGGACCATCGCGCCCTGGGGGGCGCCCGATCTCAGGGGGCGAGGGACGCGTACAGGGTGCGGGCGAAGGCGGCGGCCGCCTCGTGGGGGTCGGGGTGTGCGGGGGTGGACATGTGGCTGAGGAATGCCTGCTGGAAGCAGGCGCCGATCAGGAGAGCGGCGGCGGCCTGGACGTCCGCGTCCGGGTTCAGGCGGCCCTGTTGTTGTTCGGCGCGCAGGTATGCGGCGATCGCTTCGTTGACCTTGTGAGGGCCGACGCCCTTACGCCGTATCTCGGCCTTGTGCGCGGCCAGGGTGTCGGGGTCGGCGAACATCGAGGCGAACATGGGGAATCCGCCACTGTAGAAGGTGATCGCTGCCGCGGCGATGGCGGTGAGGGTGTCCACGACGTCTCCGGTTCCGGGCTTGCCGGGCAGCACCTCGGCCAGCCAGCCGAAGCCGGGTGAGCGTTCGCGCATCACCGCGACGAGCAGGTCGGCCTTGTTGGTGAAGTGCTTGTAGAGGGCGGCCTCGGTGAATCCGGCGGTGCGGGCGATCTGTCGCGTGGTCACGTTGGCCAGGCCCTGCTCCGCCATGACGGTGGCGGCCGCGTCGAGGATCGCATCCCTGGTGCCCATCGCTGCTCCTTCGCATTTGACGTAGTTAGTAAACGCTCGCTAACGTCACTCTATCAGTTAGCGAGCGTTTACTAACCAGGAGTCCCTGATGAAACTCGCCCTCTTCGGCGCAACCGGCGGCACCGGACAGCACCTGCTCGACCAGGCACTCGCCACCGGCCACCAGGTCACCGCGATCGTCCGCGACCCGACCCGGCTGCGCCGGCCGGACCGTCCCGGGCTCGACGTGGTGACCGCTGAACTGACGGACGCCAACACGATCGGCGCCGCCGTGACCGGCCAGGACGCGGTTGTGTCCACCCTGGGGCCCAGGCCGGGCGCGGGCGGGCCGGTGTGCGCCGAAGGCGCCCACGCGATCATGACGGCGATGCGAGCCACCGCGACCCGCCGCCTGATCGTCGTCACCGCCAGCGGGCACATCGTCGACGAGGGCGACGACCTGCTGAACCGAGCCCTGGTCAAACCCCTGCTACGCCGCCTCCTGCGGGAAGGATTCGCCGACTTCGCCCGCACCGACGAGGCCGTCCGCTCCAGCGGCCTGGACTGGACGATCATGCGACCTCCGCGCCTGACCAACGGCGAGCGCCGCCCCTACCGCACCGCCATCGACCGCAACGTGCGGCGCGGCATCACCATCGCCCGCGCCGACCTGGCCCACGCCATCCTTGCCGCACTCGCCGACCCTGCCACCGTCGGCCACAGCATCAGCCTGGGGTACTGACCATGAAAAGACGGATCGTCATCTGCGTGATCCTGCTGCTGTCCGTCGTGCTCACCGGCACCGGCGCCGTGGCCTATCTCACCTTCCTCCGCTCGCCCGACGACTCCCCGGCCGACCTGTGCGCTCAGGGCCGGCCGGGGACGCGTCCCCGCGTGGTCGCGGCCGGCGCCAGCATGACCCAGGGCACGCTCGGCGCGGACTGGGTGGCGGCCCTGCGGGCACGGCCCGAACACCGCGCCTACGAGTTCGTCAACGCGGGCATCAACGGCAACACCACCGCCGACCTGCTCCAGCGTCTCGACACCGACATCCTGGCATGCCGGCCGGCCGCGGTCCTGATCCTGATCGGCACCAACGACGTCCGCAACGACGTGGCACAGGAGCGCTACCGGGCCAACCTCAGCGCGATCATCGCCCGCATCCAGACCCGTACCGCCGCGCGGATCGCCGTGATGTCCCTGCCGCCACTCGGCGAGGACCTGGACACCACGATCAACCGGTCGCTCGCCGGATACAACGCCGCGATCAAAGAGATCGCACACCAGGCGCAGGTCCACTACCTGCCCGTGCATGAGCGCATGGCCGACCGCCTGCGGACACAGGGCGCACGGCAGCCGTACGCCTTCACCTTCCCGCTGGCCCTCGCCGTCGCCGCCCAGCATTACCTGCTCGGGCGCAGCTGGGACGAGATCGCCCGCGGCAGCGGGCGCGACCTCCTCGTGGACCACGTGCACCTCAACGACCGCGGCGGAGCGATCGTCGCCGATCTCGCTTCTCGCTGGCTGTCCGAGCGGTCCACCGCCTTCTAGCCAGTGCGACAGCCGCACCGGCCCGTGACCAGCCGCCGGGCCGGCCCGCCGGCGTCACGCATCAGCAGGTTGCCCGCGGTGCCGTCGCCGTGCCGGATGCCGGCGTCGCAGAGCTGCCGGACGGTCATGCCGGTGGCGACGTGCCGCCGGGTGATCGGTGAGATGGAGTCGATGTCGGCCCAGGTCTAGCTGACGCGGTCGGCCAGGTGGCCGAGCGGGTTGCGGTGCAGGACCGCCGCCGTTGAAGGTGGAGCAGAACGTGAGGCGCTCGTCGGCGCGGTGGGCCGGCGTGGCGCCGGTGCCGGTGGCCGGCGCGTACACGCCGAGGCGGCCGCCGTGCCGGCGTTCGAGCGCAGCCAGGTCCCCCGGCGGTCGATCTTCCCGCCACCACCCTAGGCGTCCCGCCCAGGTCAAACCGTCGTTGCCATCCTTTGAATGGCCGTTTAATATCTTGAACGTGCCATCAGGAGAGCGGACGTTCGTCGAGGAGAACCGGCGGGCCCAGATCATCGACTGCGCCGTCGAAGCTCTGGCGACGCTCGGATACCAGCAGGCGTCGATGGCGAAGATCGCCAAGCTCGCCGGCATCACGCCGGGCCTCATCGCCTACTACTTCGGCAGCAAGGACGAGCTGATCGAGGCGGTCGTCGGGCACGCGGTCAAGCTCGCCACCGACCTGATGGTGCCGCGCATCCTGGCCCAGACCACCGCCACCGACGGGCTGCGCGTCTACTTCGAGACCAACCTCGAGTTCATGCGGGTGCACCGCAAACCCCTGCTGGCGCTGGTCGAGATCATCACCCACGACCACGACGGACCCTACGCGGGCCAGCAGGGCACCGCCATCGACGACATCGAGAAGCTGCTGGCGTGGGGCCAGCAGACCGGCGAGTTCCGGGAGTTCCAGCTGCGGCCGATGGCGATCGCGATCCGCGGCGCCATCGACGCCGTGCCGAGCTACGTGCTGAAGGACCCCGACTACGACCTCAGCGCCCTCGCCGCCGAACTGGCCACCATCTTCACCCTCGCCACCAGGAGGACCTCATGACGCCGGCGCTTGAGATCAACGGTCTGACCAAGAGATTCGGCGACAAGGTCGCCGTCGACGCGATCCACCTCACCGTCCCCCAGGGGTCGTTCTTCGGGCTCGTCGGCCAGAACGGCGCCGGCAAGACCACCACCCTGTCCATGGCCGTCGGCCTGCTGCGCCCCGACGCGGGCGGCGCCACGATCTTCGGCCAGGACGTCTGGTCGGCTCCGGCGCAGGCCAAGGCCCTGGTCGGGGTGCTGCCCGACGGCATGGCCATGCCCGAGCGGCTGACCGGCCGCGAAGTGCTCACCTACCTCGGCCTGCTGCGCGGCCTGCCCAAGGACGAGGTGGCCCGGCGCGCCGACGAGCTGCTGGCGGTGCTGGAACTGGACGGCGCCGGCACCACGCTGGTCATCGAGTACTCCACCGGCATGCGCAAGAAGATCGGGCTGGCCACCGCGCTGCTGCACGCGCCCCGGCTGCTGGTGCTGGACGAGCCGTTCGAGGCGGTCGACCCGGTCTCGGCCGCCACGATCAAGCGGATCCTGCGCGGGTTCGTCGCCAACGGCGGCTCGATCGTGCTCTCCAGCCACGTCATGGCCCTGGTGGAGCAGCTCTGCGACCGGGTCGCGGTGATCGACAGGGGCACGGTGGCCGCGGCCGGCACCCTCGACGAGGTGCGCGGCGGCCGCTCGCTGGAGGACACCTTCGTCACCCTCGTCGGCAACGACGACACCGGCGTGAAGGAGCTGTCGTGGCTGTCACACTGACCCCGCCGAACACCCTCGGCACCCTGGCCACCATGGCCCGGATGAAGGTCGCGCTCCTGCGCCACGCCTTCCGGGGGACCCGGGCCCAGACCGCGGGCACCGGCGCCGCGCTGGGCGCGCTGCTCGCCGCCGGGACGATCTACCTGGCCTTCGCCGACCCCGAGCTGCTGGCCGCCGCCTACGCGGTGTGGCTGCTGGGCTGGATGCTCGGCCCCGTCTTCATGGGCGGCGGCGACGAGACGCTGCGGCCGGAGTACTTCACGATGCTCGGCCTGCCGCCGCGCCGCCTGGCGTCCGGGCTGCTGGTGGCGGCCTTCGTCGGCGTCGCGCCGCTGGTCAGCCTGACCGCGCTGCTCGGCCTGCCGATCGCGGGCGCGCGGCTCGGGCCGGTCAACGCCCTGGTGGCCGTGCCCGCGATGGTGTTGCAGCTGGCCGTGTTCGTGCTGCTGTCGAAGCTCGCGGTGGCGCTGGTCGGGCAGGCGCTGCGGTCCCGGGCGGGCGCGATCGCCTCCGGCGTGCTCAACGGCGCGATCCTGGCGGCGCTCGGCCAGATCTGGATCTTCTTCGTGGCCTTCGGCCAGACCGGCATGCCGTCGTTCGTCCGGTACCTGCCCTCCGGGTGGGGGCTGCTGGCCGTCCAGGGCGAGTGGTGGGCGCTGCCCGCCCTGGCGCTCCTGGCCGTGCTGCTGCTCGGCGCGTGGGCGGTGCTGCTGGGGCGGCGCGCGGGGGCGACGCAGCGGTCCGGGCGCACCCGGCGTCCGATGACGGCCGCCACCGCCAACGGGGCGATCGTCGCCAAGGAGCTGCGCACCTGGTCACGTGATCTGGTGCGCAACCACCAGCTCACGTTCGCGCTGTCGTACGCCGTCTGCTTCGCGGCCGTCCCGCTGGTCGTCGGGTGGAACGGCATGCTGCCCTACGCGGGCCCGATCTTCGTCGTGATGGCCGCGGCCATGGCCGCCAACCAGTACGGCGCCGACGGCACCGCGCTCTGGCTGACCCTGATGACCCCCGGGGCGAGCGACGTGCGCGGCCGGCAACTGGCGTGGCTGACGGCGCAGACGCCGGTGGCGGCCGTGCTGACCGTGGCGTTCACCGCGATCACCGGCGGTCCGTGGCCGCTGGTCCTGGCGCTGCTGGCGGCCCTGCTGGGCGGCGCGGCCGGGCTGGTGCCGCTGATCTCGGTGTACGGGCTGGTGCCCGGCACCGACCCGCACCGCCGCGCCGGCAACCCGCTGCGCACCAGCGAGGACGACGGCGGCCTGACCGGGCTGGCCTACCTGACCCTCGCCCTGGTGGCCCTCACCGGGCTGCCCGCGGCGCTGGTCGCCCTCCGGTACGGCTGGGCCGGGGTCGCCGTCGGCGTCCTGACGGGGGCGTTGTGCGTCTGGGGCCTCGGCCTGCTCGCCGAACGCCGCCTGCGCGCGCAGGGCCCCGACCTGCTGGACCTGATGCGCACCGGGCGCAGGCAGCGGCCCGCCGTGGCCTCCCGCTTCGACCGGCTGTCCACGACGCAGCGCATGGTCACCTGGTGGTGCTTCGGCCTCGGCGCGATCCCGCTGGTGCCGCAGGGCATCCTCGCGGCCGTCTTCGTCTCCAACGACATGCTGCGCCACTCCTGGTTCCTGGCCACGTACATGCCGGCCGGGCTGCGCTATCCGGTCGCCGCCGGGTTCGTCCTGCTCGGCCTGGCGATGTACGGCCTGGGCCTGTGGATGATCAGGCCGCGCCCGTCCCAGTAGGTTTTGACACCTCCTACGGCTAACCGCTATCTATGGGCTAACCGTTAGGGGGTGGGGCCGTGCAGGACGCGGTGCTGGCGATGCTCGCCAAGGAGCCGTCGCACGGCTACGACCTGCGCGCCCGCCTGCGGCACAGCCTCGGCCCGCTGGGCGAGTCGATGAACCCCGGCCAGATCTACGTGACCCTGGCCAGGCTGGAGAAGGCCGGGCTCGTCGCCTGCGAACGGGCCGACGGCCTCCCCGAGCGGCCCGACCGCAAGGTCTACGCGCTGACCCCCGACGGCCAGCGCCGGGTGGCCGCCTGGCTCGCCGAGGTCGGCTGGCCGAAACCGGACCTGGCCGAGTTCCATCTCAAACTCGCCGCCGCGGCCGCGGCCCGGCTGGCCGACCCGGTCGAGCTGGTCGCGGCGCAGCGCCGCGAGCTGCTGCGCCGCCTGCGCGAGGTCCAGCAGGCGGCGCTGGACGAACCGCCCGGATCACCCGCCGGCCTGCTGCTGGAAGGGATCGTGCTGCGGTTGCGGGCCGACCTGCGCTGGCTGGACGCCTGCGAGCGCACCTGGTCCGGGGCCGAAGACGAAGACGAGGGCGCATGAACGTGTTACAGGCCCGCGGCCTGGTGAAGACGCACGGCCAGGGGCAGAGCCGGGTCCGCGCGGTGGACGAGGTCGACCTGGAGATCCCCCAGGGGCAGACGCTGGCGGTGACCGGCCCGAGCGGCTGCGGGAAGTCCACCCTGCTCCACCTGCTCGGCGGCCTGGAACGGCCCACCGGCGGAGAGGTGTGGCTGGCCGGCCGGCGCGTCGACACGCTGAGCGAGCGGGCCCTGGCCCGCCTGCGACGCCGGTCGGTCGGGTTCGTCTTCCAGGCGTTCCACCTGGTGGAGGAGCTGTCGGCGGCCGAGAACGTCGAGCTGCCCGCGCTGCTGGCCGGCCGCTCGCGCCGCCAGGCCAGGCGGCGGGCCCACGCGCTGCTGGACCGGGTCGGGCTCGCCGCCCGCGCCCGGCACCTGCCCTCGCAACTGTCCGGCGGCCAGCGCCAGCGCGTCGCCGTCGCCCGCGCGCTGGTCAACGACCCGCTGGTGGTGCTGGCCGACGAGCCCACCGGCAACCTCGACACCGCCGCCACCCTCGACGTGCTGAGGATCTTCGGCGAGCTGCGTTCCGCCGGGCAGACCCTCGTGATCGTCACGCACGACGAGCGGGTGGCGGCGACCGCCGACCGGCTGGTCTCGATGCGCGACGGCATGTTCGTCGACGACACCCACCTGGCCGCCGCCCGCCCGCGGGGGCTGGGCGGCCTGATCGGGCTGGAGGACTGACCGTCATGGGCACTGTCCTGCTCGTCACCCGGCTGGTGCTGGCCGACGTGCGGCGGCACCGCGTCCAGGCCGCGATGCTGCTGCTCGCGGTGACCGTGGCCACCGCGACGATGGCCCTGGGCCTGTCCCTGGGCGACGCCAGCCGCTCCCTGTACGAGCAGACCCGCGCGGCCGCCGCCGGACCGGACGTGGTGGCATTGTCCGGCGGCTCGGGCCGCGCGGCGACCTCCGCCCTGGCCTCGCTCGCGGACGCCCCCGAGGTGGCCGCCCACCACGGCCCCTACCGCATCGTCTACGCCGACCTCACCGCGCGCGGCTCGACGTCGTCCCAGGTGGTGGTGCACGGCTTCGCCGAGCGGCCCGGCCCGGTCAACCGGCCGCTGGTGACCTCGGGCCGGTGGGTGCGCCCCGGCGGCGCCGTCCTCGAACGCGGCTTCGCCACCGCCCTGGACGTCGGCGTCGGCGACCGGGTCACCATCGCCGGCCGGCCGTACCCCGTCGTCGGGATCGCCGTCACCGCGGCCACCTCCGTCTACCCCTGGGCGGCGCAGATCGGGCCGGGCGGCGGCCCCAGCGACTATGCCGGCCTGGCCTGGCTGACCAGCTCGGACGCCCGGACGCTGGCCTCCGCCCGGCGCCTGCCGGTCACCACGGCCATCGACCTCAGGCTGCGCGACCCCGCCGCCACCGAGGCGTTCCGCGACGCGCACCGCGACCCGGACCTGCGGGTCAACTTCCACTCCTGGCAGTTCACGGCCGAACAGGACACCGTCATCCTCAAGGACAGCCAGCCGATCCTGGTGGTCGGGAGCTGGCTGCTCAGCTTCCTGGCCGTCACCGGGGTCGCGGCGCTGGCCGCCGGGCGCGCCGCCGCACAGACGCGCCGGGCCGGGCTGCTCAAGGCCGTCGGCGCCACCCCCGGGCTGATCGCCACCGTCCTGCTCACCGAGTACCTGGCCCTCGCGCTGGCCGGCGACGCGCTGGGGCTGACGATCGCCCGCCTGACCGCGCCCGCCCTGGCCGGCCCCACGGCCAGCCGGATCGGCGACGCGGCCGAGCTCGGCGGCTCCGTCGTGGTCACCGCGACCGTCCTGGCCGTGGCGGTCGCGGTGCTGTCCACGCTGCGTCCCACGCTGCGCGCCATGCGGACGGCCACCGTCACGGCGCTGTCCGCGACCGCGCGCCCGCCCCGGCACCGGCCCCTGATCACCGCCCTGTCGGCGCTGCTGCCCACGCCGCTCCTGCTCGGGCTGCGGCTGACCGCCCGCCGTCCCGGCCGGGCGGTGCTCCAGGCGTGCTCCACCGCCACCACGGTGATCGCGATGGTCGCCCTGCTGACCCTCCACGTCCAGCCGGAACGCGGCTACGGCCTGGACGGCTCCTCCGTGCTGCCCAACCTGCGCGGCGAGCAGGACCGCCGGCTGATGCTCGCCGTCACCGCCCTGCTGATCGTCCTGGCCGTCGTCAACACCGTCACGCTCACCTGGACCACCGCCATGGAGGCGCGCGCCACCATGGCCGTCGCCCGCACGCTCGGCGCCACCCCTGGGCAGGTCGCCGCGGGCCTGTCCAGCGCCCAGCTGCTGCCCAGCCTGCCCGGCGCCGTCGTCGGCGTTCCCCTGGGCCTCGGCCTGCTCTCGCTCTTCGCGGCCGGGAACTCGGCGCAGGCCCCCTTCTCATGGCTGGCCGCCGCCGTGCCGGCCACCCTCCTGGCGACCGCGGCGTTCGTCGCCCTGCCCGCCCGGCTGGCCGCCCGCCGGCCCGTCGCCCAGGAACTCAGCGCCGAGACCGCGTGACCGGCCGCGCGGGAACCCGGTGGACGGCTTCCGTGATCTCCGGCTAGGGTGTGGCGCGTGTCCGGTCCCGAGGCGTCAAGACGCTAGCCACCGATCGTCGGTGGCTTCTCGTGATGTCCTGCGGCCGCGCCGTCCCTGAGACCGCGCGCCCTTCCGGCATCCGATCACCTTCGTACGGACCGGTCTCTCCCGGCTGTTCCGCCACCGTCGTGGCGTCGAACCCGGCCCCTCCCTTCTCGCGGTAGCGCCCGCGCCCCGCTGTGCCGCGGGCGCGCCGCGTTCCTTCGTGCTGCTTTTTGGAGTACCGCTCGTGCCTTTCGCCATCTACGTTCTCGGGCTGGCCGTGTTCGCCCAGGGAACGTCGGAGTTCATGCTGTCCGGGCTGGTTCCGGCCATCGCCACCGACCTGGGCGTGTCCGTCCCGGCCGCGGGCGCGCTGACGTCCGCGTTCGCCGCGGGCATGGTCGTCGGGGCGCCGCTCATGGCGCTGCTCAGCCTGCGCTGGCCACGCCGGCAGGCGCTGCTCGTCTTCCTCGTCGCCTTCGTGCTCGTGCACGTGGCGGGCGCGCTCACCACCGACTTCGCCGTGCTGCTGGTCACCCGCGTCCTCGGGGCGCTGGCCAACGCCGGTTTCCTCGCCGTGGGCCTGGCGACGGCGGCCGGCATGGCCGCCCCCGACGCCAAGGGCCGCGCCACGTCCGTCCTGCTCGGCGGGATCACGCTGGCGTGCGTCGCAGGGGTGCCCGCGGGCGCCGTGCTCGGCCAGGCGTTCGGCTGGCGGTCGGCGTTCTGGGCGGTGGCGCTGGTGTCGCTGCCGGCTGTCGTCGCGGTCGTGCGGTCGGTGCCGGCCGGCGGGCAGGAGAGCGTCCGTCCGCGCGCCCGGCACGAGCTGCGGGCGTTGCGCGAGCCGCGCCTGCTGGTCGCGCTGGCGCTGGGCGCGCTGGTCAACGCCGCCACCTTCGGCACCTTCACCTACCTGTCGCCGCTGCTCACCGAGGTGAGCGGCGTCTCCGAGGGGTGGGTGCCGGTGCTGCTCGCGCTGTTCGGGCTGGGGTCGTTCGCCGGGGTGACCGCCGCAGGCCGGCTGTCGGACGCGCGGCCGGCGCTGGTCCTGGTCGCCGGCGGGCTCGCCTTGCCGGCCGGGTGGGCGCTGTTCGCGGTCGCGGCGGGCGTTCCGGCCGCGGCGTTCGTGCTGGTCTTCGTCCAGGGCGCGCTGTCCTTCGCGGTCGGCTCGACCCTGATCGCCCGCGTCCTGTACGCCGCCGCCGCGGCGCCCTCGCTCGGCGGCTCCTTCGCCACGGCGGCGCTCAACGTGGGGGCCACCGCGGGCCCGGCGCTCGGCGGCGCGGCCATCGCCGCCGGGCTCGGCTACCGGTCGGCGCTGTGGGTCAGCGCCCTGCTGGTGGTCGTGGCGCTCGTCGTGGCGGCCGTTGTCCACAGGTCGCCGGCGAGCGTCACGCGGCGCTGACCGGGAGCGGGAAGATGGTCCGGCGGCGGTGACCGGGCGCGGTTGCCGGTGGTGCTCTCGTGAATGCGATGGCATGCCCGGCGATCGGGTCGCTGTTGCCTAGCCAGGTGGGGCTTCAGGGTGGATTATGCGGAAGGTAGGGTGTGGGTTTGTGACGACGTTCCGGATCAGCGAGGCCGCGGCGCTGCTCGGGGTCAGCTCCGACACCGTCCGGCGGTGGGTCGACGCGGGCCGGCTGGCGGCCGAGCGCGACGAGCACGGCCACCGGCGGGTCGACGGCGCCGACCTGGCGGCCTTCGCCCGTTCGCAGATCGAGTCCGACGGCGAGGGCGGCCGCTCCTCGGCGCGCAACCGCTTCCGCGGCATCGTGACGGAGGTGATCCGCGACGCGGTGATGGCCCAGGTCGAGATCGCCGCCGGGCCGTTCCGCGTGGTGTCGCTGATGAGCCGGCAGGCGGCCGACGAGCTGGGCCTCCAGGTGGGAGTGGTGGCGGTCGCCGTGATCAAGTCCACCAACGTCGTCGTGGAGATCCCCGGCCACGAGCGCGTGGCCAGTCAGGTGTGAGGAGCCCCCCTTGGTGTTCAGGCGTCTTTCCCGATGGTCGATCGCCCTGCCCGTCGCGTTCGCGCTGGCCGGCCTGGCCGGCTGCGGCTCGGGCGCGCCGGCCACGTCCGCCTCGTCCGCTCCCGCCGCGTCCGCCGGTGGGGGCGCCGGGGAGGTGACGGTGTTCGCGGCGGCCTCGCTGACCGGTACGTTCACCGAGCTGGGCAGGAGCTTCGAGAGCGCCCATCCGGGAACGACGGTGAGGTTCAACTTCGGCTCCAGCGCCACCCTGGCCCAGCAGATCGTCCAGGGCGCCCCCGCCGACGTGTTCGCCGCCGCCAGCCCGGCCACCATGAAGACGGTCACCGACGCCTCCCTCGCGGGCGCCCCGGCCACGTTCGTCCGCAACAAGCTGCAGATCGCCGTGCCCGCCGCCAACCCGGCCAAGGTCGACGAGCTGAAGGACCTGGCCGACCCCGCGGTGAAGGTGGCGCTCTGCGCCGAGCAGGTGCCGTGCGGGGCCGCCGCGGTCAAGGCGCTCGGCGCGGCCGGCCTCAAGGTCACGCCGGTGACCCTGGAACAGGACGTCAAGGCCACCCTCACCAAGGTGCAGCTGGGCGAGGTGGACGCCGCGCTGGTCTACCGGACCGACGTGATCGCCTCCGGCGGCAAGGTGACCGGCATCGACTTCCCCGAGGCCGCCCAGGCGATCAACGATTACCCGATCGCGGCCCTGACCAAGGCCCCGGCCGGCGACCTGGCCAAGCAGTTCGTCGACCTGGTGCTGTCCCAGCAGGGCAAGGACGTCCTGGCCAAGGCCGGTTTCGAGGCCCCGTGAGCGCTCGCTCCCGGCGCCTTGGCCCGGCGGGCGCGTCCGCCGGGCGTCCGGCCGCGGGCCGTGAGATCTCGGGGCGGGCGCCGTGGATGCTGGTCGTGCCCGCGCTGGCGGGGCTGGCGTTCCTGGTGCTGCCGCTGGCCGGGCTGCTGATCCGGGCCCCCTGGCCCACGCTGCTCCAGCGGCTGGCCGAGCCCCATGTGCTGGAGGCGCTGCGGTTGTCGCTGCTGTGCGCCACCGTCGCCACGGCCTTCTGCCTGCTGCTCGGCGTGCCGCTGGCCTGGTTGCTGGCGCGGGTGTCGTTCCCGGGGCGGCGGCTGGTGCGCGCGCTGGTCACCGTGCCGCTGGTGCTGCCGCCGGTGGTCGGCGGCGTGGCGCTGCTGCTGGTGCTGGGGCGGCGCGGCCTGGCCGGGCAGTGGCTGGAGTCCGCCTTCGGCATCACGCTGCCGTTCACCACGGCCGGGGTGATCGTCGCAGAGGCGTTCGTCGCGATGCCCTTCCTGGTGATCAGCGTGGAGGGCGCGCTGCGCGGCGCCGACCAGCGCTTCGAGGAGGCCGCCGCGACGCTCGGCGCCTCCCGCTGGACGGTGTTCCGCCGGGTGACGCTGCCCATGGTGATGCCGGGCGTGGTGGCCGGGGCCGTGTTGTGCTGGGCGCGGGCGCTGGGCGAGTTCGGGGCGACGATCACGTTCGCCGGCAACTTCCCCGGCACCACCCGCACGATGCCGCTGGCGGTCTACCTGGCGCTGGAGACCGAGCCGGAGGCGGCGATCGTGCTCAGCCTGGTGCTGCTGGCCGTCTCGGTGGTCATCCTGGCCAGCCTGCGCGACCGGTGGGTGAGCGCGCCGTGACCCTCGACGCCCGTCTGGTGGTCACCCGGCCGGCCTTCACCCTCGACGTCTCGCTGCGGGTCGCCGCCGGCGAGGTGGTGGCGCTGCTCGGCCCCAACGGCGCCGGCAAGACCACCGCCCTGCGCGCCCTGGCCGGGCTCACCCCGATGACCGCTGGGCACATCAGCCTGCGTGGCGCGCCGCTGCACACGCTGCCCGCCGAGGGCCGCCCGATCGGCATGGTCTTCCAGGACTACCTGCTCTTCCCGCACCTGTCGGCGCTCGACAACGTAGCCTTCGGGCCGCGCTGCCAGGGCGTGCCCAAGGCCGAGGCCCGCCGGACGGCCGCCGCGCTGCTGGAGCGGGTCGGCCTCGCCGCCCACGCCGCCGCCAGGCCGCGGCGGCTGTCCGGCGGGCAGGCGCAGCGGGTCGCCCTCGCCCGCGCGCTGGCCGTACGGCCCGAGCTGTTGTTGCTGGACGAGCCGCTGGCCGCGCTCGACGCCCACACCCGGCTGGAGATCCGCTCCCAGCTGCGCCGCCACCTGGCCGACTTCGAGGGCGCGACCGTGCTGGTCACCCACGACCCGCTCGACGCGATGGTGCTGGCCGACCGGCTGATCGTCATCGAGCACGGCACGGTCGTGCAGGAGGGCCCGCCGGCCGAGGTCGCCCGCCATCCGCGCACCGACTACGTGGCCCGCCTGGTCGGGCTCAACCTCTATCGCGGCCTGGCCGAGGGCGTGCGGGTCAAGGTCGGCGAGGTGCTGCTGCACACGTCGGAGGAGCTCGACGGACCGGCGTTCGTGGCCTTCCCGCCCGCGGCCGTGGCGTTGTACCGCAGCCGCCCCGACGGCAGCCCGCGCAACCTGTGGCAAGCCCGGATCGAGGGCATCGAACGGCACGGCGACAACGTGCGCGTGCACCTCGACGGCCCCCTGACGGCCTTCGCCGACATCACCCCGGCCGCCGTCGCCGACCTCGACCTGACCCCCGGCCAGCGGATCTGGGCCTCCGTCAAGGCCACCGAGACGCACGCCTACCCGGCCTGAACGCCCCGTTCCCACAGCCGTTCGCCCACGCCGACCCGGATGGTTCTGCGCCGCTCCGCCGACTTGGCGGAGCGGCGGGCCACCGAGGAAATCGGGCGGAACCGGCTCTGGGCCACGAAGGCAGCCTCACGGAGTGAGGACGACCTTGTTGCACTCGTCCTGCTTGTGCTTGAACAGCTCGAACCCGCGCGGCGCCTCGCTGAGCGGCATGCGGTGCGAGACGACGAAGCTCGGGTCGATCTCGCCCGCGCGGATCCGCTGCAGCAGCGGCTCGGTGTAGCGCTGCACGTGGCACTGTCCGGTGCGGATGGTCAGCGACCGGTTCATGACGGTGCCCATCGGGAACTTGTCGACGAATCCGCCGTAGACGCCGATGACGGAGACCACGCCGCCGTTGCGGCAGGCCATGATGGCCTCGCGCAGCGCGTACGGCCGCTCGGTCTCCATCCGGGCGGCCTGCTTGGTGCGGTCGTAGGCGTACATGGCGGGGGTCGGGTGGTGGGCCTCCATGCCGACGGCGTCGATGCAGGCGTCGGGGCCGCGCCCGCCGGTCATGTCGCGCAGTGCGTCCAGCACGTTCACCTCCTCGTAGTTGAGCACCTCGGCGCCGGTGCGCTGGACCCGCCGCAGCCGGTACGGGAACCGGTCGATGACGATGACCCGCTCGGCGCCGAGCAGGAACGCGCTGGCCGCGGCGAACTGCCCGACCGGCCCCGCGCCCCAGATCGCGATGGTGTGGCCCGGCTTGATGTCGCACATCTCCGCACCCATGAAGCCCGTCGGAAAGATGTCCGACAGGAACAGCACCTGCTCGTCGGTCAGGTCGTCCTCGATCTTGATGGGGCCGACGTCGGCGAACGGGACGCGCACGTACTCGGCCTGCCCGCCGGCGAAGCCGCCCAGCATGTGGGAGTACCCGAAGATCCCGGCGGGCGCGTGGCCCATCAGCTTCTCGGCCATGCCCGCGTTGGGGTTGGAGTTCTCGCACAGCGAGTACAGCTCGGCCTCGCAGGCGAAGCAGGCCCCGCACGCGATGGGGAACGGCACCACGACGCGGTCCCCGGCGTGCAGGTCGCGCACGCCGGGGCCGACCTCGACGACCTCGCCCATGAACTCGTGGCCGAGGATGTCGCCCTTCTTGACGGTCGGGATGTAGCCGTCCACGAGGTGCAGGTCGGAGCCGCAGATCGCGGTCGAGGTGACGCGGACGATCGCGTCACGCGCGTTGAGGATCTGCGGGTCGGGGACGTCTTGGATCTCCAGGCGGTTGCGGCCCGCCCACACGTTGGCCTTCATGCCCGTCCTCCGATCGGTTGTGCGGGACGCTGGTGGAGCTGGCGCCGGGCGAGGTGGCCCTCGGGGCTGCCCTCGGAGCGGACCACCTCGCCGGTCTCCATGACCTGTTTGAAGCGGCGCAGGTCGTCGCGGAGCTGCTGCTCGGGGTGTTCGCCGAACATGCGGGCGACGGCGGCGGCGAGCTTGCGGCCGGGCGCGCCGTACTCCAGGGAGACGTCCACGACCGTGCCGTGCCCGCCGGGGCCGTCGGTGAAGCCGACCAGGCCGGCGGTGGCGATGCCGGTGCCGGGAACCGACCGCCAGGCGATCAGGTCGCCGAACCGCTCGTCGATGATCTCGGCCTCCCACTCCAGGTCGACGATCGGGCCCTTGGCCTTCCAGCGGGAGTGGCGCTGGTTGATGGTGCGCACCGAGTCCAGGTGGCCCATGAACGTGGGCAGGTTCTCCAGGTCGCGCCAGAAGCGGTAGACGTCGTCGCGGGGCTTGTTGATGGTGATGGAGGCGCGCACCTGCAGCGGGCCCTTGGCCTTGGCGGTGCCGCGCCGGGCGCAGGCGGCGTCCAGGACGGTGAGGCCGGCGACGGCGCCGAGCGCGGCCAGCGCGCGGGTGCGACGGGCGCCGGTGCGGCCGGCCGCGGCCCGGCCCAGGACGCCGAGGTCCATCGTGTCGCCGGCGACCCTGGTCCACACCCACTGGGCGGGGTTCTTGGCGCCGAGCAGCAGCGCGGCGTGCAGAAGCTCGCGCCCGCCGACGAGCCTGGCGACGGCCGTGGCCCCGGGCGCGTCGTCGACGCCGCACAGGCGGGTCACGGCCCGCGGTGCCCCCAGGTGCGCCGCGCCCAGCGCGAGGCTGGCCCACCCGAGCGCACGGGCGAATTTGTCGGTCATCATGTGTCCTAACGCAGGTTGCAGTGGTTGATGCGTACGCCGCAGGCGGCCCCCGGTCTGCTGACGCCCCCGCGTCCCTTGCCCCCGACAAAGCGGATGACACCAGCGGATTCAGGCATTGAAGGTGCAGGTCGTCTGGATGGCCGTCCACGACGGACACCCGCCTCACCTGCTGCATCCAGACCTTCATCACCCGATACACGATGCATGTGCCGCGCGACTGCGGGTATTCGGTCCCCGGATCCACCCGGCTACCGGCGAGGAGCGCTCATGGCCATCAGTGAGCCGCACCGGCCGGAGATCGTCGTCGGGCTCGTGGCGACCCCGCCGGACTATCCGGCGCAGGTGGTCGCGCGGCTCGCCGCCGAGCTGGCCGACCGGCTCGCCGAGCAGGTGGACCCGCACGTGCGGTGGACCGTCCGGGCAGGCTGGGGTGACGTGGCGCCGCGCCGCGATGGCGGCGTCGAGGCGCTGCTCGACGATCTCGCCCGCCGGCGCGCCGACGCCCGGTGGGACGTCGCGATCTGCCTGACCGACCTGCCGCTGCACACCGAGCGGGTGCCGCTGGTCGCGCAGACGTCCGCCCGGCGCCGCGTCGCGGCGGTGTCCCTGCCCGCGCTGGGGCTGTGCCAGCTGCGAGCGCTCCGCGCCGCCATCCCGGGTCTCGTGAGCCGGCTGCTCACTGACACCTCCGAGGGGCGGGTGCCGCCGGCCGGCCGGGCACCGGCCGAACTGGCCGCCCGGGTCGCCGCCATTCACCGGGTGGTCGGCGAGGCCGAAGCCGGGGAGCTGGGCTACCTCGCCTCGCGGCTGGCCGGCCGGGTGCGGCTGCTGACCGGAATGATTCGGGCCAACCGCCCGGGGCGCGCCCTGCTGGGCCTGTCCAAACTCCTGGTCGGCGCCTTCGCCACGGCCGCGTTCGCGCTCACCACCAACACCATCTGGGAGATGGGCGACGCGCTCGGCGGACTCCGCCTCACCGTGATCATGTTTCTCGGGCTGACCGCGCTGGTGACCTGGCTGATCATCGCGCACGACCTGTGGGAGAAACCGGACCGCAAGACACCGGCCGAGCTGGCCCGGCTGTTCAACCTGGGCACGGTCCTCACCCTCGCCCTGGCCGCCGCGGTGTCCTATCTGGTGCTGTTCGCCGGAACGACACTCGTCGCGGCGCTGCTGATCGACACCTCCGTGCTGGCACGGAACCTGCAGCGGCCGGTCGATCTCACCGACTATCTGAAGCTGGCCTGGATCATCAGCTCGCTGGCCACCGTCGGCGGCACGATCGGCTCCGGGCTGGAGGACGAGGACACGGTGCGGGCCGCCGCCTACGGCTACCATCCCGAACCCGGCGGCTGGCGGGACGAGCGGGACGCGTGATCCCGCCTCGGGCCAGAAGCGCAGCCGGCGGCGTTCAGGCGCTGTGGCCGTCCTGGGACGGGTCGACGTACGTGATCTCCTGGATGGCGGCGACGTCGGCGAAGCCGGCGATCGTCAGGACGGGTTCGAGCACCGGGTTGGCGACGAGCCGGATCCGCGAGGCGTGCGTGAACAGCACGGTCAGGCCCGCGCTGTCCAGGTACTCCACCTCGCTCAGGTCGACGAGCACCATGCTGTCGCCGGTTCGGGCCAGCGCCTCCTCCAGGGCCCCGGCGTTGCTCATGTCGATCTCGCCGGCGGCGGCCAGGACCTGGGTGCCGTCCGGCCGCGTCGAGGCCGCAAGGGTCAGAGGGGTGGTCATGAGCTGATCCTCGCTTGCATGTCGACGGTGGTACCGGCCGCGCCGGGTTCGATGGTGACCTCGTTCATCAGGGCGCGCATGAGCGCCACGCCCCGGCCCCGGTGCGGGTTCGCCTCCGGCTCCGGAGGCTTCCAGCGGCCGGTGTCGGCGACGGTGAGCCGCAGGTCGCCGGGGGTGGCGACGGCCCGCAGGCGGATCGTCCGGCCGGGGGCGTTGCGGTGGCCGTGCTCGATCGCGTTGGCGCACGCCTCCCCCGCCGCCACGAGCACGTTCTGCACCAGCGAAGGGGTGAGCTGGCAGCGGGCCAGCCACTCCCGCAGGGCCGAGCGCACGGGGGCGAGCTGGCTCGACTCGGCCGGGAAGTCCACCTCCAGCGGGGCGGGCTGGCGGTAGAGCAGCAGCGCGACGTCGTCGTTGAAGCCGCCGTCCGGGGCGAGGGAGGACATGACGTCGCTGGCCAGCTCCTCGATCGGGGTGGACCGCCCGACCTGGACGGCGGTGCTGGCCTCGCCGATGCCCGCGGTCAGCGGACGCCGCCGCCGCTCGACCAGGCCGTCGGTGTAGAGCAGCAGGGTGGACCGGGGCGGCATGGTGCACCTGGCCTCGGTGCGCCCGCGGGCCGACCGTACGGCCAGCGGGGTCGAGCGGCCGCCCTCCAGCAGCTCGGTGCTGCCGTCCGCGTGGGCCAGGATGCCGGGGGGATGGCCGGCGCTGGAGTAGACGAGGTCGCCGGTGGCGGTGTCCAGGACGCCGCAGAAGACGGTGGTGCACTTGGCGCCCGGGATGAGGGCGGCGAACCGGTCGAGCGCGGTGAACATCTGGGCGGGCCCGGCGTCCTGGAGCAGCAGGGCCCGGCAGGCGCTGCGCAGCTGTCCCATGACGGCCGCGGCCTCCAGCCCGCGCCCCACGCAGTCGCCGACGACGATCCCGATGCGCTCGCCGGACAGCGGCACGATGTCGTACCAGTCGCCGCCGACCTCCAGCGGGCTGGTGGCGGGCTCGTAGCGCACGGCGAAGCCGCTGGGCAGCCGGGACGGGCCGAGGATGGCGCGCTGGAGCGCCACGGCCGCCTCGCGCTGCTGGTCGAGCTGGTGCACCCGGTGCAGCGCCTGGCCCAGGTGGCCGGCCAGCAGCGCCAGCAGGGTCTGGTCCTCGTGGGTGAACGGCCGGTTCTGGCCCAGGTCGATCCAGACGGCGAGCAGGCCCTCGGGGTGCTCCAGGGTGATGCCGGCCCCGTCCGTCTCGGAGGCGACGGCCCGCAGGGGCGGCTGCTCGCGCAGGCCCGTCAGCTTGGCCCGCACCCGTTCCGGCAGGTCCTGCCAGGCCGGGCCGGACGGCGCGGCGACCAGGCCGCGGGAGCCGTCCTCGTCCCAGACGACGGCCGCGACCTGCCGGGCGTGCCAGACCTCCTGCAGCGCGTCCAGCCCGCCGGCCAGGGCGTCGTTCATGTTGCCCGCCTGCGAGACGCGCAGGCCCAGCGCGGCGAGCGCGCTCTCGCGCTGCACGAGGTAGTGCTCGGCGGTCACGTCCCGCAGGGTGCCCACGACGCGGCGCCGCCGGGTGTCGGGGTCGGTGACCGAGTTGAACGTGACCGCGACCCACACCTGGTGCCCGTCGCGGTGGGTGACGGGAATGACCGCGCTGCCCCTGCCCTCGCCGACGAGCCGGCCGAACGCCTCGGCGACCAGGCCGTGGGCCTGCGGGTCGCGCTGCTCGTCCGGCCACCAGGGGTGCCGGGGCCGGTAGGGCAGGCCGTCGGGGCCGTAGCCGAGGATGTCGGTGAACGCCGAGTTGATCTCGATCACCGCGCCGTCCTCGTCGGTCACGAAGAACGCCTCCTGCAAGGAGTCGATCATGGCGTTGCGCCAGCGCGTGTGATGGTTGCGCAGCCGCGCCAGCTCCACGTTGGCCCGCGCCCGCGCCAGCAGCTCGGCCGCGGAGAACGGCTTGACCAGGTAGTCGTCGGCGCCCGCCGCCAGGCCCTCGATCGAGGCCTCCTGCCCCGCGCGCGCCGACAGCAGCAGCACCGGCACCCCGGCGGTACGCGGATCGGCCCGCAGGGCCGCGACCAGGGCCAGGCCGTCCAGGCGCGGCATCATCACGTCGCTGACCACGAGGTCGGGCTCCTCGGCGTGCACGGCGTCCAGCGCCTGGAGACCGTCGCCGACGGCGGTGACGTGGTAGCCGGCGCCCTTGAGCAGCCGGACGAGGTACTCGCGCATGTCCCGGTTGTCGTCGGCGATCAGCACCCGGGCCGGCGGGCCGTCGCTCGGCCCCTGTGAGCCGCCGCCGTCCGCCGAGACGTCCGAGGACGTCCCCGCGCCGGTGACGTCGTCCTCGGGCAGCCAGCGCAGCGCCTCCTGCACGAACGGCTCGGCGCCGGACGAGACCGACTCCGCCGGGCGGGCCGGCACCAGGCTCCCGGCCGGAAGGTGGCCGGCGCCGAAGGGCAGCCGGATGGTGAAGGTCGTGCCCTTGTCCTCGGTGCTCTCGGCGGTGATCGTGCCGCCGTGCAGGCCGACGAGCTCCTGGACGAGAGCCAGCCCGATGCCGCTGCCCTCGTTGGAGCGCGAGCGGGCGCTCTCGATCCGGTGGAACCGTTCGAACAGGCGCGGCAGCTCCTCGGCCGGGACGCCGATGCCCGTGTCGGAGACGGTCACCACGGCCTGCCCGTCCCGCACGCCCACCTGGACGGCGATCGAGCCGTCGAAGGTGAACTTCAGCGCGTTGCTCAGCAGGTTGAGCACGACCTTCTCCCACATGCTCCGGTCGATGTAGACCGGTTCGTCCAGCGGTGGGCAGTCCACCTGGAAGGACAGGCCGGCCTTGTCGACCGCCGAGCGGAAGACGCTGGCCAGGTCGGCGGTCACCGCCGCCAGGTCGACCGGCTCGTAGCGGGCCTGCATGCGGCCGGCCTCGATCCGGGAGAAGTCGAGCAGCGTGTTGACGAGCCGGCCCAGGCGCAGGGCGTTGCGGTGGACCACCTCCAGGTCCTGGCGCACCTCGGGGGCGGCGCCGGCCAGTGTGTTCCGCAGTTCCTGCACCGGGCCCATGATCAGGGTGAGCGGCGTGCGGAACTCGTGGCTGATGTTGGAGAAGAAGACGGTCTTCGCCCGGTCGAGCTCGGCCAGCTCCTCGGCCCGCCGCTGCTGGGCCTGATAGCTGCGGGCCGAGGAGATGCCGGTGGCGACGTGCCCCGCGGCCAGCTCGACGAACCCGCGGTACCCGTCGTCGAGGGCGCGGTAGCGGTTGAGCGCGGCCACCAGGAACCCGTACGGCCTGCCTCCCTGCTGCAGCAGCGGCATCACCAGCGCGTGCGTGGGCGGCTCCGGCCAGTCCCCCGGCGGCAGCCCGGCGTACGGGGCCGCGTCGAGCGCCACGAGCGCCGGCTCGCCGCGGGCCGGGGCCTGGACCGGCCACACCGCGTCCTGGTCGCCGGGCGGGACGACGGCAGGGGCGGCCGGATGCCCGGCGGGCAGCCCCGTCGAGCCGGCCAGCCGCGCCCGGCCGTCGCCGTCGAACAGGTACGTCAGGGTGAAGGGCAGGTCCTGGAGGTTGCGGCCGAGCTGGCGGCAGGCGAAGGCGAGCATCTCCTGCTCGGTGCGGACCACGCTGGGGTCGGAGCCGAGATCGCGCAGGGTGGCCATGCGGCGTTCGCCGATGACCCGCTCGGTCTCCTCGCTGACCACGCAGAGCATGCCGACCACCGAGCCGTGGTCGTCGCGCAGCGGGCTGTAGGAGAAGGTGTGGTACGTCTCCTCCGGGTAGCCGGCCCGCTCCAGGAACAGCAGCAGCGCCTCGTCCCAGGTCGCCTTCCCGGTGGTCAGGACGGCGTCGATCCGCGGGCCGATGTCGTCCCAGATCTCCGCCCACACCTCTCGGGCCGGCCGGCCCAGCGCCCACGGGTACTTCTGGCCCAGCGTGTCACGGCGGTAGGCGGCGTTGCAGAAGAACGTCAGCTCAGGACCCCACGCCATCCACATGGAGAACCGGGACGACAGCAGGATGCTGACCGCCGTCTGGAGGCTCTGCGGCCAGTGCTCCGGACGGCCGAGCGGGGTCGCCTCCCAGTCGACCTCGGCCAGGTCGCGGCCGACCTCGTCGTCCACGGTGAAGATCCCGGCACCGGCCGCCGCCGCCGGCCGCCGCTCACCGTGGTCGTCGTGTGTCATCCGGCTCCCCCTCGTTCGCTGCGGGCGCGCCTACCCCGCGTCGCGCCGGTGATGCCGCCGCGGCCGTGGACCAGCAGGTCAGGTATCACCTCGACCGTAGGTAGAATAGGGCAAATCACTCCGGGGGTCGGGCCTCCGCCCCTGCTCGGCGCCTGTGCCGGCGGAGCTGAGCGGAAGGAGCCGGACGTCAGCACCGCCGAAGACACGCACCGCGCGGCGGCCCTCCAGGGGCACGAACTCCCCGCCGTGCCGGGCCAGGCGACGCTGGACCGGGTGGCCTCGCTGGCGGCGCGCATGTTCCAGGCCCCCATGGCGACCGTGACGTTCGCCGGTGACGAGGGGGTGCGCCGGGTGGCCGCCCACGGCACGCCGGCCGGCCCGTTCCCCGGCGGCTGCGAGGAGAGCCTGTACGCCGCCGTGCTCGCGCGGGGCGAGGTGTGCGTGATCCCGGACGTCACGGCCGACCCGGCGATGGCCGCCGATCCGTCCGGCGGGACCGGCGTGCGCTTCTTCGCGGCGGCCCCGATCACCGTCCCCGACGGCCGCTGCGTGGGCAGCGTCAACGTCATGGACGTCCGTCCCCGGCAGGCCGCGGACGAGGACGTCAGCGCCCTGCGCGATCTGGCCGCCCTGGTCATGGACGAGCTGGAGCTGCGCCTGGCCGCCTCGCGCACCCTGGCCACCGAGCGCGCGTTGCGCGCCGACGCCGAGCGCCTGGCGCGCACCCTGCAGCAGACGCTCGTCCCGCACACCCTGCCGGAGGTGCCGGGCCTGCGCGCGGCCGCCGCCTACCACCCCGTCTCGGTGGACGAGGTCGGCGGCGACTTCTACGACCTGTTCCCGCTCGACGGCAACCGCTGGGCGTTCTTCCTCGGGGACGTCTGCGGCAAGGGCGCCGACGCGGCCGTGCTGACCTCGCTCGTCCGCTACACCCTGCGCGCCGCCGCCGTCTACGACCCCGACCCGTGCGCGGTGCTGGCCAACCTGGACGCGGTCCTGCAGCAGGAGCACGCCGGTCAGGTCATGCCGCCGCCGTACTGCACGGCGGTCTTCGGTGTGCTCGACCCGGTGGCGGGCGGCTTCGAGGTCACGCTGGCGGGCGGCGGGCATCCGCCCTCGCTGGTGGTGCGCGCCGCAGGCGCGGTCGAGGCCGTCCATCCCGAGGGCGGACAGCTCATCGGCATCCTGCGCGACCCGTACTTCGCCCAGGTGAGCACCCGTCTGGGGCCCGGCGACGCCCTCCTGCTCTACACCGACGGCCTGACCGAGGCGCGCACGGGCACCGGGGCCAGGCTGGACGAGGAGGGCCTGGCCGCCCACCTGGCCGCCGCCGCCCCCACCAGCGCCGACGGCCTGCTGGCCACGGTGCACAAACTGATCACGACCCTCGGCGACGGCGTGTCGGACGACACCGCGGTGCTCGCCCTGTCCGTCCCCGCCCGCTCGACGGGCGTCTGTTCTGAGGAGCCCCAGTGCAGCACGACCACGGTCTGACCATCACCTCTCAGCCCCACTCGGGACGCGTCCGCGTCCTCACGGTGGCCGGCGACCTCGACCACCACACCTCCCCCCGCCTGCACGAGGCCCTGGACGAACTCGGCCTCGCGCCGGGCGACGGCCTGGTGATCGAGATGTCGGGGCTGCGGTTCTGCGACTCGACCGGCATCTCCGTGCTGGTCAGCGCCCATCAGCGGGCCCAGGACGCGGGCGCCGGCCTGGCGCTGGCCGGGCTCAGCCCGGACATCGAGCACCCGTTCAAGATCATGGGGCTGACCCGCCTGCTGTCCTTCCACGACGACATCGACAAGGCCGTCGCCGCCCTGCAGTGAGGCGCTAGCTGGTGGCCCGCCAGGCGAGCGAGAGGCCGGTGGCCGCCCGTTCGGTACGGATCTCCATCATGGTGCCCAGGATGGTGGCGTGGTCGGACACGACGGGAACGCCGTCGGGCGTGTAGGTGATCCGGGTGCTGACCAGCACGGCGCTGCCCTCGGGCTCGTGCAGGCGGCGCGCGGCGGCGGCGTCGAGCAGGCCGGGCCCGACCACCTCCGACGCGCGGGCGACCGCCACCCCCGCGTCGGCGAGCGCCGCGTAGAGGGAGACGGCGGTGAAGTCACGGTCGCGGATCTGGTCGGCCACCGGCCTGCGCACCCACGACACCTGATGGACGGCCGGCCGCCCGGCGAACTCCCGCACCCGCTCCAGCCGCAGGGCCGTCTCGCCGGGACGCAGCCGCAGCTCCGCGGCGATCCGGTCGGGGGCCCGGCGCATCGCCCGCCCGGCCACCACGGTCCGCACGTCATGGCCCTGTTCCCGCAGGTCGTCGGCCAGGCTGCGGAGCGAGCCGAGCTGGTAGGCCAGGTGGGGCGGGGCCACGTACGTGCCCTTGCCGGGCCGCTGCACGATCAGGTGCTCGTCGCTGAGCTCACGCAACGCCTGGCGCAGCGTCATGAGGGTGACCCCGTAGGAGGCGCTCAGCTCCCGTTGCGGAGGAAGCGCCTCCCCGGGGGCGTAATGGCCCGACCGGATCTTCGCGGCGAGGTCGGCGGCGATGGCGCGGTATCTCGCCTCGTGCCCGGCGTCGGGGGTCATCGTGGTGCGTCACTCCTGGTCGAGGGCCTTCCGCAGGGTCGCGACGAAGGCCCGCAGGTCGTCCGGCCCGGCGCCGTCGAGCACCCGCCGCATGACCGCGGCCCCGACCACCACTCCGTCGGCGTGCCGGCCGGCCTCCCGCGCCTGGTCAGGCGTGGAAATGCCAAATCCTAGCAAGATCGGCCGGTCGGTGCTGCGTCTGAGCCGGGCGGTGAGCTCCGCGGCCGAGGCGGCCAGGGTGGCCCGCTCGCCGGTGGTGCCCATCAGCGACACCGCGTAGACGAATCCGCGGCTGCGGCGCGCGATCTCGGCCAGCCTCGGCTCCGGCGTCGCCGGTGAGGCCAGCAGGACCAGGTCGATCCCGGCGGCGGCGGCCACGTCCGCCAGCTCGTCCGCCTCGTGCACCGGCAGGTCGGGCACGATCAGGCCGTCGACGCCGGCCCGCCGGAGCGCCGCGCAGAACGCCTCGGGCCCGTCGTGCAGCACGAGGTTGTAGTAGGTGCTGGCGATCAGCGGCACGCCCACGTCCCGCACGTCGGCGAGGTCGGCGAGGATCCGGCGGGTGCTCGCCCCCCGGGCCAGCGCCGCCTGGCTCGCCTGCTGGACGGTGACGCCGTCCAGCGTGGGGTCGGAGAAGGGCAGGCCGACCTCGACGGCGTCCGCGCCGGCCGCGGCGAACGCCCGCAGGTAAGCCGTCCACCCGGGCGTGATGCCGCCGGTGACGTACGGCATGAGCAGGGCGCGGCCGGTGTCCCGGCGGGCACGCAGGTGGCGCTCGACCGCGCCGGGGGTCAGGATGTCGGTCACAGCAGCTCCTTCAGGGCGGAGACGTCCTTGTCGCCCCGGCCCGACAGCGTCATCAGGACGGTCGATCCGGCGGGCAGCTCGCCGCCGGCCGCGCGGATCACCCAGGCCAGGGCGTGCGCCGATTCGAGCGCCGGGACGATGCCCTCGGTGCGCGCCAGCCGCAGCGCCGCGGCGACGGCCTCCTCGTCGGTCACCGTGACGTACCGGGCCCGGCCCAGTTCGCGCAGGTGGGCGTGCTCGGGGCCGACGCCCGGGTAGTCGAGTCCGGCGGCGACGGAGTGGGCCTCGACGATCTGGCCGTCGTCGTCCTGGAGGAACAGCGAGCGGCAGCCGTGCAGGACGCCGAGCCTGCCGCGGGCCGCCCCGGCGCCGCCCTCCGCCTCGACGCCGACGAAGCGCGCCGTGGTGCCGGCGAAGCCGGCGAACGTGCCGGCCGCGTTGGAGCCGCCGCCGACGCACGCGACGACGTGGTCCGGGACGCCGGTCGGCTGGCCGGCCGCGAACTGGGCGCGCGCCTCCTCGCCGATGACCCGCTGGAACTCCCTGACCATCCACGGGTAGGGGTCCGGCCCGATGACCGAGCCGACGCAGTAGTGGGTGTCGCCGGTGACGCCGACCCAGTGCCGCATGGCCTCGCTGGTGGCGTCCTTGAGCGTGCGGCTGCCCGTGGTGACCGGGACCACCTCGGCGCCCAGCATGCGCATGCGGAAGACGTTCAGGCCCTGCCGCGCGATGTCGCGCTCGCCCATGAAGACGGTGGCCTCCAGCCCGAGCAGCGCGGCGGCGGTCGCGGTGGCCACGCCGTGCTGGCCCGCTCCCGTCTCGGCGATCAGCCGGCGCCGTCCCATCCGCCTGGCGAGCAGCGCCTGGCCCAGCACGTTGTTGATCTTGTGGGAGCCGGTGTGGGTGAGGTCCTCGCGTTTGAGGAGGAGCCGCACGCCCAGCTCCCCCGACAGCCGGCGGGCCGGGGTCAGCGGGGTCGGCCGTCCGGCGTGCAGCGCGAGCAGTTCGGCCAGCTCGCCGCGGAAGCCGGGGTCCGCCCACGCCTGCCGGAACGCCTCGTCCACCTCACGGCACGCCTCCACCAGGGACTCCGGCGCGTACCGGCCGCCGTACTCGCCGAACCGGCCGCGGGCTCCCGGCTCGCCCATCGGTCCGGCCGCCGGGACGGGCTCGCGCAGTGGCGTCGCTTCTCGCATCCTGCTCACCTCGTTCTATAACTCTGACAAGAGTTCTATAACAGTGAGTGTGGCACGGGAGATGCCGGCCGCGCCACCCCGGCCCCGACTACGTCGCGGCGAACGGGGAATCTGGCACTTTCGAGTCGGAGGAGATCGTGATGAGCACTGAGGAGAGCGAGGGCGTGCGTCACGGGTGGGTGGACGACGTCCCCGTGGCATGGATCGAGCCGCCGGCCGGCGCGGGCGGAGCCACCGTGGCGTTGTGGCTCCCGCACCTGGGCGGCAGCACGCAAGCCTGCCTGCCCGCCATGCGCGAGCTGGCCGGACAGGGCATGACCGCCGTCAGCCTGGACCCGTGGCGGCACGGCCGGCGCGGCGGTGAGAGCGCCGCGCAGCTGACCGAGCGCGTCCTGGGCGACTTCCGCCAGGAGATGTGGCCGCTGCTGGGCCGTACGACGGTGGAGTGCGTCCGGGTCCTGGACTGGGCGGCCGCGGAGCTCGGCGCGGGACCCGGCGCGGTCGCGGGCGGGGTGTCGATGGGCGGCGACTGCGCGGTGGCGCTGGCCCGGCCATCGCCTTCGAGTGCGGCGCCGACGACAGCCACGTGCCGCCGCAGGGCGCGCTGCGCTTCCGCGAGACGATCGAGCACGTCTACCCCCGGCACGCCGGCCGGATCAGGGTGACCGTGCACCCCGGAAGGGGCCACCTGGACGCGGCCCGCGACCCGGAACTGACCCGCCGGTGCCTGGCCTGGCTCGCTCAGCCCGACGGGCAGCCGTAGCCGCGGTCACGCCGGATCGGCATCGGGGACGGCTTCGAGGAGACGGGCGGCGAGGGCGCGGACGTGCCGGACGAGCTCGGGCGGCTCGTGCACCTCGAACGGCACGCCGAGCTGCGCGACCCACATCGCCAGCTCGTCCAGCGAGTGCGACCCGGCGGACAGGACGCAGGAGCCGTCGCCGGCCGGCTCGACCACCGCCATGGTCGGCGGCATCCGGGCGGCGACGACGTCCGCCGGCGCCCGCACCGTGAACCGCCCCTGGTAGCGGTAGGGATCGACGGAGATCCGCTCGGAGACGTAACGCACGAGGTCGGCGGCGGGCGGCTCGCGAGGCGTGAAACGCGGGCCGTTCGGGGTGTGCAGCCGCAGCCGGTCGACGCGGAACGTGCGCCAGTCCGCCCGGCCGGTGTCCCAGGCCACCAGGTACCAGCGGCGACCCGAGTTGACCAGCCGGTACGGCTCCGCGGCACGGCGATCCCCGACGCCGTCGTGGGAGCGGTAGTCGAACCGCAGGCTCTCCCGGCGGCGGACCGCCGCGGCGATCGCCGTGAGCGCGGCCGGGTCCACCGCCTCCGCAGCCCCCGCCAGCGGGACCGTGACCGAACGCAGGTCGCCGACGCGGTGCCGGAGCCGGGCCGGCAGCACCTGTTCGAGCTTGGCCAGGGCCCGGACCGAGGTCTCCTGGATGCCGGTCACGCCGGAGACCGCCGCCGTGCCGAGCCCGATGGCGACCGCGACCGCCTCCTCGTCGTCGAGCAGCAGCGGCGGGAGCCCGGCCCCGGCGCCGAGCCGGTATCCGGCCGTGCCCGGGGTGGCGTCCACGACGTAGCCGAGCTCGCGCAGCCGGTCGACGTCGCGGCGGACCGTGCGGGGCGAGACGCCGAGCCGCTCGGCCAGCTCTGCCCCTGACCACTCCCTGGGGGTCTGCAACAGCGACAACAAACGCAACAAACGCGCCGACGTCTCCAGCATGCCGTCCATCCTAGGACCGAAGCTGTCCTAACCCTTGTCTACGGTCATGGACATGAACGACGACCCGCGCATCCACCCGTTCCGCATCGACATCCCGCAGGCCCAGCTGGACGACCTGCGCGCCCGGCTGGCGGCGACCCGCTGGCCGGACGAGCTGCCCGGCGTCGGCTGGTCCTACGGCGTCCCGGTGGGCTACGCGAAGAGGCTGGCCGAGTACTGGCGCACCTCGTTCGACTGGCGGGACGCCGAGCGGCGGCTGAACGCCTTCGAGCAGTTCACCACCCTCATCGACGGGCAGAACGTGCACTTCCTGCACGTCCGCTCCCCCGAGCCCGGCGCGCTGCCGCTGATCGTCACGCACGGCTGGCCGGGCTCGGTCGCCGAGTTCATGAACGTCATCGGCCCGCTCACCGACCCGGCGGCCCACGGCGGCGACCCGGCCGACGCCTTCCACGTCGTCGCCCCCTCGATCCCCGGCTTCGGCTTCTCGGGCCCCACCACCGAGCCCGGCTGGGACCTGGAGCGGGTCGCGCGGGCGTGGGCCGAGCTGATGGACCGCCTCGGCTACCTCCGGTACGGCGCGCAGGGCGGTGACAGCGGCTCGGTGATCTCGCCGATGCTCGGCCGCGCCGCGCCAGGGAACGTCGTCGGCGTGCACGTCAACGGCGCGCTCGGCTTCCCCAGCGGCGACCCGGCCGAGCTGCGCGAGCTCACCCCCGCCGAGCTCGCCCGCCTCGGCCAGTACCAGGACCAGGACCGGGCCGGTTACGCGATCATCCAGGCGACCCGCCCGCAGACCCTAGCGTTCGGACTGCACGACTCCCCCGCCGCGCAACTGGCGTGGATCGTGGAGAAGTTCAAGGAGTGGACCGACCCCGCCCGCGAGCTGCCCGAGGACGCGGTGGACCTCGACCAGTTGCTCACCGACGTGAGCGTCTACTGGTTCACCGGGACCGCCGCCTCCTCGGCCCGCCTCTACAAGGAGGGGCAGAAGGGCTGGGGCGCGGTGGCCGAGTACTCCGGGCTGCCGCACGGCGTCGCCGTCTTCCCCGGGGACGCCGGGGTGCGCCGGATCGCCGAGCGCGAGCACAACGTCGTGCACTGGTCGGAGTTCGACCGCGGCGGCCACTTCGCCGCCATGGAGGCCCCCGACCTGCTCGTCGAGGACGTCAGGACCTTCTTCCGCCCCCTGCGCTGACTCCTCGGCTCGGCGTCGTGCAGGACGGTCAGCCCAGGTCGGCGTCGTGCACGAGGATGGCGGCCTGCACCCGGTTGGCCAGGGCCAGCTTGCTCAGCACCCGGCTGACGTGCGCCTTCACCGTGGCCTCCGTCAGCCTGAGCTCCCGGCCGATCTCGGCGTTCGACAGGCCGCGGGCCACGGCCCTGATCACGTCCTCCTCCCTGGCCGTCAGCGCCGCGAGCCGCCTGCGCGCCGACTCGGCACGGGAGGGCGCCCGGTCCACGAACGAGCCGATCAGCCGCTTGATGACGGTGGGGGACAACATGGCCTGGCCCGCCGCGACCGTCCGGACGGCGGCGGCCAGGTCGCGCGGCGGGGTGTCCTTGAGCAGGAAGCCCACCGCGCCGAGCCGGAGCGCCTCGTGGACGTACTCGTCCAGGTCGAACGTGGTGAGCATGATCAACTTGGGCGCGTCCGGGGCGGCCAGGATGCGGGCGGCGGCGGTCAGGCCGTCGGTGCCGGGCATGCGCACGTCCATCAGGACCACCTCCGGCCTGAGCCGGGTCACCGCGGCCACGGCTCCGTCGCCGTCGGCCGCCTCGCCGACGACCACGATCTCGCCCGCCGCCTCCAGGATCAGCCGCAACCCCGACCTGACCAGCGCCTCGTCATCCACGACCAGGACGCGGATCATGCGGCGGGGATCCCGGCCAGCACCTGGAAGCCGCCCTCGTCCCGGGGACCGGCCTCCAGCCTGCCGCCGGCCAGCTCGACGCGTTCGCGCAGCCCCACCAGGCCCCAGCCCGAGCCGGGCAGGTCGCCGTCCGCCGCCGCGCAGGACCGGTTCCGGACCAGCACCTCCAGCTCGGCCGGCCGGTATCGGACGTAGACGTCGGTCTCGGCGTCGCCCGCGTGTTTGTGCACGTTGGTCAGCGCCTCCTGAACCACCCGGTAGGCGGTGCGCTCCGCGGTGGGCGGCAGCGGACGGGGACGTCCCTCGTCGTGGCGGTTGACCACGATGCCCAGGGCCCGGGACTGGTCGAGCAGGCGGTCGAGGTCGGCCAGCGTGGGCTGCGGGCCGCGTCCCGGATCGGGCGAGCGCAGCACGCCCAGCACCTCCCGCAGGTTCGTCAGCGCCTCCCTGCCCACGCCGCCGATGAGCGCGGCGGCCTCGGCCGTACGGGCGTCGGGGGCGTTGACCTCCAGCGCCCCGGCGTGCAGCACCATCAAGGACACCCGGTGGGCGACCACGTCGTGCATCTCCCGCGCGATGCGCGCCCGCTCCTGGTCGCGCGCCTGGTCGGCGCGGAGCACCTGCTCGCGCAGCAACTGCTCGGACTGCTCGCGCATCGCGTCGAGCACCTGCCGCCGGGCACCCACCCACAGGCCGGCGACCAGCGGCAGCCCGAGCATCGCGCCGCCCATCAGCAGCACGTTGACGGCAGTGCCCGCGACCAGCGCGCGATACCCCTCGTTCCAGGAGGACACCAGCCCCGCGAGCGCGAACAGCACGACCGCGCCGGCGACGTAGAGCCACAGGTCGCGACGGCGGCGGAGCCGCGTGCCCGCGTAGTAGGAGGCCACCACCGCGGCGGGCCACATCACCAGCCAGACGTGGGCCACCGCGCCCACCACGACGAGCGGCCACAACCACCGCCGCCCGAGCGCCGCGGCCACCCCGCAGCACGCCGCCACCGCCACGAGCACCGGCAGGGGCAGCGCGGACCGCACACCTGCCGAACCGGTCACCGAGGCCATGGACAGCAGGAGAACCGTCGTGCCGAGCGCCCACGGCGTGACCCGTTCGGCGATCGTCGATGTCCGGTCAATCATGGCCAGAGGCTACAAGTCCCGGCAGGCCACCCATCCCCTACGAAAGTCGCACATGGCCTGTGACTTTCGCCGGGGACGGTCCGGCGGGGGTGCGCGGCACGGTGGAGCGCATGCACAAGATCCTTGTCGCGGGTGCCCTCGCGCTCGCCGCGACCACTCCGTACCCCGCCCAAGCCGCGGCTGCTGAAGCCGTGACCACCGCGCCCGTGACCGCGCTGCCCGCGCCGACCGGCCCGTACCCGATCGGCAAGGTGGACCTGCACCTGGTGGACCGCGGCCGCCCCGACCCCTGGGTGACCGGCCGCGACGCCCGCGAGCTGATGGTCTCCCTCTGGTACCCAGCCCACAGAGGGACGGGCAGGCCGGCGCCGTACCTCACGCCGAAGGAGTCGGAACTGGTCCTCAAGGGCGTGCCGCAGCTCAAGGACCTCCCGTCCGACACGCTCGCCAGGACCAGGACGCACGCCCGCGCCGACGCCCCCGCGGTCAGGCGGAAGGGCGGATGGCCCCTGGTGGTCCTGTCGCCCGGCATGACGCTGCCCCGCGCGACGATGACCTCGCTGGCCGAGGAGTTCGCCACCCGCGGCTACCTGGTGGCGGCCGTCGAGCACACCTACGAGTCGGTCGCCACCACCTTCCCCGACGGCCGTACCGTCACCTTCGAGGCCGGCAAGGCCGGTCAGACCCCCGAGACGGGCGAGAAGGTGGCCCGGGTCAGGGCCGCCGACACCGCGTTCGTCCTCGACGAGCTGGACCGGAGCAGGCGCTGGAACGCGCTGATCGACGAGCGGCGCATCGCGATGGTCGGACATTCGGTCGGCGGCCAGAGCGCCGCGCACCTGCTGCCCGACTCCCGGCGGATCAAGGCGGTGGTCAACCTCGACGGCACCTACAACCCGAGGATCCCCGCCCAGCCGCTGGACAAGCCCTTCATGATGATCGGCAACCCCCGGCACCAACCGAGATCCGGCGGCCCCGACGGCTCGTGGGACACGTTCTGGCCGCACGTGACCGGCGACTGGAAGCGGTGGCTGACCGTGACGGGGGCCGAGCACATGAGCTTCATCGACTACGCGGTGCTCCAGCCGCAACTCGGCCTGCCCAAGACCCCGATCGACGGCGAACGCGCCATCGCGATCACCCGCAGGTACGTCACCGCCTTCTTGGACCTGCACCTCAAGCACAAGCCCGCCCCCGCCCTGGACGGGCCGTCACCGGACTGGCCCGAGGTGCGCTTCTGGTGACCACGAGCCCCGGTCGTGCACGGCAGGTTGTCGGCTAGCGCCCGGTGTGCCGGAGGATCGCGGCGGAGATCCGAGGAATCACCGGCGGCGGGAACCCGTGCCCCATTCCCTCGATGGGCAGGAACTCGCTGCCGGGAATCGCCGCCGCCAGGGCCTGGCCGTGAGCGAAGGGCGCCATGGGATCGTCAGAGCCGTGAATCACCAGAGTCGGAGCGGTGATCGAGCCGACCAGCCCGGAACGGTCGCGGGAGGCGAAGGCCGCGAGGATGTGGTTCTTCGAGGCGTGGCCCGCATCGGTGGCGTTCTCGATCTCCCGCTCGATGATCGCGCGCGTGGCCGCCTCGTCGAACGCCGTCAATCGTCCGGCGAGAATGCGGGCCAGCTTGAGATGCGATTCGACGTGCTCCTCCCGGGTGCCGGGCGGGTTGGCGATCTGTTCGGCGTCCCAGGCTGCCAGTCGTGGATCGCGTACCGTGCCGCGGAAGGTGTTGGTCGCAGGGTCGAGGGGCTCGGCGCTCGACATGATGACCGTCAGGCTGCGCAGCCGGTCAGCGTGTTCGAGCGCGATCTCCTGGGCGATCATGCCGCCCATCGACGCGCCGACCACGTCCGCCGTGGCGATGCCCAAGCCGTCGAGCAGGCCGATGGCGTCCTGGGCGAGGTCGATCATGGTGTACGGGTGGGCCTCGTAATCCACGCGGCCGGACAGCCCGGTGTCGCGGTTGTCGTAGCGGATGACGTACCGGCCTTCCTTCTGGAGAAGGCGGCAGAGCTCGTCGGGCCAGGTGGCGCCTCGGGCGCCGAGCCCCATCACGAGCAGCAGCGCGGGGTCGGCCGGGTCACCGAACGTCTCGCACCACAGGCGGATCCCGTTGGCCTCGACCATGCGTTCCATCATTCTGCCCCTCGTTCTGGCTCGCACCAGTGGCGACGACTGGCGCTACGACGTCCCGTACGAGGACGGGCGCGCACGGACCGTGCGCCGAGTCCGCTCCCACAGCGCCCCCCCACTGCAAAAAGTATATCCACGTTAACTTTTTGCTTGATCCAGAGCCGTCACAACCCAGCCGGCACCTGCAGGACGGCGAGCATCTGGGCCCGCAGGTGCACGCTCAGCGCCCCGATGTCATCGCTCAGCCGGGCGGCGAGCACCGCCGTCACCATCCCCATGACGGAGGTGACGGCGATCCGCGCCGCGAGGTCCGACAGCTCCGGCCGTACCTCGATCAGCAGCCCGACCCATTCCTCACGTATCTGCCGCATCCGGCGGTTGAGCAGCCGCCGATCCCGCTCCGGCAGCCACAGCAGCTCGGCCTGCATGATCAGAGTCAGACTCCGGTTCTCGACGGACGACCGGGAGAACCAGTCCACCAGGGCGATCAGCGCCTCCTGCGGATCCCGGTCCCGGTCGGCCAGCGCGGCTTGCGTCCCCTCCTGAAGGCGTTCCAGCGACAACTCGATCAGGGCGAGGAGGATGGCCTGCTTGCCGGGGAAGTGCCGGTAGACCGCGGGCCCGGAGATGCCCACCGCGGCCCCGATGTCGTCGATCCCGGTGTCGGCGTAACCACGCTCCACGAAGAGCCGGGCCGCCTGCAGCAGGATGACCCGCTTGCGCACCCCATGCTTGCGCCCCTGCGAGATGAGCGACTCCAGCTCGTCGGACTCGGCCACGTACGCACCTCTCTGCAAGAAACGGCAACCCCGGTTAACATATTGGATGGAGGCCGCCCGGCACGCCGCGGAGGGGCACCCCGTCAGCTCCGGGCGGTTCCAGCACCTCGAACCCCTTCACCGCCACGTGCACCGCCGGCTCCCGCAGCGAGTTCGAGCCGGCCGTGAAGAGGCGGGTACGCGCGTCCACGCCTCCAGCCGTCCAGCGCTGGGCGACACACGCTTCGCCACCGTCTCGGCCCTCCGCTCCCGAAGCTGGCCCCAGCCCCAAGGTAGCTAAGTGAGCTATGACGATTACGGATCGTGGTCGTTGCGGGTGGGTGAACGGGGCTGGTTGGTCAGGGTTTCTACTTGATCGTGTACGTGTCGGAGACGGTCAGGTGGAGGGCGGTTTCGGGTGCGTCGGGAGTGGGAGCCGGAAGAGCTGATCGCGGCGTGGACGCTGCTGGACGGCGACTGGGAACTGGTGGGGAATAAGACAGGAGCGACGCGGCTGGGCTTCGGTCTGCTGCTGAAGTTCTTCGAGCAGGAGGGCCGGTTCCCGCGGCATTCGGGTGAGGTCCCGAAGGCCGCTGTCGACTACGTGGCGGGGCAGGTGAAGGTCGACCCGGTCCTGTTCACGGAGTACCGGCGGTCGGGGTCGACGATCGAGTATCACCGCAAGCAGGTGCGGGAGGCGCTGGGGTTCCGGGAGTCGACGCGGGCGGATGAGGATGTGCTGGCCGAATGGCTGGCGGACAAGATCTGCCCGATGGTGTTCACGGACGAGGGACTGCGGGCGGCGCTGCTGAGGCGTTGCCGCCGCCGCGAGATCTACGTCGCCGGTGCCCGCCGCTGGCGGAACCCCGAGGAGGATCTGCCGACCGACTTCGAGGACAACCGGGACGTCCACTACGAGACCCAGCACCAGCCGCTGGACGCCGGCGTGTTCATCGAGTCGTTGAAGGAGGCGATGCGGGCGGCGATGGCCGCCTGTGGGGAGGCGGTCAGCAGGAACAAGTCCGGTGGGACGAAGGTGAAGACGCTGCGCGGCGAGCCGCGCTGGCACATCCCTGATCTGGGCAAGCTGAAGGTTCCGGAGAACCTGCGGGCGCTGCACACCGAGGTCGCCGCCCGCTGGGGGATCATCGACCTGCTGGACTTCCTGAAGGAGTCGGACTTCGTCACCGACTTCACCGACGCGTTCACCACGGTCGCGACCCGGGAGGCGACCCCGCGGGAGGTGATCCGCAAACGCCTGCTGCTGGTGCTGTACGCGCTCGGCACGAACGTGGGGATCAAGCGGGTCGCCGACGGCGGCCGGCATGGCGAGACCGAGGCGGCCCTGCGCGCGACCCGGCACCTGTTCGTCAACCGCGACAATCTCCGCGTGGCGATCGCGACGCTGGTCAACGCCACCCTGCGGATGCGGGACCCGCTGTGGTGGGGCAACGGGACCGCGTGCGCGTCGGACTCGAAGAAGTTCGGGTCCTGGTCGTCGAACCTGATGACCGAATACCACGCCCGGTACGGCGGCCCCGGCGTCATGATCTACTGGCACATCGACCGGAAATCAGTGTGCGTCTACTCCCAGCTTCGGACCTGCAACGCCTCCGAGGTCGCTGCGATGATGGAGGGCGTGCTGCGGCACTGCACCGACGCCACCATCGACCGCCAGTACACCGATAGTCATGGCCAATCCCTGGTCGGGTTCGCGTTCTCCCATCTGCCGGGATTCAAGCTGCTGCCGCGGATCAAGCGGATCGCGCAGCAGAAGCTCGTCAAGGCCGAGGCCGGCGATACCGTCCCGTCCTGTCTGAGCGACATGGTGGCCGACAAGCCGATCGACCGGGAGATCATCGCTCAGCAGTACGACCAGATGGTCAAGTACGCCACCGCGCTGCGGCTGGGCACGGCCGAGGCGGAGCAGGTGCTGCGCCGTTTCACTCGCGGCGGCCCCAAGCATCCCACCTACAAGGCCATCGAGGAACTCAGCAAGGCGGTCAAGAGCATCTTCGTTGCCGAGTACGTCGCCTCCGAGCAGCTGCGCCGCGAGATCCATGAGGGCTTGCAGGTGGTGGAGAACTGGAACTCCGCCAACACCGACCTGTTCTACGGCAGCGCCGGCACCATCCCCGGCAGCGACAAGGAGCATCAGGAGGTCTCCATGCTCAGCCTTCACCTGCTCCAGTCGGCGCTCGTCTTCATCAACACCTTGCTGGTTCAGTCCGTCCTCAAGGACACCGCCTGGCAGAAGAATTTGACGGACGCCGACAAGCGAGGACTCTCGCCGCTGTTCTGGTCCAACGCCAGCCTGTACGGCACGATCGACATCGACATGGGCCGCCGTCTCAACCTCGACCTGGTCGCCTGACCCTTCCCGTCGATCACGCCGATGGCCGAGCCTGGACGCCCTGGCCGGGCAGCAGGTCGGCCAGGGCGGTTCGCACGGCCGCCCGGCTTACCCCATGAGCCCGTGCCAGGACCGCGATCGACGTGCCCTCCCCGAAGGCCGCCCGCACGTCCTCGCGCCGGTCACCGTCCAGCGCGGGTGGCCGGCCGCGGTAGCGGCCTTCGGCCTCGGCTGCGGCGATCCCCTCGACGGTGAGCTCGTTCTGGATGTCACGCTGGAACTGGCCGACGGCGGTGATCACGTTGATGATGACGGCGGTGGTCGCGTCGCCTGCGGCCAGATCATGGAAGTTCGACAGCGGTCCGGACAGGACGCGCAGGGCGACGCCGCGGGCCTGACACCAGTTGCGGACGGCGTGGATGTCGAGCAGGTCGCGGCAGAGCCGGAACAGCTCCGAGACCGTCAGGGTGTCGCCGGGGTGCGCCCTGGCGGCGATCTTGCCGAACGCGGGCCGGTCGAGGGCGGGGATCTTGGAGGTGGTGGCGGGGTCCTCGAAGAGGAGGACGCCGTCGGCAGGCCGGAATCCCTCGGCGACACCTTCGGCGCGCACAAGAAGGCCGACCTCAGTGAGGATATGGCGCTGCCGCGGCAGGGACTGGGTCGCGGTGGAGACGCGGGAGTAGACGATCTGCACCGGACTCTCCTCGGAAGGGTTGGAGCCCGATCTTCCTGTCGGAAAATCCTGTCGTCAATGCGTGTGCGGAACCGGCTATCTGACGTCACGGTTCGTCGGTCGATGCCCGGTTTTCGAGAGGACTTGCGGGGCCCGATCAGAGGGTGTCGTTAAATCTTCTAATCCCGACACCTCGGCGGCGACCCAACATCATGATCAAGACCTTCTGCTGGAGCGAGGGACCTTCCGAGGAGCGCCGGTGCGTGATCAGACTGCACGTCAAGCGCCTGTACGGCACAGCCCTGGGCATTTCGGGGGCATAGGGATGCCGGCATTGATCTCTACCTGGGGCCAGCCATGGAAGGGGCAGGAGGGTGGGGGTTGGGAGACCGGGGCTCCGGTGCGTGCATGTGGTGGTCCAGCAGGCGAGTGAGTAGCTGGACGAGCTGGTCGCGTTCGGCGGGAGCGAGCGGGGCGAGCAGCTCGTCGTGGAGGTCGTCGAGGACCTGGTCGAGGCGGCGCAGGCGCCGGCGGCCTTGGGCGGTGATCGTGATGACGTTGCGGCGGCGGTCATCGGGATCCGGCGTCCGTTCGATGAGGCCGCGCTCGGCCAGCTCGTTGAGTACGCCGACCATGTCGCTGCGGTAGATGCCGGTGCGCCGGCTCAGCGTCGCCTGGCTGCCCGGGCCGTGCTCCTGCAACGAGGCCAGTACGGCGTAGTGCCACTTGCGGGCGTCGACCTTGGCCAGTCCGTCGTTCACCAGCCGGTCCGACTGTGCGGTCAGGCCGGACAGGAGGCGGCTGGCCCGTCGGCGCAGCCTGTCCGGCGTCTTCGTCTCGCCGTCGTGCGGCATGTCCGAGGCGTCGGCTCTGCTGGTCATGCCGCCGATCCTACCTCCTGTTGCGTTCGCCCCACTAACGATGTAGCTTCGTTCACATCACAAACGTTTGTCACATGAACGTTAATTCAACTAATGGAAGAGGGCACTGTGTCCACGAACACCGCGGTCGCCGACCGCATCGAGATCGCCGATCTGTTCGCCCGCTTCGCCCGCCTGCTCGACGAGAAGCGCTGGGCGGATGCGCACACTGTCTTCGCCGACGACGTGGCGGTGCACTCGCCCCGTGGAGGCGAACTGCGCGGCATCGACAACGTCGTCGACTTCATGCGCAAGAGCGAGGTCGAGGGGCAGCAGGCCCAGCACCTGACCACCGACCTGCTGGCGGAGATCGACGGCGATGAGGCCGCCGTCTCTGCTTACTCGCTCGTGTTCTACTACCGCGACGGCCAAGCGCCCCACTTCACCGGCGGGCTGCGCATGGGGGGCATCGCGGTGCGGACGCCGGCGGGCTGGCGATTCCGTGAGCAGCGGATCACCCCCCTCTGGACCCGCGCGAGCTGATCCGCGAAGCCCGACCGTTAATCAGACAAACGTTCTATTTCGCTGGATTGGATGGAGTCATGGCACCCACCCTGCCCTTCGGCACCGCGCTCATCGGCCAGACCGAGAAGACCCTCAACGCGATCCTGGAGCGTCAGCTCGACGGGACCGGCATCACCGAACCCCAGTGGGTCACGCTCACGCTGACCTCGGTGAGCGGCGGGACCATCGACCGCGCCGAGCTCATCGGCAAGGTCAGCAAGGCCACCAAGTTCAGCGAGGCGTCCGTGGCCGAGCGCATCGCCGAGTTGACCGCCGCGGGCCTGCTGAAGGACGGCGGCGAAGGCGGCGACGTGCAGGTCAGCGAGGCCGGTCAGCAGCAGTGGACGCAGGTGCGCACCGCGCTCGGCCCGATCATCCAGGGGCTGTGGGGCGACCTGCCCGCCGAGGACCTCACCGTCGCGGCCCGCGTGCTCAACACCGTCCTGGCCAGGGCCAACGGCGTGCTGTTCGCAGGCTGAAGACAAGGAAGCGCCCATCATGCCCAGCATCGACGTCCTCGACTCGACGATTCACTACGAAGACCACGGCAGCGGAGCCACCGTCGTCTTCCTGCACGGCAACCCCTCCTCCTCCCACATGTGGCGCACGATCCTCCCGCTGGTCGGCGCGGGACGGCTGATCGCCCCTGACCTCATCGGCATGGGCCGCTCGGGCAAGCCGGTCGGCGACTACCGGTTCGCCGACCACGCCCGCTACCTGGACGCCTTCTTCGACGCCCTCGGCCTGGACGACATCGTGCTCGTCGGCCACGACTGGGGCGGCTCGCTCGCCTTCGACTGGGCGGCCCGAAACCCCGGCAGGGTGCGTGGCGTGGCCTTCTTCGAGACGATCGTGCGGCCGATCGACTCAAGCGAACTCTCCGAGCAGGCCCGCGCCCACACCGCGCGGTTCCGCACCGCCGAGGGCGAGGCGCTGGTGCTCGACACGCACCTCTTCGTCGAAGCCGCCTACACCGGGGGAGTGCTGAACCCGCTCGGCGCCGAGGACCTCGACGTGTACCGCCTGCCGTACCCCACTCGAGAGAGTCGCCGCCCCCTGCTGAACTGGACCCGGTCGCTGCCGATCGACGGCGACCCTGCCGATGTGACCGCCAGGATCAGCGCGTACGGAACTTGGCTGGCCGACAGCCGGGATGTCCCCAAGCTCCTGCTCACCTTCGATTTCTCACCCACGCTGCTCATCACTCCGGAGGTCGCCGCCTGGTGCAAGGACAACGTCGCGGGACTGCAGGTCGAACACTGCGGCCCAGCCGGGCACCACGCGGCGGAGGACCAGCCCGAAGCGATCGCCGCGGCGATCGCCACCTGGCTGGACCAACAGAACCTCCGATAGGCCCGCCCCATCAGGAAGCCGTTCGAGCCGTCGGAGAATCGAGACGCGCAAGGAGCCGTTCTCCGGCAGGGCTCGACTGAAGCCGCCGGGATCCCGTCTGATCATCGTGATCGGGCGGGATCCCGGCGTTCAGGGGATTCCCCATCGGGTTCACCTACCGAGGGGGACCTCCCCGCCGGATCGACGACGACCCGCTACCTGCCACCGCCAGAGCCGGCCGCTACAAGAAGCAGTTCCCCATGATCAGAGTCCGGTCCCTGCAAGACGCCGCCGCGAGTTGTCACTGGGGATCCCGGTGCGGCTAACCGCCACGGCCACGTGGCCGCCGACCGTGCACCCGGCCTACCACCGCCAGCACGGCGCCCGCGACAGCGACCCGTTCTTCGTCCACCCCGCGCACGAACACGGTCAAGCAGAAGGCCCACCCAGTCAGTCACATTCACCGCTCCGAAATGATCACGAACCGCAATCGTGATCTCTCACTCCGCTACCTGACGGCTGGGGACATGTTCGGGAGCGGAGGGCCGCCTCCAGCGGGGGCGCAGCCTGACAGGATCGTGACCCATGATTGACGATTTCGCGAAAGACAACCTCCACGAGAGACTGCGACGGGACCGCAAGGCGCTGCTCTGGAAGCTCGACGGCCTGTCCGAATACGATGCCCGCCGACCTTTGACAGTGACCGGGACCAACCTCCTCGGCCTGGTCAAACACCTGGCCACCGTCGAAGCCAGGTACTTCGGCGAGGTCTTCGACCGCCCTTCCCCGGAACCGCTGCCCCGATGGCAGGACTCCGACGGCAGCGATCTGTGGGCGACCGAGGACGAGACTCGCGATCAGATCATCGGGTTCTACCGGCGCACGTGGGAACACTCGGACGCGACGATCAACGAGCTGCCCCTCGACGCCCCCGGCCACGTGCCGTGGTGGCCGGAGTCAACGCCGGCCTGGCACATGAACCTGTTCGCCATCATGGTCCACGTCCTCGGCGAGTCCACCCGGCATGCCGGGCACGCCGACATCCTGCGCGAGGGCCTCGACGGCCGGACCGGGTCGCGCGCCGAATACGAGGAGCAGATCGACGAGGCAGCCCGTGCCGCCTACTGCGCGAAGATCGAGCAGGCCGCCAGGACGGCCCGAACCAACTAGGGCTCGACCCGCATCGCGCCACCGTGGCCGCGCTCTTGGCGGGCCACGGTTCACCTCCGCCCCCACCAGATTTCGGGGAAGGCGTCCTCGTCGCGCGGCTCCGTCCCGGCCTCGGCGCAATCGACAGACGTCCTCGGCCGAGGAGGATGCCGCTCACAGCCACTCCGTTCGGTGGCCGGGGTAGCCGAACCGGTACGGCGCGGCGGCCATCCGCAGCGTCCGGCACGGGTATCCGGGCCGAGGAGGAACACTCGCCGCGAACCAGGAGCCATGAGCCCTCGCCGCCCACCGGAGCTCCCGCTGAGTTCATCCTCAGGAAGGGCGCAGTGATGTCGGATCGCCCGCCCACCTGGTCTCCCGCAGGGCCGGGAGCCGCGGCCTCCATGGTGGGCACGCAAGGTCCGCGTTGGAGACGCACTTCGATGAACGGGCTTCGCCGTACTGGACGGGATGTCTGGCTGAACCCTCCAGGCCGGCGGGGCGTCCTCTTGGTATGAAGAGATCGCGGTTGACCGTCATCGCGCTGCTCGCGTCGTTGTGCGCCTGCGGCCAGTCCGGTGCCGGCCCGGCGCCTTCTGTGGCCGGGACCGAGACGATCGTGTTGCCGCGGGCCGATCAGCCCAAAGCGCATCGGCCCACCCTGGAGCGACTCAAACGGGAGGCGGCGTCGTCGGGCCGACCCCTGGAGGAGGTCGTCAAGCGGTACGCGACCCGGGTGGCTGCCACCTCCTCCCCCAGGCCGACGGACTTCGAGGGTTACGACCCTGCGGTGACCGACCCGGACGTGGTCATCGACGGCATCCCCTACGCCGAGCTGGTCGACCTCGGGGCCGTCGCCAGATCGGAGGGCATCTCCTACGAGGAGGCCATCGACCGCTTCGGCTCACAGTCGTCCAACAGCCAGGTGATCGACAAACTTCATGCGGAGTTCCCTGACGAGATCTCCGGCATCAGCTACGTCGACGGCCAGCGGGGGCTGCGCGTCGGCTTCAAGGGTCCCATCCCGGCTCGCGCGATCGAGCTGGCCAGGACCCTCCCCCTGGAGGTCACCCTGATCGGCGGCAAGCGATTCTCGGCCTCGGAGCTCCGGCAGGCCCAGGAGACGGTCGTCTCCTGGCTCCGGTCCCGTCCTGAGGTGGCCACGATGACGGCGCACCCAGATGAGGAGACCGGCCAGGTCAAGGTCACAATCCAGCCGAAGGTGATGCCGGACGATACCGAGGAGTTCAAGCGTGGTCTTCAGCTCCCGCAGCCGGACAATCCGCACATCACCGTCGAGGTCACGCTCTCCGCCGAATCGGTCGCCGTTCGGCCGCAGTGAAGGCCGCCGAAGCCCCACGGCCCCAATTCAGCGCCCACGAGCCTCCGTCATGACTCCGCCCGAACGCACTCTTGCCAGAGCCCCCACCGAGGTCGTCACCAGGCTGGACCTCAGCGCCAGGCAGCTGACGGCCTGGGAGACACCGGCGACGCTCGGGCAACCACCTGAATGACGACCCGTTCGCCGAGCCGGCGATCGCGAGCCCTGTAATCACGGCAGATTCGACCGCTGCTGCCGGCCACGAAGCCTCTCCAGCGCGGCCGCAACCTCATTGACCTGCTCAGGTCTCCGGGTGCTCCACTCGGAGACCTCGTTGAACCATCGGTTCCAGACCGCGCCCACAGCCTCGGCTGTGACCTCTTCCTCACCGCGCACCAGAGCGGTCAGATCACGCACTTCAGGGTCGTACTCGTCCTCGGGAGCCCCCATGCCCAACAGGCCTTCGGGGTCGTACTGATTGATCAGCACACGGACAGCGGCGGCTACCTGATCATCCTTCATGCCTCCAGCATGCCCCTGCACCTCCGGGCCTTCCCATCACTCGCCGAACATGCCTGGCAGGCATCCAAGCAGTCCTCGCAATCGGTGACCGCATGCTCAGTGCACAGCCCCAGCCACTTGACCACTTCCGCCGCGACCTCGTGCGCATTGACCGAACCGCTCCGCTTACCGGTCCCGGAATCGACGGTGATAGACATCCGGCGTGGAAAAGAACCTGGAGTTCCCTGACCTGCTGCGACTGATCGATGAACGGTCGACCGCCTTCCGCGCCACGGTCGCCGCCGCGCCCAGTCTCGACGCACCGGTGCCGACCTGCCCCGAGTGGAAGCTGTTCGATCTGGTCAAGCACCTGGGCGGGGGAGACCGTTTCTGGGCCGCCATCGTCGGCGCGGGGCCTGCCGACGCTCCCCCGGCCGAGGCCGCCGCCGCGCGCGCCGCGCTGGAAGTGCCGCGGGAGCGCGAGGCGCTGCTGGCCTGGCTGGAGGAGTCCACGCGACTTCTGCTGGACGTGCTGCGGGAGGCGGGCCCGGACGCCGGCTGCTGGGCGTGGTGGAGTGCCCTGCAGACGCCACGGACCTCCGGCGGAGTCGCCCGGCACCGGGTTCAGGAGAGCGCCGTGCACACGTACGACGCCCAGCTCGCCGCGGGCGCCCCGGAGCCGGTGCCGGTCGGGGTCGCCCTCGACGGTGTCGAGGAGTTCCTGTTCACCTGCGTCGCGACGCCCAGCGCCTGGCCGCACAAGCCCACAGCCTTCGACTTCCACGCCGCCGAGGGCCGCTCCTGGCGCCTCACGGTCGACGGCGACGGCGCACGCTCCACCCGCATCCCCGCGCCCACTGCCGCGACCGGCGAGGACCGGGACGCAGCCGGCGCCTCCGTCCACGGCACGGCCAGTGAGTTGGTCCTCTACCTGTACGACCGTATCCAGGCCGACTCCTTGCACGTTGACGGAGACGCAACGCTGCTCGACCTGCTCCGCGCCTGGGAGCCGGAGGAGTAGGCCTCCAGGGACGATCGGACCGAGTCTTTGGCGCCATGACCACCGCGGCGACCTGATCGCCTTCGCCGCCCGCGAGCTACGAGGTCCGAGTCGCGCAGCCTGCGGTCCGAGGTGCGGTCCGGAGTGCGGTTCGGGCAGTCTGCGGTGCGCGATGCGGCGTGTGGTTCTGGTTGTCTGCGGCCGGGCGGGTGTTTCTGGTTGATGCCCGGTCCGCGCCGCCCGCAAGTCCGTTGCCCGGTGTCGCCCGCGGTCAGTCGGCCTGTGTCGCCTGTGGTTCGGGGCCGAGGGCTCGTTGGGCGAGTTCGGCGGCGACCGCTCGTTCCCGTAGGAGGGCGGCCTCGGCGCGTGCGGCGTCCAGCTCGGCCCGTACGTCCGCCAGGCGCATGCGCTCCAGCCGCAACTCCCCCAGCAGCTGGTCGCGTTCCTTGACCGCCGCCGCGGCCCGTACCTTCTCCCGGGCGTGTTGTCTGCGTTCCTTGGCCAGCGCCGCGGCGGCGTCCTCCTCGGCGGCCGCCAGCTTCCGGACCAGGTCGCCCACCTCGGTCGCGGCTTGGGCGGCCTCCCGCTGTGCGACCGCCCGGTCCCGCTCGGCCTCTGCGGCCGCGCGTTCGGCACGTTCGGCCCGCTCAACGGCTCGCTCCCGCTCCTGCGCGGCCGCCTCCTCCCTGGCCGTGGCCGCGATCACCGCTCGCTCCGCCAGCTCGCGCGCCCGCCCGGCCGCCGCCGCCTCCTCCCGGGCGCGATCTCTCTCCTCCCGCGCCCGGTCCGCCTCCAGCCCGGCCTGTACGGCCTGCGCCCGCGCCTCCTCGGCCCGATCCTCGGCCGCCTCCGCCTGCTCGGCCAGCTCCTGGACGACCTGATCCCGGGTCTGCTCGGTCAGCTCGGCCTGGCGCGACGCCTCCTTCACCCGTCGTTCGGCCTGCTCGGCCCGCCGGACCGCCTTCTCGGCGGTCTGCAACGCCTGCCGTTCGGTGCTGGCCGCCTCGCGCAAAGCGGCCAGGGCCTGCTCGCGGGCGCGTTCGGCGTCCTGCAGCGCCGTCTCGCGCTCGTTCTCGGCCTCCTCCAGCCGGGCTCGCATCTCGGCGGTCTGCCGGCGCGCGTGCTCGGTGGCCTCACGGGCCAGGCGTACCTGCTCGAAGGCCTGCTCACGTTCGGTGCGGGCGATCGCCACGCGCGTGTGCGCCTCTGCCTGGACGGCGCTCAGCTTGGCCTCGACCCCGGCCGGGCTCAGCTCGTCGGACAGGGCCTTGGCCAGCGGCTCGATGGCCGCGAGAAGCCCGGTCTCCATCCGGTCGTACAACTGCTCGGCCCTGGCCAGCGCTCCTTCCAGCCCGGGGGTGGCCCGCCGCAGCTCGCGCTCCCGCTTGGCCGCCGCCTGGCACCCCTTCTCCGGACAGTACGACTTCGGCCGCCCGCGCCCCGGCCGCTGCTCGATGGGAGCTCCACAATGCTTGCAAGGCGTCACCACGCCGACCTCCGCAGTCACGGCGACACCCTAACATTTTCTAATTTCTGGAAATTCAAATCCAGAAATTGACCATGCGCATGCGAGGTCGGGATGAAGTCGCCACCGCAGCGACGTCCGGGAGCGGTAGGACCTCGCCACCGCAGGTCAGCGCCCTGCCCGCGTGAACGGCCGGACGTCCGCCACTGAGCGCAGACCCGGCCGCGCCGCCTCCGGCCACGCCTCACCTGGCCCGATGCGGGGCGAGGTCGCGGCCGAGGAAGGCCAGCAGCCGCCGGTGGGCGGGTGCGCCTGCGGGCTGGTGAAGTTCGAGGCCGAACATTCCGGGGCGGCGGAAGGCGTCGAAGTCCATGCCGCGCATGGTGGCGAGCAAGTCGTCGCAGGCCTGCTCGTCCACCAGCGTTTCCTGGTCGGTGGCGATCGCCAGGTCGACGCCGTGCACCAGGACCTCGGTCAGATGGACGAGTGCGGCCATCGGCCCGGGCACTTCCCCGAATCCCAGCCGCACGGTCGTCTTCAGAGCACTCTCGCGGTGCCAGGCCGCGAGGTCGAGCCGGGCGGCTCCGAGAAAGGCGCCCTGCGGGTCGGTGCCCAGCCAGTCATCCTCGTGCTCGCCGCCGGGGTCGGTGCCGGTGAGCTCGGCGGCGAAGATGCGCATGCCGCCGACGAGGTGGTTGAGCTCGGTGCGCACGTCCCATCCCGCGCAGGGTGTGGGGGCGGTGAGCTGCTCGTCGGTGATGCCCTCGACGATGGTCGCGGTCATGTGGACGGCCTGGTCGATCCGGCCGATGGTGTCGGTCATCTGGTTGCTCTTTTCGGTACTCATCGTGCTTGGGGATTGATCAGGTCCGGCCCGGGTTCACCGCTGAGGTTCACGGGCTGCCCCAGCTTTGAATCGGGCGGGCGAGAGGCGGACGGCGAGGGGTCCGCCGTAGCGGCGAACAGGGCCCGCGCCATCGGGTTGGCGATCGATGCGCCGATCAACGCGGTCGGGAACGGCAGGAAGGCGACCAGGAGCAGGACCGGCGCGTGCCGGAACGCGAACCCCTTCGCCAGCCGGCGGACGATGTCCTTCAAGCTGGTGGTGGCGGCGCCACACCCACCACGGCAGGACGAACGCCAGCGCGAACGCCAATGGGAGCCCCGTTGGTCGACCAGGAAGTCCCACAGCCCCGGACTCCCCGTCACTCCTCGTCCTGGCGCTCCGGCTCCACCGCCGGCAGCGTCATCGCGATCGCGAAGATCGCATCGGTGAAGAAGGCCAACCTCTCGGGAGCGAGCCCATGCTCCGGCCGCGCATCTGCGCTCGCTGGTGCGCTTGCCGGTACCAGGCGTCCTCGTCGCCGGCCGGGATGGCCCGTGCGGTTCCGATCACCTCGCCCAGGTCGGGCCCGCTGCGAGGGGCGAAGCACGCCGTACGAAGGGACTCGAAGAGGAACTTCACGGCGGACTCCCCTCGTTGAGCGAGACGGAACGGGACCGTCTCGACATGTCGCACCCTAGCCCCGGCCCGACCCGAGACGCAACCGTTCCGTCTCGGGTAGGCTCGGCGGCATGAGTCGATCGCCAGCAGCTCGCCCGCCCGGCGGGCCCGTGCTTCAGGGCGCCGTCACCGACGCGATCCGCACCGCCTTCCTCGAAGAGCTCGCCGAGGTCGGCTACGGAAGGTTGTCGCTGGAGGCCGTGGCCCGGCGGGCCGGCTCGGGCAAGGCCGCCATCTACCGGCGCTGGCCGTCCAAGGAAGCCGTGACCATCGACCTGATCACCCAAGTCTCCATCGCCGCAACCGACACCCCCGACACCGGAACCCTGCGCGGCGACGTCCTGGCCTTCCTGACCGCGGTCGACGAGGCGCTCCGGCATCCACTGGTGTCGCGCATTCTGCCCGACCTGTTCGCCGCGGGCGTCCACCATCCCAACATCGCCGACTCCCTGCGCGACAGGGTCGGTGGAGCCCGACGCGAGAAGGCGGTCAACGTCCTGCGGCGGGCCGTGGAACGCGGAGAACTCGCGCCCGACACCGACTTCGAACTCGGCCTGGACCTGCTGGCGGGCCCCCTCTACTGGAGCACCACCGTCCGCCAGGCCCCCGCCGACCCGGCCCGCCTGCAGCGGCTCGCGGACAAGGTGGTGGCCGCCCTCGCGGCATGACGAGGTGCCATCCCACCACCCGGCGACTTCAGCGGCCGTGGCGACGCGACCCGAGAAGGGCCACCGATGCTCTTCGGAAGCCCCCACCGGCAAACCCGGCACGGAAGTCGGTGACGGTCGTCGACCAATGCCAGGCTCTACCCCAGCTCGGAACGGCCCGTTGTGACGTCGCTCACAAACTGTCACAGCCACGGAGGGGGTTCCGTCTTAGAGCGCATGACGACCACGGAACGCACCACCGCACTGATCACCGGCGCCAACAAGGGGCTCGGTCTCGAAGCCGCCCGCCGCCTCGGCGCACTCGGCTGGACGATCTTCCTCGGCTCCCGCGACGAGGCCCGCGGGCAGGCCGCCGCCGCCCGGCTGGCCGAGGACGGCATCGACGTGATCATGATCCCCCTGGACGTGACCTCCGACGCGTCCGTGAACGAGGCCGCGCGGCTCGTCCGCGAGCACACCGACCGCCTGGACGTGCTGGTCAACAACGCCGGCGCGCCGGGGAACGCCGTCCCGCCCGCGGACGCCACCGCCGCGGAGATCCACGCGGTCTACGACACCAACGTCTACGGCCCGGTCCGGGTCACCCACGCCTTCCTGCCGCTGCTCCAGGCCGCCGAGAACCCGCGGGTGGTGATGGTGTCCAGCGGCGGCGGCTCCTTCGCCGTCGTCACCGATCCGGACCAGCCCGTCTCGAAGATGCACGAGCTCGCCTACAGCTCCTCCAAGGCGGCCCTGAACATGATCACCGTCCGGTACGCCCACGCGCTCCCGCACATCAAGTTCAACGTCGCCACCCCCGGCGAGACCGCCAACCACAAGTTCGCCGCCACCGACATGAACCGTCACACCGGCCTGCTGACGGTCACCGAGGGCACGGACTCGATCGTCCGGCTCGCGACCCTGGGCCCCGACGGCCCGACCGGCGTCTTCGTCGACCGCCTCGGCCCGATCGCGTGGTGACCTCCGTGCGCCACCGGACCGGCCTGCCTGGTCACGAGGAGGTCCAGCCGCACGCCTACCCTGCTGGGCGTCGTACGCAAGCACCTCCGGACGGGAAGGCCGAGCAGATGAGCCGCGGTACAGGAGCCGACGCGACCGACCCCCAGGCGGAGGAGCCGGACGTGACCGGATACCGGCCGCTGCTGTTCTCCATCGCCTACGGGATGACCGGTTCCGTGGGCGACGCCGAGGACATCGTGCAGGACGCGTTCCTGGGCCTGACCAGGGCGCGCAACGCGGGCACCGTGATCACCGAGCCGAAGGCGTACCTGACGACCGCGGTGACGCGGCTGGGCATCGACCACCTGCGCTCGGCGCGGGTGCGACGGGAGACGTACGTGGGCGAATGGTTGCCCGAGCCGGTCGTGGCGCACCCCGGCGAGCCGGGGCCGGCCGAGCACGCCGAGCTGGCCGACTCGTTGTCGATGGCGTTCCTCGTGCTGCTGGAGTCCCTGTCGCCGGTGGAACGGGCGGTGCTCATGCTGCGCGAGGTGTTCGGGTACGGCTACCAGGACGTCGCGCGGATCACCGGCAAGACCGAGGTGAACTGCCGGCAGATCCTCGCCCGCGCCAGGCAGCGCGTCGCCGCCGGCCGGCAGTCCCGCGACAGCGCGCCGACCCGGGCGCGGCGGGCGGCGGGCGAGGAGCTGGCCCGCAGGTTCTTCGACGCGGCCGGCGGCGGTGACCTGGACGCGCTGCTCGGCATGCTCGCGCCCGACGTGGTCCTGCACGGGGACGGCGGCGGCAAGGCCCAGGCGATGGCCAGACCGGCGGCCGGGGCGCCCCGCGTCGTCAAGATGCTGGTCGCGGGGCTGCGCCGGGTCCGCGCGCTCGGCGTCACGGTACGGACGGCCTGGGTCAACGGCCGCCCCGGCGCGGTCATGTACGACGCCGAGGGACGCGTGGCGGGCGTGGTCGAGCTGGACGTCGCCGACGGCCTGATCCAGGCGATCCACTCGGTGGTCAACCCGGACAAGCTCGCCCATCTCGGCCCGGTCTCCGACGTCGCCCGCCTCCCGGAGAAGTGAGCCGGGGGTCAGGAGGAGGCGGCGGCGGTGTAGCGGCGGGCCAGCTGGGCGAAGGCGTCCCTGAGCTCGGCGGGGCCGACGACCTCGATGTCGGCGTCGAACCTGCCGAGCGCGGCCGCCAGCCCCAGCCACGACCACGATCCCATGACGATCCGGCAATGGTCCGGCCCCGCCTCCTCGACGAGCCCGTCCCGGACGTAACGGGACACGACCGCCGCGGGCAGCGCGAGGATCACCTCGCCGCGGCAGGGCCAGTCGCCCGCCTCGTCCGAGCCCCGGAAGCGCGCGGTGACGAAGGCGGCCACCCCGCCGCCGGGCAGCTCGCGCGGGGTGAAGCGCGGCCCGGTGGGCGTGCGCGGCCGGATGCGGTCGGCGCGGAAGGTGCGCCAGTCCGCGCGGTCGAGGTCCCACGCGACGAGATACCAGCGGCCGCCCCAGGTGACGAGGTGGTGCGGCTCCACCCGCCGGGGCGGCGGCAGCGCGCCGCCGTCGTCCGCCTCCGACGGGTAGTCGAAGCGCAACACCTCACGGGCATGGACGGCGGCGCTGAGTGCGACGAGCACCCCGCCGGCCACCTGCGGCTCGGGCCGTGCGCCCGCCCGTTCGACGGCGGTCACCTGGAGGGTGTCGATCCGGTGGCGCAGCCGTGCGGGCATGACCTGCCGGACGGTGGTGAGCGCCCGCGCCGCGGCCTCCTCGATGCCCGCCCCGGCGGTGGCGGCGATCTGGAGCGCGATGGCCAGCGCGACGGCCTGCTCGTCGTCGAACAGCAACGGCGGCAGCTCGCTGCCCGCGTCGAGCCGGTAGCCGCCGTCGGGGCCCTTGATCGCCGCGATGGGGTAGCCGAGGTCGCGCAGACGGTCGACGTCGCGGCGCACGGTGCGCGGGCTGACCTCCAGCCGTTCGGCGAGCAGCGCCCCCGGCCAGTCGCGGCGCATCTGGAGCAGCGAGAGCAGGGCCAGCAGGCGTGCCGAGGTCTTCTGCATGTTTCCCATGGTGCCGCAAGAAGAGGCCACAACCTGACCGCTTCCTCCGCCAGCATGGGCATCGCAACCGGGGGCCGGACGGCTCCCGGCGACCATGAGCCGAACCGGCGAGGAGCCTGCCATGCCTGCAAATGTCGTTACTCATCTGAACTTCCGGGGCGAGGCCGCCGCTGCGCTCGCGTTCTACCGGTCGGTGTTCGGCGGGGACGTCACCACCGTGACCTACGCGGACGCCGGGAACGTCCAGGACCCCGCCGACGCCGGCCGGGTGATGTGGGGCCAGGTGGCCGCGCCCGGCGGCTTCCGCCTGATGGCCTACGACGTGCCCGCCCACCTGCCCTGGGACCAGGGCGAGAACGCGTTCTTCGTCTCGCTCGGCGCGGACACGGCCGAGGAGGCCACCGCGTACTGGGAGGGGCTGGGCGCGGGCGCGACCGTCGTGCGGCCGCTCGGGCCCGCGCAGTGGGTGCCGCTGCACGGCATGGTGCGCGACCGCTTCGGGGTGACCTGGATCGTCGAGCACGGCGCGTCCTGAGCGCGGCAAGAAGAGCGCCCTGAACACGGGAAGAAGAGATGACCGTTCTGAGCACCAGGGCGCTCAACCGCGCCACGCTCGCCCGCCAGTTGCTGCTCGACCGCGCCGGCCTGCCGGTCCTCGACGCCGTCGGGCACCTGTGCGGCCTGCAGGCGCAGGAGCCGCAGGAGCCCTTCACCGGGCTCTGGTCACGGCTGCGCGCCTTCGACCCGGCCGCGCTGTCGGACCTGCTGACCGGCCGGGACGTGGTCCGGACCCACCTGATGCGGCGCACCGTCCACCTGGTCACCGCCGCCGACGTCCTGACCTGGCGATCCCGGCACGACGCGATGCTGCGCCAGCGGGTGCTCGGGGTCTACCGCCGCGAGCTGGCCGGGGTGGACCTCGACGAGCTCGCGGCTGCCGGACGGGCGGTGCTGGCCGACGGCGAGCCGCGCTCGATGTCGCAGCTCGCGCGGGCGGTGGCCGATCGCTGGCCCGGGCCGGGGCCGCGGGCGCTGGGCGAGATGCTGGTCGCCGCGCTGGTCCCGATGGCGCAGCTCCCGCCGCGCGGGCTGTGGCGGACGCGGGCGGGCGTGCGCAACCTGCCGCTGTCGTCCTGGCTAGGGCGGGAGGTGGACCCGCCGTCCGCCGACGGCTCCGACCCCGTGGGGCAGGCTCTCGTACGGCGTTACCTGGCGGCGTACGGCCCCGCCGCCACGGCCGACCTGCGCGCCTGGTCCGGCCTGGCGGGCCTGCCCAAGGCCGTGGCGGCGGTACGCGACGAGCTGGTCGCCTTCCGGGACGAACGCGGCCGCGAACTGCTGGACCTGCCCGGCGCGCCGCGCCCCGACCCCGGCACGCCCGCCCCCGTGCGGTTCCTGCCGGCGTTCGACAACGCGATACTCGGCTACGACGACCGCGACCGCATCATCGACCGCGAACACCGCGGCCTGTCGGTCGCCGGCGCCCGAATGGTCCTGGTGGACGGCCGCGTCGCGGCCACCTGGACCGTCGAGGACGACACCGTGCTCGTCACGCCGCTGCGCGGCCTGTCCCCGGCCGAGCGCGCCGCCGTCGGCGAGGAGGGAGGTGCCCTGGCGTCGTTCCTCTCCGACGGGGCCGGCGACCGCACCCGGATCCTCGGCGGCTGAACACACCCCCACAAGCTCGGCCATACTGTCAGGACCGCGGGCGTCCCTGGTGATGGACGGGCCGGCGGGTAGGAGGTGGGGACGAGAGGAGCCGACACCATGAACGTGCCCGAGCACGACGCCGGGCCGCACCGGCCGCAGGACGGACGTCCCCGCGGGCTGCGCGACCTGACCCACGCGGGCGGGTACGTCGTGGACGACCGGGGCCGGATCGTCGAGGTCGCCCCGCGCACCGAGGCGCTGCTCCGCCGTCCCGCCGCCGAACTGCTCGGCGCGGACGCCCACGACCTGCTCCACCGCGGCCCGCGCGGTGAGACGCTGCCGCGCAGCCGGTGCGCGATGCGACGCCCGCTCATCACCGGCGGCACCTCCCAGGGCGAGCGGGAATGGCTGGCGCGCGGCGACGGCTCCCTGCTGCCGGCCTCCTGGCTGGTCACGCCCTGCCTGCTGGCCGACGGCAGGACCGGGGCGCTGGTGCTCTTCCACGACGCCGACGAGCCCGGCGCGCAGATCCCCGAGCCGACGCACGAGACGTCGATGTCCGAGCTCGACCGGCTGGCGCTGCTGGCCGAGACGACCACGACGCTCACCGCCAGCCTCGACGTGGACGAGACGCTGCGCCAGCTCGTCCGCCTGGTGGTGCCGCTGCTGGCGGACTGGGTGGTGGTGGACCTGCTCACCGAGCACGGCGGCGTGAGCCGCGCCGCCGTCGTCCACCACGAGGACGGCGTCCTGGTGCACCACGAGGACCTGGAGGGGCCGATGCCCGCAGTGCCCGAGGAGTCGCCGATGCCGCTGTCGCGGGCGTTGCGCGGGGTCACCGCGACGCTGGCCGGGCCGGAGACCTACCAGGGCGCGCCCGACTCCGGCATCGCGGTCTTCCAGCAGGAGCTGTTCCGCAGGACCGGCATGCACTCGGCGGTCATCGCGCCCATCCGCGGCGTGCGCGAGGTGGTCGGGGCGCTGACGCTCGGCCGCGCCGAGCGGCCCGGCGCGTTCACCACCGCCGACCTGCTGCTGGTGGAGGACATCGCCCGGCGCGCCGGGCTCGCCCTGGACAACGCCCGCCTGTACGAGCGGCAGCGCCGGGTCGCCGAGACCATGCAGCGCCACCTGCTGCCGCGCCTGCCGTCGGTGCCCGGCCTGGAGATGAGCGCCCTCTACGTGCCCGCCCCCCGCGCCTCGCAGGTCGGCGGCGACTGGTACGACGCCTTCACCATGCCCGACGGCGCCACCGCCCTGGTGATCGGCGACGTGGTCGGCCACGACCTGGAGGCCGCCGCCGGGATGGCCCAGGTCTGCAACATGCTGCGCGCCTACGCAGGCGCCGAGCAGGACCTGCCCAGCGCCATCCTCGACCGGCTCGACCGCGCGGTGGTGCGCATGGCGCAGGCCACCATGGCCACCGTCGTCCTGGCCCGGCTGGAGCACACCGACGACGGCCGCTGGCTGCTGCGCTGGAGCAACGCGGGCCATCCGCCGCCGCTGCTGGTCGAGCGCGACGGCCGTACCCGCTTCCTGGAGGAGGGCCAGGGCCTGCTGCTGGGCACCGGCATCCGCGGGGAGCGCGCCGACGCCGTCGTGGAGCTGCCGCCGGGGTCCACCCTCGTGCTCTACACCGACGGGCTGATCGAGTCCCCGAGGCATTCCCTGGACGAGGGGCTGGCCCGCCTGAGCCGGTACGCCGCCTCCCACACCCACCGGCCGCTGAACGCGCTCGGCGACATGCTGCTGGCACGCGTCCGGCCCGAGGACAACGACGACGACGTCGCCATGCTGACGCTGCGCGTGCCGCCACGCGTCCCGGCCCTGGACGGCCTGCGCGGCGGCGTGCTGAACGGCGACCGGGGCCTGCCCGCGATCTGACGACCGGCGCGCGTCACGACCGTCCGCGCCGCGCGCCCGGGCAGACGTCCCGGTAGGGCACGTCCTTCAGGTGCCGCCGCCACTCCTGCGGGCTCATCGTGCGGCCCGCGCGCTCGCACACCAGGCGGGCCACGGACTCGGCGCCCACCGGGATCCGGATGATCGTCCCGGAGGTGTTGCCCGAGACGTACAGGGTCTGGTCGTCGGGGCTGAAGGCCAGCCGGTCGAGGATGCCGATGGGGAAGGAGCCGATCCGCTCCCGCGAGCCGACGTCCCAGACCTGCACGGTGTAGACGTCGTCGAACGTCTCCCCGATGGACCTGCCGATCAGCGCGAGCAGCGAGCCGTCGTGGCTGAACAGCACGGTCTCGACCTGCGCCCGGGCGGCCACGCGCAGCGCGGGCGGCAGTTCGCGGCCGCCGGCGACGTCCCACAGCTCGACCGTGGCCGAGCCGAGGGCGAGCACCTGCGCCTTGGGGCTGAGCGCGATCGCCAGGCCCGACCGGTTGAAGCCGGGGCCGACGGCCTTGCCGGTGCGCAGGTCGTAGACCTTGCCGGTGGCGGTCACCACGCCCGTGCCGTCGCGGGTGGACACGATGGTCTCGGTGGCCGTGGCCAGGGGGTGGCGGGCGAGCGTCCGGCCGGTGCCGGCGTCGAGGACGACCAGCTCGTTGCGGGCGTCCCGCTGGCTCAGCTCCTTGAGCGACAGCACCAGGCGGCGGCCGTCGGGGGTGAACGTCTTCGACAGCACGAACTGCGTGCGCGGCACGGGGTGGCGCCACAACCGGCGGCCGGTGGCGACGTCCCAGAGGCCGGCCGAGGAGTCCGCGCCCTCGGCGGACAGCCGGGCGCCCGCCGGGTCGAACAGCTGCCCGCTGACGCCCGCGCTGCCGGCCATCGGGACGCCGAGCCGGCCGCCGTCCCACACGCGGACCGGCCCCGAGTCCTTGGTGGCGGCGGCCAGGCGGCCGTCCTGGCTGAAGGCGTCCAGCTCGTAGCCCTGCGGCAGCCGGGTGGAGGGGAGGCGGGAGGTCAGGTCGGCGGTGACGGTCGAGTTGTCGAGCACGTAGCGGACGGTGTGGCCGTCGGCCTCCAGCCAGACGTCCTCGGGCTCGCCCTCGGCCTGGTAGAGGGCGACCTCGTCGCCGTCGTCGGCGTCGAGCAGGTGCAGGGTGCGGCCCTCGACGGCCAGCATCCGGCGGCCGTCGGGGCTCAGCCGCAGCCGTCCGGCCAGTGTGTCGTCCAGGGCCGACTCCTGCCAGAAGGGCCGGTCGGTATCGGGCACCTTCCTGGCGGTGGCCAGGTCGAAGGCCGCGATGTCGCCGTTCGCGCACAGCAGCCGCCTGCTGTCCGGCGTGAACGCCACCACCGGCCCGCACGCCTTCGGCAGGCGGGTGTCCACGGTGAGACCGGGCAGGCGGATCACCTTGAGGCCGCCCTGGTTGGGCCCGACGCCCGCGATGTAGGCGCCGGAGGGCGCGATCGCCGGAGCGCCGCTCGCCTCCAGCTTCGGGGTGTAGGAGGCGCCGGTCCTGGTGTCCCACAGGAAGTCCAGGGTGCTGTCGCGCATCACCGCGGCCAGGTTCTCGTTGCCGTCGAAGGCGACCTGCACGCCGCCCTCGCCGACGCGGTGCTCGCGCAGCTTGGCGCCCGTCCTGGCGTCCCAGGCGTAGGCCGTGTCCCTGCTGACCACCACCAGCGTGCGCCCGCTCGGGCTGAGCGCCGCCGCCGACGGCAGCGCGTCCAGGCCGCGCGGCCACCGCCAGAACGCGGTCTGCCGCCCGGAGGGCACGTCGTAGACCCGCACGCCGTCCTCGCCGGCGATGGCCCGGACGCGCCCGCCGGCCGCCGACGCCGACGCCGAGACGCCCTTGGCGCCGGGGTCGCGGAAGACGGCGCTCTCCGGCATCGTCAGCGAGGTCGTCAGGCTCCGCCGGGTGCCGGGAGTGGGAGCCAGCCGCCAGCCCGCCACGCTGAGCAGCATCGCCGTGACCGGGTCGCTCGTCCGCAGCCGGTCGGCCTCGGCGGCGGCCTGCCGCCCGACCGCCTGGTCGCGCTGCCGGCCCGCCAGGCTGCTCTGCTCGGTCACCTGCCTGCCGCGCAGCACGGCCAGGCCGCCCGCGGCCAGCGCCACCACCAGCAGCCCGGCCAGCGCGGCCGTGGTCAGCCGCCGGCGGCGCACGCGCCGTCGGGCCAGGCCGGTGCCCGCGGCCAGGAAGTCACGTTCGAGCGGGGTCAGCGTGATGTGCCTGCGGCCGGTGGCGGCCCAGGTCAGCGCCTGGTCGAGGCGGCTGCCCTGGAGCAGGTCGCCGTCCTTGCGGCCGTTGCCGGCCCACTGGCGGGCGGCGTCGCTGAGCTGGCCGAGCACGGCGAGCCCGTCGCGGTCGCCGTCCACCCAGACGCGCAGCCGCGGCCAGGCGCGCAGCAGCGCGGGACGCGACAGCGCCACCGCCTCGTTCTTCTGCGTCACCAGGTAGGAGAACACCTGGAGGATGTGCTCGATCGCGCGCGTCTCCCCCTCGGAGCGTCCGGCGAGCAGGTCCTCCTTCAACGCCCAGCGCACGGCCTCGTGCCCGTCCTCGGTGACCGTCACCAGGCGCAGGAACACCTCGGCGGCCAGCTCGCGCTCCTCGGGCGCGAGCGCGCCGTAGGCGTCCTCGGCGATCGTGCCGAGCGCCGGGTCGCCCTGCTCGGGCACGTGCACGCCCCTGGCGGCGCGGCTGCCCGCCGTCAGCAGCCCGCGGGTGTCGGCGCTGTTGCCGCTGACCAGGGCGAGCAGCAGGTCGCGCGCGGTGGGACGGGCCGCCGGGTCCTTCTCCAGCGCGGCCGACACCAGCGAGGCCAGCCGGGGCGGCAGCCCGCTCAGGTCGGGCTGGCTCGACAACACCCGGTGCATGACCCCGCCGAGGTTGTCGGCGCGGAACGGGTCCTCGCCCGTGGCGGCGAACACGATGATCGCGCCCCAGGCGAACACGTCGGCGGCCGCGCCCGCCCGCTGCCCGGTGAACACCTCGGGCGCCATGTACGTGGGCGTGCCGGCCACCTCGCCGGTCCTGGTCAGCGACATGTCCAGGGTGCGCGCGACCCCGAAGTCGATCACCCGCGGGCCGTCGGTGCCGAGCAGCACGTTGTCCGGCTTCAGGTCCCGGTGGATCACGCCCGCGTCGTGCACGGCGGTCAGGGCGGTGGCGATCGCCGTGGCCAGCCGGTGCAGGTCGTCCCCGGCGAACCGGCGCCCCTGCTCGACCGCCCGGCGCAGGCTGGGGCCCGGCACGTACTCGCTGACGATGTACGGCCTGCTGCCCGACAGGTCGCAGTCGAGCACCCGCGCCGTGCAGAACGACGCCACCCGCCCGGCCGCGGCCGCCTCCTTGGCGAACCGCTCACGGCTCACCGGGCTGTCGGCCATGTGCAGGACCTTGAGCGCGACCCGGCGGCCCTCGGGGTCGTAGGCGTCGTACACCACCCCCTGGCCTCCGGACCCGAGCCGTCCGGCCAGCCAGTATTGCCCTATACGCTGCGGTTCTCCGGCGTTCGACGCTTCCACGGCGTGTTAGATGCCCTCTCCGGTCGCAAAGTTCCCCTCGCGCAGGTAGGCGTCCAGCGCGCCGGCGGCGGCGAGCATGGCCAGGCCCCGGGCCGTGAGCCGGTCGTGCCAGTCGCGCAGCGTCGCCTGCAGGGGTTCCATGCCGCCGGCCGCGCGCACCTGGTCCAGCACCTGCCGGATCTGCTCCAGCCCGTAGCCGCCGCGCCGCAGCTGGTGGGCCAGCAGCACGTCGCGGACGTCGGCGGCGGTGTAGACCCGGTAGCCGGTACGCGGGTCGCGCCGGGGCACGGTCAGCCCGGCCCGCTCCCACTTGCGCAACGTCGCCGGCTTGATGCGCAGCCGGCGGGCCAGCGGGCCGATGAACGTCACGCCCGGCTCCGGCTCGCGCGGCGGCGCCAGGTCGCGCAGCGCGCGTTCGACGGCCTCCAGCGTGCCGCGGTCCTCGGCGAGCTGGGCGTGGCCCTCGTCGATCAGGCGCAGCGCCGCCGCCAGGCCGCCGCCGTGCACGGCCCGCATGATCGCGGTCGCGGTCGCGTGCCCGTGGGCGGGGACCAGCGCCAGGAACGTCCGCAGCGCCGCCGCGTGGCGCGGGGTGTAGACGCGGTAGCCGTGCGCGGAACGCTCGGACGGCGGCAGGATCTCCGCCTCCTCGTAGTTGCGCACCGCCTGCGTGGACAGGCCGTGCGCGCGCGCCAGATCGATGGGCCGCATGTTGAAGGTATGCCCTCCTGCCCGCTGGGGGATCGGCCGAAAGTTTACACGAGAAGTTCAACGATACGGTTGAAGGCATGACGACCTCGATCCGGGACGCCGTCCAGGCGTTCACCGGCGGCGCCCTCGCCGCGCTGCTGCCCCCCGGCGTCCGCGTGCTGGGCCTGGGCGAGCCCACGCATGGCGTCGAAGCCTTCCTGGAGCTGCGCAACGAGCTCTTCCGTCACCTCGTGGAGCACGAGGGCTACCGGTCGATCGCCATCGAGAGCGACTGCCTGGCCGGCCTGACCGCCGACGCGTACGTCACCGGCGGCGACGTCACCCTCGACGAGGCGATGAGCCGCGGCTTCAGCCACGGGTTCGGCGCCTCGCCCGCCAACCGCGAGCTCCTGCGCTGGATGCGGGCCCGCAACGAGCGGTCCGCGCCGCGCGACCGGCTGCGCTTCGACGGCTTCGACGCCCCGGTGGAGATCACCGGCCCGGCCGCCCCGCGCCCGGCCCTGACCGCCCTGTACGACTACCTGGCCCCCCACCTCGACCTGCCCCTGACCCGCGAAAGGCTCGACGAGCTGCTCGGCCCCGACGAGCGCTGGACCGACCCGGCCGCCCTCACCGACCCCTCCCGGTCGATCGGCGGTACGCCGGAGGTCAAGGAACTCCGCCTGATCGCCGACGATCTGGGCGTGCTGCTGACCGCGCACGCCCCGCACCTGGCGGCCGTCACGTCCGGCGACGACCGGTGGCGCGCCGGCCTGCACGCCCGCGCCGCCACCGGGCTGCTGCGCTACCACACCGGCATGGCCGACCCCTCGCCCCGCCGGCTCGGCGCGCTCATGAGCCTGCGCGACGCGATGATGGCCGGCAACCTCGACGCGATCGTCCGGCGCGAGGAGCGCCGGGGCCCCACCCTCGTCTTCGCCCACAACCGTCACCTGCAGCGCGACGAGAGCCGGTTGCGGTTCGCGGGCGAGGAGCTGCGGTGGTGGAGCGCGGGGGCGGTGCTCGCCGCGTGCCTCGGCGACCGGTACGCCTTCGCCGCCTCGACGTTCGGCTCCCGCGGCGCCGACGTCCCGGCCTCCGACACCCTCGAAGGCCTGTTGTCGGAGGTGTGCGACGCCCGCGCCGTCGTCGATCCGCGCCGCCTGGCCGGGGCGCTCGACCACGGGCCGGCGCCCCGCGTCCCGGTGGACCACACGTACCTGGCCCTCGACCCCGCCACCGTCCATCAGGCGGACGCGATCGTCTTCCTCAAGGAGATCTGAGGTCCGGCATTGTTGTTTATTATATTTGGCGAATAATGTCCTCAGGGCGAATTCTTTTTGCGTGGCGACGCCGGACGCGCGCTCGTTAAAGTCGGGGTGACGTCAGGCTCCACGAAGCCCCAACCAGAGGACTGAGCTGATGAACTGCGGTCACTGCGACAGCCCCAATTCGCCCGATTCCCTGGTATGCGCTAATTGTGGCCGCCATTTCCAGGGCGATCGCGCGGCCGCGACGGAAGTCACCCGATATCTCTGCATCGCCATGATGCTCGACGCGAAAGTGCGTAATTCCACCATTCGCTCGATTCTTCATGACCGCTTCCGTGCCGTCGCCCAGTCCCCCGGCGTCGACCTGGCCACGATGCTCAAGTACGGCCTGATGGCCCGAAGACGCCAGCATGTGCGCGACGCCGTGCTGGCCGTGCTCGCCGTGGCCACCCTGGCCCTGCTGTCCAGCCCGCTCGTCCTGCTCCCGATCTTCCTGGCCTGGCTCGTCGTCTTCGCCGAGCTCTACGACGCCCACGAGTCGGTCATCCTGACCAGGCTGACCCGCGACTCCTTCGACCCGGCCGAGGCGCCGCTGCCCAGCTCGCCCGCGCTGCGCGACCATCTGGTGGACATCGCCGACCGCGGCGCCGGGAACGTCACGGTGTTCGCCGACTACTCCCCCTTCGTCGGCTACGGCAGCAGGATCAACAACTGGTCGTTCACCATGAACGTCGCCAAGGCCCGGCCCGGCGAGACGGTCGTGCCCTTCGCGGTCGGCGAGCTCTACGACCGGGTGGCCGCCGAGATCGCCGCCCTCGGCCTGCCCGGTCTCACCGTCGGCGACAAGCTCTTCGTCAACGGCCTCGACCTGCGTTACGAGACCGACCCCGAGCTCCAGGCCGCCGTGCTGCCCGACGCCCTCCTGCCGCCGGTGCCGACGGTGAGCGAGCGGTTCATCCACCAGCTGCGCGACGACCCGCGCACGCGGGCCCGCCCCTATCTCACGGTGAGCGTGACCGGCTGGGAGGGCGAGGTGGTGATCTCGATCTTCCTGCGGTTCGTGCTGCTCGCCGAGAAGGGCATGATGTTCACCGAGGCCGGCTACTCGCTGCTGCCGCCGCTGCGGGAGGCCTACCGCGACGTCGACCGGCTGGTCAACTGCGCGCCCTCGGAGCGGATGGCCCGCATCGCGCTGTCGGCGCTGCGGCGCACCGCCGCGGGGCTGGTGCTGGCCCTGCCCAACACCCTCGCCGCGCTCTCGGAGCCGAGAAGGCGCAGGCGGCAGCAGAAGGCGAGCATCAAGGCCATCCGCGGCCACACCTTCAACTACGGCGCGGCCTACAACCCCCGCGAGCACGCCACCGACCACCTCTACCACCGCTACTTCCAGCAGCTCGACAAGGAGATGTACGTCAAGGCCGCCGAGCAGCGCATCATGGACGCCGTCGCCGACTTCCTGGAGGAGCACAACGTCGACGTGAGCGACCTGCGCGACCGCCAGACGACCATCCTGAACAACGGCATCTTCGTCACCGGCCAGGCCCAGGTCACCGGGGCCAGCATGGCAGCCGGCACGGGCGCGGTCGCGCGGGTGGAGAGCCGCATCAGGCAGGGGGTCGGCCAGGCCGCCGCGGCGGCGCAGCGCCGGACCCCGGCCGGCTGACCCGATCCCCGAACGGGGCCGAGCGCTCATCGCGTGTCGCGCAGCCCCAGGATGTAGGTCGCGGTGAGCGCGACGGCGCGGTCGTCGTCCTGCGTCAGGTCGGCGAGGGCGCGTGACGCGGCGGCTCCCGGGATGTCGGCGAGTGCCTGCGTCAGCCGCCGGCGCGCGGACGGCTCGGCGCCACGCCGGGCGAGGCGGTCCACGAGCCCGGCGGCGATCGGGTCCGCCGCGCCGGGGCGGCCCGCCAGCGTGCTCAGGGCGTCGGCCGCGTCGACGTCGTTCGTCCCCTCGACGACCATGTCGATGAGCGTGGGGATGGCGTCGTCCACGCCGCGTGCCCCGAGCGCCAGGGCCGCGTAGCGGCGGACGACGACGTCGGGGCTGGTCAGGGCGTCCTGGAGGAGGGCGGTCGCCGTGGCGTCCGGGAGCTCGGCGATCGACTGGACCGCGCGCTTGCGCACCTCGGCCGCCGGTGCGTGCAGACCCTGCGCCAGCAGCGCGGCGGCGCCCTCGCCCGACTGCGCCAGAGCCCATCGCAGGGCTCCGGCGACGTTCGGGTCGCTCTCGCCCAGCGCCGCCTCGACCAGCGCCTCCACCGGGACCTCGGCGACCGCGGACAGCGCCGCGCTCTGGCGCCGGCCGGCGTTCTTCGACCCGAGGCCCTGCAGGAGGGAGACGACCTGGAGCACGTCGTCCCAGCCGGCGGGGTCGGCGGCGTCGATCCGGCGCAGTCGCGTGAGCAGCTCCGTCTCGGCCGCGATGCGCTCCCGGGTGCGCCGGATGAGGTCCTCGACGAGCCCGGACGGCGTGAAGCCGGGATCGTCGAGCGCCCGGCCGACGTCACGCAGCGACAGGCCCAGCGACCGCAGGCTCTCGATGTGGAAGATCCGCCGGATGTCCTCGCCGGAGTACTCGCGATAGCCGGCGTGACTGCGGCCCGTCGGGCGCACCAGCCCGAGCGCGTCGTAGTGGCGCAGCATGCGGGCGCTCACCCCGGACCGTCGCGCGACGTCGCCGATCAGCACAGCCCATCATCCCTCCTGGCCGCCGGCGCCGAGGGCCACGACGCGCTTCGCCTCCTCGATCGCGAACTCGAATCCGGCCTCCGGGTCGCGCAGCAGCCGTTCCGTGGCCCCGGCGTGCGTGCGCACGCCGGGATCCGGGTCGGCCATCGCGGCCCGCAGCACCGGCTCGATCACCTCGCCGAGCGCGACCAGCGCCCGGCTGAGGCTCAGCTGGGTCTCCCGTCGGCCGCGCCCGAGCTGTGTCGACAATACTTCGGCCAGTCCGGGCCTCTCCTCTTCGGGTGCCAGCAGCACCGCGGTCCGCCAGGCGCTCCGCGCCACCTCGTCGTCGGCGTCGGTCAGCAGCTCGCGGGTGATCGCCGGCCACGCCCGCCGGTCGCCGATCTTGGACAGCGTGTGCAGCGCCTGGCTGCGGGCCTGCGCGCGTTCCGAACGCAGCTCGCCGAGCAGCCTCGGGACCGTCAGCTCCGCCGGGTGGCGGGTGAGCGCCCAGGTGAGCATGTCGCGCACGTGGAACTCCGGCTCGACCGCGCAGCGCTCGACGAGCGCGTCCACGAGGCGCGGGTCCGGCGTCGTGCCCACCGCCAGGGCCGCCCGCAGCCGTACGGACGGGTCGCCGGCCGCCAGCCCTCCGACGGCGCCGGTCGGGTCCGGGGCCTGTTCCTGCCTGGTCATCGGGACCACCTCCTCGGCGACCAGTGAAGACCTTGTCACAGTGTCAAGGTCAAGCGGCCCGGCCCGCGCGGTCAGTCGCGCGGCCCGGCGACCGCGTGCTGCCGTTCGGGCTCCACGGGCATCGGGCGTTCGTGGAAGCCGCCCTGCGCGCTCCGGACGATCACGCCGCTCTCCGGCCCGTGCTCCGCGTCGTGCCGGTCCTGGAGTCGCAGGCCGAGGCAGAGCCGGTGGGTCAGCCAGAAGGCGACGACCGGGCCGAGCAGGACGGCGTACCTGAAGAAGATCGTCACGGCCTCCACCGAGAGGTGGAACTGGTGGGCGATCTGGTCGTTGGCCGCGGCGGCCCACAGCAACCCGTAGAAGGCGACCCCGGCGGCGGCGACGGCGGTTCGCAGGGGCGCCTCGCGCGGCCGGTCCAGCACGGCCGGTCCGCTCGCCTCGGCGGCCAGGCGGCTCCTGCTCTTGGGCCGGCCGAGCGCGTCGCGCCGGCCGGGACGCCGCAGGACGATGCGCTCGCCCAGCGGGTAGCCGGCCAGGACGGTGAAGAACGCCCCGGGGACCACCAGCGTGGGCACCAGGACCGCGAGGCTGAGCGTGTACCCCCCGATCGTCAGCTCCCAGCCCGGCATGATCCGCAGAGCGCCGTCGAGGAAGCCCATGTACCAGTCGGGCACCGAGCCGGCCGAGATCTGGCCGGGCCCGGCCGGGCCGTACAACCAGATGGGGGCGATCTGGAAGGCCAGGCCGAGGATGACCAGGACGCCGATCGTCGTGCCCGCCATCAACGGCCGCGCGCCCGCCCGAGCCGGGACCGGCGCGGCGAACCGCGAGTGCCCGTGCCGCCGCACCAGCCATTCACGGGCGGCCAGCAGCGCGACCATGGCCGCCGGGATCACCAGCACGTGCGTCCAGTACATGGTGGGGATGATGCTGTCGCCGGGGAACCCGGCGCCGAAGAGCAGCTGCGCGCCGTACGACCCCACGACGGGGATCGACAGCAGCACCGACTGGATCAGCCACAGGCTGCCGCCGGAGAGCATGTCGTCGGGCAGGATGTTGCCGGTCTCCCCCGCCGCCATCCCGAGCGGCAGCAGCGTCACCCAGATCAGCCACTGCGGCACGCGCGGCCGCCGGAACGCGCCGGTCACGAACATGCGCAGCAACTGCATCGCGACCGCCGCCACGAACACCAGCGCCGACCAGTGGTGCACCTGCCGGACGAAGAGCCCGCCGCGCACCTCCAGGCTCAGCCGCATGGTCGAGTCGAACGCCCTGCTGACCGGGACGCCGCTCAGCGGCGTGTACACGCCTTGGTAGAGCACCGGGGACATGTCCGGGTCGAAGAACACCATGAGGAACAGCCCGGTCACCACCAGGACGGCGAAGGACCAGATCGCCACCTCGGCGAACATGAACGACCAATGACCGAGCCCCGACGACTGACGTTTCCGCACCGATGAGCGCATCGGACCCTCCTCGTTTCGCCTTCGCCTTCAAGACGGGATCGGCGGCCGAGATGTGACGTCGAGGAGGGTGAGTTACGTCATAACGGGTCGTTCCCCGCGGCCGGGCCTGCCGGAGCGCGGGCACTCCGGCAGGCCGACGTCAGCGGCGGAGCCGCGGCCTCACCCCTTCACCGCTCCGCCGAGCAGCCCGGAGACGAACTGCTTCTGGAAGACGAAGAAGATGAGCATCAGCGGCAGCGTGGCCAGCAGCGCGCCCAGCATCAGGCCCGAGTAGTCGACGCGGGTCAGCCCGGTGAGATGGCTGAGCGCGACCGGGAGCACGTACTTCTCCTCGCTGGTGAGCATGAGCAGGGGCCAGATGAAGGAGTTCCACTGGCTCATGAACGTGAAGATGACCAGCGCGCCGAGCTGCGGCCGGACCACGGGCAGCACGATCCGGTAGAAGATCCGCAGGTCTCCGGCGCCGTCCAGGCGTCCGCTCTCGATGAGCTGGTCGGGGAAGTCGAGGAAGGCCTGGCGCATGAGGAAGATGCCGAACGAGTTGGCCAGGAACGGGATGACGATCGACTCGTAGGAGTCGACCCAGCCGATGCTGGCCATCATCTGGAACAGCGGCACCAGCAGCACCTGGAAGGGGATCATCATCGTCGCCAGGATCACCGCGAGCAGCAGGCCGCGCCCGCGGAAGCGGTACTTGGCCAGGCCGTACCCGCCCATGGCGCTGACCAGCACGGACAGCGCGGTGTAGACGAGGGCCGTGCCGAGGCTGTTGAGCACCACGCGGGAGAAGCCGATCGTCTCCTCCAGCGACCGCAGGTTGTCCAGCAGGTCGTCGCCGGGCAGGAACGGGGGCGGGCTGCGGAACAGCTCCGACGTGTCGTGCGTGGAGGCGACGAACATCCAGTAGAACGGCGCGATGCTGACCACCGCGCCGGCCGCCATGAGCAGCCAGAGCAGCAGGCGTTTCATGACTTCTCCTTCCCGAACCACTTGAACTGGGCGTAGGAGAGCACCCCGATGAGCAGCACCACCACCCAGGCCATCGCCGCGGCGTAACCGAAGTCGAACTGCTTGAAGCCGACCTGGTAGAGCAGCAGGATCGGCGAGGTGGTCGCGTCGTCGGGGCCGCCGTCGGTGAGCAGCTTGTTCTCGTCGAACAGTTGGAGCGTGCCGATCGTGGAGGTGATCGAGCAGAACAGGATCACCGGCTTGAGCTGCGGCACGATCACGCTGACGAACGACCGCAGCGGCCCGGCCCCGTCGATCGAGGCGGCCTCGTACTGCTCCTTGCCGATCGCCTGCAGGCCGGCCAGCAGGATGATCATGTTATAGCCCGTCCACCGCCAGGTGATGGACGCGATCAGCGCCACCCGCGCCCAGGCCGGATCGTCCAGCCAGGCGATCTCGACGCCGAGCAGCTGGTTGACCATGCCGCCGTCGGTGCGCAGCAGCACCCGGAAGACCACCGCGTAGGCGACCAGCGTCGTCACGGCGGGCAGGAAGTACGCGATCCGCAGCGTGGCGCGGAACCGCAGCCACGACTGGTTGAGCACGTACGCCAGCGCCAGCGCCAGCCCGATCATGATCGGGACCTGCACGACCAGGATCAGCCCCACGTTGACCAGGGACTGCAGGAACCTGTCGTCGTGCAGGAGGCGCTGGTAGTTTTCCAGGCCGGCCCATTCGGTCACGCCGTCCTCGGTCCGCTGGAGGCTCTGCCAGAGGCTGGCCCCGAGGGGGTAGGCGAAGAAGAGCGCCAGCAGCGCGGCGGCGGGCCCCGCGAAGATCCAGGGGACCAGGCGGCGCCGAACGATCATCCGATCTCCCGCTTCGTGGCGGACGCGATCTGCTCGGCCGCCTCGTCCAGCACGGCCTTGGGGTCCTTGCCGCCCACCACCGCACGCTGCAGCAGCTTCTTCAGCAGCTCACTGGCCTCGGCGTCGTCGTCGGTGGACTCCACGGCCGGGATGGCGCGCACCTGGTCGGCGAAGATCTTGTTGACCGGCTGCCCGTCGAAGTACTCGACCGGCTCGGAGAAGTACGGGTCGGCCAGCGCGGGCAGGTAGGCAGGGAAGAGCGACTCCTGCTTCATCATCGACAGCTGGCTGTCCTTGTTGGCCGTGACGAACTCGACGAACGCCCACGCCGCCTGCTGGTTCTTCGTCTGGCCGGTGACCGCCAGCATGGACCCGCCGTTGGCCGAGGTGCGCACCCCGCCCGGCTCGAACGCGGGCAGCGGGATCACGCCGAACTTGCCCTTGAGCTCCGGCATCTCCGACACCAGCGTGCCCGTCCACCAGACGGCGGTGGGCGCGACGGCCGCCTTGCCCTCCTTGGTCGCGGTGACCCGGCCGTCCCAGCCCTGCTCGTTCTGCAGCAGGCCCTTGTCGTTCATCGTCTTGATCAGGGTCAGCGCCTTGACGGCGGCCGGGGTGTTGACCGCGACCTTGCCGTCCACGAACCTGCCCTGCTTCTGCTGCTGCAACAGGGTGGTGAACAGCGGCTCGCTGTTGCCCAGGTCGGAGACCATGAGCTTCTTGCCGGTCTTGGCCTTCAGCGTCTCGCCGGCCTTGATCAGGTCGTCCCAGGTCTGGATGTCCTCGGCCTTGATGCCGGCCTGCTCGAAGTAGTCGCGCCGGTAGAACAGGCCGACGGGCGCGGAGTCCCACGGCAGCGCGAACAGCTTGCCGCCCTCGCCGGAGGCCGTCTGCCACTTGGCCGGGTCGAAGTCGGCCTTCAGCTTGCCGGCGACCGGCCCGAGGTCGGCCAGCCCGTTGGGGAAGTTCTTGGCGTAGCCGGGGACCCGCTCGTCCTCAAGGTGCACGACGTCGGGCAGGCCGGTGCCCGACTGCATGCCGACCGTGACCTTCTCGTAGATGTTGTCGTAGCCGACGTCCGTCACGTCGATCTTCACCTTGGGGTGCAGCTTGGTGAACTCGGGTGCCAGACGCTTCAGGGCGGTCGCACCCACGTCGAACGACCACACCTTGACCTCACCGGACAACTCCGCGGGGGTGGACGCGGCGATCGAGGGAGCGGGCCCCTTGGCCGTGCCGGTTCCGCCGGTGGCGCATCCGGCGGCGAGAAGTCCGGTGGCCAGCAGCCCGGCGGCGATTGTGTGGATCTTCACGGTGACCTCTGGATCTGTAACATGTCACACTCTGAATACTGAGTGCTGAGTAACGTACGCTGAATACGCCTGGCGCACCAGAGGTGAAATCGAACCGTTCCCGATGGATGTCAGCGGACGGGCGGAAAGGCCGTTGCGTCCTGCTCGTCCTGCCGGAATGATCGGCCGCCATGGGGAACGTGCTGCTGACCGGGGCCACCGGAGGAATCGGAAGGCCGCTGGCCGCCGCGCTCGGCGCGGCCGGGCATCGGGTGATCGCCGTCGGACGTGACGTCGGGCGGCTGGACGTCCGCGGGATCGAGGCCGACCTGGCCGACCCCACGTCGCTGGCCCCCGCCATGGAGTCGCTGACGGCGGAGCTCACGGAGATACGCGCGGTGGTGCACTGCGCCGGCATCTCCCCCGTGGAGGCCGTCGCCGAGGCCGGCCCCGACACGTGGCGGCGGACGATGGCGGTGAACGTGGCCTCCGCCGCCGAGCTCGTCCGGCTCGCGCTGCCCGCGTTGCGGCGGTCCAAGGGCCATGTGATCTTCGTGAACGCCTCACCCGGGCTGACCGGCGTCCCGCGCTGGTCGGCGTTCGTGGCCAGCAAGGCGGCGCTGCGCGAACTGGCCGACTCGCTGCGCGAGGAGGAGGCCGTCCACGGGGTCCGGGTCACCACGGTCTACCCCGCGGCCACGGCGACCGACCTGCTGGGCGAGGTCAGGGCCGCCTTCGGCCGCCCGTACGATCCGCAGGCGTGCATCCGGCCGGAATCGCTGGCCGCGATGGTCGTGTGGGCGCTGAACGCGCCGGCCGACTCCTACGCCTGCGAACTGTCGGTGCTGCCGGGCTGAACCCGCACGCGGTCCAGGCGCGCGAGGGTCAGCGCTGCGCCGCGGTGTCGAGCTCGACCTCGATGTGCGGCGACAGCGCCCGCAGGAAGTCCGGCGCGTCGAAGATGCGCCCCGCCGAGGCCACCCCGGCGACCCGGGTCCGGCCGGTGAGGACGCGCTCGACGGCCTCCACCGCGAGCGGCGCGCTGACGGCGTAGATGTCCCGGCCGCGGGCCACCGCCCGGCGTTCCCCGGCGCCCGAACGCACGACCACGTCCACGACGAACGGCTGCGCCGACCGCCCGTGCTCGTCGGCCGCGACCGGCGCCGGGGTGTCGGGGTTCACCACGTCCGTGGCCGCCTCGACCGTCATGTAGTTGCGCACCTCGGGGATGTCCAGGTGGCTCGGGACGGTCACGATGTCGGCCATCGAGAACTCCGCGATGACGTCGCGCGTCCCGGTCGGCTCGGGGAAGGCCCACTTCCCGGCCGGCGCCCGGTCGTCGCGGTACTCCAGCCGGCCGCCGGCGTGGCGGACGCGCCGGCCGTCGCGCCGCTCCCTGGAGACCTTGCCCGCGGCCCGGGTGCCGGTCGTGGGGTGCCAGCTGTCCAGCCCGTAGGCCACGTGCGCCTCGTCGGCGCCGGTCCAGTCGTCCATCGCCGCCGTGACCAGCAGGTCGCCGAGCCCGCCGAAGAAGGCCATCGCGGGGACGATCACCGCCCCCGCCTCCCGGGCTCGCTCCGCGAACAGCTCGAAGGTGTCCACGTTGGCCTCGATCTCGGCCGCGACGTCCACGTACGGGACGCCGGCGCGCAGGGCCGCCTCGATCACGGGGGCGGCCGTGGCGGCGAAGGGCCCGGCACAGTTGATCACCGCGGTCACGCCGTCCAGGGCGCGGTCCAGCGCGGCCGGATCGTCCACCGACGCCTGCCTGACCGCCGGCCCGGGGTACGCCTCGGCCAGCGCCTTGAGCGCGTCGCCGTCGCGGCCCGCCAGGACGGGCACCAGCCCGCGCCGCAGCAACTCCGCCACCACGAAACGGCCCGTGTGCCCGTACGCGCCGTAGACCGCCACCGCGGAGCCGGTCGTCCTCATCTGTGTCATGTGCGCATCAGCCATGCGGACATCCTGGCGGTCCACCGCGTCGCCGCACGAGCGTCCGGAACGACATGATGCGTACAATTCCGGACGTGACCACAGTTGCGGTAGCCGTCGCCGACGGGATCCTGCACTTCGAGCTGGCCCTGGCCTACGAGCTGTTCAGCTCGCCCCCGCCCGTTCCCGTCGAACGCTGGTACGAGCCGGTCATCTGCGGAGCCGGTCCCGTACGGGCCGACGGGCGGTTCCTGCTCGAACCCGACGCCGGGCTCGACCGGCTCGTCGGGGCCGACACGGTGATCGTCCCCGGCTGGGCAGAGGTGGACGAGGAGCCGCCGGCCGACCTCGTCGCGGCCGTGCGCGCGGCGCACGAGGCGGGCGCGCGGGTCGCCTCGCTGTGCACGGGCGCGTTCGTCCTGGCCGCGGCCGGCCTGCTGGACGGACGGCGGGCCACCACCCACTGGGCCCACACCGAGACGCTGGCCGCCCGCCATCCCCGGATCCAGGTCGATCCCGACGTGCTCTACGTGGACGAGGGCAGCGTGCTCACCGCCGCGGGCAAGGCCGCCGCCCTGGACCTGTGCCTGCACCTGGTCCGCCGCGACCACGGCTCGGCGGTCGCCAACGCGATCGCGCGCCGCCTGGTCGTGGCGCCGCACCGGCCCGGCGGCCAGGCCCAGTTCGTCGCCACCCCCGTCCCCGAGCCGCACGGGCATCCCCTCAGCGACCTGCTCGCCTGGGCGGGCCGGCACCTGGACCAGCCCCTGACGGTGGAGGACCTGGCCCGCCGGGCGAACCTGAGCTCGCGCCACCTCGGCCGCCACTTCAGGTCCATGACCGGCACCACCCCGTTGCAGTGGCTGTTCACCCAGCGCATCCGCCGCGCCCAGGAGCTCCTGGAGACCACCGACGACGGCGTGGACGCCATCGCCGAGGCCACCGGCATGGGCACCGCGGCCACGCTGCGCCGGCACTTCAACCGCACGGTCGGCGTGCCTCCGGACGCCTACCGGCGCACCTTCCGCGCCCGGGGGGCGACACCCGCTCAGCGGCCGACGGGGTGGAAGTCGTAGGGCTTGGAGTCGTACACGTAGTAGACGCAGTCGGCGCCCGCGGCGCACTTGCCCCAGTGCTCGGCCTTCGACGGGTAGTACAGGTAGTCGCCCGCGCCGATCCGGTACGTCTTGTGGCCCTTGACGTTCCACAACATCACGCCGGAGACGCCGACGACGTGCTCGGGGCTGGTGTGCCAGTGCGACGGGAAGGGCGTGCCGGCCTTGAGGGTGAACACGGCCTCCGAGGGGCCGGTCTTCGGGTCGCCCTTCAGCTGCACGAACGTGCAGCCCTTCAGTCCCTCGCAGGGTGATCCGGCCTCCTTGTGAGAGTGGTGGACGACCTTGCCGGGGCCCGAGTCGGCGTACGCGCTCGGGGCGCCGAGCACCATGAGCGCCAGCGAACCGGCCGTGATCATTTGCTTGAGCATCTCGATCTCCAAGTGGACTGTGGTCCGAATATGTTCGGCAACGTATCGGACTGCGGTCCGGTTAGTCAAGGACGGCACGACCCGCCGCCGCGTGCCAGACTCCTGGCCATGGCGGACTCGACCAGGACGGACGGCGACGGCGGGCAGCTGCGCGTGGACGTCCTCGGCCCCTTGTCGCTGGTGACCGCCGGCGGCCCGGCGCGGGTCGGCGGCGCGCGGCTGCGGGCGCTGCTGGCCAGGCTGGCCCTGGACGCCGGGCGGGCCGTCCGGCCCGAGACCCTGGCCGAGGCGTTGTGGGACGACGCGCCGCCGGAGGCCCCCATGCACGCGTTGCAGTCGCTGGTGTCCCGGCTCCGGCGCGTCCTCGGGCATCCCGGGCTGCTCACCTCCGGCCCCGCCGGGTACCGGCTGGCCGTCGAGCCGGACGCCGTCGACGCCGTGCGGTTCGAGCGGCTGGTCAGGCAGGGGCGGGCGGCCGCTCGGGACCGGCCCGCCGAGGCGGCCGCCGTCCTGCGGGAGGCCCTGGGCCTGTGGCGCGGACCGGCCCTGGCCGACGTACGGGCGGCGCCGTTCGCCGCCGCCGAGGCCGACCGGCTCGAACGCGCCCGGCTGGCCGCCCTGGAGGACCGCATCGAGGCCGACCTGACGCTGGGCGCTGACCTGAGGCTGGGCGGTGGCCTGGGGCTGGTCGCTGAGCTGGAATCGCTGGCCGCCGCCCACCCGCTGCGTGAGCGCCTGCACGCCCAGCTCATCCGGGCGCTCGCCCGCGACGGGCGCGGGGCCGAGGCGCTGGCCGCCTACCAGCGCATCCGCGCCCGGCTCGCCGACGACTTCGGCGGCGACCCAGGACCGCACCTCCAACAAGCCCACCTGGCGGTCCTGCGCGGCGACCTTCCCGGCCCCCGCCAGGCGGCCGGACGGCCCCCCGGGCCATCCGAGCCGCTTGGATCGTCCGGGCCGCTTGGGCCGTCCGGGCCGTTGCCGTCGGGCCGGTCGCATGGCAATCTCGACGTCCCGCTCACCAGCTTCGTGGGCCGCGACGAGGACGTGCGGCGGGTGACCGGCCTGCTCGGCCGGGAACGGCTGGTCACCCTGGTCGGCCCCGGCGGGGCGGGCAAGACCCGGCTGGCCGGCGCGGTCGGCCGGCGGCTCACGCCGTCCGGCGGGGTGTGGTTCGTGCCGCTGGCCGCGGTGGGGCCCGACGACGTCCCTCGCGTGCTGCTCGACCTGCTCCGGACGCGTAAGGAGGGCGCGCCCGCGCGGGCCGAGCCGGACGACCTGGTCGAGCTCCTCGCGGACGACGACCTGGTCCTCGTGCTGGACAACTGCGAGCACGTGATCGAGGCCGCCGCCACGCTGTGCGGGACGCTGCTCGGCCGCTGCCCACGGCTCCGGGTGCTGGCCACCAGCCGCGAACCCCTGCGCATCGACGGCGAGACCCTGCACCCGGTGCCGCCGCTGGACCTGCCAGAACCGGACGCGACGCCGGAGGCGGCACGGTCCGTCGCGGCGGTCCGGCTTTTCCGCGACCGCGCCGCCGCCGTACGGCCCGGCTTCGTCCTGGAGGGCGGCGCGCTGGCGGTGACGGTCGAGATCTGCCGTCGCCTCGACGGCCTGCCGCTGGCGATCGAGCTGGCCGCCGCCCGGCTGCGCGCCCTGCCGGTCGAGGCGGTCGCGGCCCGGCTGGACGACCGGTTCCGGCTGCTCACCGCCGGCAGCCGGACGGCGCTGCCGCGCCACCGCACCCTGGCCGCCGCCGTCGCCTGGAGCTGGGACCTGCTCGACCCCGGCGAACGGTCCCTGCTGGAACGGCTGTCCGTCGTGCGCGGCAGCTTCACCGAGGCCGCCGCAGCCGCAATCGGCGGCTCGGATGCCGCGGCGGCCATCGGCGGGGCGGGCGACGTGCCGGAGTTGCTGGCGGCGCTGGTCGACAAGTCCCTGCTGCACCTGGTGGACTCCGCCGACCCGGCCGAGCCGCGCTACCGCCTGCTGGAGACCATCCGCGAGTACGGCCTGCAGCGCCTGGCCGACCGCGCCGAGGTCGCCGCCACGCGCGACCGGCACGCCCGGTTCTTCCTGCGGCTGGCCGAGGCCGCCGACCCTCTCCTGCGCACGTCGGACCAGCTTCGCCCGCTGGCCCGCCTGTCGGCGGAACGGGACGACCTGTCGGCCGCGATCCGCTGGACGGTCGAGTCCGGGGACGCCGGACGGGCCGTGCGGTTCGGCGTCGCGCTGAGCTGGTACTGGTTCCTGCGGGACTTCCCGCCGGAGTCGCTCGACCTGCTCAGCCGGGTGCTCCAGGCCGACGGCGCGGCCGACCCGCGATCCCGCGCGCTGGTCGCCGCCGCCCACGCGATCGCCACCGTCGAGGCCGCCGGGCCGGAGGAGACCGACGCCGCCTTCGACCGGATCAGGACGGCCCTGGCCCAGCTCGTCCCGGGCACGCATCCCATCGCCGAGATGGCCCGCCTGGCGGTCGGCATAGCCGCGAAGGGCGACCACGCCGTACCGGCCGAGGGGACGGATCCGTGGAGCCGGTCGCTGGCGTTGCTCGTCAGCGGCGTGCTGGCCATGAACACCGGCCACCTCGCCGAGGCCGAGCACACGCTGGCCCGCGCACTGGCCGGGTTCGAGCAGCTCGGCGAGCGGTGGGGCCAGGGCATGACGCTGAGCGCCCTCGGCTCGGCGCTGGTCCGGTCCGGCACAGGGGCCGCCGCGCCCGCCCTGGCCGAGCGCGCCACCCGGTGCTTCCGGGAGCTCGGCATGCCCGAGCACACCATGGAGAACGAGGTGGCCGCCGCGCTGCACCGGGCCGAGTCCGGCGACGTGGACGGCGGCCGGCGGGACCTGGCCGGCCTGCTCGACCGGGCCGGGCGCAGCGGGTCGGCCGAGTCGAGCACCCAGGTTCGCCTGGGGCTGGCCCGGCTGGAGCTGGCCGCCGGGCGGGCGGCGGCGGCCCGCGAGCACGCCCTGGCCGGTCTGGCCTGCGCCCCTCCCGGCCGCTCGACCACGCCGCCGCTGACCGCGCTGCTGCTGGGCGTCCTGGCTCGGGCGGACCTCGCCGAAGGGTTCCCCGACCAGGCGGCTCGCCGGCTCGACCATCCGGCGGTGCGCCTGACGCTGACCTGGCACACGCCGGTCGCGGCCGCGACCGCGGTGGTGGCCGCCGCGATCGAGCTCGGCCGGGACCGGCCGGAAAGGGCCGGCCGACTGCTCGGGGCCGCCACCGTCCTGGGCGGCTGGATCGGCCCCGGCGACCCCGACCTGCGGCGGCTCACCCACCAGGCCGAGACCGCCCTGGGCCCCGCCGCGTTCGCCGCCGCACAGGCGGGCGGCGCGGCGATGTCACGAGCACAGGCCGAGAGCCTGGTGACAGCAGCCGTCACGACGCCGCCCAGCTAGCGAGGCTCAGTCGGCGTCCGGCACCGGCTTGCCGAACATCTTGCAGGTCACCGCCGTCTGCAGCGCCTGGACGGCCTTGGCGAGCTTCGGGTCGGCCTCGAACTCGGCCCAGTACTCCGACGCGACGAGCACGGTGGCCGTGCGGCGGCCGGTCCGGTCGGTGAGGCCGGTGGTCAGGTAGCCCGGCATGCCGCCGTCGTGCCCCCAGAACGTGCCGCACGGATGGGCGGCGGTCTGGATGCCCAGCCCGTAGCCGGGCCCGTCCGGCTGCCGCGGGTCCATCGGGACGGTGGTGCGCAGCTGGGCGAGCTGGGCGGCGGGCAGCAGCCTGCCGGACATGAGCGCGGTGTGGAAGCGGGCCCAGTCGCGGGTGCTGGACACCACCGCCCCGGCCGGGCCGCCCCAGCCGGGGTCGTGGCCGGAGACGTCCACATGCCCGTCGTGGCGCGGCCCGGCGAGCCGCCGGAACGCGGCCGGCACCGCGGGCGGCTGGTGGGCGGCGTCCGGCTCGTAGCCGCGGGCGTACGGGCCGCGCCAGGCGGGCCCGGTCGCGTAGTAGGTATGAGCGAGGCCGAGCGGCCGGGCGATCCGGTCCCTGACCAGGTCGGCCAGGCTCGCCCCGGTGACCCGCTCCAGGACTGCGCCGACGGCGGCATAGCCGGTGTTGCTGTAGGACCACTTGGCGCCGGGCGCGAACAGCGGAGCGTGCTTCACCCCCAGGGCGAGCAGTTCCGCCGGGGTCCACCGCCGCCGGTCCTTGCCGAGCAGCGAGGGCCGGATCGCGGGGTCGTCGGTGTAGTCGTACAGGCCGCTGGTGTGGTTCAGCAGCATGCGCAGCGTGATCGCGCCGCCGCCGGGCACCTGGCCGGGCAGCCACTTGTCCACCGGGTCGGTCAGGGCGAGCCTGCCCTCGGCCACGAGTTGCAGCACCAGCACGGCGACCATGGTCTTGGTGTTGGACCCCATGCGGAACTCGTCGCCCGCCTTGAGCACGTGGTCGCGTCTGGTCCAGGCGGCCTGCTCGGCGATCTCGACGGGCCGGCCGCGGCCGTCGTCGACCCGGACGAGCACGCCGGGCGCCCCGGCCGCCACCACCTCCCGCGCCAGGCGCTGCAGCAGGGCGGGCGTCCCGTCCAGGGCCGGCCGGGACGTGGCGGCGGCCGGGAGCGCCGCGACCACGGCCAGGCCCGCGGCCGGCACGGCGGCCGTGAGCGCGCGCCGCCACCGCGGCCGGGCGGCCCGCCGGGACGGGACATCACAGGGGTACATGAACCGGTTCCTCCTCCATCGGGTGACACCAACGCCCTCACCCTCCGGCCCCCCGCTCACAAACCGCACACATCCCGCTGTCAACCCGCCGCCACGGCGATGAGTTCGCCACACCGGCGCAGTCTCCATGGCGACGGGAAGGAGTGGTCCGAGTGGATCTGTACAGCGTGGTGTGCGTACGCGACCGGGCGGCGGCGCAGCAGTGGTACGAGGCGTTCTTCGGCCGGCCGGCGGACGAGGTCGTCGGCGAGGAGCACCTGTGGCAGGTCGGCGAGAACGCGTGGGTCGTCATCGACGACCGGCACATGCGCGCCGCGCGCGTCGGCGGCACCATGATCACGTTCGGCGTGTCCGGCCTCGACGACATCCTGGCCAGGCTGGCCGGGCACGGCATCGAGCACGGGCCCGTGGAGACGTACGGCAACGGCGTGCGTCACGTGGACGTCCTCGACCCGGACGGCAACAGCCTCTCGCTCGCCGAGGCCCCGCCGCAGTGATCCGGTTAGGCTCGGGACGTGTTCGACTCGCCCGACTTCGACCTGGCGCCCTACGCCGGCCTCGACACCTCGGCGTACGTGCGGCACACGTACAACAGCTGGGACGACGCCGGCTGGCGGTCACTGCTGGTGCAGGGCTTCCGGCACGCGCCCGAGGCCGAGCACTTCGCGCTGCCCGCCGTGTCCGACCTGCATCTCGTGCTCTGCGTGGCGGGGAACGCCGACCTGCGGATGCACGCGGGCGGCAGGCCGGCCCGGCGGCGCTGGGTCCCGGGCCACCTGGAGCTCATGGTCCCGGGCCGGGCCGGGTCGATCAGCTATCGGGCGGCGGCCGGGCTGCGCACCGTCCAGGTGCACGTCCCCGCGGCGGCCGTCCGGCGGGCCGCCGACGCGCTGGGCGGTCGCGAGCCCGACCTGGAGGCGACCGCCGCGGCCCTGGCGGCCGGTGATCCGGTCGTCGAGCAGCTCCTGCGCGCGCTGCCGGGCCGCGCGGCGGCCGGAGACCTGTACGCCGAGTCCGCCGCCGCCTTCCTCGTGACGCACCTGCTGACCCGGGGCGGGGCCGAGCGCCTGCCCGGGCCGGAGCACGCGGCCGTCCGGGCGGCTGTCGCCATCATGACCGAGCGCCTGGCCGAGCCGCTGACGCTGGCATCCGTCGCGGCCGAGGTGCATCTGAGCGTGTACCACTTCGTCCGGGTGTTCCGGGAGGGCACCGGCCAGACGCCCCACCGGTACCTCACCCGGTTGCGCGTCGAGGAGGCGCGGCGGCTGCTGTCGTCCACCTCGCTCAGCGTCGAGCAGATCGCCGGGCGGTGCGGGTTCGCGGGTGCGGGCTCGTTGTCGTCGGCCTTCCTGCGGCAGACCGGCGTGCGGCCGTCGGCGTACCGCAAGAACTGACCGATCGACGGCAATCGTGCGCATGGCCTCCGGGTGGGGCCGGTGCCTACGTTGGGGCTCATGCCGTACTCCTTCGCCGTGACCGCCCGCTCGCAGGCCGCCCCCGAGGCCGTCTTCGCGGCGCTCACGCACGCCGCCACCTGGCCGTCGTGGTCGCCGATCGACTCCGCCGACGTCGAGGGCGGCGATCCGGCGGCCCGGCAGCAGGTGGGCGACACCAGGGTCTTCCGCACCGGGCGCAACGTCTCGCGCGAGCGCGTCGTCGAGCTCGTCCCCGACCGGCGGTTCGTCTACGACAACCTGGGCGGCCCGTTCCGCTCCTACCGCGGGACGGTCGAGCTCGCGCCGACCGCCGGCGGCGGCACCGACATCACCTGGTCCGCCGCCTTCGAGCCGAGGATGCCGCTCTCGGGTGGCTTCTGGCGGTGGTACCTGACCCGTTTCGTGCAGGGCATGGCCGACGGCCTCGCCGCGTACGCCGCCCGCGCGGCGAAGTGACCGCGGCCCGATGTTTGGCGCGGCTGAACCGGGAAGAGTGGGTGGGCAACGTTCTCTAGATCATCAGGAGGAAACCCCTTGTCTCAGGACATGTGGAGCTACGGTTCCGACGTCTACGGCGACAAGACTCTCGACGTGGTCGGCTTCGACGTCGAGGCCACCGACGGCTCGATCGGCTCGGTGGACGAGGCGAGCCACACCGTCGGCGACAGCTACCTGGTGGTCGACACCGGTCCGTGGATCTTCGGCAAGAAGGTCGTGCTGCCGGCCGGCACCGTCACGCGGATCGACCCGCAGGAGCGCAAGGTCCACCTCGCGCGGACCAAGCAGGAGATCAAGGACTCGCCGAAGTTCGACGAGGACGCCGTGTACAACGACGACGTCCACCGCAACGAGGTGGGCGCGTACTACAGCCGCTTCAACGGCACCGTCTGACGTAACCCGGGTACCCGCCGGGGTGCCCGCCGGGCGCGACGCGCGCCGCAGCAGCTGCCAAGGCCCCACAGCTCTGCGACCGGCGGGCCCCCGAGGGCCGGACGTCTCAGGACGTCCGGCCGCTCTGGTGGGTCAGGATGCGCAGGGCGTCGGCGGAGGACGGGTCGGCCGGGGTGTAGATCTCGACCCGGTGGTCGGGGCTGTCGGGCTGGAGCCAGACCTGGTAGTCGACGTCGACCGCGCCGACCGTGGGATGCCGCAGGCGCATCGTGCCCACCGTGCAGTCGGCGACCTCGCCCACCGCCCACAACGCCGCGAACTCCGCGCTGTGCATCGTCAGCTCCCCGATCAGCTCCGCCAGACGGGCGTCCGAGGGGAAGCGGCCGGCGGTGAGCCGGAGGTAGGCCACGTGGATGCGGGCTAGTTCGTCCCAGTTGCGGTGCAGGTCGCGGAAGAGCGGATCCAGGAAGAACACCCTCGGGACGGACGGGCGGTCCGCCGGATCCCACGCCGCCTCGAACGGCAGATGCTCCCCCATCAGCGCATGCCCCGTACGGTTCCACGCGAGCACGTCCCCACGCCGGCCGAGCACGACCGCCGGCGTCGTGTCCTTCAGCGACTCCAGCAGCGCGAGCACCCGCGGATGAGGCTCCTCCACGGGCGGCCTGGACAGCCTGGACCGGGCCGGTTGCCGGGCGAGATTGTGCAGGTGGACGGTCTCGATCCGGTCGAGCCGCAGCACCCGCGCCAGAGCGTCGAGCACCTGCTCCGAGGCGGTCTCCGCCTGCCCCTGCTCCAGACGCGTGTAGTACCCGGCGCTCACCCCCGCGAGCTGCGCCAGCTCCTCGCGCCGCAGCCCCGGGACCCGGCGGGCCGTCCCGAACGTGCGCAGCCCGATCGCGGCGGGCGTGACCCGGTCACGACGGCTCTTCAGAAACGCTCCGAGACTCTCCACGCCACCGAGCCTAGGCCGACCGGCGGGCCGCGTGGGTACACCTGCTGGGTGCACCCACGCCAGGGGGATGGTTGCCGGGCGCGTCCTGCCCGAGTGTCGGCGCCATGTATCGACAGCACACGCGCACTCCCCCGGGCCTGCGGGCCTGGCTCGGTCTCCTGGTGATCCTCGGGCCCGTCCTGCTGGTCTCCATGGACGGCTCGATCCTGTTCCTGGCGATGCCCCGGATCAGCCAGGCCCTCACGCCCACCGCGGGCCAGGCCCTGTGGATCCTCGACGTCTACGGCTTCGCCGTCGGCTCCCTGCTGATCGCGTTCGGCAACCTCGGCGACCGGTACGGGCGGCTGCGGCTGCTCATGGTCGGCGCCGCCGTCTTCGGCGCCGGCTCCACGGCGGCGGCGTTCGCGCCCAGCGCCGAGCTGCTGATCGCGGCCCGCGCGCTGATGGGCGTGGCGGGCGCGACCCTGCTGCCGTCGGCGCTGGCCGTGCTGAGCGAGCTGTTCGCCGATCCGCGGCGCCGGGCGCAGGCCATCGGCGTGTTCGCCGCGGCGTTCGCGGCCGGGTTCGCCGCCGGGCCGATCGTGGGCGGCGCGCTGCTGGAAGGGTTCTGGTGGGGGTCGGTCTTCCTGGTCAACCTGCCCGTCCTCGCGCTGTTCCTGGTCTTCGCGCCGATCCTGCTGCGCGAGGTGCGGGCGCCCCGCGCCGGGCGCGTGGACGTGCCCAGCGTCGTGACGTCCGCGGCCGGGCTGCTGCTCGCGATCTACGCGCTCAAGCACGCGGCCGCCGAAGGGCTGTCGGCCGTCCCGGTCGTCGCGGGGGCGGCCGGGGCGGGGCTGCTGGCGTGGTTCGTCCGCAGGCAGCGCGGCCTGGCGCAGCCGCTGATCGAGTTCTCGCTGTTCCGCGACCGGGTGTTCACCGTGGCGATCGTCACCGGGCTGCTGCCGCTGGCGGCGTGGTCGGCGACGGCGTACCTGTCGGGCGTCTACCTCCAGTCCGTGCTCGGCCTGCCTGTGCTGCACGCGGCGCTGCTCGCGCTGCCCGGCGCGGTGGTGCTCACCGTCACCTGCGTCGTCACGCCCTTCGTGGTGGACCGCGTCGGCCGGCGGGCCGCGCTCGCCGTCTGCCACTTCTCCGTCGCGGCGGGGCTGCTGCTCCTGCTCCCGACGGCCGTCACGGGCGGTGCCGGCTGGTACGTCGCGTCCACGGTCGTCGCGGGCGTCGGGTACGGCATCTCGTTCAGCGTCGTCGCCGACACCGCGGTCGGGGCCGTGCCGCCGGAACGGGCCGGAGCGGCGGGGGCGCTGGCCGAGACCAGCAACGAGATCGGCAACGCCCTCGGGATCGCGCTGCTCGGCTCGCTCGCCGCCCTGGTCTTCCGGCTCCGCGGGCCGGACCTGGCCCCCACTCTGGACGAGACCCTCCAGCTGCCCGCCCTCGTGCCGGCGGCGGCCGCGCAGGCCGAGTCGGCGTTCGTCGCCGGGCTGCACGTGGCCGCGGCGGTGGCCGTGGTCCTGCACGTGGTGCTCGGCGTCGTCGCCCTGCTGCGGGCGCGGGTGCGGGACGCCCCGCGGCCGGTCGGTCCTTGAGGGGCGGGTACGGGACGCCCCGCGGCCGGTCGATCCTTGAGGGGCGGGTCCTCAGCCGTCGGTCAGGAAGGCGAGGGCGTCGGGGGCGAATCTCCTGTCGGTGAAGGTGCCGCTGTGGCTGCGGCCGGGGTAGACGACGAGCTGGGCGTCCGGGATGCCCTCGACCGTCTGCCGGGCCAGGTCCAGGGGGTAGACCAGGTCGTCACCGCCCTGGATCAGCAGGGTGGCCGCCTTGATCTCGGACAGCCGGCCGCGCAGGTCGAAGCCGTCCTCGGCGTTGAGCACGGTGACGGCGTCGGAGTGGTCGGCGCGCCCGCCGTCCGACAGCCACAGCAGGCCCCTGAGCAGGACGCGGCCGAGGGCCGACGCGGTGACGATCTCGGCCAGCGCGGGGCTCGGCCGCCTGCCCTGGCGGGCCCGTTCGACGTAGCCGCGCTGGGCCCGCCGGCCGGCCGGGCCGAGGGTGCAGGCCGTGCCCGCCAGGACGAGCCGGTCGACCAGGCCGGGATGGTCGGCGGCCAGTTGCAGGGCGATGGATCCGCCGGTGGACAGGGCCAGCACGTTGACCGGTCCGTCGAACGTGGCCCTGATCGCCCGGGCGAAGATCGCGGCGAGGTCGGCCATCGTCGTGGTGGGGGGCAGCCCGGGCGGGCGGTTGACGACGTACACGGTGAAGTCCCGGGTGAACGGCCGGACCAGCCGCATCGTGGACCAGCGCGTCATGCCCGTGGGGTTGGCCGCCTGCGGGGTGTAGATCAGGACGATCAGCGGCGGCCCGTCGCCGGCCGACAGGTACGGCAGGTCGTTCAGCATGGGGATCCCTTCCGTGGCCGCGCCGGCCAACTGTATCCGTATGAACAGATTGGATTTTTGTTCACAGCATACGCGAGAACGGGCGGCCCGTCGCGGCGTCGACGGCTCTGCGGCACCCGAGCCGATGGGCTACAGTCGTCCGCCATGGCCGACTCCTCCTACCTCACGGCGACGGCGCGCGCCTACGACGCCGTCGCCGACCTGTACGCCGACCTCGCCCGCGACTCGCTCGACCGCCTGCCGCTGGACCGCGCGCTGGTCGCGGCGTTCGCCGAACTCGTCCGGGCCGCCGGGCCCCGGCCCGTGGTCGAGGCCGGGTGCGGCCCCGGGTACATGACGGCCCACCTGCGTGACCTCGGCCTGGACGCGTTCGGCGTCGACCTGTCCCCCGCGCTGCTCGACATCGCCCGCAGGGACTATCCCGGCCTGCGTTTCGAACTCGGCTCGATGGACGCCCTCGACGTGGCCGACGGCGAGCTGGGCGGCCTGATCTCCTGGTATTCCATGATCCACGTCCCGCCGGGGGAACTGCCGCCGTACCTCGCCGAGTTCCGCCGGGTGCTGGCCCCCGGCGGCCACTTCCTGGTCGGCTTCTTCGAGTCCGAGGGCGGGCCGGTCACGGAGTTCGACCACAAGGTCACGCCGGCCTACCGGTGGCCGATCGACGAACTGGCCGACCTGGCCCGCAAGGAGGGGTTCGTCGAGGTGGGCCGGATGCTCCGCGAGCCGCTGGAGGACGAACGCTTCCGCCGCGGCCACCTGCTGATGCGCGCCACGTCCCCCGACGACGCGCACTAGGCGAACGGGCGCTCATCCTCGGTAGCCGGGCTTCCGGGCGCGTTCTGCGAGTTCGGTGTACTCCTTTTCGGTCGTGGCGAAGGCCAGGGTGCCGCGCTTCGGGTCGGTGAGCACGAAGTACAGCCAGGAGCCCGCGGCCGGGTGGAGGGCGGCCCTGAGCGCGGCCGCGCCGGGGTTGGCGACGGGCCCAGGAGGCAGGCCCTGGTGACGGTAGGTGTTGTACGGCGAACGCACCCGCACGTCCTCGACCGTGACGGGCCCCCGGAGCCTGCCGAGCGCGTAGCGGACCGAGCTGTCGACCTGCAGCGACATGCCGCGGGCCAGCCGGTTGCGCAGGACGCGGGCCACCTTCGGCATGTCGGCCTCGGTGAGCGATTCGGCCTGGACGAGACTGGCCACGATGACCACGTCCAAGGCGTCGGGCCGGTCGCCGGTCAGCAGGTACGCCGTACGGAACAGCGCCCCCGACCGGTCGATGACGAACTGCCGCAGAACCGCCTCGAAGCCTGGATCCACCCGTCCTCCTCCTCATGTCACCCATCAAGGACGAGCGGGCGTCCCGGAACTTTGCCGGACGCCGAAAGGCCCAGGATTCGGCGACTTGAGTTCGCCCATAGGCGAACTCCTAGCGTCGGCGCCATGACGGAAACCAACGCCGACAGCCGCCTCCGGATCGCCGTGGTGATCGGAAGCGTGCGCAGGCCCAGAATGGCCGACCCGCTCGCCGCCTGGCTGGAGCGCGAGCTCAGCACCATCGACTGGCTCGACCTCGACATGATCGACCTGGCCGCGGTCTCGCTGCCGATGCACGAGCTGCAGCCCGGCGGAGGGGCCGCGTCCCCGATCGGCGACGCGCTCGCCGGCGCCGACGGGTTCGTGTTCCTCGTCCCGGAGTACAACCACAGTTTCCCCGCCGCCGTGAAGAACGCGATCGACTGGCACTTCACCGAGTGGGCGTACAAGCCGGTCGCGTTCGTCGGGTACGGCGCCTCCGGCGGCATCAGGGCCGTGGCGCAGCTGCGCATGGTCTTCCCCGAGCTGCGGGCCGCCACGGTCCGCGAGTCGGTGCTGATCCCGATGGCGTGGGAGCACCTGGACGCCGGCGGCCGTTTCGTCCCCCCGCCGGGCACGACGCAGGCGCTGCACACGACGATGGGCGAGCTGCGCACGTGGGCGCGGGCACTGCGGTCCGTCCGCGTCCCGGACCTGGCCGGTCGGCGGTGAGCAGGCTGACCGGGCCGGAACTGCGCGCCGCGGTCGTCCTGATGGCCGGCGGGCTGCTCGCGGTGCTGGACGCCACGATCGTCGTGGTGGCGCTGCCCGCGCTGATGGCGGCGTTCGGGGCGTCGCTGAGCTCCGTGCAATGGGTCGTCACCGCGTACGCGCTCGGGATGGTGGCGACGATGCCGCTGGCCGCCGGGCTGGCCGCGCGCTGGGGCGCGCGGCGCGTGTACCTGGCGGCGCTGGTCGGCTTCGCGGTCGCCTCCGCCGCCGCCGGCGCGGCCGGCGGCCTGGACGGGCTGATCGCCGCGCGGGCGGCGCAGGGCCTCAGCGGCGGCCTGCTGGCGCCGCTGGGGATGGCGATCGGGTTCGGCGCGGTCGCGCCCGAACGCCGCAGCCGGATGACGGCGGTCACCGGGGTGCCGATGCTGGTCGGGCCGATCCTGGGCCCGCTGCTCGGCGCGGCGCTCCTGGGCGCCGGCTCCTGGCGCGGGCTGTTCTACGTCACCGTGCCGCTGGCGCTGCTGACCGCCGCGGGCGCGCCGGCCTGGTTGCCGGCCGGCCGCGCGGGCGGCCGGCGGGTCCGGCCGGACCTGGTGGGGGCGATCCTGCTGGTGCCCGGCATCGTCGCGGTGGCGTACGGCATCAGCGCCCAGGACAGCCCGGCCTGGACGCGGATCGCCGCGGTGGCCGCCGGCGTGGTGCTGGTCGCGGCCTTCTGCGCCCGGGCGCTGGCCCGTCCGGAGCCGCTGCTGCGGATCCGGCTGCTCGGCGATCCGACGTTCGGCCGGGGCGCCGCGGTGCTCGCCCTGTACGCCGCCCCCTACTTCGGCTCGGCTCTGCTGATGCCCACCTACGTCCAGACGCTGCGTCTCGACAGCGCCTCGGTCACGGCGGCGCTGATGGTCCCCGGCGCGGTCGGCATGGGCCTCAGCCTGCAGGTCGCGGCCCGGCTGCTGGAACGGCTCGGCCCCCGTCGGGTCGTCGGCACCGGGCTGGGACTCGTGATCGCGTCCGGCGTGGTCCAGGTGATCATCCTCGCGCCGGACACCCCCTACCCGGTGCTCGGGCTGTTCGCGCTGCTCCAGGGAGCGGGCACCGGCGCGATCATGATGCCGACGATGTCCGGCTCCAGCCGGAACCTCCACGGCCCCGACCTGGCCTCGGGTTCCGCGCTGTTGTCGCTGGTGAGCACGGTCGCCAACGGCATGGGCACCGTGGCGGTCGGCGCGCTGTTCACGGCGCTGACCGCCGCGATGACCGGCGGCGCGTCGCTCGCGGCCCTGGCCGCCATGGACGCGGCGGACAGGGCGGCGCAGGCGGTCACGGTCACCGACGCCCTGCGGCTGACCCAGGCGGCGGCCCTGGTCGTGATGTCGCTGGCCCTCGTCGTACGATTGCGCTCTCCGGCCCGGCACCCGGCGACACCGGGCCGGCGAGAGTCGGCTGAGAGGACGGTGAGCGCGCCATGACCGTCACCGACCGTCCCGGCTCCGAGACGATCCCGGCCTCGCTCACGGTCGGGCAGGTGGCCAGGGCCGCCGGGGTGACGCCCAACGCCGTCCGCTTCTACGAGCGCTACGGCGTGATCACCGGCCACCGCAACAGCGGCAACGCCCGCCGCTTCACCGTCGACGCGGTCTGCCGGATCAAGCTCGCCCTCGCCGCGCAGCGGGTCGGCATCACCCTCAAGGAGAGCGCCGACATCCTCTCCGGCATCCCGCCCCTGTCCCGCGACCTCGGCCAGTGGATCGCCGCGGGCGAGGAGCTGGTCCGGATCGGCCGGGCCCGCATCGACCAGCTGCAGACGACCGTGAACGAGCTGGCCACCCTGGACTTCCTCCAGTCCCCTTGATCGCCCTGCGGGCGTCGAGCGGCACGCCTGCCGCCCGCCCGCGGCCTTCGGGTGACTCATCCCCGATCGACAGGAACACATCATGAGCAACCTCCATGGCAAGACCGCGCTCGTCACCGGCGCGAGCAGAGGGATCGGCCGGGCCATCGCCCAGCGCCTGGCCGCGGACGGCGCGCGCGTCGCGGTCCACTACGGCGGCAACGACCAGGCCGCCGCGGAGACCGTCGCGGCGGTCGAAGCGGCGGGCGGGCAGGCGTTCGCCCTGCGGGCCGAGCTGGGCGCGCCCGGCGACGCCGACCGCCTGTGGGCCGCCTTCGACGCCCGCGCCGACGGGCTGGACATCCTGGTCAACAACGCCGGCATCCTCAACGACGAGCCCGGCATCGAGCACGTCACCAGACGGCAGTTCGAACGGCTCTTCGCGGTCAACGCCACCGCCCCGTTCTTCGTCACCCAGCTCGCACTCCCCCGCCTGCGTGACGGCGGCCGGATCGTCAACGTCTCCACGATGCTGACCCGCGGCTCGGCGATGCCGACGGCGATCAGCTACGCCATGTCCAAGAGCGCGCTCGACGTGCTCACCTCGACGCTGGCCAAGCAGCTCGGGCCGCGCGGGATCACCGTCAACACCGTGGCGCCCGGCGTCATCGACACCGACATGCACCAGGGCAGACTCGTCGGGGAGGCGCTGACCTGGTTGTCGTCGTTGTCCCCCATGGGCCGCGTGGGCACCCCCGCGGACGTGGCCGACGCGGTGGCCTTCCTGGCCGGCGACGACAGCCGCTGGGTGACCGGCCACTGGCTGGACGCCTCGGGCGGCACCCTGCTCTGACGGCGCACCCCGGCCAGCCCCTACCCGAGCAGCCGCAGCACCCGCTCGGCCTGGACCGCGAGCGTGCCCGGCGGGTTGTGCGGCGCCGCCGGGCCGCCTGGGCCGAGCTGGAGGAACCAGCCCAATGCGATCAGGAGACGGAAATCCCGCACGCGCCCGGCCTCCGCCGGGGTGAGGTCGACCAGGGCCAGCAGTCGCCGCGCGTCCAGGGCGCCGTCGAGGCGGGAGATGTGCTCGCACAGCTCGCCCAGCTCGAAGGCGCGATCGTTGCGGCCGGAGTCCTCCCAGTCGATGAGCCGGACGCGGCGGTCGTGCTCGTCCCACAGGTAGTTCGCGCGGTTGCCGTCGGCCATCCCGAGAACGGGCGGACGGGGATCGGTGGCGAGGCCGTCGGGCGCGGAGGAGTCCAGCCAGGCGACGCCCGCGCGGTACGCCTCCCGCACCACGGGTTCGTCGCCGAGCTCGGGCCGCCTACCGGCCCAGGCCCGAGCCTTGGCCACGGCCGCCACGGGCCCCCAGGGGCGGGGCCGACCGTCTCCACCACCCGGCGAGCAGGGTGAGCGCCTGCCATTCCCGGTGCGGCTCTCCCCGCCCCCACGAGGCGTACCGCTTGATCACGACGTCGTCGTGGAATTCGAGGTCGTGCGTGCATCGGCCGGCCGTCATCTGCCCGTCGCGCCCCTTCCGGTCCCGTGCGGCCGGCGGGCGGGTGGCCCTCCGACCAGGTCTCCCGCGAGGGGACGGAAGGGCTCCGAGCCTATCGGCCGCCGAGGGGCACGCGTCGCCGGAGCGGAGCCCCGACAATGGGAACATCATGGACAATCACCTCACCGCAGCCACGAGGGGACGCGCGCGGGCGCGCGAACTGGGCGTCGTCGTCGGCGCACTGCCGACCGGGCCGTTGAACGCGATCACCGACGTCGAAGGCGTCCTGGTCGGCCACACCACCCTCGACGACGGCGCCGACCTGCACACCGGGGTCACCGCCGTCGTCCCCCGTCAGCTCACCGCCGAAGGGCGGGCGCTGCCCGCGGCCGTGTACGCCGGCAACGGATACGGCAAACTGGTCGGCTCCACCCAGATCGACGAGCTCGGCGTGCTGGAGTCGCCCGTCGTGCTGACCGCCACGCTGTCGGCGTTCCGGGCGGCGGACGCGCTGCTCACCTACCTGATGGACCGCAGCCCGGAGGGCATCTCCTTCAACCCGGTCGTGGGCGAGACCAACGACGGCTACCTGTCCGACATCCGGCGCCGCCCGATCACCGAGCGGCACGTGCTGGACGCGCTGGAGGGTGCGTCCGGCGGGCTGCCCGCCGAAGGGTGCGTGGGAGCGGGCACCGGGACGACGGCGCTGGGCTACAAGGCGGGCATCGGCACCTCGTCCCGGCGGCCGGTGGCCGAGGGGGCCGCGGTGACGGTCGGGGCGCTCGTCCAGGCGAACTTCGGCGGCGTGCTGACCGTGGGGGGCGTCCCGATGCCGGTCGAGGAGCTCGTCCCGGGGGCCACCGGAGAGGAGCCCATCGGCAACTCCTGCATGATCGTGGTGGCCACCGACGCGCCGCTCGACGCGCGTCAGCTCGCCCGCCTGGCCCGCCGGGCGATCTTCGCGATGGGCCGTGTCGGGGCGTCGTACTCCAACGGGAGCGGCGACTACGCCATCGCCTTCAGCACCGCGTCGCCGGAGCTCCCGCGCCTGCCCGACGCCGGCCTGAACCCGCTGTTCGCCGCCGTCATGGACGCGGTGGAGGAGGCGCTGCTCAACTCGCTGTTCACCGCGACGACCACCACCGGCGTCCGCGGCCGGACCCGTCACGCCGTTCCGTACGACCGGCTGCCGCGGACCGGCGCGGGAGAGCAGGTCGGCTAGCTGTTCCGTCCCGTGAGGTCGGGCACGCGGCCGGCGGGTGGGCAAGCCGGTCAGGACGCCTGGACCTCGTCGAAGACGGCGATGGCCGTGGCGGGATCCGGGCCGACGAGACGTTCCAGGCCGTCCGCCGTCATCTTCGCCCACCTGCCGGCCCGTTCCCACATCCGTTCCTCGAAGGCGCGGACGGCCTCGTCCGGATCGCCGGGGTCGGCGGCAAGGGCCTCGGCGAGCTCGGCGCCCTCCAGCATCGCCAGGTTCGCGCCCACCCCCAAAGGCGGCATCAGGTGGGCGGCGTCCCCCAGGAGCGTCACCCCGGGGACGTGGGCCCAGGTGTGGGAGACGGGCAGGACGTAGAGGGGGCGGTCGGCGAACGCGGTGCCGCGGCGCAGGAGGTCGAGCACGGGGTCGGCCCAGCCCTCGAACAGCGCCAGCAGGCGGGACCGCACGGCTTCGGCGCCGTCCGGGCCCGTGCCGGTGTCCGCGTGCCGGTCCAGCGGCGCGCGGAACTGGGCGTACACCTTGACGTGGCCGCCGCTGTTGCGCTGGGCGACGAGGGCGCGGTTCACGCCGTAGACGGCCACGGAACCGTCGCCGATCAGCCGGGCGAGGTCCGGATGGCGGGTGTCGACGTCGTCGAGGGAGGTCTCGACCGCGGTGACGCCGGTGTACTGCGGCGTCGCGGCGGAGAGCGCCGGGCGGACCCGGGACCAGGCCCCGTCCGCGCCGACCACGAGGTCGAACGTCTCCTGCCGCCCGTCGGCGAAGCGGAGCAGCACGCCGTCCCGCGTCCCGGGCGTCACCTCCGTCACGGCGTGCCCCCATCGGACGTCCAGGGAGTCGAGCAGCAGGTCGCGAAGCTGCCCGCGGTCGATCTCCGGATTGGCCCGGACGTCCGGACGGGGCCGCCAGTCGCGCAGCACGGTCCCGTCGGGGGCCAGGATGCGCATGGCCTGCCCCTCGGGACGGGACAGCGCCTGGAACTCGGCCAGCAGCCCCGCCTTGTCCAGCGCGCGCTGGCCCATCCCCTCGTGCAGGTCGATCGTGCCGCCCGGAGGACGGGCGTCGGGCGCGGCATCGCGTTCGAAGACGGTGACGGGATGGCCGTGACGGTGCAGGACGCGGGCGAAGGTGAGGCCCGCGGGGCCGCCTCCCACCACGGCGATACGCTGTCTCATGTCGATACACTGTATTGCCGCGATACGCCGTATCGCAACAGTACGATGTATCCATGACTGTGTGGGACCGTCCGGAGCCGCCGACCCGGCCCGCGCCGCTCGACCGGCAGCGGATCGTCGCCGCGGCCGTCGCGCTGGCCGACGAGGGCGGGCTGGAGGCGGTGTCGTTGCGCAAGGTCGCCGCCCGGCTCGACGTCGGCCCGATGCGGCTGTACGGATACATCTCCACCAAGGAGGAGCTGTTCGACCTCATGGTGGACGAGGTCCACGCCGAGATCCTGCCCGACGGGCCGCCCGGCGACTGGCGGGAGGCGCTGCGCGGCCACGCGGTCCGCACCAGGCAGGCCGCCCTCCGCCACGAATGGCTGGCCGACCTGCTCGGCGGCCGTCCGAGCCTGGGCCCGAACGCCCTCGCCGTGACCGAACGCACGCTGGCCGCCCTCGACGGCCTCGCCGGCCTCGACACCGTCATGCACGCCGTGCAGACCGTCGGCGCGTACCTGACCGGCGCGATCAGGCGCGAGATCGCGCAGCTGCGGGCCGAGCGCGCCACGGGCCTGTCCAAGCTCGACTGGCAGCGCGCCTACGGCCCGCAGGTGAGCAGGATGCTGGCCACGGGCCGCTACCCCACGCTGGCCAAGTTCGTGCACGACGGCACGGAGGTGGCCGCCGAGGAGTCCTTCGCGACCGGCCTGGAGTGGGTCCTCGACGCCGTGGCCGCCAGACTCGACCGGCCGCAGCCGTGACGCCCCCCGCGCCGCCTTCCGCGCCGCCTTCCGGGGAGCCCGCCACACCGCCCCCTGTGCCGCCTTCCGGTTCCGCCGCGGCGGCGCGCGCGGCGGCGGGCCGGCGGATGTGGCCGCTGTACGCGGCCGGGTTCACCACCGCTTTCGGCGCGCACGGCATCGCCGCCAACCTCGGCGGGTTCTCCACGGACGCGGTCACCTCGCTGCTCGTCCTCGGCGGCCTGCTGGCCCTGTACGACGGCGCCGAGGTGCTGCTCAAGCCCCTGTTCGGCAGCCTCGCCGACCGTATAGGCGCCCGTCCGGTGCTGGTGGGCGGGCTGGTGGCGTTCGCGGTCGCCTCCGGCCTGTACGTCGTCGCCGACAGCCCCGGCTGGTTGTGGGCCGCCCGCCTGGGCCAGGGAGCGGCGGCCTCGGCGTTCTCACCGTCGGCCTCGGCGCTGGTGGCCAGGCTCAACCCGGCCGCCAAGCTCGGCCGGGCCTTCGGCGGCTACGGCTTCTGGAAGTCGATCGGCTACACCCTGGGCCCGCTGCTGGGCGGTGTGCTGGTGTGGGCCGGCGGCCTGCGGCTGCTGTTCGCGGTTCTGACCGTGCTGGGCGCGGCGGTCGCCGTGTGGGCCGCGCTGGCCGTGCCCGCGGTGCCGCCGCTGCCCAAGGTCCGCCAGACGGTGCTGGACCTGGCGCGGCGCCTGGCCGATCCGGCCTTCCTCGCGCCGACCGCCGCCCTGGCCGGGGCCACCGCCGCGCTGTCGGTCGGCGTGGGCTTCCTGCCCGTGTCCGGCCGGGCCGCCGAGCTGGGCACGGTCGCGACCGGCGCGGCGGTGTCCGTCCTGGCGGCGTGCGCGGCGGTGGTCCAGCCCAGGGCCGGGCGGGCCCTCGACGAAGAGCGTCTGTCGACCCTTACCGGCCTGCTGGGCGGGCTGCTGGTCACCGCGGCGGGGCTGGCCTGCGCCATGCTGCCCGGTCTGGCCGGCATCCTGTCGGCCGCCGTGCTGATCGGGGCCGGGACGGGGCTCATAACCCCGCTCGGTTTCGCCGCCCTCGCCGCCCGCACCCCGGCCGAACGCATGGGCCAGACCATGGGCGCCGCCGAACTGGGCCGGGAGCTGGGCGACGCCGGCGGCCCGCTGCTCGTGGCCGGCGTCGCCACCCTGGCCTCGCTCACCTACGGTTACGCGGCCCTCGCACTCCTGCTCGCGGCCGGCCCGCTCGTCGCCCTCACCCTGCGCCGCCGCACCCATTGAAGAACCGCCACGCCGGCGATCCCTCGCCGGGGTGTCCCACAGCATGGCCCCCACGAGCCGTGCCGGCTCAGTCTCATACCCGACAAAGGTGGTACGGAAGATGTCGGGCCACCGGGGCCGGTGTCGTCGCAGGCTGGTGGCATGAATGACACGACCTTGGTATCCCGTTTCCTCCGCGACGGCTTCGTGAAACTGGAGGGCGCCGTCGCGCCGCGCGTGGCCGCGGACTGCGCGCGGCTGCTGTGGCGGGAGACGGGTTGCGACCCCGACGACCCGTCGACGTGGACGCAGCCCGTGCACTGGGTGGGCGGCATGGCGCAGGGACCGTTCGCCGCCGCGCCCAACTCCCCCTTCCTGCATCACGCGTACGACCTGCTCGTCGGCGCGGGCCGCTGGGAGCCGCGCTACTCGCTCGGCACGTTCCCGCTGCGCTTCCCCCACGAGGACGAGCCGGAGGACGCGGGCTGGCACATCGAGGGGAGCTACCTGCCGGAGGGCGAGACCTGGTACTTCACGAATCTGCGCTCCCAGGGACGGGCGCTGTTGATGCTGTTCCTGTTCAGCGAGGCCGGCGAGGAGGACGCCCCGACCCGGATCCGGGTCGGCTCACACCTCGACGTGCCGAAGGTGCTGGAGAAGTACGGAGAGGACGGGGCGAGCGGGCTGACCCTCGCGCCCGATGTGGTGGCGGCGTCCGACCACCGGCCACTCGCCCTCGCCACCGGGTCCCCGGGCGACGTCTTCCTGTGCCATCCGTTCCTGGTGCACGCCGCGCAACCGCACCATGGGGTGCGACCGCGCTTCATGGCCCAGCCGCCGCTGATGCCGGCCGCGCCGTACGAGCTGGAGCGGGCTGACGGTGCGTACTCGCCCGTGGAGATCGCGATCCGCCGGGGCCTGGGACGGGACACCCCCGGTCCGGACGGGGACGGCGCCGGCAGCAGCGCCGGGTAGACCTGCTTCACGGCTATCGTCGGCAAGATGGCCGTGAAGAGGGACGAGAACGGAGGCCGGCCATGCTGGAGCGGCTGAACCAGGCCCTGGAGCACATCGAGCGCCATCTCGACCAGGCCATCGACATGGAGCAGCTGGCACGCATCGCGGCCACCTCCGAGCACCACCTGCGCCGGATGTTCTCCGCCCTTGCGGGCATGCCGCTGTCGGAGTACGTCCGGCGTCGTCGGCTCACCCTCGCGGGCGCCGAAGTGCTCGCTGGGCGTGAAACGCTGCTGGAGATCGCGGTGCGCTACGGCTACGGCTCCGGTGAGGCGTTCGCGCGGGCGTTCCGTGCCATGCACGGCATCGGACCAGGCGAGGCCCGGCGGACCGGCGCCGCACTCAACTCCCAGTCCCGGATGGTCTTCCGTCTCGTCATCGAAGGGAGAAGCAGCATGCGGTACCGCGTCGTGGACAGGGCGGACTTCACCGTCGTCGGGTTCAAGACCCGGGTACCGCTGGTGCACGCGGGCCCGAACCAGGCGATCATGGACTTCGTCCGTGGGATCGACGCACAGACTCTGGAGCGCCTGGAGAAGCTGTCGGACCAGGAGCCGCACGGCATCGTCGCGGTCTGCGACGACATGGACCCCAGCCGCGCCGAGGGCACCGAACTCGACTACCACCATGGCGTGATCACCTCCGCGGCCGCTCCGGAGGGCACGACCACGCTGGACGTCCCGGCCGGTACGTGGGCGGTCTTCACCACCTCCGGGCCGGCGCCACAGGCCATCCAGGAGCTGTGGCGGGACGTGTTCACCGAATGGTTCCCGTCGAACCCGTACCGCACCCGCACCGGTCCCGAGATCCTGCGCATCCACCTGTCGCCGGACAAGACCGAGGCCGACGCCGAACTGTGGCTCCCGGTGGAACCCGAGCACAGCTGAACACCGCGGCCCCCGGACAGCCGGGCCTCAAACCTCGCGCTCGTTCGCCAGGCCGGAGCCAGACCTGCCCAAGACCGCGGCCTTCATGTGCCGGCCCCGACCCCAGGAAGCGCGTTGGCAGACGTCGAGGTAGCCCCGCACGCAGGCGCAGATCAACGCCGCTTCGCGTCCGGACCCCGAGGGGCCGCCGCGACAGCGAGGCGGCCCTGTGACAGCGGGGTGACAGGCGTCGTTCGGGGCGTGTTAGGCGCTGATCCCTATAACCGTTGGCATGTCGATCACCGACCTCCTCCGCCGGGAATGGGCCGCGTTCCGCCGTCCAGGCCGCCTGACCGCCCTTGCCGTCGCGGTCCTCGCCGTCATCGGGCTGGGCCTGTTGTCGGCGTCCGGGAGCCGTTCCTCCTGCGACGGCCCCTGCCCCGCCACCCCCGTGGCCGCCGACGGCTCCGCCGTCGGCGACAGGTTCTGGTTCCTGCACCGCGGCCTCGGTCGCCAGGGCGCCATCACGGTCCGGATGACGTCCATGACCGGGACGATCACCTACCCCCCGCCGAACCACGACAGCATCGTCGCCGGTCTGGTGCCCTGGGCCAAGGCCGGGATCATCGTCAAGGACGGCACGCGCCAGGGCTCCCGCTACGCGGCCCTGGCCATGACCGGCGCCCACGGCGTGCGCTTCCAGTACGACTACCGGCACGACGTGGCGGGCAGCCGCGACCGGCTCCCCCGCTGGCTGCGCCTGACCCGCTCCGGCGACACCATCACCGGCGCCGAGTCCGCCGACGGCAACCGTTGGCACACCGTCGGCACGGCGACGCTGGCCGGGCTGCCGGACACCGTGCGGGTCGGCCTGTTCGCCACCTCACCCGGCGACCTCACGCTCCGCGAGACCGGCCTCGGCGGCGCGGTGGAGGAGTCGCGGTTCACCCAGGCCGTCGGCGTCTTCGACCACGTCACCGTCGAGGGCGGCGACGGCGGCTGGGTCAGTGAACCCGTCGGTCAGATGAACCAGACCGACTGGGAGAAGTACCACAATCCCTCCGGAGCCGTGCGGAAGGGCGAGGTCGTCACGGTCAGCGGCACCGGCGACATCGGGCCACTCGGCGAGGACAGCCCGCGCGTCGTCGAGAACCTCCTGGCCGGGCTGGTGATCGCGCTCGCCGTCGTGCTCGTGGTGGCGGCCCGCCTCGGCTCGCGCACCGCCCGGGAGGCGGTCCCGCGGCGGGTGGTCGCCGCGCGCGCGGCCGTCGCAGGGGTGGCCGCCTTCGTGACCGGGCTGGTCGCCGCGGGGGTGGCCCTGCCGGTGGGCCTCGCGATCATGAAGGGCAACGGCGTGCCGGCGCAACCGCTGCCGCTGCTCACCGGGGCGCGGGTGATCGCCGGCGCCGGCCTGGTGCTCGCGCTCGGCGCCGTCCTCGCGTACGGGCTGGGCGTGTGGCTGCGCCGGACGGCGGTCCTCGTCGCGCTCGCGCTGGTCGCGCTGCCGTACGGCCTGACGGCGTTCCCGCTGCTGCCCGACGCCGTCGCCGGCTGGCTGCTGCGGCTGACTCCGGCGGCGGGCTTCGCCGTGCTGCAGACGCGGGTGGAGTATCCGCAGGTGACCGCCCATTACGCGCCCTCGGCAGGGTACTTCCCGCTGCCCGGGTGGGCGGGACTCGCCGTGCTGGGCGCGTACGCGGCGGTCGCGACGTGGTGGGCCCTGCGCCGCGGGGCCGCGCCGGGACCGTCCGCGCCGCCCGGTTCTGGCATCATCGCCGGATGATCCCCATGACGACCGACCGGCTGCTGCTGCGTCCACCGGACGACGACGACCTCGCTCCCTTCACCGCCATGAACGCCGATCCCGAGGTCATGCGGTACATCGGCGACGGTTCCGTCCTGCCGCCGGACCCGGACCGCACGGCGGCGTGGATCGCGCGCGCCCGGCGGGAATGGCAGGAGAGCGGGCACGGCCCGCTCTCCGTCGTCGTGCGCGAGACCGGGCTGACGGCCGGCTGGGTCACCCTGACGGTGCCCGCGTTCCTCCCCGAGATCCTGCCCGCCGTGGAGATCGGCTGGCGGCTCGGACGAGCGTACTGGGGCAACGGCTACGCCACCGAGGCGGCCGGACGGCTGCTGCGGTTCGGGTTCGCCGAGTGCGGCCTCGACCGGATCGTCAGCATCCGTCACGTGGACAACCAGCGGTCCCGCCGGGTGATGGACAAGCTCGGCCTGCGGTTCGCGTTCGAGACGGTGGTCCCGGCCCACGGACGGCCGGTCGCCGTGCACGAGATCACCAGAGCCGCTCACGAGGAGCCCTCACCTCACCCGCGCCTGCCGTAGACGCCGGCTGGCGGTTCCTGCGCCGCCATCCCCTGCGCTGCGCCTGGTCGGCGGCGGCCGGGCATGAGCCGCTAGGCGAGGTCGCGGGGAGGCCCGGAGGGCCAGGCGACGTCGTCCACCGCGAGGAACGGCGAGAGCGCGACCGTGGCCGGCGTCACCCCCGCGAAGGTCATGACGTCCCTGTGCAGGTGCGACTGGTCGGCGTAACCGCTCTCGGCCGCCACCAGGGCGGCCCGCTCACCGGCGGCCAGACGGTGGGCCGCCTGGTCGAAGCGGATGAGCCGGGCGACCCGCTTGGGCGTGAGGCCGACCTGGGCGCGGAACCGGGCCCACAGGCGCTTGCGGCTCCAGCCGGCCTCGGCGGCGAGCCGCTCGACGGGCACCCGCCCGCCGCTGGCCGCCATCCGCCGCCACGAGAAGGCGACCTCCGGATCGGCGGCCCGGCCCTCGTCGGCCCGCCTGGCCAGCGCGTCCCGCGCGATCGCGAACCGGTCCTCCCATGACCGGGCGGCCCGCAGCCGCTCCTGGACGCGTTCGGCCTCGCGCCCCCAGAGGTCATCGAGCGCGACCACCGTGCCGCTCAGGTCGGCGGACGCGCCCAGGACGGCGTGCGCCGTCATCGGCGACAACCGGATCTGCAGGCACTCCATCCGGCGGGTCAGGCCGCTCCCTCGCACCTGCCGGGGCGCGAGGCCGGCGACGACGCGTCCGAGCTGCCGGGAGCCGCGGTCGTCCTCGATGACGAACGGCTCGTCGCCGAGGTCGAAGAGCAGGGTGACCGCGGGGTGCGGGACCAGGGCGAGGTCGCGGAACTCGTTGGCCCGGTCGCTGAATCCCGCCATGACGACCCCGGGCAGGCCGCCCGGCCGCGACGGGACGGTGATCTCCCATCCGGGCACATGACCGCGAACCGGCACAACTGACCGCACCCCGCCATCGTACGAGCCCCGCGCCGCGGGTGATCCCGGCGGCCGGGGCCACACCCGGCGAACACCACCCGGCTGGATTGCTAGGGTCACGCGCATGCAATCGACGTATCTCGCCTGGGACGATGCGGTTGACCTGTTCGAGCGGCGCGGCCTGCCGAAGGAGACGTACGGGAACCTGTACGAGGAGGAGTACATCCTCGTGCCCGGTCCCGCCACGGTGACCGGCGAACTCCCCCTCGACGAGCACGAGCGCACGCCGTGGCGCGAGCACGCCCCCGACGCCGCGACCGGCTACATCGTGGACGGCGACCTGGTCGTCGACGGGAACGTCACCGACGTGGACGACGGCTCCGCCGCGCTGATCGTCCTGGGCGACCTGCGGGCGCGGAACGTCTACCTGGCCGGTGACGCCAAGCTGGTCGTGCGCGGCCACGTGACGGCCGAGACGTTCGTCGGCGACATGACCGACAAGCTGGTGATGATCCATGGCGACCTGCGCACCACCGTCTCGATCTTCTGGAACGAGTTCTGCCCCGACCTGGTCGCCGGCACCCTGCGCGGCAGGACCCTCACGCCGGCCTACCTCGACCTGTCCGACGCCGACGTCGGCGCCCTGGCCGACCCGTCGCCCGAGGTCCCGCTCAGCCGCCTCCTCGTGCCGGAACTGCTGGTCAGCGGCGCCCCCGGCCCCGACGACCTGCCCGAGATCGGCGTCCGCGGCGACGTCCTGCGCGACCGCCTGCTGTCCGGCCTGCCCCTCACGATCGCAGGATGAGCCCCACGGAGCAGGCGGAGCACCGCTCCGGTTGCTGATATCTCAACTCTTGCCTACTGTGATCTCAGTTTGACCGGAGGGGACGCGGGCCGTCGCGCCCGCCGGAAACACTGGACGGAGCAATGTCGTGACCACTGCACTCATCATCGGCGACCTCCAGCGAGGCATCACGGGCGGTTACCCGTTCGCCCAGCAGGTCGTGCCGCCGCTCACCGAACTGCTGCCCCGCGCCAGGGCGGCCGGCGTCCTGGTGGTGTTCGTGCACTTCGCGTTCCGGGCCAACGGGGCGGACGTGCCACCCGGCAGCGCGCTGATGAAGTCGTTCTTCGAGGCCGGCGACGCCTTCCACGAGGGGTCGGCCGGAACCGAGCTCGCCCTTCCGGTCGCCGACGAGGACGTCGTCGTGCTGAAGCGCCGCGCCAGCGCGTTCGCCGGGACCGACCTCGACCTCGTGCTCCGCGCGCGGGGCGTCACCACTGTGGCGGTCGCCGGGGTCGCCACCAGTGCGATGGTGGCCGCGACCTGCTACGACGCGGCCGACCGCGGCTACCAGGTGACCGTGCTGAGCGACGGCTGCGGCGACGGCGATCCGGCCCTGCACGACTTCTTCGTGGACGCCGTCTTCCCGAGCCGGGGGTTCGAAGTGGTGTCGTGCGACAAGTGGCAAGTCTGATCGCGGACGGGCGGGAGGCGTCCCGGCCGCTCCACCCCGTGACCGCGCGATGGCTCACCTGCCCGCGTTGCTGCTGGTCGGCCAGGAGGTCACCGGCCTCGACCGCACCGGCCAGGCGTACCGGGCGGTCCGGCGTCAGATCATCGACCTGACGCCGCCGCCGGGCAGCGGCTTCAGCGAGGCGTCGCTCGCGCGGCAGTGGCAGATGAGCAAGACGCCGGTGCGCGAGGCCCTGGCCCGCCTGCGGCGCGACGGGCTCGCGGACGCGCTGCCGCGCGCCGCGGCGTCGAGGGCACGGCGCTGGAGCGGGTGCCGCGGATGGCCGCGTTGATCGCTCCGGAGGTGGCGAGCCCGCCCGGGGAGCTGGCGGGCGTCCACGAGCGCCTGCGCGCCCGGGACGCGGACGGCGCCCGCGAGGCCATGAGCGGCCGGTGCGAGCGCGTGCGCCGGGACGTGTTGCGGGTCCTGACCAAGAGCACCTCCGTCAGCCGGGCCGGCATCGAGATGCCATCCCAGACGTGGGCCCATCGCTCGGGACGACGCGACCGGGCTCGTGGAACACTGTTCACGGTCAGCCGTGGGCGGTGGCGCCGGTTATGAGGTACATCAAGACTCCTAGTTTCAGAACGAAACACTCAGTTACGACGCTGCAAGGCGGCGCAGAGCGCGTCGACCTCCTCGTCGGTGTTGTAGTAGTGCACCGACGCCCGCACCACGGCGGCCAGGCCACGCTCGCCCAGGTCGTAGCGGGCGGACGTGACCGCGGACACGCTGGTGTTGATCCCGGCCGCGCTCAGGCGACGGTGCACGTCGGCAGCGGACTCGCCGTCGACGGTGAAGGTGACGATCCCGCACAACCGCTGCCCCCGGTCCTGAACGGTCACCCGAGGCAGCTCCCCCAGCCGCCGCCGCAGCCGGGCGGCCAACGCGGTGACGCGCTCCGCGATCGCCTCGACGCCCCAGCTCAGGGCGTAATCCACCGCGACGCCGAGGCCGATCTTGGCCGCGTAGTTGGCCTCCCAGTTCTCGAACCTGCGCGCGCCTGAACGGATCTCGTAGGTGTCCTGGCCGGTCCAGGTGGCAGCGTGCAGGTCGAGGAAGGGCGGTTCCAAGGTGTCGGCGAGCCGCTCGGAGACGTAGAGGAAACCCGTGCCGCGCGGCCCGCGCAGGAACTTGCGGCCGGTGGCCGACAGCAGGTCGCAGCCGAGCTTCCGCACATCGACCGGGAGTTGCCCGACGGACTGGCAGGCGTCGAGCAGGAACGGTACGCCCGCGGCGCGGGTCAGCCGGCCGATCTCGGCCGCGGGGTTGACCAGTCCGCTCTGGGTCGGGACGTGGGTGACGGCCACGAGCTTGACGTCGGCGGCGAGCCGCCGTTCCAGGTCGCGCACCGACAACTGGCCGTGCTCGTCGTCGTCGACCACCTCCACCCGAGCGCCGGTACGGCTCGCGACCTGCAGGAAGGCGATCACGTTGCTGGCGTATTCGGCGCGGGAGGTCAGGATCCTGTCCCCCGGTCCGAAGCGCAGCGCGTAGAAGGCCATGTCCCAGGCGCGGGTGGCGTTCTCGACCACGGCGATCTCGCCCGGCAGGCAGCCGATCAGCCGGGCGATCGCCTCGTAGACCGCGTTCACCTGCGGAGCCGCGACGGCGGCGGCCTCGTATCCCCCGATCCGCCCCTCCAGCCGCAGGTGTCCGATGACGGCGTCGAGCACCGGGGCCGGAGCGAGCGCCGCACCGGCGTTGTTGAGGTGCACCACCTCGGCGCATCCCGGGGTGTCGAGGCGGGCACGTGCCACATCCAGGAGACTCACGGCAGTCGAGGTCCCGCCTCGCGCTGGGCGGCGAGCCAGTTCTCCACCTCGTCGGCCCGGCTGGGCAGCGCGCCGGACAGGTTGACCGCGCCTTCCGCGGTGACCAGGATGTCGTCCTCCACCCGGATCCCGATCCCGCGGAGCTCGGCGGGAACCAGATCGTCCTCCGGCTGGAAGTACAGCCCGGGCTCGACGGTCAGCACGTTGCCCGCGCCGAGCTCGCCCCCGCGATAGCGCTCGGGCCGGGCGTTGGCGCAGTCGTGCACGTCGGTGCCCAGCATGTGGCCGAACCCGTGCAGCGTCCACCGCCAGTAGTGCATCGACGCCGGGTCCATCGCCTCGTCGGCGCTCACCTTGAGCACCCCGAGCTCGACCAGGCCCTCGGCGAGCGCCCGCATGCAGGTCAGATGGACGTCGGCGAACTTCACCCCCGGTTCGACCGCTGCGATACCGGCCTGCTGGGCGGCGTGCACGATGTCGTAGACCTCGCGCTGGAGCGGGGTGAAGACACCGGAGACCGGCAGGGTGCGGGTGATGTCGGCGGTGTAGAGCTGATGGCCCTCCACTCCCATGTCCATGAGCAGCAACTCGCCGGGCGCGGTGAAGCCGTCGTTGCGCTTCCAGCACAGGATCGTGGCGTGCGCTCCGGCGCAGACGATCGAGCCGTAACCGACGTCGTTGCCGTCGTGCCGGGCGCGCAGCCCGAAGACGCCTTCGATCAGCCGCTCGGACACACCCCGGTCGGCGGGCAGCACCCGGGCGACGTCCTCGAACCCCCGGATGGTGGCGTCGACCGCCTCCTGGAGCCGGCGGATCTCCCACTCGTCCTTGACGAGCTTGAGTTCGGCGATCGCCGCCGCGAGCGCCCGGTCACGGACGTCGTCGGCGGGCACGGCCGCGTCAACCCTGGCGTCGAGCCCGCGCAGCACCCGGGTGCGCCCTGGCACGCATCGCGCCAGGGCGGCGTCGAGGCCGGTCAGCGGGGCGGTGTCGACACCGAGCTCGGTCGTCTTCTCGTCGAGCGTACGGCGGCGCCCGGCCCACAGCTCGCCGGCCCGGTCGCGGAAGAACTCGTCCGTCTCCCGCGAGGAGCGCTGGTGGGTGTAGAGCAGGGCGTCACCGCCCGGTCGCAGGACCAGCACACCGTCGGGGTCGTGGTCGCCGGTGAGGTAGGAGAAGTCGCTTCCCGGGCGGAAGCGGTAGAGGGTGGCATTGGCGCGGATCTTGGCAGGTCCGGTGGGGATGACCAGCGTCTCCCCGGGAAAAGCGCGCGACAGCTCGGCGCGGCGGCGCGCGTGGTGCGGCACGCCCGGTTGGGGACGCACGTCCAGCGGCTGGTCGAGCCAGGCCGCGCGCATGAACTCCAGGAGCCTGGGCGGGAAGTCGGGGTCGTGGGCGGCCTTGGCCATCACCGGCTCCCGGCCCAGTCGACGTGGAGTTCTTCGTGAGCGGCGAAGCGCAGGAGATGCCTGGTGACGACGTCCTGGACGCCGCCCAGCGCGTCGAGGTCCGCGGCCTCGACGACCAGGACGAGCACCCCCTGGCTCGACCGCAGAGAGCAGGCGCCCGAGCGGAAGGTGATCGTCGCGCACCCCGGGCCGGTGTGCTCGGCGGCGGCCTTGTGGCCCAGATGGGAGACGAGCTGTTTGGCGTACCGCTCGGGGCGGTCGGTCGCGACGTGTGCCGTGGACACAAGCATGCGCCCTCCAAGTGTTTAGATATGTCGACGCTTTAGGCGCTCGGCAGTCTGCCAACGTCCCGCGCGATTTGTCAAAAGCGTCGACGATCCTCGACACTTGACCCCATGACCGATGAGCAGCTCCTCCCTCTGCGCTCATCCGCGCAGTACAAGGCGCTCGGGCACCCGATGCGCCACCGCATGGTGAACCTGCTGCGCCAGCGCCCGGCCACCCTCAGCGAGCTGACCACCGCGCTCGACTCCACCAAGGGCACGGTCGGCTACCACGTGCGGGTCCTGCGCGAGGCCGGGCTCGTCCGCCTCGCGAGCACCCGCCAGGTGCGCGGCGGCACCGAACAGCGCTTCGAACTCGTCAACCGCGGCTTCCAGCTCGACGAGGAGACCGGCGCCAGATTCCTGCACGACGTGGCCCTGGCCGAGATGTCACCCGTACGACCGGGCGACCCTGGCCACACCGTGCTGCACCACGTCTGGCTCACCCCGGAAGAGGCCCGCACGCTGGCAGGACGGATCGAAGACTACGAACACGGTCAGCGCCTCTACCCCGAACACGGCACCGAGCCCTACGGGCTGCTCCTCAGCCTCTACCGCGCCGACATCCCCCGCCTGCCACCGGAAGGCCGCCCCACGTGACAACCACGCCGACCGGCCGACGGGGCGACAAGCTGCCGCCGTTCCTCAGCAGAGGACGACATCCCCCTGCGCGACGCCGAGCAGGTGGTCAACCAGCTAGCACTGCATGGTGAGCCGGGCTTGGTCGAAGCGGTGGGTGGCCAGGTGTTCGGGGCGGATCAGCCAGTAGAGGGCGCCGGTGTCACCCCACGTCATCTTCGCGTCGCTGTCACTGTCGAACTGGGCGAGCAGGATCCAGCGTTGGGCTTCCCGGTCCAGGGCCGGGGTGCCCCAGGAGTGAACGCCGCCGAGCGCCGCGTTCGCGACCTCGTACTCCACCGGGCCCTGCACCGGTATGGCGTGGCCGCCGATCTGGTGGCCGATGCGGGTGCGCAGCCGCCGGAAGGCCCGGACGAACGGCCGGAGCGGGGCGGGGGTCTCGCGAGGGTCGGGCCAGGGCCTGCCGTCGCCGAGCAGGGTTTCCCGGGCCTGAGGCAGCCACAGGTCGGGTGCGCTCTCCTCGACGCCTGCGGCCAGTTCCACGTACGGGTACGGTTCCAGCTCCCGGGGTGTTTCCGTCCGGAGAACCGGCGTGCCTCCCGGGACGTGCAGCACCTGGGCCCCGTCCCACGTCTCGGGGGCGTCGAGGGAGCCGGACGAGCCGCCGTCGTCCATGTCGTCGTGGCCGTCGAAACAGAAGAACAGCAACGTCCCGTCCTGCGGGAAGGCCGCCGGCAGCCCGGCGTGAGGGAGCGCCGAGCACCGCACCGATGCGACGAAGGACAGCGGGCCGTGCCCCGGCCACCCGGGCCAGACGGCCCCGGCCGGCAGTTCCGGCTCCCCGCCGAGGGTGGCGACGGCCTGCTCGCCGTCCGCGGCCCGGCGCAGACGTACGCATGGACGCAGCAGTGCGGTCCACCGGTCGGCGAGGTCGGCGGGCAGATGCTCGGCGGCGAGACGGGAGTATCGCTCATCAGTCATGAGAGCCATGGTGCAGCGCGTCACTGACATCCGTGCCGTCCACCGGCCGGCTTGGGACGCGGCGATGCGGGCCGAGGTCTCGTCCAAGAGAAACCCCGCGGCTCGGTGGCTCCAGCGCTAGCGTCACCTCCCCAATTGCAAACATCTCTTCGCGAACAACTCTTTGCGAAGGACTGTTTGCGGTCTACGCTGCCGGACATGACCGAACCCTCCGAGAGCGTGGTCGTCCTCGACGCCAAGGGCCTGCGGGCGCTGGCCCACCCGGTACGGGTGCAACTCGTGGACCTGCTGCGCAAACACGGCCCGTCCACCGCCACCCGCCTGGCCGAACGCCTGGGGGTGAACTCGGGCACCGCCAGCTACCACCTGCGCAGGCTCGGCGCCGCCGGGTTCGTCGCGGAGGACACCGAGCGCGGCAACGCCCGCGAACGCTGGTGGCGCTCGGTCCACCACGTCACCCGGCTCACCGATGACGAGCTGTCGGAGCGGGAGCCCGAGGCGGTGCTCGCCTACATGCAGTCGATCGCCGCCCTGTACGGCCTGCGCACCCAGCGGACGCTCAACGAGCTGCCGACCATGCCGGCGGAGTGGCGGCGGGTGCTCGACCTCAGCTCCATCGCGCTGCGGATCACGCCGGAGGAGGGGCTTCGGCTGCGCGAGGAGCTGGCGGAGGTCGTCGACCGCTACCGGCGCGACACGCCCGGCCAGCCGGCGCCCGAAGGAGCCGCCCGGGTCTCGCTGATCACCCAGCTCCTGCCCGAACTGCCGGATGCAACCGAGCTGGCCGAAGCGTCAGAGCCGCCCGAGTCGGCCGAGGGTGCGTGATGGGGGCGCGCGAGTCGTTACGCCCGATGGCCGGCCTGCTCGCGGCCATGACGGTGTCGCTGACCGCGACGCGGGTGTCGGCCATCGCGTTGCCCTGGTTCGTCCTGACGACGACCGGGAGCCCGGCGCGGACCGGGATGGTGGCGTTCGCCGAGATGGCCCCGTACGCGCTGGTCAAGGCGCTGGCCGGGCCGCTGGCCGACCGGGTCGGGCCGCGCCGGATCTCCTGGATCGGGGACGTGGTGAGCGCCGCGGCGGCCGGGGCGGTCGTCCTCCTGCACGCCCTGGACCTGCTGCCGCTGGGCGCGCTGATCGCCCTCGTCGCGGTGGTCGGCGCGGCCCGCGGTCCGGGCGATCTGGCCAAGGAGATCATGATCCCGGAGGCGGCCGAGCGCGGGCGGGTGCCGCTGGAGCGCGCCACCGGGTTGATGGGCGTGACCGAGCGGCTGGCCCAGACGGTGGGGCCCGCGGCGGGCGGGGCGGTGGTGGCCCTGCTCGGACCGCTGGCGAGCCTCGTCATCAGCGTCACCTGCTTCGCGCTCGGATCGGTGATCGTGACGTGGGCGCTGCCGCGCGGCATGGGACACCGCGCTCCGGCGGAGGAGGCTCTGGAGGCGAAGGAGGGCTACTGGCGGCGGTTCGGCCAGGGTTTCACGTTCCTGCGCGGCGAACCGCTGCTGCTGTCCGTGGTCGTCATGGTCGGCGTCACGAACCTGCTCGACGCGGCCTTCAGCCAGGTGCTGGTGTTCGTGTGGGCCAGGGAGTCCGGTCACGGCGCCGCCGTGGTCGGCCTGAACAGCAGCGTCATGGGCTTGGCGGCGGTCGGGGGCAGCCTGGTCGCGGCCGCGGTGGCGCACCGGATGCGGCGCAGACCCGTGTTCTTCGTGGCGTTCCTGCTCGCCGGGCCGACCCGGTTCCTCGTCCTGGCGGTGGATCCGCCGTTGTGGGCCATGGCGGCGGTGTTCGCGGTGGGCGGGTTCGCCGGCGGGTTCCTCAACCCGATCCTCGGGGCGATCTCCTACGAGCGGGTGCCCCGGAGCCTGCTGGGCCGGGTCAACGCGCTGAAGGACTCCCTCGCCTGGGCCGGCATCCCGCTCGGCGGGCTGGTGGGCGGGGCGCTGGTGGCGGTCGCGGGGCTGACGCCGGTGCTGCTCGCCGGTGGTGCGGTCTACGCCCTCACCACGAGCCTGACGGGGCTGCGGCCCGAGTGGCGGCAGATGGACCGGCTCCGCGGCCAGGGCCCGCCCGTCCCGCCCGCCTCGCCGGCGCTGCCCGCGCCATCGGTCACACGCCGGCGGCGATCTTGAGGAGCACCACGCCGCCGATGATCGCGGCGAACGAGGCGAGCTGGGCCGGCGTGATCTTCTCCTTGTAGATCAGCGCGCCGAGTACGCCCCTGCCGATCGAGCCAATGCTTGCATGTGCATGTATGCTTTTGTCAATCCCGCGTCCGAGAGACCGGGTCCTCAGAGAAGGAGGAGGCTTCCATGGCTCCGACGGCACCCACTCCGCACCCGGCCCCGGCGCCCTCGGCGGTGTCCAGCTCCTGGAACGACGTCCTGCTGCTGCACGCCCGCGTGGAGAACGCCCTGGCCACCGCCCTCCAGCGGCGGCACGGCATCGGCCTGTCGGAGTACCGGGCGCTCGGCCATCTCGCCACCTCGGACGCCGGCGAGCTGCGCATGCAGGAGCTGGCCGACCGGATCGGGCTCAACCAGAGCTCCGTGACCCGGCTGGTGACCCGGCTCAACACGGCGGAGCTCACGTACCGGGACCTGTGCCCGGACGACAAGCGCGGGGTCTACACCGTCATCACCGACGCGGGCCGGGCCCGCTACGCCGAGGCGAACGTCACCTACGAGGCGACGCTGAGGACCGCCCTGGAGGAAGCCGCCCAGGCCGACCCTCGGCTGGCCGCCGCGCTGCCGGCCCTGGGCCTGCTCGACCGGTGACCCCGCCATTCCCCTTGTCTCGAATATCGAGGAGTTGAACATGCGTGCTGTGCGGATCACCCGCTTCGGCGGCCCGGACGTCCTGACGGTCGCCGAGACGCCGCCGCCCCGGACCTCGGACGGCGAGGTGCTGGTGAGGGTCGTCGCCTCCGCCTTGAACCCGGTTGACGACAAGACCCGTGAAGGGGCCATCGGAGAGGGCACCCCTCCCCTGCCGACGACCCTGGGATGGGAATTGGCGGGCATCGTCGTGGACAGCCGGGACGATGCGCTGCCCGTGGGTGAACGGGTCTTCGGCATGTCCCACCAGCTCGGCACCGGCCGGGGGACGTGGGCCGACCTCGTGGCCATGCCCGCCGGCTCGCTGGCCGTGGCGCCGTCGGCGGTCAGCCTGGTGGAGGCGGCGACGCTGCCGTTGCCGGGGCTCACCGCCCTGCAGACGCTCGACTGGCTGGACGTCCGGGCGGGCGAGCGGCTGCTGGTGGCGGGCGCGGCGGGCGCGGTGGGCGGGCTGGCCGTGCAGCTGGCGCGGGCGCGCGGCGCCCGGGTGGACGCGCTGGTCTCCAGGCCGGCGCAGGTCGAGGTGGCCACCGAGCTGGGGGCCGAACGGGTCACGACCGACCCAGCCGACCTTCCGGCGGGGGCCTACGACGCCGTCTTCGACACCTTCGGGGCCTTCGCCGTCGAGGCCGTGGCCGACGGAGGCCGCTACGCCTCCGTCGCCACCCAGGCCGGGCCGGTGCCCGACCTGTCCCGTCGATCGGTCCGCACCACCGTCAACCAGGTGCGCGAGGACGGCCCCGGCCTCGCCGAGCTGGCCAAGGCCGTCGACGCGGGCCAGGTCAGGACCCGGGTCGAGGCCCAGTACGGCCTGCAGGACGTCGGTGCGGCCCACGAGCACTTCCGGCGCGGCCGGCTGAGCGGCAAGATCGCCCTGGTGCTCTGAGCCCGGCGGCGCTCAGATCATCCGGCGCAGCGCGGTCTCCACGGCGTCGATCAGCGCGTCTCCCTCGGTCTGCGGGTGCCGGGCCAGGCCGAGCTCGACGTCGGGCAGGGCGGGCAGGGCGTCCGGGTCGTGGCAGGCCATGTCCGGTTCGAGGTTGCCGGGCATGAGCGCGGCGACCCCGAGCCCGGCCCGCAGCGCCGCGAGCACCCCGGCCAGGCTGTTGCTCTCGAACACCGGCCGCCACCGCCGGCCGGTGCGGTCGAGCGTCTCCACCACCGACGTGCGCCACGCGCACGTCCCGGTGAACAGCACCACCGGCAGCGGATCGGCGGCCGGGTCGACACCCTGGCCGACCGCCCACACCAGCGGCCGCCGCACGGTCCAGCGCGGCGGCGCGGGAAGGTCGCTCGCCTCGTCGAGCACGAGCTGCACGCGGCCCGCGTGGTAGGCCTCCCGGATCGTGACCCCGGAGAGGCTCAGCACCTCCAGCGTCGCGCCGGGGTGCAGCCGGGCCAGGTCGGCGAGGGCCTGCGGCAGCTGCGCCGCGGCCAGGTCCTCCAGCAGCCCGACGCCGCAGCGGCCGGTGAGCGCGCGCCCGGTCGCGGTGAGCGCCTGCGCGGAGAGCGACAGAATGCGCTCGGCGTAGGGCAGCAGCTCCTCCCCCGCCCGCGTCAGCGACACGCCGGACGGCGACCGGTGGAGCAGCGGGCGGCCGACCGCGCTCTCCAGCTTGCGCAACTGCTGGCTGAGCGCGGGCTGGGTGTGCCCGAGCGCGGTGGCGGCGCGGCTGATGCTGCCCGCCCGCACAGCCGTGACGAACGACCGCAGCAACGACGTGTCCAGGTCTCTGGCCATAAGCATCCATTATGCCGGGTCCAACGAAAAAACGTCTTCCTATGGCCTGCGGGATGGCCTAGCGTCGCCCGGGTGACCGGATACCGACAGGTTCTCGCCGTGCGCGGGATGGCGGCGCTGCTGGGCGTCTCGCTGCTCGCCCGTGCCGCGATCACCGCCGACGTGACCGCGCTGACCATGTACGTCGTGCTGCGCCTGGACCTGGGCTACGTGGCGGCGGGCGGGGTCGCGGCCGCCCTGACCGCCGGGGTGGCGCTGGGCGGGCCGCTGCTGGGCCGCATGACGGACCGGCGGGGGCTGCGCGCCGTGCTCACGATCACCGTCGCGTCGCAGGCGGTGTTCTGGGCGAGCGTGCCCGTCCTGCCGTACGCGGTGCTGCTGGGCGCCTCCTGCGCGGCGGGGCTGCTGATGGTGCCGGTCCAGGCGGTGACCCGGCAGGCGATCGCCGCGATGACGACGCCGGGGCAGCGGCGGGCCGCGTTCGCGCTGGAGTCGGTGCAGGGCGAGCTGGCGTACATGGTGGGGCCGGCGGTGGTGATCCTCTGCGCGGCGGAGCTGTCTCCCCAGGCCGTGGCGTGGGGGCTCGGGGCGGTGATCGTGACCGGCGGGATCGGGATCGCCCTGCTCGATCCGCCGCTGCGGGCCGAGGGCGAGGTGGAGACCGGCTCGCCCGCCCGTCCGGCGCGCCGGGAGTGGCTGGACCGCCGCATGGTCGCCATGCTGGCGATGGGGTTCGGCGCCACGGCCCTGCTCAGCGGCATCGACCTGGCCATCGTGGCCACGCTCAAGGAGGCGGGCCAGGTGTCCTGGGCCGCCGTGGTCGTGGCCGTGTTCGGCGTGACCTCCGTCGCCGGCGGCCTGGTCTACGGCACGCTGCGCCGTCCGATGCCGACGTGGCTGCTGCTCGGCCTGCTCGGGCTGCTGACGATCCCCGCCGGGCTGGCCCACGACTGGCGCTGGTTGTGCCTGGCCGTCGTCGGCGCCGGGCTGCTCACCGCGCCGACCCTGTCCACGGTGGCCGACGCGGTGAGCCGGCTGGCGCCGGCCGGCGTACGGGGCGAGGCCACGGGCCTGCAGGCGTCGGCGGCGAGCGCGGGCTTCGCGCTCGGCTCGCCGATCGCCGGGCTGGCGATCGACGCCGCGCTGCCAGGTGGCGGCTTCGCGGCCGCCGGGCTGGCCGGCCTCGCCGCGGCCCTCGTCGGGCAGTTGCTGTCCCGCTCCCGGCGGGCGGACGATCGCCCGCCGGGCCGGCAGCCTGGATCTACATCAGAAGAAAGGAGAAGTCCTGTCTCGTCCTCCGATTCGGTGGAATGTCGATCTTGATGCGGCGGGCGACCTCGTCCCGGCCGACGCCCAGCCCGAGGCTGATCAGCCCTTCGGGACGCAGCGGGACGGGATCGTCGAAGGCGACCGTGATCCGGACGGGCCACGGACTCTCCGGAACGGGCGGCGCGACGAGCTCCCAGCACCCGTCCCAGTCGAGCGAGTACCGGTTCCGGCGGGCGGCCGCCGGGTCGAGCAGGGCCCGCGCCACGAGGGACGGCGAGTTGCCCGAGTACCCGGCCAGCAGGCCGGCGTCCAGCGAGCGGACCGGAACGCGGTCGTGGACGGTGAGCTTGCCGGTCCGGTCACAGGCCACGCAGTTGACCAGGAGCCAGACGTCGAGCAGCTTGCCGTTGGCGTTGACGCGGAACCGGCCGTCACCGACGGTGGCCCGCCCGGACGGACAGGCCACGCACCGCAGGACGAGCAGGGGCAGGCGGGTGCGCCGCACCACCCAGGGCAGCACGATATGAGGATGTGAAGACATGATCTCTCTGAAGACCTGACGAAGAGCACGGAAAACAGAGCCGACGGCGTCCGTCGGCGACCGATGCGCGGGAAGGTGTCAGGTCTGAAGAGCAGGCGGCGTCATGCGCGCGATGTCCTCACTCAGGGGTGGGTCAGGGGGCGGCGCTCAGCTCAGGCGGGCGCGCAGCAGGCAGAACTCGTTGCCCTCGGGATCGGCCAGGACGTGCCACGGCTCCTCGCCGGTCTGGCCGGCGTCGGCCGGACGCGCCCCGAGCTTGAGCAGGCGGTCGAGCTCGGCGGCCAGGCCGTGGGCGTCTCGGGCTGGGACGATCAGTTCGGAGATGCGGCAAGCCATGATCGGCACCCTACCCGTCGCCGGCCGCCGCCCTCCAATGCTTAACGGCCCCCCGGCGACGTGCGGCCCCGGCATCCGCGGCGATCACTTTGCAGTGGCTTGATCACGATCGTTCTCTCTCCGGGTACGTGAGCTGATACACCCTGTAAGGGAGGGGGCGGGCGATGACCGTGAGGTTGGCATGGGTCTGCGCGCTGCTGGCCGTGATCGCCGCGGTGGTCCCACCGGCGCTGAGCGCGAAGCGCGCCAAGGAGCCGTCCGCCGCCGCCCGGGCCGACCTGTCGTCCGTGCCGTTCGGGGTGTTCCTCGCCTCCGACTGGCGCGGGCCGCACCTGCTGGGCGCGTTCGAGTCGTGGCTGGGGGCGGAGGTCCGGGTGGGGCGGACGTACGTGCCGGGTGAGGCGTGGAACGCGCTCGGCGGGCCGGACTTCGTCCTGCAGCCGTGGATGCGGTGGCGGGCGGCCAAGCCGGGGCGCATGCTCGTGCTCAACGTGCCGATGGTCATGCCGAACGAGGGCGGCCTGCCGGACGAGGCGGTGTCGGTGCTGCTGAACGCCGGCGCGGACGGCGCGTTCGACCCGTACTTCGACCGGCTGGCCCGGACGCTGGTGGCCGGGCGCGCGCCGGACACGGTGATCGTCCCGGGCTGGGAGATGAACGGCCTGACCTACTCCAGCCGCTGCTCGGCCGACCCGCCGGCGTGGCAGGCGTACTGGCGGCGGATCGTCGCGGTGATGCGGGCGGTGCCGGGACAGCGGTTCCGCTTCGACTTCAGCCCCAACCGAGGCCCGGACGCCATCGGCTGGACCGAGTGCTACCCCGGCGACGACGTGGTGGACATCATCGGCATGGACAGCTACGACCAGGGCCCCGGCCACCGGTTCGCCGACTACGTCGACCAGCCGTACGGGCTGGAGGCGCAGGCCGACTTCGCCGCCGCGCACCGCAAGCCGATCTCCTTCCCCGAGTGGGGGCTGTTCCGGTACGGGGACCGGCCGGAGTTCGTGCGCGACATGCTCGACTGGATCGCCCGGCACGACGTGGCCTACCACTCGATCGTGGACTACTGCCCGCACGGCGTCTGGCAGTGCCCGGCCAACCCGCGGTCGTCGCGGGTCTTCCGGCAGCTCATGCGCGACCCCGCCTTCCGGCGCGGTCCGTCGGCTCCGCCGACCACTCCGCCCGCCACGTCACCCGCCCCGACGTCCCCGCCCGCGCCCGCCCCCTCCCCTGAGCCGAGCGGGAGCGGGTCGCCGGCGCCTCAGCCCCGCCCGGCCGTCACCGACGCGCCCGCGGCGGCACCGGCCGCGGCCTGACCCGGCCGGGCCAGGCGCAGCGTGTGCGCCGCCAGCCGGTCGAGGGTGACGCCGAGGTCGAACTCGGCCGCCCGCGACGGCGCAGCCCGTTCCTCCGCGCGCCGCACGGCCGGATCGGTCAGCCGGGCCACGATCGCCGCGGCCAGCGCCCGCGGGTCCTGCGGCTCGACGAGCGCTCCGGTGGCCGGGGTGACCACCTCCGTGAGGCCGGGGACGGCGGCCGCCACCACGGACCGCCCGCTGGCCATGGCCTCCAGCACGGTCAGCGGCAGCCCTTCCCAGCGGGAGGGCAGCACGACCAGGTCGGCGGCGGCGTACCAGGGCCGCGGATCGGCGCTGGCCCCCGGCATGAGGACGCCGGACGGCGCGTCGCGGCGCAGGCGGGCGAAGTCGTCCCCGTCGCCGACGAGTGCCAGGCAGGCGTCCGGCACCCGGGCCGCGACCCGCCGCCAGGACTCCACCAGCAGGTCCTGGCCCTTCTGGCGGGTGATCCGGCCGACGCAGACGACCAGCGGCCCGTGCGGGGACAGGCCGAGGTCCCGGCGGGCGGCGACGCGCTCGTCCGGCGTGACGGGACGGAACCGGGCCAGGTCCACGCCGTTGCGGACGACGGCCAGCGGGCCGCCCACGCCCGCGTCCCCGGCCTGCCGGTGCTCCCCCTGGCCGACGCAGAGCACGAGATGCGTCCACCGGGTGGCGGCCCGTTCCCAGGAGGCGGCCGCGGCGGCGAGCGTGCCCCGGCCGGCCAGCCAGGACCAGCCGTGCGGCTGGAACAGCGTCGGCACGCGGCCACGCAACACCATCCGGCCGACCAGCCCGGCCTTGGAGGAGTGCAGATGCACCACGTCAGGACGGAACCGGCGCACGATGCGACCGAGGACGACGGCGGCGGCCAGATCGGCCGGATGCGGCGCCCGTACGGCGGGCCAGGGCAGATGCGGCAGCCCGAGGGCGGCCAGCCGCTCGCCGAGCGGTCCGCGCGGCGGCGCGGCGACGGCGACCGTCCAGCCCCGCCGGCGCTGGTCGGCGCAGGCGCTCTCGACGCAGGCCGCGACGCCGCCCTCGGTGGGCTGGGTGACGTGCAGCACGCGCGGGGTGAAGGTCGTCATCGCGGCCTGCGCAGGACCCGGTCGAGCGCCGCGCAGCGGCCCCGGAGCGCCCGGCCGCGCACCCGGGCGCGGGCGGCGAGGGCGTAGAGCGTCGCGGCCGGCGTCCTGGCCAGCAGGAGCCGGTTGCTGACCGCCGGCCGGCCGCCCCACTTGGTCTTGTGGGACTCGGCCCCGCGCAGCAGCGACATCGTCGGCCGGCCCAGCCGGTGCGCGAGCCCGAGGTCGGTGCGCAGCAGCATGGTCACGACGTCCACCTGGCCGCGCAGGTCGGGATGGGTGCCGTAGAGGTAGCCGCCGACGAAGTCCTTGCCCACGACCAGCAGGTCCACCGCGACGACCCGGCCGTCCAGGTGGTATTCGGTCAGCTTGGCCTGCCGGTCGGCCAGCAGCCGCCGGGCGGCCCGGGCCAGGTGGGCGTGGAAGCGCGGCCTGGTGTGCTCGACGTTGATGCCGCGGCCCTGCCACTGGAGGGCGTGCAGGTCGAGCAGGCGCGCGACGGCGTGCTCGGCCTCGTCGGCCGGCACGTCCCGGACCTCGATCGGGGCGTCGTCCACGCGTCTGAGCTCGCGGCGCAGCTTGGTGCCGTTCCTGCCGGGCAGCCCGGCGAGCAGCTCGTGGAGGGGGACGCCGGGCAGTTCGACGCAGGTCGAGGCGGGCAGCCGCCAGGAGCGGCCCGGCCAGGCCGCCGCGAGCCGTTCGGCGTCGGCCCCCGGGCGCACCTCCGGCAGGTCGAGCACGTCCCATCCGGGCAGCTCGGCCAGGGCCCGGCCGAGCGCCGCCGGCAGGTCGGGGTCGCCGTCCTCGATCAGCACGTCCGTGTAGTCGGACTGGTCGCCGCCGAGCGGCCGCAGGACGCGCAGCCCCGCGCGGCGGACGGTCATGACGGGGGCCGCGGCGACCAGCCGTCCCCGCCGGCGCAGCAGGACCACGTTCAGGCCCGGGTCCTCGCCGTAGGTCTCCCACCAGGACGACAGCCAGGCGTGCGACTGGAACGGCGTCGCCGCCGGGGAGCGGTCGTGCAGGCCGGCCCACTCCCCCGCCAGGGCGTGCAGGCGTTCCGCGCCGGTCACGACCTCGGTGGCCAGGTCCGGGGCCTGGCGGATCGCGGTGGTCATGCCGACGCCGTCTCGGCCGGCCGGCGCGCGGGCGGGACCTGCCGGTCGTCCCGCCGGTCGTCCTGCCGTGGCCCGGCGGGGGCGGCCAGCCAGATCAGGGCGGCCAGCAGCAGACCGCCGGCCGTGCTGACGGCGGTGGCGAGCAGGGGCCGCGGCGAACTGGGCGTGGCGGGCGGCACGGCGGGCGCGAAGCTGGACAGCCGGACGCCGGTGTCGGCGCTGTGCCGGTTGGCGTAGGCGGTGAGCGCGGCGGTGGCGCTGTTGGCCCGCCGGGCGGCCTCGTCAGGGGTGCCGGCGAGGGCGGCCAGCCGGATCAGCGGCGCGTCCGGCGAGGCCGACGCCTGCAGCGTGGTCCGCAGCAGCTCGCCGTCGGCCAGGTAGGCGTCGCCGGTCCCGGCGAGCAGGCCGGGGTGGACGGTCACCCTGGCGTAGGCCTGCGCGAATTCGGCTTCCTGGGTGGGCACGCCCTGCCGTACCGAGCTGACGACCGCGTAGGCGTCGGCGGTGTAGACGGGCTCCTGGGTCAGCGAGTACGCCAGCCCCGCCCCCATGCCGATCAGCGGGAGCGCGAGCAGGGACCAGGTGCGGAGCGCGCCGGCGGCGCGCTGGACCGGGTGAGTCATGACAGCCTTTCCTGGTGGCGCCTGGTGAGCAGGCGGTCGTAGAGGTCGTGCAGGCGCCGGGCTTGCCGGCGCACGTCGTAGCGGTCGAGGGCCGGGGGCGGCGGCAGGCGGGTGCGCGGTCCGTCGCGGAGCGCGGCCAGCTCGGCGGCCAGCCGGTGGGGCGGCACCCGGCGGGCGCCGGGCACCGTCCCGGGGGGCAGGTCGTCGATCGCCGGGCAGGCGCCGTACAGGACGGGCAGCCCGGCGGCGAGCGCCTCGACGACGGCCAGGCCGAACGTCTCCTCCTGCGAGGGGGCGGCCAGCACGTCCATGGCCGACAGCAGGGCGGGCACGTGCACGCTCTCCCCGGCGAAGACGACGCGCCGCCCGACGCCGAGCCGCTCGGCCAGCGAGCGCAGCCGGGGTTGTTCCGGCCCGGCGCCGACGAGCAGCAGCACCGCGCCGTCCAGCCGCGGCAGCGCCTCCACCAGCAGGTGGAAGTTCTTGCCCGCCACCAGGCGGCCGACCCCGCCGACGACGAACGTCTCCGGCGGGATGCCCAGGCTCAGCCGGGCGTGGCCGGCGGCCCGCGGATCGTAGCGGAAGGCGGCCAGGTCCACGCCGTTGGGGATGGTGACGACGCGCGAGGGCGGCAGGCCCCAGCCGTGCAGCCGGTCGGCCACGGTGGGCGAGACGGCGACGACGGCGTGCGTCAGCCGGGCGCTCGCCCGGTACAGCGCGCGGACGGGCGCCGTGACCGGCCGTCCCTCGATGTGCCGGGCCCCCGCCGAGTGCTCGGTGCTGACGACGACCGGCACGGCGGCCAGCCGGGCGGCCGGCGGCGCGTAGACGCAGGCGCGGTACAGGTGAGCGTGCACGACCTGGTAGCGGCCGGCGCGCATGAGGGCGGTGAGCCGGGGCAGCGCCCGCAGGTCCCGGTTGCCGCCCATGCCGACGGCGCGTACGGGCGTCCCGGCGTCCCGGATGGCGTCGGCCAGGGCGCCGGGCCTGGTCAGGACGGCGACCTCGCTGGCGCAGTCCATGTGCGGCAGGAGCGTGCGCAGCTGCTGCTCGGCCCCGCCGGCGGCCAGCCCGGTGATGACGTGCAGGACCTTCATCGGGGCCGCCCCCAGCGCAGCCGGTGGCAGGCGGTCTTGGCGAGCAGCCGGGCGGCGGTGTCGCGGTCGCCGACGTAGCGGCGGGGCAGGGCGTGCGTCCCGGCGAGCCGCCCGGGGCGGACGGCGCAGGCGTGCTCGTAGCCGGCCTGCCGGACGGCGGCGACCTCGCGGGCGGTCAGCTCGCCGTAGGGGTAGGCGAAGCCGGTGACGGGGGCGCCGAGCACGTCCTGGAGCAGGAGCTTGCTCGTGGTGAGCTCGTCGGCCAGCTCGCCGGGGCCGGCGGCCGGCAGGTGGGGATGGCTGCGGGTGTGGGAGCCGACCTCCATGCCGGCGGCGGCCACCCGGCGCAGCGTGCCGGCGTCCATCAGGGGGCGGGGGCTGACGCCGCGGTCCCAGGCGTTGTGGCCGCCGATCCGGCCGGCGACGACGTACACGGTCGCGGTGAAGCCGTATCCGGCCAGCACCGGGACGACGTCGGTGGCGAAGTCGGCGTAGCCGTCGTCGAAGGTGAGCCCGACGAGCCTGCGCCGGTCGCCGGGATGGTTCAGCAGTTCGCGCACCGACACGCCGCGCAGCCCGCGCCGGGCGAGCCAGCGTATGTGCGTGGCGAAGCGCTCGGGGGTGACGACGATGTCGAAGGGGTCCTCGCCGCGCTCGGCGACGGAGTGGTACATCCAGATGAGCGGCAGCGCGCCGGTGCGCGTGCTCATACGCGCTCTCCTTCCCTGACGGTCGTGACGGCCCTCCGCAGCGGCGACAGGCCGAGGCGTTGGAGACCGGCCAGCATGAGGGCGGCGGTCACGGTGATCCCGGCGGCGTTGGCCAGCGCGATGCCGCCCTGCGCCATGCCGGGGACGAGCGCCGCGGCCAGCGCCGCGGTGAGGGCCAGCCCGGCGGCCATCGACAGGGCCGGGTACCACAACCCGCGCCACCCTCCGGCGCAGAAGTAGGCCCGGCAGACCACGCCCACGACGGTGTGGCCCAGCAGGCCGATCGCGTAGAGCCGCAGGACGTGCTCGGTGGCGGTGGCGGCGGCGTCGTCGAAGGCGCCGCGGTGCAGCAGCACGCCCACGATCGCGGGCGCGAAGGCGACCAGCAGCGCGGCGGCGGTGACCGTGACGGCCGCCGCCGTCGCCAGGTCGCGGGCCAGCAGCCGCCAGGCCCCGCGGGTGTCGCCCGCGGCGATGCTGCGGGCCAGGTGCGGGTAGGTGACGGTGGCCAGCATCAGCGAGACCACCATCGGCACCTGGGCGATCTTCTGGGCGTAGTTGAGATGGGAGATCGCGCCCGCGGGCAGGTCGGCGGCGAGCACGCGCTCGACCAGCACCTGGCCCTGCCGCAGCAGCGTGAAGGCGATGATGGGCAGCAGCGCGGCGACCGGCAGCACCAGGCGCCGGGGCAGCCGCCGGGGCAGGCCCACCCGCCGCAGGTAGGCCGGCGCCTGCATGGCCACCATGAGGACCGCGCCGGCGGCGACGCCCCACGCGGCGGCCCGCACGCCGAGCGCGTCGTGCCAGATCGCCAGGCAGCCGACGAGCGCCAGGTTGTAGGCCAGGCCGGTGGCCGCGGGCGGGCCGAAGACGTGGTGGGCCCGCAGGGCCGCGCTGGCGTACCCCGCCAGCGCGAACGGCAGGATGCAGCCGCAGCAGATCCGCCAGCACTGGACGGCCAGCCCGCCCTGGGGCAGACCGGGGGCCAGCGCCGCCACCAGCCAGGGCGCGCCGGCCGCGGCGCAGACGGCGACGGCGGCGAGCGCGGCGGCCAGGGCGGGCAACGTCCGCTCCACCAGCGCCGCCCGCTGCCGCGCCCCGGACGCCGTGCTGAACAGCGGCACCAGCCACAGGGCCATCGCCCCCTCGATGAGCAGCGGCGCCGCGGTCTCGGGCACGGTCCAGGCGACCAGGAAGGCGTCGGTGTCGGCGTTGGCGCCGAACAGCGCGGCCATCAGCAGGTCGCGGACGTAGCCGAGCGCCGAGCCGGCGCCGACGAGCATCGCGGTGAGGGCCGCGGCGCGCAGGTCGGCCGCGCCCCGGCTCAGCACGCGGGCCGCCGCGACGGGGACGCGGCGGCGCCGGTCCATCCCGTCGCCAGGCCCAGCATGACCGACATGACCAGGCTGGTCGCTCCGCCGATGTCGGCGTAGGCGAAGTCCACCGCCAGCCACGTCACGAAGCCCGCGGCGGCCAGCCCCGCCGGGCCGGAGCGGCCGGGCCGGGTCAGGGCGCGCACGAGGGCCCCGCCCACGAGCAGCGCGAACGCCGCCAGGCCGAGGAGCCCCTGCTCGCTGAGCACCAGCAGGTACATGTTGTGCGGGGACAGCAGCGGCTGGCGGCGGTATCCGCCGGCCGGGTCCTCGACGTCGCTGCCCGAGGACAGGGCCAGGGGCGCGTAGGTGTCCCGCCAGGCGGCGAACCCCTTGGGGCCGACGCCGGTCACCGGGTGGTCCCGCCACATGCCGGCCGCCGCCTGCCAGAGCTGGTACCGGTCGGCCACCGACCGGTCGGGCTGGTCCACCGAGGAGGTGATGGAGGCGACGCGCTCGGCGATGACCCCGCCGCCGGGCCCGACCAGGAGCGTCAGGAGCACGGCGGCGGCCACGGCGGCCACGGCGGCCCGCGCGGCCAGCCGCGCGCCGCGCAGCACGAGCATCACCGCGACGGCGCAGGCCACCGCGAGCCAGGTGCCGCGGCTGAGCGACATGACCAGTGGCGGGCACAGCGCCGCCGCCGTGACCAGGGCGGCGGCGCGCCGGGCCGGTCCGCCGGTGAGCGCGACCGCCAGGGCGATGATCAGCCCGAAGCTGACCACGCTGGCCAGCGCCATGACCTCGCCGGCGCCGAACGTGCCGACCGCGCGGATCGGCAGGCCCGCGTAGGAGGCGCCGCTGCCCGTGAGCGCCTGCCAGCAGCCGAGCCCGGCCTGGACGATCGCCACGGCCGCGACGGCTCCGCCCACCAGCAGCAGGTCGGACCGCTGCCGCACCGCCACCGTCACCGCGACGGGGACCAGGACGAACACCTGGAGGAACCGGGCCAGGCCGGGCAACGCCAGCAGGAAGTCGGGCGCCGCGAGGGCGGCCGCCGTCGCCGCGAGCGCCGCGGGCGCGGCGAGCAGGGCCCACCGGCCCGGACGCGCGCCGCCGCGCGCCAGGCTCACCGCGACGGACACCAGCAACCCCAGTGACATCAGGTCGGCGACCCGCGGCTGGACGACGTCGGCGGCCTGCGGTCCGGCGGGCACGCACACGGCGATCACGGTCAGCGCGGCCCACACGCTGGGACGGGCCGGCAGGCGGCACAGGGACGGCAGGAACGCCCTGATCACGATCGTCCCGGCCACAGCAGGCAACCGACCGTGCGGATCAAGATCTTGATGTCGCGGCGCAGGGACCAGGTGTCGATGTAGTGGTTGTCCAGCCGCGCCCGGTCCTCGATCGAGGTGTCGCCGCGCAGGCCGTGGGTCTGGGCCCAGCCGGTGAGGCCGACGGGCAACCGGTGGCGGCGCCCGTAGTGGTGGTCGCCGCGGGAGAACAGCTCCACGAAGTGCGGCCGCTCGGGCCGGGGGCCGACCAGGCTCATGTCGCCGCGCAGCACGTTCCACAGCTGCGGCAGCTCGTCCACGGAGCAGGAGCGCAGCAGCCGGGCCGCGCGGGTCAGGCGGGGGTCGTCGTCGATGCTCCAGCGGGTGTCGGACTCGCCGGCACGCAGCGGGGCGAACGTGCGGAGCTTGATGATCTCGATGGGCGTCCCGGCCATCCCCACCCGGACCTGGCGGAACAGCACGCCGGGCCCTCCTTGCCCGCGCAGCAGCAGCATGCAGGCGGCCAGCACCGGAGCGCTGACGACCAGCCCGGCCGTCGCCAGCACGACGTCCAGGGCGCGCTTGAGCGGCCAGGACGCGCGCCGCTGCGGCAACGGCCGCATGCGCAGCATCGGGAACCCCCGGACGTGCTCGCCGTCGGGGACGAAGTCGACCAGGACGCCGCCGGGTTGCGGCGCCAGGTACACCGGGTACCCCGCCTGCCGGGCCTGTTGCGCGAGCCGGTGGGTCTGCTCCTCGCCGCCCGGCGGCGGGGCCAGGACCACCACGCGGGCGCGGTGCCGGCGGGCCATGGTGAGCAGGGTCTCCGGATCGTCCACGATCGGCTCGTACGGGGCCTGGCCCAGCACGTCGCAGGCGCCGCCGACGGGCAGCAGGCCGTACTCGGTGTGCCGCACCAGGGTCAGCGCGAGGTTCCTGGCGTGCGCGCCGGACCCGACGACCAGCGTGGGCACGCGTGCGCCGCGGCGGCGGGCCTGGCGCAGCACCGCGCAGACCAGCCCCCGCCCCACCAGCGTCAGCCCGAGGTAGACGGCGACGATCCGGGCCGACTCGCCCGTCCAGACGGCCAGCGTCGTCTGATGGTCGAGGGCGGCGACGGTCAGCGCGCCGGTGATGGCGGTGGCGCATCCGCCGCGCCACATCCATCCGTCCATCACGGACGGCGACAGCCGGATCCGGTACGTGCCGCCCGCCAGGTTCAGCAGGACGAGCAGCCCCGCCGCCAGTCCGGCGAGCAGCGCGCCGTACCCGGCGTCGAGCACGGGCGCGGCCAGCGCGGCGGCGTCGACGCTCGCGTCGGCGAAGGAGCAGATGGTCCAGCATGTCACCGGACGCCGCCGGCCGGGGGCGTGGCGGGAGGCGCCTCGCTGCGACAGCAGCATGCCCTTGGACGGGGGGTGCGGGAAGGGTTCCTCTTCCCGAAGGGGTGTGACCATATCTGCTCCACTGCGGAAAACAACGGCGATCAATTCAGAGCGTGATATCCACGAACAGGGGGTGGATATGACTGTCTTACTTATCGCGAAAATTCGCTCATCTTTGGCCTCCATTCCGATAATCGCCCCGATTCGCGGGCAGCGACCAACTTACTTGGAGCGTTCACGGGTACGGCCGTGTGGACGGGATGGCGTCCCACAAAGATTGCGAATTTTCGGGTGTCGCGAAGCTCTGCTATTTGTCCCGGTTCGCCGTTCAGGTAGCGATGAAGATCTTTGCCGGGCCATGGCGGCGGTATGACGCCGCAGGACGTCGTGGTAGATCAGCGGGGGGCGGCGCTCGCCGACCGGCACCCGCGGCTGAGCTGCGAACTGCGGACATAGTCCGAATTGGCAATATTGCCGCGCCCAGGGAATCGGGCGATAGAGACATTCCGTCCGTCGATTTCAGGACGTTTCTCGCAGCCGGTACGACCGACGTCCCGGGAACGGCTCGCGGACGCCCTGCGAGTCCTCCTGCCGACGGCAGGGCCGCGAGCCGCCGGAGTGGATCGGGGGCGGAAGACGGGAGCGCCCGGCCCTCCGCGCCCCGGCGCGGGCAGCGACAGGGACCAGGTAGGTCGGAATGACCATGCGTTGAGCTCGCCTTTAAGGCAACTGAAAGATCGTTTCCTAGCGTGGCCCGCATGAGATTCAGCCCGTTCCTGGCGGCCGTCGCCGCCGCCATGCTCCTCGCGCCCTCCCCTGCCACGGCCACGGCCAAGGCCGCGGCCCCCGCCGCCGAGGAGTCCGACCGCGAGATCGTCCTGGCTCAACTCGACTACACGACCGGGCTGTCGGTGACCTTCACCGACAGCGTCCCGTCCGACGAGGTCGGGATGGTCCAGACCGGCCCGATCGGCCGCGCCCCCCTCATCGTCCTTGACGACGAGGACACCCTCCTGGAGACCTACCTGGAGGTCACCCCGCCCGATGTCGCGGTCCCCCGGCGTCTCGTCGAGGACCACGGCGCCGACCTGCCCGCCGAACTGCAGCGACGCAGGATCACCAGCGAGCCGGTCACGGCGGGTGGCCTGACCGCCCCGGCGAGCGCCGTCCGCTCCGGCACGGCGTCCTGCACCTGGTCGATCTTCGGCTGGACGGGCTGGCACGACGACGGCATGCCCGGCCTGCCGGCCAAGTCGTACAGCACGTTCGACTTCGGCGGCTTCAAGCAGAAGATCGCCGAGAGCTACGTCGCCAACTGCACCCCGCCGAGCTCGACGAGCAACCTCTGGGCCCGGCACCGGGTCTACTACAGGAACGCCCTCGGCAACTTCGTGAAGCACTTCGAGGGCATCGTGCCGCCGGCGCACCACCAGGCCGTGGTGAAGAAGGGCGCGATCAAGCGCCACCGCGCCGTCTCCTACGACGACAACTGGAACGCCGACCCGGCCTGCTTCGACTGCATCTACGCCCGTGAGGGCCGTTTCCGCAGCTAGCACCAAGCCCGGCGGCCGCTTCCCGCGCAGCGCGCGGGAAGCGGCCTTCCGCACGTCAGGCCCGGTGCAGCAGCTCGTGCACGGGCCGCGTCATCATGGACGGTCGCGGGACGGCAGCCGGTCGCGGTTCATCCGGCGGCTCGCGCTAATGTTCCGCGAACGGAACGCTTTCTGCGAAGAGGAGCCACATGACGTCCCAGGAAGACACGGCCGCTGCCGGCCGGGCCGTGCACGCGGGGTCCGCCGGTCCGGAGGGGCCCCTGGCCGGGCAGGTGGCGATCGTCACGGGCGGCTCGGCGGGGCTCGGCCGGGCCATCGCGCAGGGTCTGGCCTCCGCCGGCTGCACGGTGGTGCCGGCCGGCCGGCGGTTGGCGGCGTGCCGGGAGGCGGCGGCCGAGATCACCGCCGCGACCGGCGTCGCCGCCTCGGGCATGGCCTGCGACGTCACCGACGAGGACGCGGTCCGGGCTCTCGTGCGGGACGTCGTCGCCGCGCACGGCCGCCTGGACGTGCTGGTGACCAGCGCCGGGATCCAGGCTCGCGGCGAGCTGGAATCCCTCGACGCCGCCACGCTGCGCCGCTGCCTCGACGTCAACGTCGTCGGCACCTTCCTCGCCTGCCAGGCCGCCGTGCCGGTGATGCGCGAGGCCGGGTACGGCCGCATCGTCACCCTGGCCAGCGCTCTCGGGCTCGTCGGCGCCGCGGGCCGGGCGGGCTACGCGGCCAGCAAGGGCGCGGTCGTCCAGCTCACCCGCAGCCTCGCCGTCGAGCTGGCGGGCACCGGCGTCTGCGTCAACGCCCTGGCCCCCGGACCCTTCCGCACCCCGCTGAACGAGGGCGTCGAGGACGACCCGCACGTGCGGGAGTTCCTCGACCACCAGGTCCCCATGAGGCGCTGGGCCGACCCGGGCGAACTCGTCGGCGCGGCGGTCCTGCTGGCCGGTCCGGCGGCCTCCTACCTCACCGGCGCCGTGCTGCCGGTCGACGGAGGCTGGACCGCTCACTGAAGGCGTCCGGCCGCTGTCTGATCCCACGAAGCCCCGGGTGCTCTTTGGTGTCCCGCACGATTCGGTCCCGCCGCACAGTGCCGTAGCGTCACCGTGACACTTGAGCATTCGGAGGGCCGGCACGTTGATCGCGATCAGGGAACTCCATGGGATCGCGGAGTTCGAGCAGGTCAGTGAGCTGTTCGACGGGATCTGGCACTTCGACCCGGACAGCCGGCCGATCACGGTCGAGCTGATGCGGGCGATGTCGCACGCGGGCAACTACGTGGCCGGCGCGTACGACGACGCGGGCCGCCTGGTGGGCGCCTCCGTCGGCTTCTTCGGAGCGGGCAACACGTTGCACTCCCACATCACCGGCGCGGCCGGCGGCCACGGCATCGGCTTCGAGCTGAAGCTGCACCAGCGCAGCTGGGCCCTGGAGCGCGGCATCGACCGCATCACCTGGACCTACGATCCGCTGGTGCGCAGGAACGCCCACTTCAACCTGGCCAAGCTGGGCGCCCGTCCCGAGGAGTACCTGCCGAGCTTCTACGGCGTCATGACCGACGCCATCAACCAGGGCAGCGACTCCGACCGCGTGCTGGCCTCCTGGTCGTTGTCGGCGCCGCACGTGACTGCCCTGGTACGCGGCGAGCCCGGCCGGCGGCCCCTCCCGGCGGACGCCGCGATCGTGCTGGCCGACGAGGACGGACGGCCGGTGACGCGCGACAGCGACGCCGCCACCCTGCTCGTGGCGCTGCCGGAGGACATCGAGGCGCTGCGCGTCACGGACCCCGGAGCCGCCAAGGCGTGGCGGCTGGCCGTCCGCGAGGTCCTGGGCGGCCTGCTCGTGGAAGGCGGCGTGGTGACCGCCTTCCACGACAAGGCGTTCTACGTGGTGGAGCGGCCCAGCCTGGGCACGGCCTCCAGCAGCGACCGGGTGTAGTCGTGGGCGGGGGCGCCGACCACTTCCTCGGTCGGCCCCAGCTCCACGATGCGCCCCTGGTGCAGCACCGCGACCACGTCGGAGACGTAGCGCACCACGGCCAGGTTGTGCGAGATGAACAACATCGACAGGCCCAGCTCGTCGCGGAGCCTGCGCACGAGGTTCAGCACCGAGCCCTGGACGGACACGTCCAGGGCGCTGGTGATCTCGTCGGCGACCAGCAGGTCGGGCTCGGCGCCCAGCGCCCTGGCGATGGCCACGCGCTGACGCATGCCGCCTGACAGCTCGCGCGGGTAGCGGGTGGCCACCTCGGGCGGCAGGGAGACCAGCGACAGCAGCCTCTCGACCGAGCCCTTGCCGCAGCCCTCGGCGATGGACGCCCCGACCTTCATCCGGGGGTCGAGCGAGGCGTAGGGGTCCTGGAAGACCATCTGGACGCGGCTGGCGCCGGTGATGGTGCCGGTGTGCGGCACCAGGCCGCTCACCGCCCTGGCCACCGACGACTTGCCCGACCCCGACTCGCCGACCAGCCCGACGATGGACCCGTTCGGCACCTCCAGGGTGATGTCGTCGACGGCGGTGAACGAGCCGAACCGCACCGTCAGGTTCTCGATGATCATCAGACCTCCCAGCAGGCGACCTGGTGCGCCTTGCCGTACGACGTCAAAGGGGGACGCTCGCCGGCGCAGCGGGCCGTGGCGAGCTCGCAGCGGGCGGCGAAGGCGCAGCCGTCGCCCACGTCGGAGGGGGCGGGCTGACGGCCGGGGATGCTGGCCAGCGGCAGCGACCTGTCGGTGTCCATGTCGGGCAGCGAGTCGATGAGCGCCCGCGTGTAGGGGTGCGCGGCGCCGGTGGCCAGCAGTTCGACCGGGAGCTGCTCGACGACGCGGCCGGCGTACATGACGACGACCACGTCGCACAGCTCGCCGACGACGGCGATGTCGTGGGAGATGAACAACGCCGCCGCGCCGGTCTCGTCGGTGACCTCGCGCAGCAGCTTGAGTATCTGCCGCTGCACCGTCACGTCGAGCGCGGTGGTGGGCTCGTCGGCGATGAGCAGCCTGGGGGTGCCCATGAGGCCCATGGCGATGACGGCGCGCTGCCGCATGCCGCCGGACAGCTCGTGCGGGTGCCGTCGCGCCACCCGTTCGGGCGCGGGCAGGTGCACGTGGCCGAGCCGGTCGACGGCGCGCCGGTGGGCCTCGGCCTTGCCGGCGCCCTGGTGCACGATCGCGACCTCGGCCAGCTGGCCGCCGACCTTCAGCGCGGGGTTGAGCGAGGCCATCGGGTCCTGGAAGACCATGGCGAGCGCGGTTCCGAGCTCCTTGGGCGACATCTCGGAGATCTCCTGGCCGTCCAGTGCCAGCCTGCCCGCCGTCACCACGCCCGGGTACGGCACCAGCCCGCCGATCGCGGCGGCGGTGAGGCTCTTGCCGCTGCCCGACTCCCCGACCAGCCCGGCGATCTGCCCGGGCGCGACGGTCAGCGACACCCCGCGCACCGGCGTGACGCCGCCGGGGAAGGTCACCGTCAGGTCCTTGACCTCCAGCACCGCCTCGGGGTCCGGCTCGCCGGGGGCGGGCGGCGCGGCGGGCCTGGCCTCCCGCGTGTGCACGGCGGTGCGGGCGGCGGCCTTGGCCAGCGCGTCCCCCAGCAGGTTGAAGCCGATGCCGGCCAGCGCGACCGCCAGGGCGGGCCCCAGCGCCACCTCGGGCGTGACGTAGATGCGGCCGAACCCGTCGAACAGCAGCCGCCCCCAGTCGAAGTCGGGCGGCTGCACGCCGAGGCCCAGGAACGACATCCCGGCCAGGCCCAGCAGCGCGCCGCCGAGCGCCTGGGTGAGGTTGAGGATGAGCGGCTCGGCGATGTTGGGCAGCACGTGCCTGGTCAGGACGCGCATGCGCGGCACGCCGAGCATCCGGGCGGCCGCGACGTAGTCGGCGCCCGCGACGGTCGCGGCCAGCGTCTGGGTGAGCCGGGCGAAGCTCGGGGCGATGGCCACGCCGATGCCGAGCACCGCGCCCTTGGCCCCGAGCCCGGCGACCACCGCGGTGAACATGGCCAGCAGCAGGCCGGGGAAGGCGACGAGCGCGTTGACGGCGCCGGTGACGAAACGGGCGCCGCGCGGCGGCAGCACCGAGGGCAGCGCGCCGAGCACGGTGCCGACGGCCGCGCCGAAGAGCGTGGCCGCCAGCGCGAGCAGGAGGGAGAACCGGCCCGCGACCAGGACCCTGGCCAGCAGGTCGCGGCCCAGGTTGTCGGTGCCGAGCGGATGGGCGGCCGAGGAGCCCTGCAGGATGGCGCCCGCGTCGATCTTCTCCGCCGCCGCGCCCCAGATCGGCGGCCCGACGACGGCCAGGACCACCATGAGCGTGACCAGCACGGCTCCGGCGACGGCGGCCGGGGTGCGCAAACGCATCAGTTTTCCTTGATCTTGGAGGTGGGGTCGAGCGCGCCCAGGATCAGATCGACGGCGAGGTTCACGACCAGCACGATCGCGCCGTAGACGAGGATGACGGCCTGGGCGACGGGATAGTCCTTCTGCGTGATCGACTCGACGATCTTCAGGCCGAGCCCCGGCCAGGCGAAGACGTACTCCACCAGCACGCTGCCGGCGATCAGCGAGGTGAGCAGCAGCCCGCCCACGGTGAGCGTCGCGGTCAGCGTGTTGGGCAGCACGTGCCGCAGGTGCAGGCGGGCGGCGGGCAGCCGTTTCGACCGGGCCAGCCGCACGTAGTCGGTGCCGAGCTCGCGCAGGGTCTCCACCCGGGAGATGCGGGCGATCATCGCGACCGGGCCGATCGCCAGCGCGGCCACCGGCAGGACGTACGACATCGCCCCCTCCTTGCCGGCCGGCGGGAACAGGCCCAGCCCGATCGACAGGACCGCCACCAGCGCGATGGAGTACAGGAACTCCGGGACGGCGACGGCGGTGCCGGTGACCGAGCTGAAGGTGATCTCGGTGCCCCGGTTCCGGCCGTTCTCCGTGCGGATGGCCGCCCACATGCCCAGCGGCACGGCCAGCAGCAGCGCCACCACGGTGGCCAGCAGCGCCAGGCCCAGCGTGTTGGGCAGCCGGGTGGCGATGACCTGGCCGACCGGTTCGCCCGTCAGGAACGAGGTGCCGAAGTCGCCGGTGAGGATGTGCCCGACGTAGGCGGCGAACTGCTCGGGCAGCGACTTGTCCAGCCCGAGCAGTTGCTCGCGGGCCTTGACCAGCTCGACCGGCGCGGCCGGGCCGAGCGAGGCCCGCACCGGGTCGCCGGGGATGAGGTGGATCATCGCGAACGACGCCACGAGCAGCACCGCCAGCGACACGACGAAGCGCACGAGGCGCCGTACGGTCACTCAGCCTCCCTGGGTGAGGCGGATCGTCGAGGGCAGGTACAGGCCGGCCATCGTCCGGAAGGTGGCGCCCTTGGTGGCGGTCAGCGTGTTCATCTCGACCACGGGCACCAGGTCGGCGTTGTCGAACAGGGCCGACTCCGACGCCAGCCACTTGGCGCAGCCCTCGGGGCCGGTCAGCTTGGCGGCCTCGGCGACCAGCCGCTCGTATTCGGCGTTCTTCAGGTGGGCGAAGTTTGCGCCCTTCGGGGCGGCGGGGCCGGACAGGAAGCCGACCAGCTGCGAGGGCAGCGTGACGCCGATGGGCAGCCAGACGACGTCCCAGTCCTGGGTGGCGTTGAGCGACTCCGACAGTTTGGTGTCGATGACGCCGTTGAGCTTCACGTCCACCCCGATCTTCTTCCACACCGCCGCCATGTACTCGGCGGCGGCCACGATGCCGGGGCCCTTGGTGGTGGCGTACAACAGGCGCAGGGAGAGCTTCTTGCCGTCCTTCTCCCTGACGCCGTCGGCCCCGGTCTTCCAGCCGGCCGCGTCCAGCGCCGCGGTGGCGGCCGCCGTGTCGAAGGCCGGGACGTGGCCGGTGACGGTGTCGCCCTGGCACGGGCGGGGCGGCGGCACGAGTGCGGTGGCCGGCTTGCCGGTGCCGCCCGTGGCGATGCCGCCCAGCTCCTTCATGTCGAGCGCCTGGGTCAGCGCCTTGCGCACGGCGGGATCGTGGCCGGGCCTGTCCTCGCCCTGGTGGTAGAAGAACTGGCCGTTGCCCTGCGGCTCGATCATCTTGCCGAGCGCGGGGTTGGCCTCCAGGCGGGTCCGGTCGGGGCCGAAGAAGGTGGCCGAGTTGAGCGAGCCGGCGAGGAGCAGGTTGGCCGCGGTCTGCTCGTTCGGCACCACCTTGAGCACGAGCGTCTCGGGGAGGTCCTTGGCGGTGCCGCCCTCGGGGCCCCAGGCGTACTCCCGGCGCACCTTGAAGGTGTAGTGGTCGCCGGGGACGGCCTCGGTGAGCTGGTACGGGCCGGTCCCGGAGGTGGCCCGCGCGATGAGCGAACGGTCCTTGACGGCCTTGCCGCAGACGATGAACAGCAGCCGTGAGCTCTCCAGGATGAAGCTGAACGGCTCGGGCGTCGACAGCGTCACGGTGCCGGCGGACTCGTCGGCCTCGGCCTTCATGCCGGCCGGTACGAGCACCCCGTAGATGGGCGACTTGACGGCGGGGTCGGCGATGTGGTTGATGTTCTCGGCGACGTCGGCCGGGGTGAGCTTGGAGCCGTCGGAGCAGGTGACGTTCTTGCGCAGGGTGAAGGTCACCCTGTCGGGCTTGACGTCCCACTTCTCGGCCAGGGCGGGCACGGTCTTGCCGTCCGCCGAGACGGACACCAGGGTGTCGTAGGCCACCGACAGGACCTCGTTGGTGACCGAGAGCACGCCCGTGGCGGGGTCGAGCACCCCGGGGTCCGCGCTGATGGCGGCGGTGAACGTGCCGCCCGTGACAGGCTTGCCCGTACTGCCCGCCGTACCTCCGCCGCTGCCGCACGCGGCCGCTAGCAGGGCCAACGCGGTGAGCACCGCTGTCTTCTTCATGGCGACTCCAGGAGAGCGTGGGGTGGTGACCCACCTTCGTCCCTCGCGGCCCGACCTTCTTCGTCGCCCTTCACAAAAAGCGCGGACGACCTCGTGCTAGCGTCCGAAGATCCGCATCTGCAGCATCACGGTGAGTCGCGCGTCGGGGTCGGACAGGTCGAGCCCGCTGATCTCGGTGAGCCGTTTGAGCCGGTAGCGGAAGGTGTTGGCGTGCACGTGGACCTGCGCGCAGGCGGCGTTGACGTCGCCGAACGCGTCGAGATACGCCCGCAGGGTGGCCACGAGCTCGCTGCCGTGCTCGGCGTCGTGCGCCAGCAGCCGCTCGTACGGGCCGGTGGGCACCTGCTCCTCGGCGGCGACCACGTCGGAGACCTGGAGCAGCAGCGACTCGAAGTGCACGGCCGTGTAACCGGCGACCTGGCCGGCCAGGCCGCGGGCGCGCAGCACGCGCAGCGCCCGGTCGGCGTCGGCGCGGGCCCGCGCGACCTGGGAGAGGTTGGCGGCCAGCCGGCCGACCCCGATGTTGGCCGCGTGCCGCGGCCCGACCCTGGCCAGGAAGGACTCGGCGACGCGCACGGCCCGCGTCTCCTCGTCGCCGCCCGAGCTCAGCGGCAGGACGGCGTAGGCGACCGAGCCGATCATCGCGGCGGCCGCCTTGGGATGGATGGCGCCGACGTGCAGCGCCAGGGCGTCGCAGAAACGTTGCCGGTCGCTCTCACCGCGCGCCGGGTCGGCCGCGTCGCCGTCGGCGAGCTGGGCGGCGAGCACGCACAGGCGCTCGGTGGCGATGCCGAGCCGGCCCGCGGCGTCGGCCGCGTCGGAACCGCCGGCCAGGACCGTGGACAGCAGGTCGGCGCGCAGCCGCCGCTGGGTGTCGGCGCCGGCGCGCTCGCGCAGCAGCTGCAGCGCGACGATCTTGGCCGCGTCGGCCAGGGCGCGTTCGCGCTGCGGGGTGAGCGGCTCGCGCACGGCGACCCAGATGGAGCCGAGGATCTCGTCGCCGATCCGGACGGCCACGGCCGCCCGGTTGATGCTGTCGCCGTCGAGCTCGATGTAGATCGGGTCGCGGCTCTGGTAGAGCTTCTTGAAGAAGCCGCGCTCGTCGAGCATGCGCTGGAAACGCTCGGGCACCTGACGGCCGAGCACGGTCTCGACCCGGCCGGGGTCGGCTTCGTCCTGCCTGCCGGAGAAGGCCAGGACGCGGGTCGACCGGTCCTCGATGGTGACGGGCGCGTCGAGCAACGCGCAGACGGCGTTGGCCAGCGCGAACAGATCGCCCTGCGGCCCCTTCTCCGGCATGGCCAGGTCGCCCTCGGCCAGCAGCGAGCGCAGCAGCGCGGCGACCTGCGACCAGGACGCGGCCCTGGTCAGCCCGAGCACGGCGACGCCGGTCTCCAGGACCTTGCTGCGCACCTGCTCGTCGACGTCGACCGGCAGCTTGACGACGATGCCGCTGGCCTCGCGGGCGGCGTCGAGCAGGCCGCAGATGGCGGTGGCGCCCTGCACGCCGACGGCCAGCAGCAGCCCGCCCGGCGGCACGTACAGCTCGTCGAGCGGGTCGTAGATGTGCACCCCGGTGACCTCGGTGTCGAGGTCACCGGGCGAGGCGGCCACGTCGAGGACCGTGCTGCCGAGATCGAACAGGATCCGCTCAAGGCTGGCACGCGGACGGCTGTTCATCCGCTCACGATAGTCGACGTAGACCGTCATCAGCCGCGCAGGTGCTCGACGGCGAGACGGGCGGCCTGGCCGATGGCGGCGTCCGCGGCCGGGATGCGGAAGGCCAGGTTGTCGCCGTGCAGGAACACCGCGACGGCGTACCGGCCGCCGTCGGGGTACTCCACGACGCCCGCCTCGTTGCGCACGCCCCACAGGGTGCCGGTCTTGGCCGACACCCGCACCTCGTCCGGGAAGCCCGAGGAGAGGCGGTGCGGCCAGATCTGCCTGCTCATGATGTCGCGCACCTCCGCGCACGCCTCGGCGGTGCCCGCCTCGTCGCGCCAGACGGAACCGAGCAGGGTGGTGATCTCGCGAGGCGTGCCCGCGGTGGTCCGTTCCGGATCGCGCACGGCCAGCGCCCTGATGCGCTCCTCGGGGATGCCGGCCACGTCGATGGTGCCCAGCTCCTCCACCACGGACTCGAACAGCGTCGCGCAGCCGCCGATCAGACGGGTGCGCCTGAGCCCGAGGCCCTCCAGCGTGGCGTTGACGCGGTCGAGGCCCACCCGGCGCAGCAGCACGTCGGTGGCCGCGTTGTCGCTCATCGACATCATGAAGTGGGCCAGGTCGCGCAGCGTCAGCGACACGTCGTCGGCGCAGCCCGAGGTGCCGATGCCGCCGTCCTTGTCCGCCGCGGTGACGGTGAGCCGTTCGGTGCGGTCCACCTCGCCCGCCGCGGCCTGCCTGGCGTACTCCAACAGGATCGGCAGCTTGAACACCGAGGCCAGGACGACCGGGGCGTCCGGGTCGAGGCCGATCTCGGCCCCGCCGTCCACGTCGCGGGCGTGCACGAAGCCGCGCACGCCCGCCGCCGCGAAGACCTGCCGCGCGTCCCGCTCAAACACGCCGGACCGCCCGGCCGTTGTGCAGGTGCGTGGCGACCCCGTCCCGCAGGACGAACGTGACGGTGTCGTGCCTGCCCTCCTCGGGCTGCTCGGCGATGAAGGTGTCCTCGGCGAGGTGGACGTACCTGGCGGTGGTGGCCTGCTGGCCCATGCTGGCCATGAGAGCGCCGGGGATCAGGGTGACCTCGACGCCGTCGTCCGCCGGCGAGACCTCGTAGGCCAGCTGCGGCCCCTCGTACCGGCCGACGTACGGCGCGGGGTCCACGGCGCGCGGCTGCTCCGGCGGGGCGGGCAGGTCGGGGGCCGCCAGCCCGCCCTCCCTGAGCAGCGGCAGCAGCAGGTCGTTCATGACGCCGATGAAGTTGCCGCCGTTGATGCTCATCGCGATCGCGTACGAGCCGTCGTCGGCCACCCGCCAGAACGTGCTCTGGCCCGGGGTGCCGCCGTCGTGGCCGTAGGTGCCCCAGGTGAACAGCTCGAAGCCGAGCCCCCAGTTGGCGGCCATCAGGCCGGGCACGCCCGGCACCGCGACCTGCGGGGTGCGCATCGCGGCGACGCTCTCCGCCGACAGCACCCGGGTGCCGTCCTCGGCCAGGCCGTCCGCGGCGAACATGCGGCCGAAGCGGACCAGCTCGCGCGGGGCCAGGCACATGGTGGCCCCGGCGGGCGCGTTGGAGCGGGGCATCTGCCACTGGGGGTAGACGTCGTTGCCCGGCCCGACGTGCCCGGCCGCCGCGCGGAACAGCACGGCCTCCTCGGCCAGCAGCGCCGCGTGGGTGGCGCCGAGCGGCTTCAGCAGGTGCTCCCGCATGGCCTGTTCCCAGGTCGTGCCGCGCAGCCTGGCCACGATGGCGCCGAGCACGCAGTAGCCGGCGTTGCAGTACGAGAACAGCTCGCCCGGCTCGTGCACCTTGCCCGCGCCGTGCAGGTAGGCCACGAACTTCTCTAGGCTGTCGTCGCCGCGCCCGGTGTCCTCGAACAGGTCGCCGTCGAAGCCGCCGGTGTGCGTCAGGAGCTGCCTGACGGTGATGACGGCGTCGTAGGACAGGGCGAACTCGGGCAGGTAGTGCCCGACCTCCTCGTCCAGGTCGAGCAGGCCCTCCTCGGCGAGCTGCATGATCAGCGCGGCCGTCCACACCTTGGTGGTCGAGCCGACCTGGAAGACGCTGTCGGTGGTGGTCTCGACCCCGGTGTTGCGGTTGACCACGCCCGTGGCCGCCTCATGCAACTGGCCGCCGGTCCACACGGCGATGGCCGCGCCCGGCACGTCGTGCGCCGCGGCCGCTTCGTCGAGGCGTTTCTGCAGGTCCATGCGGTCTCCTCAGGCGATCTTGGGGGTGGCGCGGACGCCGAGGTGGAAGTAGGGCGAGCCGTCGTCGAGCTGGTAGAACACGCCCGAGACCCAGTCGGGGTCGCCCTCGCGGCGGCCGACGAAGGTGACGTCGTCGACGGCGACGAGGTCGAGGTCGAACGGCTCCTGCAGGGCGGCGAGCGCGCCCGTCGCCTCGACGCGCAACCTGAGCGCGCCGTCGTGCACGCTGGCGGTCATGCGCGCGCCGACCCGCTCGTAGACGCCGGCGTACCGCTCGACGTCCACCTGCACGGGGGTCTCCGGCGGGCCGAGCACCGGCGGCACGGCCAGGCCGTCGAGCTCGGCGAACAGCTCGGTGGCCACGGCGTGGGTGAGGGCGCCGCTGTGGCCGCCGTTGGTGGTCACGCACACGACGGTGCCGGTGTCGGGCACGACCCAGAGCATGGCGTGCTGGCCGATGGTGTTGCCGCCGTGGGAGATGACGCGGTGGCCGGACCACTCGTCGAGGATCCAGCCGATGCCCCACTGCCTGCCCAGGGTGTGCGGGTTGGGGATGTCGACCTGCGGCTCCCACATCGCCCGCGGGTCGTCCAGCAGGCCGCCCTCCAGGTGGGCGCGGCCGAAGGCGACCACGTCACGCGGACGGGCGCAGATGAGGCCGGCCGGGCCGCACGAGCGCATGAGGCCCCACACCGGGGCCGCCTTGCCGTCCTCGACGTGGCCGTGCGCGGCGCGGAAGCGCAGCACGTCCTCCGGCAGCGTCCAGGTGTGGGTCAGGCCGAGCGGCTCGCAGATGTTCTCGCGCAGCACCTCGTCCCAGGTCTTGCCCTCCAGCACCTCCAGGATGCGCCCGGCGATGACGAAGCCGGAGTTGCAGTAGGACTGGGTGGCGCCGAGCGGGTGGTTCTGCGCCAGGTCGGCGCAGGCCTCGACGTACTTCTCGATGCAGTCGTCGCCGCGGCCGGTGTCGAGGAACAGGTCGCCGTCGATGCCGCTGGTGTGCGACAGCAGGTGCCGGACCGTGACGGTCTTGGTCACCTCGGCGTCGGCGACCCGGAAGCCGGGCAGCAGCTCGGCGACCGGGGTGTCCAGGGTCAGCCGGCCGCGCTCGACCTGCTGCATGAGCAGGGTCGCGGTCCAGACCTTGGAGACCGAGCCGATCTGGAACAGGGAGTCGGGGGTCGCCTCCACGCCGGTGTCGACGTTGAGCACGCCCGCGGCGAACTCGTGCAGCTCCCCGTTGTGCAGGTAGGCGAGCGCCGCGCCCGGGACCTCGTACTTCTCGATCAGTTCGGCGAGACGCTGACCCATTGATCCAGCCACGCGAGGATCCTTTCGTTGTAGTCGAAGCGGTGTGAAGGCCGTCCGTTGAGGATGAACAGGTGTGAACCACCGGGATACCGGACCAGGCGGACCGGCACCCGGCGCTCGCGCAGCGCCTCGAACCACTGCTCGGCCTGGCCGATCGGGCAGCGGTCGTCCGACCCGCCGTGCAGGATCAGCGTCGGGGTGACGACGTCGCCGGCGTAGGTGATCGGCGACTGCTCGACGAACTCGTCCCTGACCTCGTGCTTGGCCAGGAAGTGGCCGAGGTCGGCGGTGCCGGCCATGCTGCGCAGGTCGACCACGACCCCGCCGGGGACGGCGGCGGCGAAGCGCCCGGTCCTGCCGGTGAGCCAGCAGGTCATGTAGCCGCCGTAGCTGTAGCCGGTGACCGCCAGCCGGGCGGGGTCGGCGACGCCCTCCTCGACCAGGACGTCGAGCGGGGTGAGGAAGTCGTCCTCGTCCGAGATGCCCCAGGCGCCGAGCCCGGCGTTGTAGAACGCCTCGCCGTACCCGTCGCTGGCCCGCGGGTTCACCAGCAGCACGGTCCAGCCCTGGGCGGCGAGCGCCTGGTGGTAGAGGTGCACGCCGTCGAAGACGGGCGCCCAGGCGTTGTGCGGGCCGCCGTGGATGTCCAGCAGCAGCGGGCCCGGCTCGGTCAGCGTCTCGTCGCGCAGCACGAACGCCTCGACCGGCGTGCCGTCGGGGGCGGTGAAGGTGCGGCTGCGCGCCTGGAACAGCTCGACGCCCTCGGGGGCGTGGTCGGTGAGGGCCGCGCCGTCGAGGTAGACGTCACCGGAGCTGCGCGGCGTGGAGGCGACGTAGGCCACCCGTCCGGCGGCGACGCTGACGCCGGCCACGTTCCGGTCTTCGTCCACGATGCGCTCGGCGAGGCCGCCGGGCGTCAACCGGTACAGGTGGGTGAATCCGCGGTCGCGGACGCAGAACAGCAGGTCGTCGCCGTTCATCGTGGGCGTCGCCCCCGGGTAGCCGGGCGCGCCGATCATCACGTTGCGGTCGAGGCCGATCTCGATCTCGGCGAAGTCATCCCCTTCCAGGGCGAACAGGCGGGTATGGCCCTCGGGCACTCCGCGGTAACCGGCCACGATCCAGCGGCCGCCCAGCCACCAGACGCCCGCGCAGATCACGCCGTCGCCGCCCGCGCGTTCGAGCGCGCCGTCCTGCTTGGGCTCGACCAGGTAGAGGCCGCCGCAGATGTCCAGGTCGCGGTCGGGGTCCAGGCCGGCGGTGAAGGCCAGCAGGTCGCCGTCCGGGGCCCAGGCGGGCGCGCCGGCGTGGAAGTCGCCCGAGGTCACCTGGGCCGAGGCGCCGTCCTCGACGTCGACGACGAACAGGTGCGTGGTCAGGCCGCACAGCAGCCCGGCCCCGTCGGCCTTGTACTCCAGCGTGTCGATGACGATCGGCGCGTTCGGGTCCACCTCGCCGGACGGCCCGGCGTAGGCGATGCGGGTGCCGTCGGGCGACCAGACGGGCACGCCGGCGCCCAGCGGCGCCGAGGTGAGGACGCGCGGCTCGCCGCCGTCCATGGGCAGCAGATGGATCTGCGGCGGCCCGCCGGCCGGGCGCAGGAAGGCGAGGGTGCGGCCGTCGGGCGACCAGCGGGGGGCCGCGCCGGTCGCCAGCCTGCGCGGGGCGGCGCCCGGGGTGGCCAGCCAGATCTCGGTCACGTTGGCGTCGGACTCGCGGTCCGCGGTCGTCAGGGTGTAGGCGACGGCGGAGCCGTCCGGACGCAGCTGTGGATCACCGGGTACGGCCAGGCCGTACAGGTCGTCGAGGGAGAGGCGGCGCATGACCGAACGCTAGGCCAGGCTGCCGCCGTCCTCTTCATCGTGGACGACGAATAGCGTCTGAGACCTTGTGCCCGGGGCCAAAGCCCCCGGGCCGCCGGTTCGTGCGGGGCCCTCTACCGGGTCGCGGCGCTCTCCCGCTCGGCCCGCTGCCTGATCAGCTCCTCGACCGCGCTCGGCAGGGTCGTCTCGAAGTCGATCAGCTTCACCCACGTCGGGGTGACGATGATCCGGACCATGCCGTCGTAGAGCGAGCGGACCTCGGCCTCCCACTCGACCCGCTGCTCGGCCGTCATCTCGTACGAGCCGTTCATCTGGAGGAACTCCTCCGGGATGCCGTCCACGACGTCCAGTTCTGCGCGGCCGCGGATCAGCAGGATCTTGGGCGGGTGCACCTCGGTGTCGATCGTCAGGGCGACCATGGGGTTCGCGCGAAGGGACGCCAGCTTGGGGGCGTTCTTCGTGGTGCACATGACGATCTCGGAACCGTTCCAGGTGAACGAGATCGGGATGTTGCGCGGCGTGCCGTCCTTGGCGACGTACGCCAGCCGGGTCAGGTCGCGGGCCAGTAGCTCCTGGCTGATCGGCCGGTTCAGGATCTCGGTGATCTCGTTCGTCCGCATGGTCGTCCCTTCGGGGTCGTCTTCGTGTTCCGCCCCTGGGACGGAGCCGCCGGAGGGTTCTCGACATCCGCCGGCGAACAATTTCTCGGCGCCGGCCGCTGCCCGGTGACCGGACCAGACCGCCGGTCACCGGGTTCATGGCGGGGACGTCAGCCGACGGGCGTGCCGAACCAGCGGGACAGGTGGCCGTCCAGGTCCCGCTGGTCGTCGCCGATCCAGGCGACGTGGCCGTCCGGACGCAGCAGGACGCACGGGACGTCGAGGGCCGCGGTGGGATCCGCGAGGTGGTCGACCCGGTCCGACCAGCCGCCGGGGGTCAGGCGTTCGGTGCGGTCCAGCAGCAGGCCGCGGCCGCGGCGCAGCAGGTCGTAGAGGCGGCCCTGTTTCACGTCGATGTCGCGCAGGCGGCGGCCGACCAGGTCGGGGCCCTCGCCGAAGTCGTAGCGGACGCCGATCGCGGTGATCTTCTCGATCAGGTGGCGGTTCACCTCGTCGAAGTCCATCAGCTCGGCGAGCAGCCTGCGCACGGCCCGGGGGCCCGGTTCGGCGGACAGCAGCTCCGTCTGGGCGCGGGTGTTGTCCAGCACGTCCGCCGCGACCGGCCGGCGTTCGGCCTGGTAGGTGTCCAGCAGCGGGTCCGGCGCCCAGCCGCGGATCCGCGCGGCCAGCTTCCAGCCGAGGTTGACGGCGTCCTGAACGCCCAGGTTCAGGCCCTGTCCGCCGATGGGCGGGTGGATGTGCGCCGCGTCGCCGGCCAGCAGCACCCGCCCGACCCGGTACCGCTCGGCCAGGCGGGTGGCGTCCCCGAAGCGGGACAACCAGCGCGGGGAGTGCACGCCGAAGTCGGTTCCGGCGACGGCGCGCAGCTGTCGCCTGAAGTCGTCGAGGGTGGGCGGTTCCGCACGGTCGCCGGCCTCGGCCGCGGGCACGACGACGCCGTAGATCCCCTGGCCGAAGGGCCGGAGCCAGAACGGCTGGGGCTTCTCGCGCATCCCGGCCACCGTGGCGGCCACCGTGGCGGCGATCTCCTCCTGCGGTACGCCCGCCTCCATCTCGCCCATCAGCGTCCCGTTCCGCGAGGGTTCGCCCGGGAAGCCGACGCCGAGCAGTTTGCGCACCGTGCTGCGCCCGCCGTCGCAGCCGACGAGATAGCGGGCGCGCACCCGTTCCCCGTCGGCCAGTTCGACGGTCACGCCCTCGTCGTCCTGGTCGAGACCGGTCACCTCGTGACCGCGCCGGACGTGCGCGCCCAGGTCGAGCGCGTGCTCTTCGAGCAGCCGCTCGATGACCGGCTGCGGGATGCCCACCATGTAGGCGTGCGCGGAATCCAGGCCCTTGGGCGCGGGCTTGTCGATGGCGGCGAAGAAACCGGCGGCCGGACGCTGTCGTCCGTGCTGGAGCACACGCTCCAGCAGGCCGCGCATCGCCATCAGTTCGAGGCTGCGAACGTGCAGACCGACGATGCGGACGAACGACTTGGGCTCGGTCTCCTTCTCCAGGACGAGGACCCGTACGTCGTGCAGTCGCAGTTCGGCGGCGAGCATCGCGCCGGTCGGCCCGCACCCGGCGATGACCACGTCGTGGTCGAGGGGCGCTGCGGTGGGCTGCGGAGAATGCATGGTTGTTGCCTTTCGGGAGTGCCTGCTGGCGCGGCGCTCCCGGCGACACCTGCCTCAGTCGCCGACCGTGACCCCTGAGGGGAGCACCCATGTCGTTGCTGTGTCCACGGGTACCACCTCCTCGATCTCTCGCACGGCCACCGGCAAACTAGCAGCGGCCCCCGCGGCCCGCCAACAGGTTTTCAGGCAGGCTCCGCGCGGCAGGCGGCCGGTTCTCAGGACGGCGCCCGGTAGCGGGTGGCGAGCGCGGTCGCGCGGGTGTGCAGGGAGTCGCGCAACCACTGCGGGGACAGGGCCTCGGCGTCCGTGCCGAGCTGCCACAACGCCCAGACGGCGTGCCTGTCGTCCTGAAACGTCACCTCCAGCCGCAGCAGGCCGTCGGCGTCGGCCTCCTCGGCGAGGACGGCCAGCGCGGTGCCCAGCAGTTCCTCCCGCCGCCTCGGGGCCATCCGCACCAGCACGGTGACCTGGTCGCCGCCGGTGCGGAACCGGGTGCTGCGCTCCTGCCAGGCCCGGTCCAGGTCGACCCGGTCGGGCCGCTGCGCGGGTTCGGGAAGCGCCCTGGCGGCCTGGACGCGCGACAGCCGGTAGGTGCGGTCGGCCCCGGACCTCGTGGCCAGCAGGTAGCCCCGGTCGCGGATGGTGACCAGGCCGATCGGGTCGACCGTCCGCCACTCGGGCGCCCCGCCGAAGGGCGCGTAGTGGATCTCCAGCTTGCGTCCGGCGAAGACCGCGCGCAGGACCTCGGCCGCCACGGCGTCGGGCACCTCCTCGGCGGCCAGCCGGCGGGACAGCAGGTCGGTCTCCGGGTCGATGAGCAGCCGCTCGGCCGCGCCGGCCGCGGTGTCCCGGTAGCTGTCGGGGAGCGCGTCGACCACCTTGAGCATCGCCGAGGCGAGCGCCGAGCCGAGGCCGAACGCCTGCGCGCCGCGCCGCGACCCGGCGACGAGCAGGGCGAGCGCCTCGTCGGGGTTGAGGCCGGTGAGCTCGGTCCGGAAGCCGGGCAGCAACGCGAAACCGCCGTGCCGGCCGCGTTCGGCATAGACCGGGACGCCCGCCGCGGACAGCGCCTCGATGTCGCGCAGCACCGTGCGGGTGGACACCTCCAGCTCGCGGGCGAGGGTGGTCGCCGACAGCCGTCCGTGCTGCCGCAGCAGCAGCACCAGGGAGACCAGCCGGTCGGCACGCATGCGAAAACCCTATCGAGATACACGACACAGGATGTCGTGATTCGTTGGGAGGCTGATCACCATGACGTCGAAGAACGTGACATCGAACGGAGCTGACATGACACTGGAACGAACGGCGATCAACCCGGTCACCTGGTCGGTCGAGATGGGGTTCAACCAGGGCGAGCTGGTCTCCGGGCAGACCCGCACCCTGTACTGCTCCGGGCAGACCGCGATGGGCGACGACGGCACGCCCCGGCATGGCGGCGACCTGGCGGCGCAGCTGGCGTTGAGCCTCGACAACCTGGAGGCCGTCCTGGGGAAGGCCGGCATGTCGTTGACGGACCTCGTCCGGCTCAACGTCTACACCACGGACGTGGATCTGCTCTTCCAGCACTACGGTGTGCTGGCGGCGAGGCTGGGGGCCGCCGGGGCGGCGCCGGCCACCACGATGCTCGGCGTGACGAGGCTGGCGATGCCCACCTTGATGGTCGAGCTGGAGGGCACCGCGGTCGCCTGACGCGCCCGCGCCGGGCTCCTCCCGGGCCCGCTCGTGCGAACTGACCAACAGAACCATTTTGGTCAGTTCGTTCGCTAGCATGCTCGGGGAAGCTCATGAAAGGAGTGCGCCATGACGCATGCGGGCAGGACGACCGGCCGGGCGCTGGTGGTCGGGCTGGGGATCGCCGGCATCGCCACCGCGTTGCGGTTGCGCCAGATCGGCTGGGAGCCGGTGGTGGTGGAACGGGCGCCTGCCCGCCGCTCCGGCGGTTACTTCATCATGCTGTTCGGCGCCGGCGTCGCCTCGGCCGGGCGGTTGGGCGTGCTGGAGGCCATCGGCGACCGCAGCGGCCCCCATGTCACCAGCTACGAGGTGGACCGGGCGGGGCGCCGGCGTCCCGGGATGAACCCGTCCCTCCTCCCCGGCGGGCCCCGGCCGCTGCTGCGCGGCGACGTGGAGCGCGGCCTGTTCGCGGCGCTGCCGGACGACGTGGAGATCCGCTACTCCACCGTCCCCGCCCGCATCACCCAGGACGACGCGGCGGCGGAGGTGACGCTGCACGACACCACGTCCGGCGCCACCGTGACCGAGCGCTTCGACCTGGTGATCGGCACGGACGGCCTGCGCTCGACGGTGCGCCGGCTCGTCTTCGGCCCCGACGAGGAGTACCTGCACCCGATGGACTACATGGTCGGCGCCACCGTGCTGGACGGCCCGGTCGACGGCTTCGGCCTGCACGAGGGGCTGGTCCTGGCCGAGCCGGGCCGCTCGGTGTGGGCCTTCCCGTTCGCCGACCACGCCCCGAGCGTGCTGTTCTCCTACCGCACCGCCGACGCCGACGCCGAGTTCCGCCGCCCGCCAGTCGCCTCCATCCGCGCCGCCTTCGGCCCCGAGCCCACCGGTCCCCTGCTGGAGGGGCTGCTGACCCGCTACGAGCAGGCCCCCGACGCGCTGTTCGACTCGGTGCAGCAGGTCAGGATGCCGCGCTGGCGCCGTGGCCGGGTCGTCCTGGTCGGCGACGCCGCCTGGTGCGTCACCCTGTACGCGGGCATGGGCGCCTCCAGCGGCATGGCGGGCGGCGAGCTGCTGGGCACCATGCTGCAACGCCACCCCGGCGACCTGCCCGGGGCGTTGCGGGCCTGGGAGACGCGGATGCGGCCGTTCGTCCGCCTGCAGCAGGAGAGCGCGCTGCCCGGACGGCGCATCTTCACCCCGCACGACCGTAAGGAGCAGTTGCTGAGAGCTGGGATGATGCGCCTGATGCGCATGCCGGGCGTCGGCAGGGCCATGGGCAGGAGAATGCTCAACAACAAGGACATGCGGGCCAAGAACCTCGACGTCGCCGCCCTCTGACGCACAACCGAACATCCTGCCCCACGACCCGGAGGACAGCGCAGTGAGCCGCCTGATCGAACACCACTCGCACAAGGCCGCCCGCATTCTGGACAGCGCGCGCGAGCTGGTGGCCGACCACGGCGTGCGGAAGGTCACCGTCAGCGAGATCGCCGCGGCGGCCGGCGTCGGCAAGGGCACCGTCTACCTGTACTGGCCCACCAAGGAGGACCTCGTCCTCGGCCTGTTCGCCCGGGAACTGCTGGCCTTCCTGGAGGCGGTCATCGCCCGCATCACCGCCGACCCCGCCGCCGTGCTGCCGCGCCACCTGGCTCCGCTGCTGATCCGCACCGCGCTGAGCTCCCCGCTGGCCCGCCGCCTCGCCACCAAGGACGCCGACCTGGTGCGGCTGCTCACCGAGCAGACGGGCGACCGCGACCTGTTCGACCGCACCCGGCCCAGCGCGATGTGCCAGGCGGTCATGCCGGTCCTGCGCCGGCACGGGCTGCTGCGCCAGGACCGCCCGCTGGCCGACCAGTCGTACGCCATGCACGCCCTGCTCACCGGCTTCGGCACCGCCATGTCCGTCCCGGACTCCGCGCCGCCCAGCGCCGGCGACCCCGCGGACGTCCTCGCCGACGCCGTGGCCCTGCTGCTCGAACCGGCGATCGTCCCCGCCGGCCAGGCCGTCACCGCGGCCGCCGCCGACACCGCCGCCGCCTTCCGCGAGACGAGGAACGCCGTCCTGGACATCATCGACCGCACCCAGACCGCCGACGACGCCCCCGGCCGGCGGTAGCGGGCGCGGGGACGTCGCCGGGGTCGTTCAGCGGGCGGCGGGCCGGTAGGCGCCGCCGCGCTGCCGGTTGATGACGGCGAAGCGGTTGGTGGCGTTGATGAGCGCGATGAACGCCACCAGCGCGGCGAGCTGGTCGTCGTCGTAGTGCTCGGCGGCGTTCGCCCACGCCTCGTCGGTGATGCCGCCGGCGCCGTCGGCGATGCGGGTGCCCTGCTCGGTCAGCTCCAGGGCGGCCCGCTCGGCGTCGGTGAACACCGTCGACCCGCGCCACGTGGCCACCAGGTTCAGGCGCGTGAGGGTCTCACCGGCGTGCGCGGCGTTCGTGCCGTGGACGTCGGTGGCGTAGCCGTCGCCGTTGATCTGGCTCGCGCGCAGCATCACCAGGTTCTGGGTCGTGGCCGGCAACGCCGACTCCTGGATGAGCACCGGGGCCGCTGCGCCGTAGTGTCCCAGGGCCTTGGCGACGACCGGGCTGCCGAAGAGGTTGAGGCGGGTTTCCATGATGTGCTCCTTGCTTCTCAGTGGTTCGACCAAGAGATGCCGGAGACCCGCGTCCTGTGACAGCCGAACATGTGACGTGCGCCACACCGGAGCGGGCGGTCAGCCGGGAGTGGGCTGGGTGCGCCGGGCGTAGGCGCGGGCGGCGCGGGCGCGGTCGCCGCACCGCGTGGAGCACCAGTGGCGGCGGCCGTGCCGCAGCAGGTAGCGGTTGCAGGGCGGAGATCCGCAGCTGGTGAGGCGTTCGGCGTCGGGGCCGGTGAGCAGGTCGGCCGTGTCGGCGGCCAGGGTCGCGAGGGCGCGGTCGAGGATCTCGTTGGTGGGGCACGGCGTCACGCGGTAGGGGCCGTTCTTGTCGTCCCAGTACAGCAGGGCGGCGGTGGGGGCCTTGCTCAGCGCGTCGTTGACGGCGGACAGGGCCGCGGGCAGGACGGGCAGCCCCGCGACCCGCGCGCTGAACAACGCCCTGACGTGCTCGCGCAGCGAGCGCAGTTGCGTCGCGCACATCTCCTGCACCCCGGCGTCGGCCGGCGCGAGGCCGCGCTCGGCGAGCCAGCGATTCGTCGCCGCCGGGGTGCCGAGCAGGTCGACGAACTGCCCGCCGGGCAGCGCGATGGCGCTGTTGACGAAGTCGAGGGCGAGGTGGTCCTCCGCCCCCGGCGCGGGCGGCAGCACGGACTCGGCGGTCGGCGTCTCGCTCATGTGTCTCATGGTACGGCTTGCGCTCGTCCGTGAGACACCGTTACCGTCATCACGGATAAACCGCTTCCCATCCGTGAGGAATTCGCATGGCCAACTTTGGCGCGCCCATCGAGCAGATCCCCGTCCGCGTCCTGGGCGGTCCCACCGCCCTGTTCGAGTACGGCGGCCTGCGCTTCCTGACCGACCCGACCTTCGACGCCCCCGGCGACTACCACGTGCCGGGCGGCCGGCTGACGAAGACGGCTCCCCCGTCCGCCACGCCCGCCGACCTCGGCCGCATCGACGTGGTCCTGCTCTCCCACGACGAGCACCCCGACAACCTGGACCACGCGGGCCGCGCGCTGCTGGCCGACGTCCCGCTCACGCTCACCACGCCCGGGGGCGGGCAGCGGCTGGGCGGCACGGCCAGGGGGCTGGCCGACTGGGAGTCGATCGAGCTGGACCGCCGCGACGGCGGCACGATCACCGTCACCGGCGTGCCCGCCGTGCACGGCCCCGGCCCGCGCGAGGAGGTCGAACCGATCATCGGCCAGGTCGTCGGGTTCGTCCTGACCGGGGAGGGCCTGCCCACGGTCTACGTCAGCGGCGACAACGCCTCGCTGGACGCGGTCCGGCAGATCGCCGACCGGTTCGGCCCGGTGGACACCGCCGTGCTCTTCGCCGGTGGGCCCCGGTTCTCCGTCCTGTTCGACGGGCGGCTGATCGTCCTCGACAGCGCGCAGGCCGTGGCGGCGGCCGGGATCCTGGGCGCCCGCCGGGTGGTGCCCGTGCACTACGACAGCTGGGCCCACTTCACCGAGGGCCGCGACGACCTGGTGGCCGCCTTCACCGCCGGCGGCCTGCTCGACCGCCTGGACCTGGGCGACCGGGCCTGACCACGCCTGCGGGCCTGCGCCACGCCGTCGATGCACCCCCTCTTCGAAAGAGCTCTCTCGTGACGACCAACGTGCCCGTCCGGGCAGCCGACGTCCCGCGCGTCGAGGCGCAGCGCCGCTCCCTGATCGTCCTGGTCATCGCCCAGGTCCTCAGCGGCGTCGGGCTGGCGGCCGGCGTGACCGTCGGCGCCCTGCTCGCCCAGGACATGCTCGGCTCCACCGGCCTGGCCGGGCTGCCCAGCGCCGTGGGCACCGCCGGCTCCGCCCTGGCGGCCGTCGCCGTCGGGCGCCTCTCCCAGGCCCGCGGCCGTCGCCCCGGCCTCGCCCTGGGGTATCTCGCCGGCGCCGTCGGCAGCGGCGGCGTCATCGTCGCCGCCGTCGCCGGCCACCCCGGCCTGCTGTTCCTCTCCCTCTTCCTGTACGGCGCCGGCACCGCCACGAACCTCCAGGCCCGCTACGCCGGAGCCGACCTGGCCGCCCCCGCACGCCGGGCGGCCGCGGTGTCCACCGTGCTGGTCGCCACCACCCTGGGCGGCGTGGCAGGGCCCAACCTCGCCGCGCCCACCGGCAGCCTCGCCGCCGTCCTCGGCATCCCGTACCTGGCCGGGCCGTTCCTGCTCGCCGGTGTCGCCTACGCGCTGGCCGCCCTGGTCCTGGCCGTCTGGCTGCGTCCCGACCCGCTCCTGCTGGCCCGCGTACTCGAAGCCGACCCCGCAGCCGCGCCGGAGGACGCCGCCGACCGGCCGCGTCCGGACGCCGCGCGGCGCCGCCCCGGCGTGCCGGCCGGTGCGCTGGTCATGGTGCTCAGCCAGGTCGTCATGGTCGCGATCATGACCATGACGCCGGTCCACATGCACGACAGCGGCTCCGGCGCCGCCGCGTCCGGCCTGGTCATCGCGATCCACATCGGCGCGATGTACCTGCCCTCGCCGCTGACCGGCCGGCTCGTGGACCGCCACGGCCCCCTCGCGGTCGCCGCCGCCTCCGGGCTGGTCCTGCCGGCCGCCGGAACGCTCGCCGCCGTCGCCCCCGACGACTCCGTCGCCGCGTACGCGGTGGCCCTCGCGCTGCTGGGGCTGGGCTGGAACCTCGGCCTCGTCTCCGGCACCGCGATCATCACCGACGCCGTCCCGCCGGCCACCCGGGCCGGGACGCAGGGCTGGGTCGACGTCTCCATCGCGATCGCCGGCGCCGCCGGCGGCATGGCCTCGGGCCTCGTCGTCGCCGTCGCCGGTTACCCGCTCCTCGCCGTCGGCGGCGGTGTTCTGGCGCTGGCCATCGTGCCGGTGGCGGTCAAGGCCGCGCGCGACCGGTGATCGTTCAGGGACGTTCACCGGCGGGAGCGCCCGCCCACCGCGTCAGGGCGTCGGTGAGGCCGGAGACGTCGGTGACGGAACCGGCCCAGCAGACGTAGCCGTCGGGCCGTACCAGGACGGCGTCCGCCCCGAGCTCCGCCTGCGCGTGCACCCGGCCGATCCTGGCCGACCACGGCCCGGCTGCCCGCGCGAACGCCGCCTCGTCGGCGGTCGTCAGCAGCAGGCCGCGGCCGTCGCGCAGCAGCCGCGCCACCCGCTCGGGCCCGGACGACGTCACCAGGTCGAGGTCGGGGACGCGGCGTCCCAGCAGGTGATGGCGGCGGCCGGGCAGGTCGTAGCGGACGTCCAGCCCGGAGATCATGCCGGCGACGATCCGGTTGGCCTCGGGCACCCGGACGAGCTGCTCGACGATGTCGCGCAGGGCCAGGTTCTCCTCCTCGGGCACGATCAGCACCGCCTGCGCCCGGGTGTTGGCCAGCACGCGCGCGCCGACCGGATGCCGTTCGGAGTGGTAGCTGTCGAGCAGCCCCTCGTGCGCCCATCCGCCGACCTCGGCCGCCAGCTTCCAGCCCAGGTTGAACGCGTCCTGCAGCCCGAGGTTGAGTCCCTGCCCGCCCATGGGCGAGTGGATGTGCGCGGCGTCCCCGGCGAGCAGGACCCGGCCGTGCCGGTACCGTTCGACCTGCCGCGAGGCGTCGGTGAACCGGGACGCCCACCGGACGCCCGTCAGCCGGACCCCCGGGCCGAACTCGTTGCGCAGCGCCCGCTGCACCTCCTCCTCGGTGATCGGGGTGTCGCGGGACAGCGCCTGCTGCTCGGCCCCGTAGAACAGGAACCGGTGCACGCCATCGCCGATGGGCGCGATGTAGCCCTTGCCGGTCTTGTCGGGCGTCATGACGGGCAGCGTCCAGGTCTCCGGCACGGCGCCGTCCGGGTCGGCGATCGTGATGTCGGCGACCACCGAGAGCAGCCTGCCGTCCAGGCCGGGAAAGCCGACGCCCAGCAGCTCGCGGACGGTGCTGCGGCCGCCGTCGCAGCCCACCAGGTAACGCGCGGTGACCCGCGACCCGCCGCCCGCGGGCCCGAGCAGGGTCGCCTCGACCCCGTCGGCGTCCTGCGACAGCGCGGTCACCTCGTGCCCGCGCAGGACCTGGACGCCCAGCTCGCCGAGCCGCTCCTCCAGCAGCGCCTCGACGCGCCCTTGGGGGATGCCGATCGAGTACGGATGCCGGGTGTCCCAGGCGGTGTAGTCCAGTCGGAGCCCGGCGAAATGCCCGCCGGGCACCCGCTGGATCGCCCGGTCCATGAGGGGTTCGAGGAGACCGCGTAACTCCAGCGCCTCCGCGGAGCGGGGCTGGATGCCGAGCGCCTTGGACTGCCCGCTGCGCCGGGGAAGCCGTTCGACGACCACCGCCGCCACCCCTGCCAGGCCCAGCTCTGCGGCGAGCATGAGCCCGGTCGGCCCGGCTCCGACGACGATCACATCGACGTTCATCACGGATGCTCCGTTCGACAGGGATCGGCGATGAGGCCGCCGACCGCTGCGCCGACGCTAACGGCGAGGGTGCCGGTTCCCGCAACGATAGTCACCGCACCGATGACCGAGATTCGCACCTTCTGCGACGATCTATAATTTCGACTGATATCGAACAAGAGGCCCCCGGCGGCGCGTGGCGGCACGTCTGGCCGTCGCTGGGCCTGTTCACCCTCGCCCGGCACAGCTCGCTGCCCGGCCGCATGATGCCGACTCCCCCTGGCGACGGCTACCCGGACGCCCCCCACGTCGTCTCCTACTTCACCGACTACGAGCGGCGTTACCGCCTGCCGATCGTCCGGCCCGCCGCGGTGCGACCGCGGTCCCGAGCCCTTCCGTGGCCGCCGGGTGCTGGTCGTCGGCGGCGGCGACTCCGCCGCGCAGATCCTCGCCGACCTGTCGCGGGTCACCGAGGTCGCCTGGGCGACGTCGCGCCCGCCCCGGCTGATGCCCGACGAGCTGGACGGCCGCGCCGTGTTCGCCCTGACCGCCCGCCGCTACCGGGCCGTCCTGGCCGGACGGGACCCCGGTGACATCCCCGACCTGGGCGACATCATCGCCGTCCCGCCCGTGCGCGAGGCCCGTGACCGGGGTGTGCTCAAGGCCGAGCCCATGTTCACCCGGATCACCCCCGACGGGGTGACGTGGTCCGACGGCAGCGCGGCGGCCTTCGACGCCATCGTGTGGGGCACCGGTTTCCGTCCCGCTCTCCACCACCTGGCCCCGCTGCGGCTGCACGGCCCCGGCGGCGTGATCGCCACCGAGGGCACCCGCGTCCTGGCCGAGCCCCGCCTGCACCTGCACGGCTACGGCGACTGGACCGGCCCCGCCTCCGACACCCTCATCGGCGCCGGCCACAAGCCGATCTAGGCGCGGTTCAGGCCGGCTTCCAGGTGCGCCAGCGCTGTGTCGATCTCAGCCGGGCCGTCCAGGCCGGGATCGTGGGCCCACTGCATCCAGACCATGGCCACGATGCCGAAGACCGCGCCGACCGCGTCGCGTACGCGCGGGTCGTCAGGAGCACAGCCGGACTTGTCCGCCACGAGCCGGCGGACCTCTGCGATCAGGCCGGGACTCCTGCGCACGTTGGCGGCCAGCAGTTCAGGCACGGTGACCGCGAACACCTCCCGGGCGCGCCCGGCGGCGATCTCCTCCGGCGACAGGGACGCGAAGGCGGCGCGGAAGGCACCCCGCAGCAGGGGGACGGGGGCGCTCGGCGGCTGCGCGGCCAACGCCTCGGTGAGAGGCGGGAAGCGGTCGAGGACGACCAGATGCTCCTTGGTCGGGAAGTAGCGGAAGAAGGTGGCCGGAGAGACTTCGGCGGCCTCGGCGATCATTTCGGTGGTGGTGGCGTGGTAGCCCCGCTCACGAAAGAGCCTGAACGCCTCGCGCAGGATCGTCTCCCGTGTCCTGGCCTTCTTGCGCTCGCGCAGCCCGCCCTCTCCCATGCGGGACACTCTACCGAAGCAATACTGATAGATCACTATCAAACCATAGTGTACTCTCAAAAACTCCGATCAGGGGAACACGCCCCCAGGACCGCACGCATGGAGGCTCTTCACCATGGGCGACGACATCACCGGCCTGCACCACGTGGGCCACATCGTGCACGACATGACCCAGGCCATGAACACCTACCGCCGACTCGGCTTCACCGTCGCCGCACCCACCTACCCCATGCTGCCGCGGGTCGCCGGAGGAGCCGCCGAGCCGTTCGGCGTGGCCAACGCGCACGTGCAGTTCCCGCGCAACTTCATCGAGCTGGTGGCCGTGATCGACGACGCCGGCCACCTGCCCGGCGAGGCCCGGCCGATCCCGCTGCGGGTGCCCGACGACAGGCTGCCCGGACTTCTGGCCGCCGTCGGCGCCACCACCGCCAACATCGCGTCGTTCCTGCAGCGGTTCCAGGGCCTGCACATCATGATCGCCGACACGCCCGACATCGACGTCATCGCCGCGGGACTGACCGCGGCCGGCGTCGACCATGCCGGCGTGCACGCCGTGCAGCGCCCCGTCGAGACCCGCACCGGCACCACGATGGAACCGGTCCGATACCTGGAGATCTCCGCCCCCGGCCTGCCCGCCGGGCGCGTGCCGGAAGGCAGGATCGGATTCGCCGAGAACGCGCCGGCCCGACCGGGCGGCGTCCAGCCGCACACCGTCCACCCCAACGGCGCCACCGGGCTGGTCGAATGCGTGCTGTGCGTCGCCGACGAGGCGCTCCCCGCGCTGATGCGGCGTTATGCCACCTACTTCGGGCAGGCGCGCGACGGTCGGCCGCACGTCTTCGACCGGGCGGACGTCACCGTCGTCACCGCCTCGGCGCTCGGCGACCTGCTGCCTGGTGAGCAGCCCGCGGCCCTGCCCGCGTTCGTCGCCTGCACGGTGTCGGTGCGGGACATCACCGCCACGCGACAGCACCTGCGCGGCAACGAGGTGCCCGTACGCGTGACCGGCCGCCAGGAGATCTTCGTGCCCGCCGAGGCCGCGTCGGGCACCGCGATCATCTTCCGCCAGGAGGAGTGAGCCCCGGTGTCCGGACAGCTGCTAGGCTGCCGTTCGTCCGGTACTGGATCTGTGTGGAAGGGAGGTGAGGTTCGATGACCGCGGTGAAGACCGCTGCCCCGTGCAGCGCCCGGACCGACCTCACGTCCCGGGCCCCGGTCTGACCCACTTCCTCTCCCTGCATGAATCAGGCGGGGTGACGTCCACGTCTCGTCGGGGCCCCTTCTCCGCAAGGGTCTCACGTTGTCACACACGTACACCGATCCATCCGGCCTGTCCCGGTACGGGTGGACCAGCACACTCGACCGAACCTTCACCGAACACTACGAAGCGGGCCTCGTCCCGGCCCGGATCTCCCGGGTCGACCGCGGCCTGTGCACGGCGGTCACCGCCGAGGGCCCGGCGCGGGCCACGTTCGCCGCGCCGCACCCGCCCGACCCGCTCCTGACGCCGTGCACCGGCGACTGGGCCGCGCTGCGCCCCGGCGCCGAGCCGCAGCTGGTGGCGCTGCTGCCGCGGCACAGCGCGATCGTGCGTTCGTCGGCGTCCAGGTCCTCCCATGGACAGGTGCTGGCCGCCAACGTCGACACGGTGCTCATCGCCCTGTCCCTGGCCACGCCCCTGGACGCGGCCAAGCTGGAACGGCTGCTCGCCCTGGCCTGGGAGAGCGGGGCGCAGCCGGTGATCGTCCTGACCAAGGCGGACCTGGCCCACGACGCCGGGGCCGTCCACGACGAGGTCGAGGCGCTGGCGCCCGGCGTGGACGTCCTCGTCACCAGCGTCGCCACCGGTCGCGACATCGACGTGCTGGCCGCGCTGGTGCGCGGCACCACCGTGCTGCTCGGCCCCTCGGGCGCGGGCAAGTCCAGCCTCGGCAACGCGCTGCTCGGCGCGGACCTGCTGGCCACCGGCACGGTGCGGGCGCAGGACGGCAAGGGCCGCCACACCACCGTTCGCCGCGAGCTGCTGCCCCTGCCGGGCGGCGGGGTCCTCATCGACACGCCCGGCCTGCGCGGGATCAGCCTGCACGACGCCGCCGAAGGCCTGGAGCAGGTCTTCGCCGAGATCGAAGAGCTCGCCGCGTTCTGCCGTTTCGCCGACTGCGCCCACGACACCGAGCCGGGATGCGCGGTCCAGGCCGCCATCCAGTCGGGTGAGCTGTCCGGACGCCGCCTGCGCAGCTACCGGAAGCTGCAACGGGAGAACGCCTGGGCGGCCTCGCGGACCGACGCCCGGCTGCGCGACGAGCGCGTCAACCACAAGAAGGCCATCACCGGTCACCTGCGCGCCACCTACAGGTTCCGGGACCGGCAGTCATGACCGGCCGCATCCCCCGCCCGTCCGTTCCGTCCCCCACGAACACCGGCCAGGTCCCGCATCCGCAGAAGGACAAGGAGACGAACCCGATCATGACCTCTACCTGGATCACCCGTCCCGAGAACGCCGCCGACGCCGCAGCCGTCCGCGAGATCAACCTCTCGGCCTTCCCCGGCCCGCACGAGGCCGACCTCGTCGAGGCGCTGCGGGCCGACCCGCAGGCGTGGCTGCCCGGCCTGGCCTGGCTGGCCGAGGCTCCCGGCGGCGAGCTCGCCGGATACGCGCTGCTCACCCGCTGCCACGTCGGCGACTCCCCCGCCGTCGCGTTGGGCCCGTGCGCCGTGCGGCCCGGACGCCAGCGACAGGGGGCGGGTTCCGCCGCCATCCGCGCCGCCCTGCGCGCGGCCCGTGAGCAGGGCGAGAACCTGGTGGTCGTGCTCGGTCACGCCGAGTACTACCCGCGGTTCGGCTTCACGCCGGCCTCCGGCTTCGGCATCCGGCCGCCATTCGAGGTCGAGGACAAGTACATGATGGCGCTCGCCCTCGACCCCGAGCGGCCGGTCCCGAACGGCGTCATCCGCTACGCGGCGGCGTTCGGCGTCTGATCCCCCGCTTCTGACGGCCCTCAGCACCGCTGGGGGCCGTACGGCCGGGCAGGCCGGAATTCTCTCCCGCGCGGACGTCGAGACCGGCGCCGCCGCTCCGACTTCGCTGTGACCGGCTCCCATCAGGGGAGCCGCCTACGGCGAGGAGTCGACATGGGGACGCTGGAGAACAAGAACGCACTGGTGACCGGCGGATCGCGGGGCATCGGGCGGGCGATCGTGGAGCGGCTGGCCCGCGAGGGCGCGGCGGTGCTGTTCACCTACCACCGCGACCGGGCGGCGGCCGAGGCGGTGGTGGCCGAGGTGACGGCCTTCGGCGGGCGGGCGATCGCCGTACGGGCGGACCAGGGGCGCATGGAGGACCTCAAGCACCTCTTCGGCGAGGTCGACCGGTGCCTGGGCGGTCTGGACGTGGTGGTCAACAACGCGGCGATCAACCCGATGGGAGACATCCGCGACGCCGTCGAGAGCGACTTCGACGAGGTGATGGCGGTCAACACCAAGGGCCCGTTCTTCGTCATGCAGGCCGCCGCGGAAAGGCTCGGTGACGGCGGACGGATCGTCAACATCTCCTCCAGCGGCGCGGTGGCGGGCCTGGCCCTGTACTTCGCCAGCAAGGCGGCGCTGGAGTCGATCACCGCGGTCGCGGCCCGCGAGTTCGGCCCCAGGGGCATCACGGTCAACAGCGTCTCCCCCGGCGCCACCGACACGGACATGATGCGCGCCGCCGCCGGTGAGCACCTGGAGCAGGCCATCGAGCACACCGTGGCCCTGACGCCGCTGCAACGGCTGGGACGTCCGGAGGACATCGCCAACGTCGTCGCCTTCCTGGCCGGGCCCGACGCCCAATGGATCACCGGCCAGAACCTGCGCGTCTCCGGCGGCCTGGTGATCTGACCGGCGGCGGCGAGCCGTTCCGCCGGGGCGTCGCGTCAAGCAGTGGGTTCCAGGGACTCGTCGAACGGTTCCAGAGGGCGGGCGCCGAGCACGCAGCCGGCCGGCACGTACGGCAGGCACGCCTGCACACCGGCGACCTCCTCCTCGCCGATCGACCAGTCCATGGCGGCCGGGCCCGCGCCCAGCAGGACCGCCTCCATGAAGTCGTTCCAGCGTCCGTACGAGCTGAGCAGGACCAGGTCGTCCGGCACGTCCAGGTCCAGGACGACGTAACGGGCGTACTCCTCCTCGGTCTGCGGGCAGAGCAGGGCCTCGGCGGTCACGGCCACCGTGGCGTCGCGGGTGTCCGGGCCGGGCCACGCCCACACCGGCGGACGGCCCCGGCAGTCGAGGCCCCGCCTGGCCATCTCCCCCACCATCGCCTCGTACACCGGCCGGTACGACGGGATCGACAGGCGGGCCCAGTCGCCGGCCAGTTCGCCGCCGGTCTCCAGCGTGGCCAGGACCGCCCGGTGCTGCACCGTCCACAAACGCATCCGACGATTGTGGCAGGACCGGCCGCCGCGACCGGGTGTATCGCGGGCGTATCGAAAAACGCATATTTCACGGCAACAGCCGTCCCCCTTGACTGGGAGGCATGGAAAGGGAGAAGGCTTCGGCCGATGACGGGAGATGGGACCGGCGCTCGTTGTTCCGGGGGGCCGCCGTGCTGGCCGGCGCCGCCGCGACGGCGCCGCTGCTGGACGGGGCGGCCACGGCGCTGGCCGACGGCGGCGACGCCGACGCGCTGTTCAAGGCCGGGAAGTTCGAGCAGGCCGGCCGCGCGTACGAGGAGATCCTGAAGAAGGACCCCGGGAACCTGCACGCGGCCCGCCGGCGCGGCCATGTCGCGCTGCTGTCCAACCGGTTCCCCGAGGCCGAGAAATACCTCAAGACGGCCGTCCGCCTGGCGCCCGGCGACAAGGAGGCCAACGAGCTCCTGGGCGACTGCTACATCCGGCAGGACAAGTTCGCCCTCTCCGTTCCGTGCTGGAAGGCGGCCGGCGCGGAGGACTACGCCAAGTGGTTCGCGGCGATCAGCGGGGAGGCGTACCAGATCAAGGGCGACGTCGGCCGGGTGCGGTTCCTGCAGATGGACCCGCGGCCGCTGGTGGAGGCCTCGGTCAACGGCGGACCGGCGAAGCGCTTCACGTTCTACACCGGCGCCCCGAACCTGAGCCTGACCGCGTCGGCGGCCAAGGAGGCGGGGCTGAAGGCCGTCGTCAGCCAGAAGACCGACTTCGAGGGCACGCCCATCTGGGTGCACTACGGGATGCTGGACTCCTTCAGGCTGGGCGGCATCGAACTGCGCAACGTCCCCGTCGGCTGGTCGTCGACGGAGTCCGGCGCCGACGTCGGCACCGACGGCGACGGCCTGATCGGCACGTGGGTCTTCTACCACCTGCTGACCACGTTCGACTACGCGGGCCGGCACCTCATCCTGCGCCGCCGCACCCCCGAGACGGCCAGGGAGGCACGCGCCGCCGCCGCGCGGGCGGGCGCCGAGCCGCTGCCGATGTGGTTGTCCCGTGACCACGACGTGCACAGCGTGGGCAGCATCGCGGGGTCCGGCCCGCGGGTGGTGGGCGTGAACCTCGGCGGGGTCGGCGAGATCGCCGCGGGCATGCCAGGAGAGGTGGCCAGACGTCTGGGGGTCCGGGTCGACCTCGACCGCCCGATCGAGACGTTCGCCCACAGCCACCCGACCGTCACCCACCCCTGCTATCCGGAGGAGATCCGGCTCGGCGACGCGGTCGCCCAGCGGGTCTACTGCGAGGCGGACCCGAACATGCCGGTCAACGTGCCCTGGCCCTACGGGTCGGGCTTCGACGGGATCGGCCACTTCGCCCACTGCTTCTTCAAGCCCTACAACCTCACCCTCGACTTCACCGACATGAAGCTCTACATCGCCCGCGGCAAGGCCGCCTGATCACCCGGGCCGCAGCCGGTCGCGGCGGCGGGTCAGCGAGGCGGTTTCGGCGGTGTTGCCGGCCAGGTCGATGGCCCTGTCGTAGGCGGCGCGCGCCTCCTGGCCGCGGCCCAGCCGGCGCAGCAGGTCGGCGCGGGTGGCGTGGTAGGCGTGGTACCCGGCCAGCCTGTCCCCGAGGGGGTCGACGGCCGCCAGCGCCACCTCGGGCCCGTCGAGCTCGGCGACCGCGACGGCCCGGTTGAGCGCGACGATCGGCGAGGGGTCCACGCGGACGAGCTGGTCGTACAGGGCGAGGACCTGCGACCAGTCGGTGTCGCGCATGTCGCGGGCGGAGGTGTGCACGGCGTTGATCGCCGCGAGGATCTGGTAGCGGCCCGGCGCCACCCCGGCGGCGGCCGCGGCCAAACGCTCGCGCACCAGCCGGTGGCCCTCGGCGATCAGCGCCGCGTCCCAGGCCCCGCGGTCCTGCTCGTCGAGCGCGACCAGCTCGCCGCCGGCCGAGACCCGGGCGGGGCGGCGGGCCTCGATGAGCAGCATCAGCGCCAGCAGCCCGGTCACCTCGCCGTCGTCCGGCAGGAGGGCGCGGATCAGGCGGGTGAGCCGGATCGCCTCGGCGGTCAGCTCGTGCCGTACGGGATCGGTGCCGGAGCCGGTGGCCAGGTAGCCCTCGTTGAAGACCAGGAACAGCACGGCGAGCACGCCGGAGACGCGCGCCGGGAGATCCTCGGCGGACGGCACCCGGTAGGGGATGCGCGCCGCCTTGATCTTGGCCTTCGCGCGGGTGATCCGCTGCCCCACGGCGCTCTCCTGGGCCAGGAAGGCGCGGGCGATCTCGGGCATGGTCAGGCCGGCGACCAGGCGCAGCGTCAGCGCCACGCGGGCCTCCATCGCCAGCGCCGGATGACAACAGGTGAAGATCAGCCGGAGCCGGTCGTCGTCGATGGCGCCGGCAGGCTCGGGTGGGGCGTCGTGGGACATCTGAGCCTTCCTGTGCTTGTCGTCGCGCTTGCTCTCGCGCCGGATCCGGTCGATGGCCTTGCGGTTGGCGGTGGTGGTCAGCCAGGCGCCCGGGTTGGGCGGCACGCCGTCGGCCGGCCACCGCTCGACGGCGGTCGCGAACGCCTCGGCGGCCGCCTCCTCGGCGATGTCGAGGTCACCGAAGCGCCTGGTCAGGGCGGCGACCACCCGCGCCCACTCCTCGTGGTGGGCCCGGGCGACCGCCTCGCGGACGTCGGTCACAGGAACGGTCGCACCTCGACCTTCCGGTTGCAGTGCTTCGACCCGTCGGCGGCGAGCCGGAGCGCCACGTCGAGGTCGGGGGCCTCGATGATCCAGAAGCCGGCGAGGTACTCCTTGGACTCCAGAAAGGGCCCGTCGGTGACCATCGCCTCCGCGCCCCGGTTGTCGATGACGGTGGCCGTGGCGGGCGCGGCGAGGCCGCCGGCGAAGACCCAGTGGCCCTGGGTCCGGAGGCGCTCGTTGAACACGTCGATCGCCGCGTGCTCCTCCGGGGTGGCCGAATTGGTCCTGTCGTCGATCACTGAGATCAGGTATTGCATGTGCAGATCGTCTCCAATGGGTCAAGGCGGCGGATCTCTTGTACGTACTTTTACCTGGAACGCCGAGGGCGGGACGCCCGATCATCTGGTGTGCTCCTCAGCAACCGTGCCGTCTTCGCCAGCTCCGACCTCGACGAGGTCCGCGGCGAGGTCGCCAAGGTGTTCTGCCCGCACCGGCTGGACCTGGCCGGGGACGCGGACCTGCTGTCGGCCCGGTTCAACTCCGTGCAGCTCGGCGCGGTCCGCGTCAGTTACCTCGACTACGGGGCCGACGTGCACATCGAGCCGGGCGACCTCGACACGTTCTTCCTGGTCATGATCCCGCTCGCCGGACGCAGCCTGATCCGCGCCGGAGACGAGGAGGTCGTCTCCTCCCCGTCCCTGGCCTCGCTGCCCTCGCCGACCCGGCACCTCGACATGCGCTGGGCCGCCGGCTGCCCGCAGTTGCTGGTCAAGTTCGAGCGCACGGCGATCGAACGCGCGCTGGAGCAGATGCTCGGCGAGCCGCTGGACGGCCCGGTCGTCTTCGACCTCGGCATGGACCTGACGACCGGCTGGACCCGCTCCTGGCGCGACATGGCCGACCTGCTGGTCAGGGAGGCCGAGCGGGACGACGGGCTGGCCGGCCACCCGCTGGCCGTCGCCCATCTGGAGAACGCCCTGATCACCCTGCTGCTGACCATGCAGCCCTCCAACTACCTGGACCGGCTGACCGCTCCCAGGCCGCCCGCGCTGCCGAAGGTGGTGCGCCGGGCGATGGAGTTCATCGAAGGGCACGCCCACCTGCCGCTGAGCACCACGGACATCGCCGGCGCCGTCGCCGTCAGCAGCCGCTCCCTGCAGGAGGGATTCCGCGCGCATCTCGGGCTCTCCCCGATGGCCCACCTCAGGCAGGTGCGGCTGACGCGCGTGCACGACGAGCTCAGGACGGCCGACCCGGCCAGGGCCACGGTGACCACGGTGGCCGCCCGATGGGGATTCCTGCACCAGGGACGGTTCGCCGCCCAGTACCGCGAGAGGTACGGGCAGCCGCCGTCGGAGACGTTGCGCAGAGGTCCCGCGTCAGGTGGATGAGATCCGCGCTCAGCGGATGGCACGCGCGCACGCGCCGCCCGTACCGTTCTTGTCAGGCGCCGATCAGATCCTCCACACCACACCAGAAGGACACCACCATGCGCGACATCCTCATCGTCGGCGCCGGCCAGGCCGGTCTCCACCTGGCCATCGGCCTGCTCCAGCACGGCTACGACGTGACCGTGGTCTCCAACCGCACCCCCGAGTCCATCCGCGACGGCCGGGTGATGTCCGGCCAGGCCATGTTCGGCACCGCGCAGGCCCACGAGCGCGAGCTCGGCCTCGACTGGTGGGCCGACGTCTGCCCGCCCATCGAGGGCATCGCGCTCACGGTCCCGAGCCCGGAGGGCGGCAAGGCCCTCGACTGGGCGGCGCGGCTGGACGTCCCCGCCCGCTCGGTCGATCAGCGGCTGAAGATGCCGGCCTGGCTGGGCGAGTTCGAGCGGCTCGGCGGCAAGCTCGTCCTGCACGACGCCACCCCCGACGACCTGGAGAGCTACGCGGCCCGGTACGACCTGGTCCTGGTCGCCGCGGGCAAGGGCCAGATCGCTTCCCTCTTCGAACGCGACCCCGCCCGCTCCCCCTACGCCACCCCGCAGCGCGCGCTGGCCGTCACCTACGTCAACGGCCTCGCCCCGCGCCCTGGTCACTCGGCGGTCTGCTTCAACCTGCTGCCCGGCGTGGGCGAGTACTTCGTCTTCCCCGCGCTCACGCACACCGGCCCCTGCGAGATCATGGTGTTCGAGGGCGTCCCGGACGGCCCCATGGACTGCTGGGGCGACGTCCGCGGCCCCGCCGAGCACCTGGCCCGCAGCCGCCGGATCCTGGAGACCTTCTTCCCGTGGGAGGCCGAGCGCTGCGCCGGCATCGAGCTCACCGACGCCAACGCGGTGCTGACCGGCCGCTTCGCCCCCACCGTCCGGCGTCCGGTGGCCGTGCTGCCCTCCGGCGCGCCGGTGCTCGGCGTCGCCGACGTCGTGGTGCTCAACGACCCGATCACCGGGCAGGGCAGCAACAACGCCGCCAAGTGCGCCGCCACCTACCTGCGGGCCATCGTGGAACGCGGCGACCGGCCGTTCGACGCCGACTGGATGCGGCAGACCTTCGACCTGTTCTGGACGCAGGCCCAGCACGTCACGAACTGGACCAACGCCCTGCTCGCGCCGGCCGAGCCGCACCACCTGGCGCTGCTGGGCGCCGCCGGTCAGCGCCCGGAGATCGCCTCCCGCTTCGTCAACGGCTTCGACGACCCGGCCGACTACGCCGAGTGGTTCATGGACGCCGGCCGTGCCGAGACCTATCTGGGCAGGGTGACGGCATGAGATCGCTCCGTGACGCCTTCGGGCAGTTCGCGACCGGGGTGGCGGTGATCACGACGGTGACCGCCGACGGGGAGCGGGCCGGCGTGACCGTCAACTCCCTCACCTCGGTCTCGCTCGATCCGGCGCTGCTGCTGTGGTGCCTGTCGAACCGGGCGCCCAGCGCGCCGCTCTTCCTGCGGGCCGGGCGGTTCGCCGTCAACGTCCTGGCCGCCGACCAGGGCCACCTGTCCAGCCGCTTCGCCACCCCCGCGGCCGACAAGTTCGCCGGGGTGGAGCTGCTCGGCACGCCGCTGCCGATCCTCGCCGGGACGCTGGCCAGCTTCGTCTGCCGCACCGAGCGCGTCCACGACGGGGGCGACCATCACATCCTCGTCGGAGCGGTGGAACGCTTCCAGCGGGCCGGGGGCGAGCCGCTCGTCTTCCACTCCGGCCGGTACCGGGAGTTCTGGCCCGAGATGAGCGTCGACGAGGGCTGGCACGCCCGGCAGGCCGCCCGCTAAGTGCGCGAGCCGTGCCAGGAGTTCCACAACCCCTGATAGACCCCGCCGGCCGCGACCAGCTCGTCGTGCGCGCCGACCTCCACGACGCGGCCACCCTCCATCACCACCACCCGATCCGCGTCCCGTGCCGTGTGCAGCCGGTGCGCGATCGCGATCACCGTGCGTCCGTCCAGCACCGCCGCCAGCGACCGTTCGGCGCGCCGGGCCGTACGCGGGTCGAGCATGGCGGTGGCCTCGTCGAGGATGACGGTGTGCGGGTCGGCCAGGATGACCCGGGCCAGGGCGAGCTGCTGCACCCGGTCGGGGCCGAGTTCGCCGCCGGAGGAATGCGGGCCGAGCTCGTCGTCCAGCGAGGCCACCCAGTCGGCGCCGACCGCCGCGAGGGCCTTCTCCATCCGGTTGTCGTCGGCCGTGGGGTCGGCCAGCCGGAGGTTGTCGCGGACGGTGCCGAGGAACAGGTGCTGCTCCTGGGTGACCAGCACGACGTGCTTGCGCAGCTGGGCGGGAGACAGGTCGGCGACCGGGACCGAGCCGACGGTGACCGTGCCGAGGCGGGGCCGGTCGATGCCGGCCAGCAGCTTGCCGAGCGTGGACTTGCCGGCTCCCGAGGGGCCGACGACGGCCAGGCGCTCGCCGGGCCGCACGGTCAGGTCCACGCCGGTGACGACGTCGCCGGTCGATTCGTAGGCGAAGTGCACGCCGGCCGCCACGATGTGGTCGTCCTGGGGTTCGGGGGCGACCACGTCGGTCTGCGCCGCCGGGGGCCGGAGCCCTTCGATCCGGGCGAAGGCGGCGCCGCTGCTCTGCAGCTGTTCCATCCACATGAGGACGGTCTCGATGGGCTGCTGGAGCTGGCGCAGGTAGAGCACGCACGAGACGACGGCGCCGAGGGTGACCTGGCCGCCGTCCAGCAGCATGCCGCCGAGCAGCAGGACCAGCACCGGCGGGAGGAGGGCGGAGACCTCCACCGACGGCCAGAGGACACCGCGCAGGAAGAGGGTGCGCAGTTGGGCCACCCGGCCGCGCTCGATCACCCGCTCGGCGGCGCGGGTGCGCCGGTCCTGCAGGCCGAGGGCTTCGATCGTGCGGGCGCCGGCGGCGCCCGCGGCCAGGTGTTCGGCCAGTTCCGAGCGGGCGGCGCCCTCCTCCAGGTAGGCGTCGCGGGCGCGGCGCAGGTACCAGCGGGAGGCGGCCGCGACGCCGGCGAGCGCGACCAGGCCGCAGGCTCCCAGCAGCGGGTCGACCAGGAAGACGGCCGCGACGAGGAAGAGCGCCTGCAGGGAGGAGATCAGCACGGCCGGGGCGGCGTTGCGCAGGGTGTACCCGACCACGCTGACGTCCGTGGTGCCGCGGGCGGTCAGGTCTCCGGTGCGGACGTGCTCGACGGTGGCGGCGGGCAGGGCGAGCACGCGGTCGAGGAACTCCTGCCGGATGTGCTCCTGGACGCGCTCGCTGAAGCGGGTGCCGGTCCGCTCGGCGTATCGGGACAGGACGAGCTGCAGCAGCGCCCCGCCCACGGCGACCGCGGCGAGCAGGTCGATCGTCCCGCCGGCGGAGATGGTGTCGATGATGCGGCCCAGCAGCCACGGGCTGACCAGGGCCGCGGCCGCCGCCAGGCCGTTGAGGAGCAGGGTGGCGGTGAACCCGGGGACGTCGCGGCGGATCAGGCGCAGGGCCGCCTGCCGTACGTGCCTGCGGTCGGCGACGGGGAGGTCGCGGGTCACGACACCACCGTCCGGTACGCGTCGCTTGATTCCAGCAGGTCGCGGTGGGTGCCGGTGGCGGCCACCCGGCCGTCCTCGATCAGGAGGACTTCGTCGGCCTGGGCGAGCAGCAGCGGCGACGTGGTGGCGACGACCGTCGTGCGGCCGGCGCGCGCCGCACGAAGGCGCTGGGCGAGCAGGGATTCGGTGTGCGCGTCCAGCGCGGAGGTGGGGTCCGCCGCGAGCAGCAGCTCGGGATCGGCCACCAGCGCCCTGGCCAGGCGCACCCGCTGGCGCTGGCCGCCCGACAGGTTGCGGCCGCCCGGCTCGATCACGGAGTCCAGGCCGTGGCGCAGCCCGGCGACCACGTCCTGGGCGGCGGCGACGGCGACCGCGCGACGGATGGTCTCGTCGTCGGCCTCGCCCCGGCCCTGCAGGACCTCGCGCAGCGTACCGGTGAACAGCGCGGCGTCGTGGTCGGCGATCAACGACGTGCCGTCGAACCCGCCGAGGCTCTCCAGCAGCGCCACGCTCTCCTCGGGACGGGCGCTGACCAGCCCCACGAAGCTGCCCGGCGTGATCTCCGGTTCGGTGGAGCGGGGCCGGTCGCCGGGCCGCAGCGCGAGGAAGCGGGTGACCCGCCGGGCGGAGACCAGGCCGTGGGTGATCTGGAAGCTGCCCTCGATGAAGAAGGACACCGGGACCACCAGCATGGCGATGTATCCGTACACGCCGACCAGCTCGCCCACCGTGATCGTGCCTTCGGCGGCCAGCCTGGCGCCGAGCCAGGTCACCGCGGCCAGGAACAGCGCCGGCAGCCCGACGCCCAGCGCGCCGATCCAGCTCGTCAGCGACGCCACCCGATACCCCTGCTCGCGCAGGCGCGCCGAGTCGGCGAGGTGACGCTCGGCGTAGGCGCCCTTGCCGCCGAACGCGTTGAGCACCCGCAGCCCCTCGATCAGGTCCACCAGCCGGGCGGTCAGCCTGCCCTGGCTCTCGCGGTAGCCGTTCTGCACCTTCATCAACCGCCCGAGCAGCGGCCCCAGCACGATCCCCAGCACCGGCACGCCGAGCAGCACCACCACGGCCAGCACCACGGAGACCTGCAGCAGCAGCGCCGCCACCACCCCGTAGCTGATCACCGCGCCCACCCCGGGGCCGGTCACCGTCAGCGCGGCGGCGATCGTGATGACGTCGCCGATGCCGATCGTCACGACCTCGCCTGCCGAGGTGCGCCTGTTCAGGTCCGCGCCGAGCGTGTTGATCTGCTCCACCAGGGCGCGCACCGTGCGGAAGTTGGCGTCCATCCGGATCTTGGTCATCGTGCGGTGCCGCATCATCGCCAGCCAGGCGTTGACCAGGCCGGCGCCGAGCAGCGCCAGCACCCAGCCGGGCGCCAGGTCGTCGTCGATCGCCCTCGACAGCAGGTACGGCGGGAGCGTGAGGCCCACCGTCCACAGGGTGCCCAGCGTCGCGCCTAAAGCGACCCGGCCCTTCTGCGCCCACGCCAACCAGCACAGATACCGAGCAGCCGCCTTCATGGCGATCACGGTAGACCATGGCCGTACCGGCCGGTCGGCGGGGTTCCTCCGTGGCGGCGCGGTCGCTTCGGGGCCGAGGACGCCTTGGTTCAGCCCCGTGTGACGTCGAAGGGCGGCAGGCCGGTCAGGTCCAGCACGGCTGCGGGCGGGAAGTCCGGCCACGAGTTCGGCGGCTCCTGGTTCAGGTTGCGCAGATGCCTGTCGATGAAGCGCTGGGTGTCCCGCAGCACCCTGACCGTGGTGGCGGCGTCGATGACGCCGTCCCGCAGCGCGTCGGCGAGCTCGTCGAGGTCCAGGACCTCGTAGCGGGGGCCGGCCGGGGGCACGACGATGTCCACGTAGAGGTCGCGGACCGTCAGCCAGCGATCGGTCGTGGGACGGCCGGGAACCCGCCAAGGGGGAAGGATCTCGACGTCGTAGGCCACGATGTTGTCGCCGGTCCGGAGCGCAGGCGTGCACATCAGCAGTTCTCGGCCGGCGGTGCGCAGAACAGGACCTCGGGATGGCGCTTGGAGGGCTTGTTCAGCAGGGGTTGCGGCCGGCCGCGCAGGTGCAGGTCGACGAAGGCGGCGACGTACCTGCGGGTGAGATCCAGCGAGCGGGTCTCCTTCAGGCCGCTGCCGAGGTCGACGCCGAGCTGCTGGAGCAGCATGTCGTAGTCGGTGAACGACGGGTGCAGCGCCCCCTTCACCACCAGCCAGCGTCTCCACCCGGTCAGGCGTTCCCAGTCGCGTCTCCAGGTGCCGTCGTTCGAGGGGGCGCCCATCAGCATGAACGGCCGCGCCAGTCCGCCGTCGGGGATCGGGAGGAACAGGCTGCCGTCCATGTTGATCCCCGCCCGTACCCGGGCGTCCCGCAGCATGGTCTCCGGGACGGCGGCGCCACCGATGGACTGACCCGCCATCGCGATCCGGGCCGGATCGATCAGGGCGCCGCCCTTCCACGCGGGCCGCGACCCGGTCAACCGGTCGAGCACGAAGCGCGTGTCGATCGCCCGGCTTCTGATCACCCTCTGGCCGAAGTCGTCGTCGTCGACGTTCGCGCAGGCGGCGCAGGTGGCGATCCGCCCGTCAGGGAAGGTGGTGGCGAAGTTCTCGTAGGTGTGGTCGATGCCGGCCACCACGAACCCCCGGCTCGCCAGGTCCTCGGCCAGACCCGTGAGGGAACTGCGCGGCCAGGTGAAGCCGGGCGACAGCACCACGAGCGGCAGGCCGCGCCGGCGTCCCGAGGGCTCGGCGTCTTCGAGGGCGTTCGTACGGGTGCGGCTCAGCCCGTCCGGCGGAATGGTCTCCAGTTCCTTGATCCCCGATCCCTTCAGGAGCAGCTCCGACTCCTTGGGGGTGACGTACGGCGCCCGCCGTCCGGCCTGCGCCGCCGTCGGGTACCACAGGGAGACCATGAGCTCCCTCGTCCTGACCGCGGGGACCCACGGGTCGGGACGGGCGGCGTCGGTCAGGTGCAGGGACGTCGTGCCGACCCGGTGCGGGCCGGTCGGCTTCGGGAGGTACGGCGTACCGGGTGCCGCGGCGGCGGCGGGTGTCCAGGCGAGGGAGGCCGTGAGGGCGAGCACCCCGGCTACGGCGGCCACGAGTGCGGGCCTTCTGGGCTTGTCGAGTGCCATGCGGTCGATTTTGCGGTTCCGGGGCCATGCCGACATCGGCCACGGGTCCACAACCCCCTCGGCCGAACGGCTGATCTTGCCCCCCTCCATGGACGCGGACGTTCCGGCATCCGACCTGGGACGGCTGCGCGCCACAGCCCGGCCGGCGCCAGGACCTGTGCGGGCGCGCGCCGGTCAGCAGCAGGCGAGGGTCCGTCGGCCGCGTGCGGCGGACGTCTCCTCGTCCTGGGCGATGCGGCCGCGCACCATGACCTCCATGACCTTCATGAAGCGCTGCGTCCTGACCCGGCCGATGACGAACGGGTTGGCCGCACCCCCGTTCGCCGACTGCGGGCTCGGCCGCAGCCTCCTGAAGGACCTCAACAGACTGTTTCAGCCAGGCATCGGCGGGATGTTGTGGTTGAAGCGGAACATGTTGCCGGGGTCGTGGGCCGTCTTGACGGCGACCAGCCGCTCGTACGCCTCCGGTGTGAACGCCTGCCGCACGTCCTCCGGATCGGTGTGGGCGACGCCCGCCATGAAGTTGAGCGTGCGCATCCCGCTGTTCCATGGGGCGAGGGTCTGGACGACCCGGTCGTGCCCGGCATGTACGGCCTCGTCCTCGCCGATGCCGAGGACACCGGCGGAGTACAGCTGGAACTGGGCGGCGGTGCGCGCGACCGCGTTCGGCAGGCGCGGCGGCCGGGCGAGGGCGCCGCCGAGATGACGGATCTCGATGCCGACCGCGCTGTTCGACCCGGGGCCCACCAGCGCCAGGATCGCCTCGACGGCGTCGTGGTCGAGGTGGGTGAGCTGGAAGTTGTCGATGTGGTACGAGCCGGGCGTCGGCGGATCGTTGTGGATGGTGCCGACCTCGGTGTACGGGAGGTCGGTGACGGTGTCGAGCAGCGGCGCGGCGATCTCGCGCAGCGGCTTGACCAGCCGGGCGCCGTCCTGTGGCGAGCCGAGGTGGCTCAGGCGCAGGTGCAGGGCGAAACGCCCGCGCAACTCCCCGGGGACCTCGGGCACATCGGGCCAGGGCATCATCAGGAAGGAGGAGCTGAGCTCGTCGGGCGCCTCGGTGACCCAGGTGCGGTAGAAGTGCAGCACGTCGCGGATCGACTCGGCCGGGAAGAACAGGCCGCCGCCGTAGATCCGCGACACCTCCACCAGTTCCACCTCAAGTGAGGTGACCACCCCGAAGTTGCCCTTGCCGCCGCGCAGCGCCCAGAACAGGTCGGCGTTCTCCTCCTGCGAGGCGGTGCGCGGTTCGCCGTCGGCGGTGACGACCTCGATGGAGCGTACGTAATCGGCGGCGTAACCGTAGCGGCGGGACAGCACGCCGATGCCGCCGCCCAGCGTGTAGGAGACGGCGCCGACGATGACGGCCGGGTGGTGTACGACGGAGCGGTCGAAGCCCTCCGCCTCCTCGGTGTACCCCGGGTCGCCGGGGAGGAAGACCGGGCCCTTGACGCTGCCGGCGAGTACCGTCACCGCCCCGGCGGTCAGAGCGGGGCCGCCCGTCGGCGGGATTTGCTCGATCACTGGCATGTCCTCACGTGTCGTCATTCAGGGGGCGCGGTCCCGGTCAGCCCGTGGTGAACTCGAAGGTCGGGTTGCGCCGGACCCCCACCCGCTCCAGCGCCTCGGCCAGCAGGTGGACCTGGTCCAGGGAACTGCTGACCGGGTAGAGCACCAGGTCGTCGACGCCCGCGTCCAACAGAGCGATCAGCTCCTTGAGCAGGCGCTCGTCGGAGTCGAGCGAGTCGGCGCGGACCGACTCGTAGTAGGGCGACTCCTTGGAGCCGTAGTAGTGGGCCACGTACTCGTCGGTGAGCTGGACGGCCTCGGGACCGCAGCAGAAGTAGCGGCCGGTGAGGATGTGCGGCCTGCCGGGCCGCCCAGCCGCGGCCCATGCCTCGGTGACGCCTTGCACGCCGTTCACGAGCAGGTCCAGGCTCAGCGTCGGCGCCACCCAGCCGTCGCCGAAGCGGGCGGCGCGGGCATGGCCGGCGGGGATCAGGCCACCGATGAGCAGCTTGGGACGGCCCTCGCCGGGCAGCGGGGTCGGGCCGGAGATGCTGGTGACCTCACCGTCCCAGACGCGGCGCATCTCGGTCAGGGTGTCGTCGAAGATCTTGCCGTGGCCCTTGTCGGGAGCGCCGCTGAGGGCGAAGTCGTCCGGCCAGCCCCCGATGCCCAGGCCCGCCGTGAGCCGGCCCTGCGAGATCAGCTCGACGGTGGCGAGCTGCTTGGCGAACAGGATCGGGTTGCCCCGCCATCCGACGTTCAGCACGCTGGTGAACAGCTGGACGCGCTCGGTCACCGCCGCGGCGATGCCGAGAGAGATCAGCGGGTCCAGGATGTCGTAGACCAGGCGGTCGATGGATCCCAGGGAGTGGAAGCCGAGGCGCTCGCTGTCCTCCGCCCACTGCTTGACCTCCCGCGCGGGACGTCCGGGAACGGCGATCGGCAGGCCGATTCCTATATTCACGAGCACTCCGTCTCAACCAGATCTCACTAGGGCACAACGATCTGGACGGTCCATTTCCGGCCGTCCTCATGCGCCCGCCGAGGGGCACAGCCGTGACGATATTCAGCGAGATCGGCATCGGGCTTGTACGGATCGGACATGCTCCGAACCGGCCGGCCCGGGCGCCTCCGCACCACGCTCTAGGCGGACGTCGTGAGGCGCTGTGCCTGTGCGCGGCCCACCGAGGCGGCCCGCTCCAGATAGTCGGCGATCAGGGCGAGCGCGTCGTCGTCGTAGTGGTCGAGCATCTCGACGAACGCCCTGCCGGGAACGTCCCAAGCCGCACCGATCCGGGCACGGGCCTCCGGGGTCAGGGCGACCAGGGCGCGCCTGCGGTCGGCCGGGTCGGCGTGCCGCACGACGAGACCCGCCTTGTCCAGGCGGTCGACCAGGCGGGTGGCCGAGCCGGGGGTGAGTCCGGCCAGGCGGGCGATCTCGCCGGTGCTGATCGGCCCCTGCTCCAGATCGAGCAGGGCCACGCATTGCAGGTCGGTGGGATGGAGGCCGAGCCGGTCGGCCATGGCCTGATTGAACAGCGTGTAGGCCGCGTAGTGGCGCTGACTCTCGTCGCTGATGCGCTTGAGCATCTCGGCTCGATTTGACACGTGCGGCTCCGTACTCCTCATAATGTTCGTCACGCAATCATTGCGTGACACAACTTCTGTGTCGCGCTTTCATTCTATCGACAGGCGTCGCGCTCACGTCGCGAAGAGTCTGCGAAGGGATCTGCACCGACATGACCACCCTTGTCACCGGCGCTCGCGGCGCCGTCGCGACCGCCCTCATCGGCCTCCTGCGCGAGCGGGGCTTGTCTGTACGACCGGCGTCCAAGGCCCCCGCCGACCCGTCCGTCGTCAGGTGCGACCTGGGCGATCCGTCCACCTTTGACCGTGCGCTCGCAGGCGTGACCTCGGTGTTCCTGTACGCCGAGCCGTCGCACGCGCAGGAGTTCGCCGCGGCGGCCGAGGCGGCCGGGGTCGAGCATGTCGTGCTGCTGTCCTCGGCTGCCGTGCTCATGCCCGATCCCGACAGCAACCCCTTGGCCGCCACGCATCTCGTCCCGGAACGCGCCCTGGCCGCCTCGCCCGTGCCGAGCACCGTCCTGCGGCCCGGCACCTTCTGCGGCAACGCGATGGCGTGGTCACGGGCCATCAAGTCGGGGACGCCGATCAACCTGCCCTACCCGCACGCGCACGTCGACGCCATCCACGAGGCGGACATCGCGGCGGTCGCGGCCGCCGTGCTGGCCGACCCCGCGCTCGGCGGCAGAGCGTACACACTGACCGGACCCCAGTCGCTCACGTTCACCGACCAGATCGAGATCCTCTCCCGCGTCACCGGGCGGGACATCGCGATCACGCCCGTCACCAGGCAGGAGTGGACGGCCGAAATGGCGCAGTACATGAACGCGGCCCTCGCGGACGCCCTGCTGGACTACTGGCAGAGCTGCGACGGCCGTCCGATCGAGCTCACGCCGGTGGTGGCGGAACTGACCGGCACGCCCGCGCGGACGTTCGCCTCCTGGGCCGAGGAGAACCGGGCAGCGTTCCTCGGCCGGCACGCCTGATCGCCGCGGCCCGGCCGCTTGCGACTCCGGTCGCAGACAGGTCGCGGCGGTCATACCGGGGTCGCATGCGGCTCTCGGCCTCGGGCCCGATGTCCGGCCGAGGTCATTGCGACACCGTGATCACATGAACGTGACCGTGTTCGGCCTGTCCCTCGTGGAACTCCTGGCCCTGGCAGCCGCCGTCGTGCTGGTGCTGGCCCGCTGGCTGCCGTCCGGAGCGCGCCGGCCGTCGATCCTGGCCGGTGCGGCGGCCCTCGTGGTGTCCGCGGGCGTGCTGGCCGTGCTCGGGATCCGCTGGCAACTCCTCCCCGTCCTCGCAGGCGGGGGCATCGCGCTGGCGTTCGCCGCGCCGTCCCTGCTGGGGTGGCGTGCCGGGCGGCGGGCTCGATGGTGGCTGGCGCTGCCCGGGTCGGCGGCATGCCTGGCGCTGGTCGTCGCGGGCGCGACGGCGGCGTGGGCGCTGCCCCTGCCCGTGTTCCCCGAGCCGTCGGGCGCCTACGCCGTCGGCACCACCGTCGTCCAGTGGACCGACGCTGATCGGGCGGAAGCCGCCACGTCCGGGACCGATGACAAGCGGGTGATCGTCGTCCAGCTCTGGTATCCCGCGCGGGACGTCCCCCCGGCCGCCGAGCGGGCGCGGTACCTCGGCCGCACGGCACGCGAAGCCCAGGTCGTCGCCCGTGGCCAGGCCGAGTACCTGGGCCTTCCCGCCTTCGTTCTGGACGAGCCGGCACGCGCCCGCACGCGTTCGGTGCCCGATGCGCCGGTGGCCGGCGGGGGCCGGTTCCCCTTGGTGCTGTTCTCGCCCGGGCTCGGAGGTGTGCGCACCCAGAACACCGCCTGGGCCGAGGAACTGGCCGGCCGCGGGTACGTCGTGGCCGCACTCGACCACCCGTACGACTCGGCCGTCGTCACCCTCGCCGACGGCCGAACGGTCCGCACGCGCGTCGCGGCCACCGGCGACCAGGCGGAGGACAACAGACGCGCGGCCGGATGGACGGCGGTCAGAGCCGCCGACCTCAGCTTCGTCCTCACCCAGCTCGGCCGCCTGGACAGTGGAGAGATCCCGGGCCTCCTGAGCGGACGCCTCGACGTCCGCCGCGCCGCGGCGACCGGTCACTCCCTCGGGGGCGCCGCCGCCCTGCAGGCCGCCCGCCAGGACCCCCGCTTCGCGGCCGTCATCGACCTGGACGGCTTCCCCCGCGACCCCGCCGCGCGCCCCTTCCACCAGCCCGTGCTCGCGCTCACCCACGACGTCGAACCGGGCGAGTCGCCGGACTACATCCCGCGCCTCACGCAGGTGCTCCAGCTCAGCACGGCGACCGGCTACCGGCTCACCGTCCCCGGCACGGCGCACCTCACCTTCACCGACGCGCCGCTCTTCATGCCGCCCCTGCCCGCGCTCATCGGCTCTCTCGGCCGGACCGCCGGGCCGCGCATCACCGCGGCCGCCACCGTCGCCTTCCTGGACGCCACACTCCGCGGCACCTCCGGCGACCTCGCCGCGACCCTGTCCAGGTACGGCCACCTGACCGTCCTGTGACGCCCGTTCTTGGTCGTCGCGTTCAGCGGCACGACAGGAACGGCAGCAGTCGGCTGATCTCGTCGTCCACTGCCTGCTGTTCGTCCCGGGAGAAGCTCCCGAACGGGGTCAGTCGTACGTCGCCTGCGGTGAAGGACCAGGTGCCGCGGACGTAACCGTCGACGAGCACGGTCGGCAGCACCCTGGCCTGCCCGGGGGTGACGTGCTTGCGGTCGGCGTCGGCGATGATGCGGCTGCGGTCGGCGTGGCCCAGGAGGGCGTTGTCGTAGGCGGGCAGCAGCCGCACCGGCGCGGGGGTGTCGGGGTCGGGGAGCGGGGCATCGGGCAGGTCGAACAGGCGCCGGCCGTCGGGGCCGGTGCAGTGGCGCAGGTCCGAGCCCATGTCCGAGACGATCTGGTCCAGCCGGGTCAGCCCGCACCACGCCTGGACGTCCGCCACGGTGGCGGGCCCGAAGGCGGCCAGGTAGCGGCGGACCAGGTCGCGGAGCGCGGCGGGCTGCGGGGCCTCGACCGGCGCGGCGCTGACGGCGATCGATGAGCGGGTCCCCCACCCGCCCCAGGACGCGGTGGCCGGATCGTGGACGAGCGGGGTGCGCAGCTCGACCTCACCTGCCAGGACTCGGCTGTCGCGGCCCGGGTGGAGGGACGCGAGGCGCCCGGCGAGCTCCTTCCTGGGCAGCGGCCCGGTCCGCAGCAGGGCGCGTCCCTCGGCCACCAGCGTTTCGGGGTCGAGTCCGGCGTTGTTGCGCCGGAAGTGCGCCGAGTCGGCGGTGCGGTTCAGGACGGGCTGCAGCACCGGCCGCAGCCGACGGAAGTCGTCGGCTGCGGCGAGGTGCATCGTGCTGCGCAGGAAACCGGACCGGACGACCCGTCCCTGGGCGAGCAGGGCGGTGAGGTCGGCGTGGGTGAAGTCGCGGATGCGGGCCCACAGGCCGACGTAGGGCCAGTTCGGCTCCTGCGCCTGCATGGCGACCAGGCGGCCGATCACCTCCAGGGCCGTCAGGTCGGCCCGCTCCAGCAGGAACTGCCGCTGGAGCAGGGCCCGGTTGAGCGCCCGGCGGGACAGGACGGTCATACCAGCCGCACCGAGACGTTGCCGCGGTAATCGCCGCGCAGCAGGGCCAGGAACGCGCCGGGGACGCCGTCGATGCCGGTCTCGACGACGGTCCGCGGGTAGACGAACCGGCCCTGGTCGAGCGCTGTGCGGAAGTGGCGGTGCCAGGCGGCGAGCTGGTCGGGGGTGTGGTGGCAGGAGAACGGCAGCAGCTCGACGTCCCTGGCCAGGGCGGCGTCGCGGTCGGGCTCGGGGAAGCGGTCGGCGGCGGCGCCGAGCTGGGTGGACAACGATCCGCACAGGGCGAACCTGGCGCCGGGCGCGGCGACTTCGAGCGCGGCGTCGTACAACGCGCCGCCGACGGTGTCGAAGAAGACGGTGATGCCCTCCGGGGCCAGCTCCTTGAGCGCGGCGACCGGGTCGTGGTGGTAGTCGAAGGCGGCGTCGAAGCCGAGTTCGTCCACGAGGTAGTCGGCCTTGGCCTGGCTGCCCGCGCTGCCGATCACCCTCCTGGCGCCCAGGTTGCGGGCGATCTGCCCGGCCAGCGAGCCGACACCGCCGGCCGCGCCGGAGACGAAGACGACGTCGCCCTCGCCGACCTTGGCCACGTCCGCGACGCCGTGGTAGGCGGTCGGGCCCTGGGCCAGGTGGTAGGTCGGGTCGGGATAGGCGTCCGGGTCGAGCTTGACGTAGGAGGCCGCCGGTCCCGCCGAGTGCGTGCTCCAGCCGCTCATCGACTGGACCAGGTCGCCCTCCCGCAGGTCAGGGCTCGCCGAGCGCAGCACGGTGCCGATCGCCATGACGCCCACCCGCCGGCCGGGCTGCCAGGCCGGGATCGGAAGGTGGCAGTCGGCGCGCATGAGTTCGAGACAGGTGGCGGCCAACCCCAGATAGTCGGTACGGACCACGACCTCCCCCTCGATCTCGGCCGGAGCGACGGTGAAGTGCTCGGGGCCCGGGACGGCGGCGATCTGGGCGGTCAACTGAACCTCTTGAGTGATCATGGTGACCACTTTAGGAAGGCTTCCGGCCAGTTTCTGACCGGAAGTACACAGATAATGGCGATATGGCCAACACCAGTTCCCGCACCCTCACCCTGCTGTCGTTGCTGCAGACGCACCGCCACTGGCCGGGCGCCGATCTGGCCGAGCGGCTCGGCGTGTCGGAACGCACACTTCGCCGCGATGTCGATCGCCTGCGCGAGCTGGGCTATCCCGTGCACGCCTCCCGAGGCACCGACGGCGGCTACCAGCTGGCGCCCGGGGCCGTGCTGCCGCCGTTGCTGCTCGACGACGAAGAAGGGGTCGCGCTGGCGGTCGGAATGGGAGACGCGGCGCAGAGCGGCATCGCGGGGCTGGAGGAGGCGGCGGTGCGCGCGCTGACCAAGGTGGTGCAGGTCCTGCCGCCTCGCCTGCGGGCCCGGGTGAACGCGCTGCGCGCGATGACCGTCTCGGCGGCCTCGGCCGGGCCGGTGATCCCGGCGGAGGTGCTGACGATGATCGCCCAGTCCTGCCGGGACCAGGAACGGCTGCGCTTCGACTACGTCGCACGCGCCGGCGCGCGCACCGAACGCGAAGTGGAGCCCCATCGCCTCGTCGCGCTCGGGGGCCGCTGGTATCTGGTGGCCTACGACCTGACCAGGCACGACTGGCGCAGCTTCCGCCTCGACCGGCTGGCCCAGCCACGCAACACCGGCGCCCCCTTCCTGCCACGGCCGCTGCCCGGCGGGGACGCCGCCGCGTTCGTCCGCACCGCGGCCCAGGTCCCCACCGCCAGGACCGTCGTCGCGCTGGTTCACGCACCGGCGGAACAGGTACGCCGGAGGGCCGGCCGATGGGGCGAGATCGAACCGGTCGACCCCGATCGATGCCGGCTCACGATGACCTCCACCAGCCTGGACTGGCCCACGCAGGCCCTGGGCAACATCGGCGCGGAGTTCGAGGTGCTGGAATCGCCGGAGTTCGTCGATCACCTCAGAGACTGGGGCACCCGGTTTCTCGACGCCGTCGACAGATCGTCCCCCGGGTCGCGGTGACAGCTGTGCATTCGAGTCGCCGGGTGGCGCGTGACGACGGTCAGAATGCCGTGCGGGTCCCGCTGCGGGGATCCTCCGGCACCAGGTGATCGTCATAGAGTCCGGCGCGTGCCAGGCGTCGCCAGGGCCGGGCCAGGCGGACCGACACGTCGATGTCGGCGTCCGTCGCGTCCAGGTCGAGATCTGCCACGGCCAGGGCCGGGCGGCCGTCTGCCGGACAGCGCGCGAGCCAGCGGCCGCCCGGCGCGACGACCCCTGACGGGACGGTCGCGCTGAACTGCGCCGGGACGGAGTACCCGAGCCAGTAGCCGTACAGCCTTCCGTACGCCTGCGCGACGACCGCCCGCGCCGCGTCGTCGACCATCACCGACAGCAGCACGCAGTCCACGTCCAGGCGCTCGTACTCGGCGAACACCTCGGGGAACTCGGCCTCGATGCACAGTGCGCACCCGAACCGGACGCCGTCGATCTCGAAGACGACCGGGGACGAACCGGGCGCGTACAGGAACGACACCTCGGTGTTCGACAAAAACCGCTTGTCATAGCGCGTGACCAGCCGGCCCTGGTCGGAGACCACGTACAGGCTGTTGTGCGGCCGGTTCGGCGGGGTCAGCGGGTGGATCGAGCCGAAGGCCACCCAGAGCCCGAGTCGTCCTGCCAGGTCGGCGATCGACTCGGCCTCCTCGTGCAGCTCGTCTGGAGGCGCTGCTGGAGCTCAAGCGCCAATCGGCGGCCTGGGACCGGAGGGTCTTCGACACCGTCGAAAGGCTCACCGGCCGGGCTCCGCTGACCCTCCACGACTGGGTTCGCGAGAACGTCCACGCCTTCCGGTGACGGAACCGTCCCGGCGCGGGCCGTGGCGTGCCTCACACGCCCTTCAGCACACGATCGAGCGCCGCCCGGCCCGCAGGCCCCCAGTGCGGCTTGCCGCCGGGCAGGCCGCGATCTCCGTTCTGCCCCATGAGCAGCAGGAAGAGGCTCTTCAAGGCGGCCAGCCCGCGGGCGCGCCGGATCGTCGCCTCGTCCGCCTGTCCGTACGCGTCGAAGAAGCGTGCGGCCGCGCCCGCGGGGAGCAGCACCCATGCGGCGGCCAGGTCCCACGCCGGATCGCCGGCGAACAAGGAACCGAAGTCGACGACGCCCGCGAGCGTTCCGTCCGAGACGACCACGTTCGCGGGATGCAGGTCGCCGTGCACCCACACCGGCGGCCCCGCCCACTCGGGGGCGGCGACCGCATCGGCCCACACGTCACGGACGGCGCCGACATCGCCGACGGCGCCGGGGTCGACGGCCTGCAAGAAGTGTTCGAAGCCGCTCGTGCACCTTTGGGGGTGAGCGCCGAGGTCCGCGCTGGCGGGGGCCTCGGCGGGCGCCTCCACATGAAGCGCCCGCAGGAAGCCCGCCAGCGTGTCGGCCGCGTGGGCGCCCCTGCTGATCGAGCCGTGGTCCAGCGGCTCGCCGGCGACCCACGTCATCACGGTCCAGTGCTTGGGGAACCGCCCGGACGGTTCGCCGAACCGCACAGGGGTCGGCACCGGCAGCGGCAGGCGCGGGGCCAGCACGGGCAGCCACCGCCGCTCCTTGAGCTGGAGCTCCGGGGTGGGGTCCATGCGCTGCATGCGCACGGCCAACTCGTCCCCGAGGCGCCACATCTGGTTGCCCCAACCCCCCGCCACCTCCCGGACGGCCAGCCCGGCAAGGTCTGGATGTTGCTCCCGCAGCAAGTCACGGACCAGGTCAGCGGTGATCTCGATCTCGGTGTCGGTCATGCGAAGCCACAGTACCGAGGCGGCCGGTGTCGGACGTCAGTCGATGCGCTGGCAGATCGTCACCGGCAGACGCGCCGACCAGGTGCGGGTGGCCTCGTCGTAAGCCTGCGCGTAGCCGTTCTTGCTGCCGGAGCAGGGGGCGGCGATGGTCGTCTCCACGTAGACGGCGCCGCCGGGGGTGACGGGGTGGGTGCGGGCGATCACCCACCTGGAGAACTTCGTGACGCCGTTGTTGAACTTGACGGTCACGAAGACGCGGCGGTCGACGGTGAAATTGCCGCCGGCGACCTTGAGGTGGTTGTTGAAGGTGTAGGTGAACAGGAAGGAACGCGCCTGTGCGAGATCCCGGGCGTGGCTGGTGTTGTCGAGGCCGGAAGGCGAGGCCGGCGACGCGTTCGCGGCGCTGCTCATGGCCGGGACGGTCAGGGCGATGGTCGCGGCGGTGGCGGTCAGGCCGAACAGGGCGCGCAAGCTGCGGTTCATCGGAACCTCCTGTTGTATGGGGACTTGAGCACCATTGAGCGGCCGACCGCCTGCAACGCGCTTTCAAGCCCCCGGACATCCGCCGACCAGCATTTCCTGACCCCGCTGTCAGGGCAGCACGTCGATGCTTCGGCGAGGTGCGGCTGGACCTGGCCAGGCGTCTGCCGTTGAGCGGCGCTGCGAACCGCCGCAGCCCGGATCCCGCGGCTCCGCCCCTGCGACCCGGCCCGCCAGGCGGCGCATGGTGATCGCCCCGGGTCCGCCCGGGAGCGGCTGTCGTCACTGAGCCGGGTGGCCGAGATATCGGTGCAGGGCTTGTCGTCCGGCTGGGACGAAAGGCCCTCGATCGACCACCTTGCGCAGTTCGGGCTCCGTGACCCAGGCATGCCAAGCGATCTCGGACGGGTCCGGAGTCAACGGCTCGGCGACCAAGGCCTCGTGCACCCCGAACCAGACAGGGCTGATCCCCGCCTGGCACAGGAACCTGAACAGAAGACGGACCGGAACGCCGACGCTCAGTTCCTCGACCAGTTCCCGGGCCGCCGCGTCCTCATACGATTCCCCTACGCCCACGGCGCCGCCGACCAGCACGTCATAGTGGCCGGGAAAGCGAACATGCTCCTCGGCCCGGCGCAGCACGAGGATCCGCCCCGTCGGATCGCGGCAGATCGTCGCCGCGATCCGATGCATCCACCGCCGGCGCACCGCCTCTGCGCGCTCCACGACCTCCAGCACGCGGTCCTGTTCATCCACCCGCTCGACCAGCTCACCCACGCGGCACACGGTCGCAGACGCCACTGACAATCCTTACCGAGGTGCGCTGTCGGAGAAGTCGACGGCCGGGACGAGCCGTCAGCGGACGCTCGCCGACTGCTCGGCCTCCTGACTGTTCGCCCGGACGCCGCTCGGCGTCCGGGCCGCGGCCAGCCACAGGCCGGTGAAGACGGCGCAGGCCAGCGTCACGGCACCCGCCACGAGGAAGGCGCTGTTGAGGCCGGACTCGAACGAGGCTCCGCCAACCTCCCGCGTGTGCACGATCGCCCCGAGCACCGCCACGCCGAGCACCGCGCCGATCTGCCGGGTGGTGCTGGCGACGCCCGAGGCGAGGCCGCCCTCCTGCGGGCTGACCGCCTGGATGGCGGCCCCGGTCAGCGGTGACATGGTGAGAGCGAACCCGATGCCGACGACCGCCAGCCGCCACCACACGTTCCCGTAGCCGGTGTCGGCGTGGACGAAGCCCAGCGCCAGCAGCCCCAGCCCGGCCAGCGCCAGGCCGGTGCCGGTGACGACGCGGAAGCCGTACCTGGCCGCGAGCCGGCCCGCGTACGGGCTGACGATCACCATGGCCAGCGAAACAGGCAGCGTCTGCAGCCCGGCGACCAGGATCGAAGTGCCCTGGACGTACACGAAGAACTGGGAGAAGAAGAACGACGACCCCATCAGCGCGAACCCGACCACGACCATCGCCGTGTTGGACACCGTGAACAGCCGCTGACGGAACAGCCGCAGCGGCAGCATCGGCGTCGCCACCCGGCCCTCGACCACGACGAACGCGGCCAGGAGCACCAGCCCGGCGGCGAAGCTGCCCAGGATCACCGGCGAGGTCCAGCCTCGGGAACCGCCCTCGATCAGGCCGTACGTCACAGCCCCCACGCCCGCGGCGGACAGGACCGTGCCGGGGACGTCGATCGGCGGCGCGCTCGGGTTGCGGGACTCCCCCAGCACGCGCAGCCCGGCCAGCAGCAGGACCGCCCCGATGGGCACGTTGACCAGGAAGATGGCGGGCCAGCCGAAGGACTCCACCAGGATCCCGCCCGCCAGCGGTCCGGCGGCCAGGCCGAGGCCGCTGAACCCGGCCCACAATCCGATCGCCCTGACGCGCTCCTTCGGGGCGGGATACGCGGCGGTGAGCAGCGCCAAAGAGGCGGGGCTCAGCGCCGCGGCCCCGACGCCCTGCAGCACCCGTCCGGCGATCAGCCAGCCGATCGAGGGCGCGAGCGCGCACACCACCGAGGCGGCCGTGAACACCACCACCCCGGCCAGGAACACCCGCCGGCGGCCGAACCGGTCGGCGAAGACGCCGCCAGACAGCAGCAGCATGGCCACCAGCAGCACGTAGGCATCGACGATCCACTGCAGACCGGTCAGCCCTATGTGCAGCCGCTGCTGCATGTCAGGGAGGGCGGCGCCGACGATCGTGTTGTCGAGCAGCACCATGAACTGGCCTGCGCAGGTCAGGGTGAGCAACGCTCTCACGTACATCTCTCCTAAAAGCAGTTGGTGACTGCGTTAACGTAGACCCTCTGAGGCTCTAACGCAAGTCCCAACTGCGTTAAGGTGGGACGCATGGATGAGCAGGGGCGGGCCAAGCGGCCCGGCGGGCGCAGCGCCCGGGTCCGCGCGGCAGTGCATCAAGCCGTGACCGAGCTGGTCAGGGAGCGCGGCTACGGACATTTCACGATCGGCGACATCGCGGCCCGCGCGGGCGTGGCCGACACCAGCCTCTACCGCCGGTGGGGCAACCTCCAGGCCCTGCTCAGCGATGTGCTGCTGACCCGGCTCAACGCGCAGTCGCCGATGCCCGACACCGGCAGCCTGGCCGGCGACCTGCGCACCCACGCCGCCAACGTGGCCCGCGAGGTCACCGGCCCCGACGGCCTGGCGCTGGTGCGGCTGACCCTCGCGCTGTCCGGCGAGGGCCAGCAGGGCCTGCAGGCGCGCGACGAGCTTCTGGCCGACCGCACCAGCCAGCTGCAGGCCGTGCTCGACCGCGCCCGCGCCCGCGGCGAGAACCCGCCCGACGTGCTGGAGGTGCTGGACCACCTCCTGGCGCCGATCTACATGCGCGTCCTGTTCAACGCCGGGCCGCTCACCTCTGACTACCTCGACGGGCTGGTCGACCGGTTGCTCGCCTGATCCGGTCCGTCGCGCCGTGGAACCGGCGACCGAAGGACCGATGCGTGAACCCCGGCCAGCCCCGACCGGCGACCTGCCCGAGCACTACTGGCGACCGAGCCCCTAGCCCGGGTGACACCGCCGCCGGAATGCATGAAGACTCTTCATGCATTCCGCCTCATCCACAAATCCCGCCCGCTACCTGCGCAACCGCCCGGCTCCTAGCGTTGACGGCATGAGAGCGATGGTTGCAGAACGCCTCGGCGAACCCGATGTCCTGACCCCCGCCGACCTTCCCGACCCAACGCCGGGCCCCGGCCAGATCCTCCTTGACGTCGAGGCCGCCGGTCTCAACTTCGCCGACGCCGAGCGCCTGCGCGGCACCTACCTGCCGCCGCAACTGCCGTTCATCCCGGGCGGCGAGGTCGTCGGCCGGGCCCCGGACGGTCGCCGCATGCTTGCCTTCGCCGGCAGCGCGTTCGCCACCAAGGCGCTGGTGCAGGATCCGGTCGAGATCCCCGAGGACCTTTCCGCGGGCGCCGCGCTCGCCCTCCTGGTCCAGGGATTGACCGCCTGGCACCTGCTGCGTACGGCCGCGCGGGTCCGCCCCGGCGAAACCGTCGTCGTCAACGCCGCAGCGGGAGGCGTCGGCCACCTGGCGATCCAGCTGGCCAAGGAGTTCGGCGCCGGACGGGTCATCGGCACCGCCTCCACCCCCGGCAAGCGCGCCCTGGTCCGCCGGCTCGGCGCCGACGCCGCGATCCCCGGCGACGTCGACGGCTACGCCGAGCGCGTCCGCGAAGCCAACGACGGCGCCCTGGCCGACGTGATCCTCGACGCCGTCGGCGGCCCCGTCTTCGAGGCAGCCCCCTGTGCGCTGGCGCCCTTCGGCCGCCTGATCGCCTACGGCACCTCCGGCGGGATCGACGCCGCCCCCATCGACCCCGGGATCCTGAGCGAGCGCAACATCACCGTCGGCGGCTACTGGCTGGGCGCCCACCTGCGCCTCCCCGGCAGCCGTGCCGCCGAGCCACTGCACGACCTGCTCGCCCTGGCCGCCTCGGGACGCGTCCACCCCACGGTGGGCGCCGAATACCCGCTCGACCAGGCCGCCGCCGCCCTCACCGCCCTGGCCGCCCGCCGCACCACCGGCAAGGTCATCCTCCGCATGACGTGAAGCCCTTCAGGGCATTCCTGGACGCTCAGTCGCGGACGGCTCGTTGCAGGACGGCCTGGATGTGGTCAGGGTCGGCGGGCACGTTGTCGAGGAGGATCGCGGTGCACAGGCCGTCGGAGGCCGCGACGAGGGCGGCGATGGCCGCGGGGTCGTCGGTCAGTGTGGTGGCGAGTTCGGCGATGTTCTGCCGCCAGCGTCGTGCCACGGGACGCAGGGCGGGGCGGCGGGCGGCCAGGGTCGCCAGCTCGCGTTCGGCCAGGGCGCGTTCACGTCCGGTGCCGGCGGACTCGGCGATGAGGTGGGCCAGGCCGCTGAGCTTGTCGCCGGGGGTGTCGATGATGTCGCGGATGCGGGCGGTGTAGGCGTCGGCGACGGTCGTGAGGGCGGCGACGAGCAGGTCGTCGAGGGTGGCGAAGTAGTAGGTGCTCAGGGACGTCGTGGTGCCGGCCTGCTTGGCGACCGTGCGATGGGTGACGCCGGCCGCGCCGTCGCGGGTGACCACGGCGAGGGTGGCCTCGATGATCTCCGCGCGTCGCCTCTCGCCACGTGCGCGGCGTCCGTCGACGTGCTCGCCGTCGTCGGCGGTGTCGTCCTTGCTGCTCCTCGGCACGAGCCCCAGGATAGTCGGACCATCGTTCAAACGTCGGTGTCGCGAGGCCGCTCCGCCCCGAGCGGGGGCACGTGGCGCAGCATCGCGAGGCACAGCGCCGTGGCGGCGGCGATGGCGACCCCCGCGACCAGGGAGGCGACGTTGAGCCCGGCGGTGAAGGCGTGCCGGGCCGCCTCGACGGTCCCGGGCGGAAGGCTGTCGGTGATCGCCACGGTTGAGTTCAGGCTGTCGGTGAGGGGGCCGGAGCTCTCCGGCGTCAGACCTTCGGGCACCGTCACCCGGGTGCGGTAGACGGCGGTGGTGAGGCTGCCGAGCAGGGCGACGCCGATGGCGATGCCGAGTTCCTGGACCGTCTCGGAGATCGACGCCGCCGACCCGGACCGCGCGGCCGGCACCGCGCCCACCACCATGTCGGTGCCCAGGGCGGCGAGGGCGCCCAGCCCGAGGTAGACGAACGTGAAGCCGGCCGCCACGGGGACCGCGTCGCCGAGCCCCGCGGTGGCGAGCAGCGCGTAGCCGGCGAGGGACGCCCCCAGGGCGGCGCCCATGACCGAGCCGGGACGGAAGCGCCGGGCGACCAGCGGAGCACCGATGGCGGCGGCGAACATGGCCAGCGCCGGCGGTCCCATCCAGAGCCCCGCGTCGAAGGGGGTGAGCCCTTCGACGAGCTGGAGGTACTGCGTGACCAGGTACATCGAGCCCCCGACCCCGGCCAGGCCGATGAGCAGCACGCCCAGGGCCACGACGAAGGCCCGGTTGCCGAACAGCGTCACGTCCAGCAGCGGGTCGGGCAGGCGGCGTTGGCGGCGTACGAACACGATCGTGGCCAGAACGCCCGCTCCGGCGCAGGCGAGGACCGGGCCGCCGGGCCCCTCGGAGGCGATGTGCTTGACGGCGTAGATGACCGGCAGGATCGCCGCCAGGGACAGGCCCACGCTGACCAGGTCGAGCCGGCCGCCGGACGGGGCCGCGTACTCGGGAAGCAGGGCGCGCGCCCCGGCCAGGACGACGAACGCGACGGGCACCGCCGCCAGGAACGGCGCTCCCCACCAGAAGGAGTCCACCAGGGCGCCGCCCACGATCGGCCCGGCGGCCATGCCGAGCGCGAACATCGTGGCCCAGACCCCGATCGCGACCGCGCGCTGACGCGCGTCGGGGAACATGTTCGAGATCAGCGACAGCGTGGAGGGCATGAGCGTCGCCCCGGCCACCCCCAGCAGGGCTCGCGCGAGGATCAGCAGCTCGGCCGTGGGGGCGAACGCGGCGAGCACCGAGACCGCCGCGAAGGCGATCATCCCGGCCCGCAGCAGCCGGCGCCGTCCGATCCGGTCGCCCAGCGTGCCCATGGTGACGAGGAACCCGGCGACGAGGAACCCGTAGGCGTCCATGATCCACAGCAGCTGGGTGGCTGACGGTGACAGGTCGGCCGCCATGCTCGGCGCCACCAGGTACAGGACGGTCACGTCCAGCCCCAGCAGCACCGTCGGCATGGCCAGCAGGCCCAGGCCCGCCCACTGGCGCGCCCCCGCCCGCGTGAACTGTCGCTGCGTCATCGGGTCCCCCTCGTTCTCATCATGTTGAACGCTAGTACAACTTGTACGTACGTTCAACATGATGGTCGTTTCACGAAGGGATCAGGCCGAGCTGTTTCAGCTGGGCCAGGACGTCGACGATCCCCCACGTCTCGACGATCCGGCCGTCCGCGAAACGGACGATCATGATCTCTCTGTAGGTGATGGATCTGCCGGTCGGCGGGACGCCCATGTACTCGCCCCGGTGAGTCCCGGTGACCGTGTTGCGGAGGACGACCTTGTCGCCCTCAGCGATCACGTCCTCGACCTCGATGCGCAGGTCGGGGAACGCGTGCAGGAGCATCGCGCCCACCTGTTTGAGGGCTTCCGCCCCCGTTGCGGCGATCGGCAACGGAGTGCGGATCAGCACGTCCGGGTGCACGACCTCGTCGACCGCCCTGCCGAAGGTTTCGACGTCGCCGCTGCTCTGGGCGTCGTGCAGCCGGGCGAACGCCGCCTTGTTGCGTGCCACCTGATCCATTGACATGTCGCTCCTGTTCGGTCAGTGGGAAACGGTTCGCGGGAGCCGCCTGGCCGCGGTCGCCCGGCCGGCGGCGCGGGCCGCGGTCAGGGCCTGGACGTGGAGGCCGGCGGCGAGGTCGCGCAGGTGTTCCATGCCTGGGCTGGTGGCGGCGAGGGTGAGCTCGCGTTCGACGATGGTCAGGTCGGCCTGCCACATGTCGGCGAGGACGCGCCGGAGGTACGGGGTGGAGTGGTCCCAGCCCTCGCGCGGCGTGCCGGGGGCGTAGCCGCCGCCGCGCACGGTGGCCAGGACGGTCGGCTTGCCCTTGAGCACCGGGCTGCCCAGGGGCGCCCCGGCGATGACCAGATCGACCCAGGCCTTGAAGTGCTGGGAGACGCCGAAGTTGTACAGCGGCACAGCGAGGAGGACCGTCTCGGCGGCCGCCAGTTCCGCGACGAGCGAGACGGCGAACGCCAGCGCCTCGCGCTGGGCGGGCGAGCGGTCGGGCTCGGGCGTCAACGCGCCGAGGTGGGCCTGGGCCCAGGCGTCGGACGGCAGTGGATCGGTGCCCAGGTGCCGGCGCACCACCGGCTCGTCCGGGTGGGCGGCGGTCCATTCGGCTTCCACGATGTCGGCGAGTTCGGCGCTGGCCGAGGTGCCGGGAAGGATGCTGGCGTCAAGCCGGAACAGACTCAAAGTGGCTCCCCTGAGGTGGGGCCGCGACGACGCGGCGTGGTCGAACGAGGTCCGGACGTGCTGACCTGTATGCGGCGGCGGCGCCTGGTGCGCCCTCCCGTGGTGGTCAGGACGTCCGCGTGCAGTTCGACAACACAGCCCCCGGAAACGTCAGGTGACGGCATCGGCCTCACATTCCGGCACGCTGTCTTGTCGAGCAGGAAGAAGGCAGACACGACCGAGGGAGCCGTCACGATGACCAGCCAGAACAGGCCGGATGCCGTTGGGTCAGCAGGAGGGTGGCTCGATCCGGGCCTGGACGTGGTCATCAGTGAGCGGCGTCACCTGATCAACCTCGCCTACCGGCTGCTGGGCTCGCTGGCCGAGGCCGAGGACGCCGTGCAGGAGACCTACACCCGCTGGTACGCCATGTCCCGGCGGGAGCAGGAGGCCATCGAGTCGCCCGGCGCCTGGCTGACGACGGTCGCCAGCCGCATCTGCCTGAACCTGCTCGGCTCGGCACGGGTCCGGCGGGAGACCTACGTGGGCGAATGGCTCCCCGAGCCGCTGCCCGAACCTGCGGACGGCGGTACGGTCTCCGATCCGGCCGACCGGGTCACCCTGGACGAATCGGTCAACCTGGCCTTCCTGGTCGTCCTCGAATCGATGACGCCGGCCGAACGCGTCTCGTTCGTCCTGCACGACGTCTTCCGCTACTCCTTCGCCGAAGTCGCCGAGATCGTCGGCCGCACCCCCGCGGCATGCCGCCAGCTGGCCTCCTCGGCCCGCCGCCGCATCCGCGCCGCCCAGCCCGCCGCGGCCCCGGCGACCCGGCAGGCCGGCATCGTCCGGGACTTCAAGCGGGCGTGGGAGGCCAAGGACATCAACGCCCTGATCGGCCTGCTCGACCCCGACGCCGTGGCGATCGGCGACGGCGGCGGCCTCGCCGTCACCTTCCTGCACCCCATCGAGGGCGGCGAACAGATCGCGCACGCCTGGATCGAGATCGCCCACCGCCGGCCCGGCAACATGACGTACCTGGAACGCACCGTCAACGGGCGGCCCGGGGTGGTGGCCGAGCAGGACGGCGTCATCGTGACGGTGTTCGCGTTCGAGGTCGCAGGCGACAGGATCAAGCGCATCTGGGTCGTGCGCAACCCCGAGAAGCTCCGTCACTGGACGACGGGCTGAGACGTGCCTTCAGCGGATGACGTGGGCGATGGAGGGCGAGATCGTCGGCGGCATCGACGCCGCGGCTCAGTACTGACGCCGGCGCCGGGCCGGCACGTGACCGTGAACGTCGGGCCGGTCAGCGCGGTGGTGCCGCCGGCGACCACGCGTTCTTCGCGCGTCGCCCGGCGACCTCACGTACCGCTTGTCAGGCGCTTCGCCGGCCCGGAGGCGGGAGCGCCGGTCCTGGCCAGCCACGCCGTGACGGCCAGCAGGGCCACCGTGGTCGCAGCCACCGCTGGAAGGTTCGCCGGATCCCCCACCCAACGCAGCCAGTTGAGGGTGACGGTCATGAGCGGCAACACGATGAACACCGCCCGCCGCCCGACAGGCGAGCGCACTGCCATGACCGCCGCCACCGCGAGCACGAGAAGGAGGAGGTAATCCCCCTCGGGCGAGGCGGGAAGCCGACTGCTCGCCACCGCGCCGACGAGCGAGACGGCGGCCCATCCGGCCAGCCGCCGGGCTCCCAACGGAGCAGGACCGGATGAGGGAGCGAACGTCAGCATCACGGCGACCAGGCAGGCGGGCAGGACGAACAGCACCACGCTGCCGAATCCCGCCCCCACGAGGAGCACGCCGTCCCACGCCACGTAGACGGGCGAAAGGCCGAGATCGGGCGGAGTGGCGACGAGCCCGGCGTACAGTACGGCCCAGCCCCATGCCACGGCGGCCGCGACCCTTCGCGAGTTCCGCCATGCCAGGAAAACGATCAACCCGTACGGCAGGGCGATCATCAGTGGCCTCAAGGTCGGCATCGGACCCGCCACTCCGGACCGAAGCGACATCTCCATGAGAGCGCCGGCTTGACCGACTTCGAGGACGAGCAGCCAGATCGGCGCCAGAAGCGCCGCAACGTTGAAGGCGGCACGCCAGTGCCCGCGGGAGACGGGCCCCACGGCACGCCACAACCGGATGGCGAAGGCTCCTCGCAGCAGGTCGAAGGTCTCGCGGACGGTCGGTCGGTCTCGGCCGGGTGCGGCTGTCGCGAGGAGGACCGCGACCATTTCCTCCTCGTGCAGCGCGCGGTGCTCCTTCGGGTACCACGCCAGTAACCGCCGGTAACGGTCCTCCAGATTCACGATGCACTCCCGAGGAACTCGCGGCCAGGCGTCGCGACCTTGAGGCTGTACGCCGAGCGCAGTCTGGCGCGCAGGCGAGAGGAGGCGGTGTCGACGTTGCGACGCAGGTGCTCCGCTTCGGCGGCCAGCCGGGCCTCGCCCGCGGAGGTGAGACGGTAGTAACGCCGCGCGCGGCCGTCGACGACCTCCTCGCGGTCGGCCTCGACCAGCCCTTCCCCCTGGAGGCGGTCGAGCGCGGCGTACAGCGTGCCGGCTTGCAGCCGTACCCGTTCGCCTGAGATCTGCACGACGTCCGTGATGATGCCGTAGCCGTGCTGGGGCCCGGCTGCGAGCGCCGTGAGGATCAGGAACGTCGGCTCCTGCATAGGTCTTCGACTCATGTGATCTATATATAAAGATAAGTTGAGCGACGTGCAAATCAGGCCTGGGAGCCGGGTCCCGGCCTCCTCGATGTGCCGCCCTGGCTGGATCGCGCCACGAGACAGAGACCCGCCGAACGCGATGAACTGTCGTCCGTTCGGCCGATGCGGCAGGCCGAAAGGCCGATGACGGAGGCTGGTGAGCGGGGGACGATCCAGATCATGAAATGGACCCCCCTCGTCACGGCCTTGGCGCTGATCGCGACAGCGGTCCCGGCGGCCCCGGCCGCTGCGACCCCATCAGCGAACGTGACCAGTACAGACGCGATCGACTGGCGAGCCTGCGGGAAGGAGCCCGGGGCCGAGTGCGGCACCCTTGCCGTGCCGGTGGACTGGGCGACGCCGGACGGGCCGCAGGTCTCGCTGACCATGACGCGACGCAAGGCCACCGGGCAACGGATCGGGACGCTGTTCTACAACCCGGGCGGGCCGGGGACGGGTGCGGCCGACCTGGTGCGGGACTGGGCGCCGTACTTCTTCTCCGACGAGCTGCGCGAGCGGTTCGACATCGTCGGGATCGATCCGCGCGGGGTCGGCGGCAGCGAGCAGATCCCATGCGGGAAGGCGGTGCACGATCCGGCCGTCACGCAGTTCCCCGAGACGCGGCGGGAGTATGACCGGCTCGTCGCGCACAACCGGGCCGTGGGCGAGAGTTGCGGGCCGTTGATCCGGCACATGGACACCGGGAGCGTGGCACGGGACTTCGACGAGGTGCGGGCCGCGCTGGGCGAGGAGCAGATCAGCTACCTGGGACGCTCCTACGGGAGCATGCTCGGCACCGAGTACGCGCGGCGGTTCCCCGGCCGGATACGGGCGATGGCGCTGGACGGGATCGTCGATCACGGGATGAGCTCGCGCCGGATGGTGCGCGATGCCGCGGCGGCGGTGGAGGACGGGTTCGACAGGTTCGCCGGGTGGTGCGAGCGGCCCCAGGAATGTGAGCTGCACGGCCGGTCCGTACCGCAGGTGTGGGACGCGCTGGTGCGCAAGGCGGAGGAGACGCCGATCCCGGTGACCGGCGGGCGTCCGCTGACGGCGGACGAACTGCGCTACGTCGCGTACGCGATGCTCACGATGGCCCCCGACTTCAACGGCGGTCTGGCCCGGGGCATCGTCCAGGCGGAGCAGGGCGATGCGGTGCTCTTCGGGCAGATGCGGGCCGAGGCGCTGGACAACCCTGCGACGACCTCGGCCTACCGGGCGGTCCTCTGCCAGGACATCGACCCTGGCATCAACGGATTCCCGCAGCTCAGGACGCGGGCCCGGGACGTCACGCGGAGGGCCCCGCACATGCGCGGGACGTCGGAGTTCTGGGACATGACGACCGGATGCGTGGGATGGCCCGTCCCGCCGTCCAATCCGCAGCGGCCGGTGCACATCACCCAGGCGCCGCCCGTTCTGCTGGTCGGGAACACGCATGATCCCGCGACGCCGCTCGCCTGGGCCAAGAGCCTGGCCAGGGGCATCAAGGGGGCGCAGGTGCTGACCTATGACGGCGACGGGCACACCTCATACCTGCGCAACGCCTGCGCGACCGCGAGCATCGACCGTTACCTGATCTCCGGGACGCTTCCCGTGCCCGGCACGGTCTGCCGCTGACCCCTGTGCGACGTGCGATGAGTTTCCGGCCGGGACTTCACCGGCAGCCTCGACGCGCTGGCCGCCGTCACCTGCCCCGTGCTGGTCATGACCGCCGACGACGACATCGTCACCCTGGAGCAGACCCTGCGGATGTGCCGGACGCTGCCCGCGGCCCAGCTGGCCGTCGTCCCGCGGACCTCGCACCTGCTGCTGCGCGAGAGGCCCGAGCTGTGCGTCCGGCTGGTCGGCGACTTCCTGACCGGCACCCCGGCTCCCGCCTGGATGCCGGTCCGTCGCGCCGCGGGCTGGTAAAGGACCGCCCCAACCGGACAGAAGCGTCGAGTGACCGCTTATGTCCTCGGATCAGACGGCGGTGCCGGGCGGGGACTTGAGCAGCGGCGCGGCCTCGTCGAGGTAGCCGCCACGGTGCTGCCGCAACGCGTTGGCCGCCATGCGGATGAGGTCGATGTTGACCCCGGCGGCGCCGCTGGGGTCGTGCACCTTCAACTTCACGTCCAGGGACACCGTGGTCTCGCCCCAGCCCTGTGCCTCGATGTTGATGTGCGCCACCTTGTGCGACTTCAGGTGCGGAAGGTATCCCAGCGGAGCGACCTCCACCCGGTCGGGCGCTTCGCTCTCCGAGGCCAGGGCGTTGAGCTTGGAGCGCATCTTGGTCTCGCCGTTCTCGGCCAGGTTGCGGAAGTCGTCCGTGCCGCCCAGATTGACTTGGTAAGAGCTGGTGAGGGAGAGCCCGCGCTCCTCCAGCAGCCGCAGCAGGGCGTGGTGCACGACCGAGGTGCCGAACTGGCTGGTCAGGTCGTCGCCCAGCAGCGGCAGTCCGGCCGTGACAAAGCGGTCCAGCAGTTGCGGATCGCGGGCCACCGGGTCGGAGGTGGTGTTGACGAACGCCGCCCCCGCCCGCAGCGCCGCCTCCGCGTAGGCGCGCGCCGTCTCCGGCCGGCCACTGGGAGCGGCATACAGCACGACCTCCGCTCCGGCGAGCTCCCCGGCCACCCGGTCCACCTCGGCGTCGTCGGCGGCGTCGGTGATTCCCCTGGACACCGTGACGCCGGTGGGCGGCAGCTCACCGGTGATCTTCGGATAGTTGTTGGGCGGTAGGAAGATCACCTCGGACAGGTCCCGCCCGATCTTCTCCGGCGAGGTGGCGAAGGCCGCCACGAAGTCGACGTCGCCCACGCCCAGCCCCTCCAGCACCGGCCTCCGGAGCCCGGCCACACTCCCCGAGGCCCGGTACAGCGCTATCCCCTGCACCAGCGCCGACACGTTGTTACCGACGCCGACCACCGCGACCCGCACTCGTTCGATCATGAACGCCAGGCTACGGCCGCCCGCCCGCCTGGCGGCGCTCGGCGGAGCCGGTCACCAGGGCACCACGCCGTCGTCGTCGAAGAACCCTCCGGTCGGGCCGTCCGCGTCCAGGGTGGCCAGCCGGACCACGATCGCGGCGCCGTCGTCGGCCGTGCGGGTGACGGGGAGGCCGAGGTGCCGGGTGAAGTCCGTCGCGCAGGGACCAGGGGTGCAGGCGTTGACGAGGATGCCTCGTTCCCGAAGGTCCTTGGCGTACTGCACGGTCAAGGAGTTGAGCGCCGTCTTCGAGGGCGGGTACGCCGCGTGCCCCGCCAGCCGGGACATGTAGTGATCCGGATCGGTCATGCGGGCGAGCGACCCGACACCGCTGGACACGTTGACGATGCGGGCCGCCGCCGACCGCGACAGCAGCGGCAGCATGGCGTTGGTCACCGCGATCACACCGAAGAAGTTGGTCTCGAACACCCGCCTGACCAGGTCGAGGTCGGCGGCCGCCGGCTCCGTGGGCCCGGGGCTGCCGGAGATTCCGGCGTTGTTGACCAGCACGTCGAGCCGGCCGAAGCGGTCGCCGATCCGGTCGGCGGCCGCCGCGATCGTCGCCGCGTCGGTGACGTCGAGCACGATGGCGTGCACGTCACCGCCGCCGGACCTGAGCGCCTCGGCCGCCTCCTCGCCACGCGCGAGATCCCTGGAGCCGAGAAGGACCGTCGCGCCGCGGTCCGCGAGCCGGCGGGCGACGGCCCGCCCCACCCCTCTGTTCGCGCCCGTGATCAGGGCGATCGTGCTGTCCGTCATGGGGACGACCTCACCACCGGGGGCCACGGCAGGACAATGCCCGGCTGAGTCTCCGCCGATACCCTCAGGGTATGGATCGCTTGCAGACCCGCGAACTCGCGTTCTTCGTGGCGGTCGCCGAAGAACTGCACTTCGGCCGGGCGGCCGAGCGTCTCGGCATCGCGCAGCCGCCGCTGTCTCGGGCGATCGGCCGGCTGGAACGCCGGATGGGCGTCACCCTGCTGGAGCGCAGCAGCCGAAGGGTCGCGCTCACCCCGGCCGGCGAGGTGTTCCTCACCGAGAGCCGCCGGGCCCTGGACGCGGTCGACGCAGCCGTGCGACGCGCCCAGCGGGCGGCCCGGCCCGTCTCGCGGCTGGTCGTGGCGATGAAACCCGGCGGTGACTGCGGCCTGATGCCCGGCATCCTGGCCGCCTACGATGCCGAGCGGGACGCGGTCCCGGTCGACATCGTCCTGTGCTCGGCCCACGAGCGCGCCGGGATGATCCGCGACGGCCGCGCCGACGTCGGCCTGCTGCACCGCTCGAACACCGACCTGACCGGTCTGGACTTCGCGGAACTCCTGACCGAGGACCAGGTCGTCGTCCTCCCCCGGAGTCACCGCCTGGCCGGCCGGGCGAGCGTGCGCCTCGCCGACCTGGCCGGTGAGACGATGCCCCACTGGTCGGCCGACACCTCGAACGAGCTGTCCGTACGGGACGTCGGCCAGCTCCTGCAGCTCATCGCGCTCGGCCGCGCGGTCGCCGTGGTGCCCGCATCCGTACGCGGCCAGCTCCGCGACGACCTGGTCTGCGTACCGGTCACCGACGCCGAGCCCACCACCCTCGTCCTCGCCTGGCCACAAGGAGGCCGGGCACCCGCACTCGCGGCATTCGTCCGCACCGCAACCATCGTCGCATCACGATGAGGAGGAGAGCGCCGTCAGGCCCCGACCCTGCCGAAGATCATTGCTCGGCCAGGTCGAGGAAAGCCCGGACGGCGGGTCCGCAGTCGCTCGGCGACAGGACGGCCAGGGCGAGCGTCCGGGTGAGGCGCGGTTCGAGCGGCCTGGTCGTGACCGGTCCGAGCCGGGCCGGCAGGCCGAGCGTGGGCACGATGCTGACCCCCAGGCCGGCGGCCACCATTTCGAGGATGGCCGATTGGCCGCCGGCCTCGTAGGCGACGTCGAGCCGGACGCCGGCCTGGCGTGCCGCGTCGGTGATGAGCGGACGGCAGCCCGCCGTGGTGAGGATGAACGGCTGCCCGGCCAGGTCGGTGATGTGGACGGTCTCCTGCCCCGCCAGGCGATGGCCGGCCGGCACCACGGCGACCATCTCGTGCGTGCTGAGCGGGATCGTGTGCAGGCCGGGGGCGGGGAGCGTGACCACCCCGACCTCGGCCGCGCCACCGCGCAGCCAGCCGCGGACGTCGTCGTCGGCCCCCTCGAACAGGCGTACCTGGACCTGGGGGTGGCGATCGGTGAAGGTCCGCAACCGGTGGGCGATGAGGGTGCCGGTGGCGCTGGGCAGGCTGGCCAGCCGGAGCGGCCCGGTGACCTCACCGGCGGCGGCCGCCACCTCCGCGCGGATCAGGTCGAAGTGGCGAAGAGCCTCGCGGGCGCGAAGATGGGCGCGCCGCCCGGCCTCGGTGAGGGCGATGCCGTCGGTGTGACGGACGAACAGGGGTGCGCCGAGCTCGCGTTCGAGAGCGGCGACAGCGCGGCTGACCGCGGGCTGGGACATGCCGAGCAGGTCCGCCGCCGCGGTGAATCCGCCTTGCTCGGCCACCGCGATCAGCGCTCGGAGCTGCGTCAACGTCATAGGGCCATACCCTAAGTGGTATTTGACCGGCGGTGATCCATTCCCCGATGGTTATGGCCATGTCCACACGCATGACGATCGACGTCGACGGCCGTACGGCCAGCTATCTGACGGCGGGCGAGCACGGCCCGCAGGTCCTGTTGCTCCACGGCACGTATTGGAGCCGCGTCTGGCTGCCGGTGCTCGACGACCTGGCCGCGGCCGGGTTGCGGCCGGTCGCCGTCGACCTCCCCGGCCTGGGCCGCTCGGAAGGGGAGCTGACGCTGGAGACGGCCACCGTGCCCGCGCTGGCCGCCTGGGTGACGCGGTTCGCGGCGGCGCTCGGCATGGACGCGCCCGCGGGCGTGGCCGGGCACGACATCGGCGGCGCGGTCGCCCAGCAGCTGCTGACCGGCGGCGAGCTGGCGGTTCCCCGGCTGGCGCTGGTCAACTCGGTGAGCTACGACTCCTGGCCGGTGCCCGGCGTGGCCCGCTACCGTGACCCCGCCGTGGTCGCCGCCACCACCGTGGAGGACCTGCTCGCCGCCCGGCGCGTGGCCGTCACCACCGCCTTGGCCCGGCCTGTCACCGAAGGAGAGATGGACGACTACCTCGACCCGTGGCGCGAACCACGCGTGGGACGGTCCTGGATGGCGCTGGCCGGCGCCGCCGACAGCCGCTACACCCTCGACCTGATGCCTGCCCTGCTCGCCTGCGACGCGCCGAAGCTGCTGGTGTGGGGCGAGGACGACACCTTCCAGCAGGTCGGCTACGCGCAGCGGTTCGCCGACGAGGTGCCGAACACCACGCTGGTGCGGGTCCCCGAGGCCGGTCACATCCCCATGGAGAACGACCCCGCACTGGTCGCCCGCACGCTGGCCACGTTCTTCCTGGCTTGACGGGCCTCTCCCGTGACGCTCTCCGGGGCAGTCAGGCGCCGGACCAGAGGGCGGTGAGCAGCGCGTTCAGCCGCTCCGGCGCCTCGACGTGCGGGTAGTGGGCGCTGCCCGGCACCTGTTCGTGCCGGGCGCCGATCCGCTCGGCCGTGACCCGTGCGCAGGCCATGAGAGGGACGCCGCCGCGCTCCCGGTACGGCCCCGGCGCGCCCTCCCAGGTGCCCGAGACGACCAGCTTGGGAAAGCACGCCGCCCGCAGCGCCGGCAGCGGGAGGCCCGCCTCCCAGCAGACGCGTTCGCGCAGTGCCGTGGCGGCCGCGCGCAACCGCCGCTCGCCCGTGCCTGGCTCGGGCATGCCGGTCGAGCCGGCGGCGGCGCGCAGCCACTCCTCCGGCGTCACGTCGGGGAGGTCGGCGTAGGCGGCGCGGTTGGCGCGCAACGCCTCGGCCACGGCGGGGTGGTCGGCGGCCGCCTGGTAGCTGCCCGGCTCGACCAAGGTGAGCGAGCGCACCGCCTCGGGCCGCCGCGCCGCCGCGATCATGGCTCCGACGGCGCCGTAGGAGTGGCCGACCAGGTGCGCGCCCGCGCCGAGGAGTTCGGCGACGTCGTCCGCGTCGGCCAGGTAGTCGCCGGGGAACCTGTCCCCGGCGTCCGGGCTGCCGCCGTAGCCGCGGCGGTCCATCAGCAGCAACCGGAACCGGGCGGCCAGCGGGCGTTGCGCCGCGAACCCGTACACCGGGTCGTCGCCCCAGCTCGTGGAGCCGTGCACGAAGATCACCGGCGGCCCGGACTCGGGGCCGAGCGCGGTCACGCGCACGTCGCCCGGCAGTGGGCCGTTCGGGCGGAACATCAAGGCCGGCATCCGGCCCCTCCTTGAACGGTGTTCAATACTCTTGAACGTTGTATAAGGGAATGGAAGGCGACGTCAAGGCGGGTAGGGTGATCGCGTGCCGTCGTCAGAGTCCTCCGGCGGGTCCGTGTGGCTGCGTCCCGAGCGGCCGCCGCGCGACCGTCAGCTCACCCGCGAGCGGATCGTCGAGGTGGCGGTCGCCGTCCTCGACGCCGAGGGTCATCGCGGGCTGTCGATGCGCCGCGTCGCCGCCGAGCTGGGGGTGACCGCCGGGTCGCTGTACTGGTACGTCCACACCAAGGACGACCTGCTGGAGCTGGCCCTCGACCGCGTGCTGAGCGAGGTGCGCGCCGGCCCCGGCACCTCCGGCTGGCGGGACGGCCTGGCGGCGCTGGCCCGCAGCAACCGCGCCATGCTGCTGCGCCACCGGTGGGCCCTGTCCGAGCTGACCGTGCGGCCCAACCTCGGCCCGAACGCGCTCGCCCTGGCCGAAACCGGGCTGCGCCTGCTGGAGAGCGCCGGGTTCGCCGGCTCCGACCTCGACGCCGCCATGGCCGCCGTCAACGACCACGTGGTCGGCGCGGTCATCGCGGAGGTCGCCTGGCGCGACACGCTGGCCCGGATGAGCGGGACCGGGTCCGGCTGGGACGAGCAGGCGGCCGATTACCTGCGCCAGGTCGCCGAACGCCACCCGACGCTGGCCGGCCGGATGGCCGCCACGGGCGAGATCGACGTCGAGCGCGAGAGCGAGCGCCGCTTCACGTTCGGCCTCGACTGCCTCCTGGACGGCCTCGCCACCCGCTGCGCGACCCCGTCCCCGTCATAGCGCCGAGCCCGGTCCCGTCGCGGACCCGGCGTCACCAGTTGCGCACCTCGTGCGCCCACGCGATCAGCCCTGCCACGAACCCCTGCCGGTCCGACGGCGAGAGGTTGTCCAGAACGCGCAGCAGCGGCGCGGCGCGCAGGGCGACGAACCCCTCGACCATGGCCCGATGGTCGGGGGCCAGCGACACCAGGGTGCGGCGGCGGTCGGCCGGATCCTCCCGGCGTTCGACCAGGCCGGCCCGGCTGAGGTCGCCCACCAGCTCGCTCGCGGTCGGCAGCGACACGCCCATCCTGTCGGCCAGCTCGCTCACGCTGAGCGACGACTCGACGGTCAGCTGCGGGATGACCGCGCCGTGCCTCCCGGTGAGCCCGTGGTTGCGGAAGATCTCCCGCATCCGGTCCGGCATCTCGGCCTGGGCCCGCCGGAAGTACGCCTCCACCAGGGGTACGAAGCCGAGGGCTTCCCTGACCTCCTCGGGGCGTGGCAGTCGCGGGGGCGAAACGGGGTCCGTCACGGTGACAGGTTACAGTGCCCATATCCAAACAGTTCGGATATCCGAAGTGAGGTAGACGTGATTCTGGTGACAGGCGCCACGGGAAACGTCGGACGTCAGCTGGTGGATCTGCTGCTCGGGGCGGGCGAGCAGGTCCGGGCGATCAGCCGCGACCCCGAGCGGGCCGGGCTGCCCGACGGCGTGGAGGTCATCAAGGCCGACATGTCGCAGGCAGAGGACCTGCGGGTCGCGTTGCGGGGCGCGGACCGCGCGTTCCTGCTCCCGGCCGCCGGCCAGGTGGACGGCTTCCTGCGCGAGGCCGCGAGGGCCGGCCTCGGGCACGTGGTGCTGCTGTCCGCGCTGGCGGTGACCATGAAGCAGGCCGGCGTGCTGGGCAGCGCGCACGCCGAGTACGAGCGGGCCGTGGCCGGTGCGGGGCTGCCGTGGACGTTCCTGCGTCCCGGCGCGTTCATGGCGAACGACCTGCGGTGGGCGCCCGGCGTCAAGAACGGCGGCGTGGTGCGCGCCCCGTTCGCCGAGGCGGCCACCGCGCCGATCGACGAACGCGACATCGCCGCGGTGGCCGCGCGGACGCTGCTCGACGACGGGCACGCGGGCAAGGCGTACGAGCTGAGCGGGCCCGCCTCGCTGACGACCGCCGACCGGGTACGGATCCTCGGCGAGGTCCTGGGCCGCGACCTCCGCCTGGAGGAACTGTCTCCCGAGCAGGCGCGCGAGCAGATGATCGCGCATACCCCCGCGCCGGTCGTGGACTCGATGCTCACGCTGTTCGCCTCGTTCGTCGGCAGAGCCGCGGACGTGTCACCGGCCGTGCGCGAACTGACCGGCGACGAGCCCCACACCTACGCCGACTGGGCGGCCCGCAACGCCGCGGCGTTCAGCTGAGGCAAGCAGTACGGCCCGCCCGCGCGGGACGCCACCCTCACGACGCCGCTGAGGGCCTCGACGGGAGGCGACCGCAGAGCCATCCGCGCGGGGACGGGCGGCGTCGGACTCCGAATGGTTCGCATCCGCAGTCGCGTCGTGATTGTCACGCTCTTTGCGGAAGTCCCCGTCAGTGAGCAAGCTCTTCGCGCAAGAAGGTCAGAGCTTGTTCGCAATGGGCGACGACGGTGCTGCGCTGGCCGGACCGAATCCAGGCGACAACCGCCACGCGGATCGTCCCGGTGACGGCGTGGGTGATGACACGCGCGCGGAGCTCGGCCTCGGGAGTCCGAGGCACCCCCGTCAGCAGGGCTTCGACAACGTGCTCCTGGTCGCGCCACACCAACTGGTGGATGCGAGCTTGCAGTGCCGGTGTGGCGTCGAGCAGGTGATATGCGGCGCGGGCGCGTTCGGGGCGGCGGGCAGCCAGTGCAGTGATCATGGACCGCGCCGCGAGGTCCGCGCCTGATTCGTGGGGGCGGCGCCCGGCGAGGGCCGCCCGCATCGCGGCCTCCACCTCGTCGCCGTCATTCGCTCCATGCAGTCTCGCGCTCGAACGCTTGCATGAGAGTCGGAGGTCCTCATCCGTGGACCCGCTTGGATTGCGACGTTCGAACTAGGCCGCCGACCATAGGCGTGTCGCGGTGCGGACGAGGTCGGCGACGGCCTTGGATCTGCTGTGTGGCGGCCAGGCGATGACGGTCGTGACGGCCGGCGCGTCCGGCACCGGCACGATGGCGTAGTCGTCGCGCAGCTGCTCTCGGAGCGACTCGGGGACGACGGCGCAGGCCAGCCCGAGCGCGATCAGTTGGAACAGTTGGGTATGGTCGCGCACCTGCGGGCCGGGGCCGTCCGGATGGCCGCCGTCCCGTCCGGGCCAGCGCGGCAGGGGCAGGTCCGTCTGGGCCTTGACCTCGGCCAACGACAGATACGCCCGGTTGGCGAGCGGATGCCCCTTGGGCAGGACCACGACCTGCTGTTCGGTGTGCAGATCCTCGGTGTCGAGTCCGGCCGTCGTGTCGTAAGGCCGGTGGAGCAGAGCGACGTCGGTACGTCCGGTGCGCAGCAGGCCCTCCGGCTCGCCCGGCCCGCACAGCATCACCTCGACCGGCACCGAGCCCGGTTCGGCGGCGTACGCGTGCAGCAGCTTCGCCAGCAGTTCCCTGGACGCTCCGGCCTTGGTGGCCAGGACCACACCGGGCTGGTCAGCCGCGGCCCGGCGGGTGCGGCGCTCGGCGGCTTCGACCGCGTCGAGCGCGAGCCGGGCCTCCCGTAGCAGCACCGACCCGGCCTCGGTCAGGGCGACGGCGCGAGCGGTGCGGTGCAGCAGAACGACTCCGAGCCGCCGTTCCAATTGCTGGATCGCCCGCGACAGTGGTGGTTGCGCCATCGAGAGCCGTTGCGCCGCCCGTCCGAAGTGCAACTCCTCGGCCACGGCGACGAAGTATCGCAACTCCCGGGTCTCCACCGGCTCATCGTACCCAGCGCTGACCACGGCCGATACCCGTGCGGTATCGCCGTCCACCTGACCGGTCTTGGACGCCCCGCCCGAGTCCGCAACATGATCGACGGCATGAGCGAACGGACGATCGCGCTGGTGACCGGCGCGAACAAGGGAATCGGATACGAGGTCGCCGCAGGGCTGGGCGCCCTTGGCTGGCGAATCGGTGTGGGCGCGAGGGACGGACATCGCCGCGACAGCGCGGTCGAGAAGCTGCGCGCGGACGGGATCGATGCGTTCGGCGTGCCCCTCGACGTCACCGACGATGAAAGCGTCGCCGCCGCGGCCGAGCTGATCGCCGTCCAGGCCGGAGGGCTCGACGTCCTGGTCAACAATGCCGCGATCACCGGCGGTATGCCACAGACACCGACCACGGTCGAGCCCGCGACCGTGCGAGCCGTCGTGGAGACCAACGTGATCGGCGTCATCCGGGTCACCAACGCGATGCTGCCGATGCTGCGCGACTCGGCGGCACCGCGGATCGTCAACATGTCCAGCAGCGTCGGCTCACTCGCGCTGCAAACCACACCGGGCATCGACATGGGCCCGGTTCCCGCCGCCTACCTGGCCTCCAAGACCTTCCTCAACGCCCTCACCATCCAATACGTCAAGGAACTGAGCGGCACCAACATCCTGATCAACTCCGGCTGCCCCGGTTACACCGCCACCGACCTCAACGGCTTCCAAGGCGTCCGCACGCCACAACAGGGTGCGGCCATCGCGATTCGCCTCGCGACCCTGCCCGACGACGGACCGACCGGCGGATTCTTCGACGACGCCGGAAGCGTGCCCTGGTAACACCTTCCCGTTCTCGACGCCGGAAGCGCATCGCGCCACAGGAGAAGCAAGACAATGACCAAGGCAGTCAGATACGACGAGTTCGGTGGAATCGAGGTGTTGCGGGTCGACGAGGTCGACCGTCCGTCGCCCGGGAGCGGGCAGGTCCTCGTGCGGGTCAAGGCCGCAGGCATCAACCCCGGTGAGGCGGCCATACGCACCGGCGCGATGGCCGACATCTTTCCCTCGACCTTTCCGTCCGGGCAGGGCAGCGACCTCGCCGGGATCGTCGCCGAGGTCGGCGCCGGAGTCGACCGATTCGCGGTCGGCGACGAGGTGATCGGGTTCTCCGAGCGGCGGGCAGCACAGGCCGAGCTGGTCCTGGTCGACGTCGACAACCTCACCCCCAAGCCGGACGGCGTCTCATGGGAGGTTGCGGGCGGCCTGTACGTCGCCGGAGTGACCGCGTGGAGAGCAGTGCATTCCGTACGACTCGACATCGGGGAGACCGTCGTCGTCTCCGCGGCAGCCGGAGGAGTCGGCTCGTTCGCCGTTCAGCTCGCGCGCCGGGCCGGAGCCACGGTCATCGGCCTGGCGAGCGAGCACAACCATGGGTGGCTGCGAACACACGGCGTGATCCCGGTCGCCTACGGTGACGGCGTCATCGACCGGATCAAGGCCGCCGCACCGAGCGGCATCGACGCCTTCATCGACGCCTACGGCGGCGGGTACGTCGAAATGGCCCTTGCCCTCGGCGTCGCCGCCGAGCGGATCGACACCATCGCCGATTTCGCGGCGGCCACGAGGTACGGGGTCAAGACCGAACCCGGAACCAACGCCAGGCCGGGTGCTGAGGTACTCGCCGAACTGGCCGCCCTGATCGCCGACGGACACCTCGAAGTCCCGATCGCCAACGTCTACCCGCTGACGCAGGTCCGCCAGGCCTACACCGAACTCGAACGCCGACACACCCACGGCAAGATCGTGCTCAGCCCCTGACCGGCACCATGCGACGCAGCCCGCTCAAGGCTCTGCTCAACCTACTGGCGCTGCATGAGCGATTTGAAGACGATTCGGCGAGAAGGAGCCCTCCGCTCCGTGAGGCACCCGTAGTGGGGCTTATGCGGCCAGAGGGACAGTGGCCTTTCTCTCGAATACAGAACGGAGTTGAACGAATACTCAAAGAGACGCATCGTGGTGGCGATGGGCGTACCGGGATCATGGCGCACTGGGTGAGCGCGGTCTGAGCGCCGACGCCCGGAGGCGAAACGGCTGGGGACCATACTGCTCGGCGGCGAAGGTCCCGCCATGTCATCGCGGCGGGAAGCGTCGGACTTCTCCCCGAACGCCCGGACCGAACCCGGCGGCGGGGAACTGTCGCCCGCTGTGCTCAGCGGGACTGCCTGGCCGTGGGCGACGCCCGCATCGGGCGTGAGCCTACAGAGGCAGGCATTCCTCACTGCCCCGACACATCACATGCAGTATTCAAATATGTACGTTCAGTAGCGAGCATCGGGATTGTGATCACATAGCGCGAAACCCGGAGCCGTACTCTCACCACAAGGAGCCCCCGCATGAGCATGATCCAAACCGGCATCCTCGACCTGGACTCCACCCACCCTGTGGCCACCACCGGCGGCGACACCTCCACCTTCACCCACGTGACGTTCCCGACCCCGTTCCCCGCCGGGGCACGCGTGATCGTCATCCCCTTCGTCCAGACCTTCAACGGACCCGAGACCCCCGGCCTCAGAATCGCGGACGTGACGCCGCAGGGCTTCCGGATCCGCATCAACGAGATCCTCGCCGGCGCCACCAAGAGCGACGGACACCACGCCCGCGAAACCATCGGCTGGCTGGCCACCACCGTCTGACTCCGACCAAGCCCCAAGAGGTCAGCCCCTCCAGGCCTGGAGGGGCTGACCTGAAGCCGGAAACACAGCCGCCGGCCACCGCGGTCATCCGGGCATGCCGTGCAGGTGTGGCCGGATATCGCGGGCGCGCGTCGGGGCCTGTCCGCGAAGTCCGCGAATCGCCGGGGACTGCTGAAGGCTGTCGGCGCCTTGGAGACCGGCCCATAGCGAGCCGGCGCCGACAGCTTGCCCGCCGGCACCGGGTCGGCGCCCGGCGAACCTCACTGTCAGTCGATGCCTTCGATGATGCGGAAGTCGCGCTGGACGCCGTCGGGGAATGCCACCAGCGCCTTCTGGTAAGCCTCGCTCTCGTATGCCGCGACGGCCTGTTCAAAGCTGTCGAACTCGATCAGAACCACACGTTGCGTGATTCCGGCCTCGTGGGCGACGACTCGACCGCCACGGGACGGGAGGAGGGCCAGGTTGCGCCCGCCCCCAGCCTGGACAGCCGGACCGGCCAGCTTGTCGTAGGCAGTCAGGGCCTCAGGATCGGAAATGGCGGGGTAAACACTGACCCAGTAGCCCTTAGCCATGGAAACCTCCTGTGTTCGGCCGGACACGTCCGACTTCGAATTGACACTCAAGTCGATCGATCCCGGCGACGGGTGCTGTGGCCGGTTGAATCGTCATATGCGCAGGTTAGGGCCCGATGTACGGCCAAGGGAAAGATCGATTCTGGATAGACTAAGAACGGATCGTTATCAATCGGCAGGGAGGGCACGTGGCGCCGGACACGGTGAGCCTGCGGTACTTCCTGGTGCTGGCGCAGGAGTTGAACTTCACCCGCGCGGCCGCACGGATCGGTATCGCACAGCCCGCCCTCAGCGCCCGGATGCGCCGATTGGAGGCGGAACTCGGCACGGCCCTGCTGGTCCGCAACACGCGTAGCGTCGTGTTGACCACGGCCGGTGCGGCCTTGGCGGAGTCCGCGCCGCCCGCGCTGGCGGCGCTGGACCGAGCCTGGGACACCGCCCGGAGCGCGGCGGCCGGCGAACTGGGCACGCTGCGCATCGGTTACAGCCTCAGCACCGGGGCCGAGACGGTACCGGCCCTGGTGGACAGGCTGATTCGCGGCAACAGCGGGCTCGAGGTCAGCGCGGTCCCGATGGCGACACCGGAGATCTCCCCCGCGGTCGCCGACGGTCGCATCGAGGCCGGGATCACCCGCGGTGAACAGCCGGGCCGTGGCGTGCGCCGGTTCCTGCTGCGGCGCATGCGCGTCGGGGTCCAGTTGGCGCAGCACCATCCGCTGGCCGAACAACCGGAGATCGAGATCGCCTACGCGGCCGCGTATCCGCTGCGGCTCCCGGACCGTGCGGCCAACCCCGTGATCCACGATCAGCTGTCCGCACTGTTCCGAGACGCCCGAGCACACCCGCGATTCCACACGCCCGCGGTCTCCTTCGACATGTCTCAACGTGACCTGCGCGACGGGGTCACCCTCGCCCCGGCCGGGGAAGCCGCGGTCACGACACAATCGGCCGGTCTCACCTGGCGACCGCTGCGGGGCGCGCCCAGCCTGACGATCCACCTGGTCCTCCCGCGCGAGCAGTCGCCGCTTCACCGCCGCATCCGTGCCGTCGCAAAAACCCTGGCGCACGAGCTGCGCTGGCTGTCGGACTGACGCGCAAGAGGCCAAGCGAGACGGACGCCTGCGGTAGCGAGGTAGGGCTTCACACGGACGCCTACTGTCGAAGGTCGGTCGTCGCGGGACCGGCCGGGACGGCGGGGGTTCGAGGCCATGTCCAGGCGGAGCGCACGATGAAGGCCAGGAGCAGCACTTCGATTCCGATGGAAAGGCCGTAGAAGGGGGCCCAGGCCCAGGACTCCCCTACCGCGTTGAACACCGAGTAGGGGATGTAGAGCGATGCGACGACGAGGTTCGTGGCGCGGTTCAGCCGGGCGGGCAGCGTCATGGAGAGCATCACCATCAGGGCCGGGATCGCCACGGACGCGAGCATCATGGTCAACAACGTCGGGTTGATGTCGAACTCGAAGACGACGCCGGCACGGAGGTTGTCGATGACGCCGGGCTTGTGGAGGTGGAAGTAGTCGACGTAGATGTAGAGGAACATGAAGCTGGTCCATGCGGCGGCGAGCTGGGCGTGCACGGGGACCGGCCGGTTGTCGAGCAGGTTCGCGGCTTTCGTTCGGGTGGTCATCGGTTCTTCTTTCGAGAGGAGCGGTCCCTCCGCCGGAGTGGCGGCAGGGATGTACCGAGGCCGCGCCCACCTGGACGAGCACATCGCCTCGACCGCGCAGCGGTAGCGCGGACCGCGGACGACTCGAGCGCTCAGGGCAGGCCGTAACGGTGCTGGTCGGCGGCCCGCATCGTCGTCGCCCCGGCCGGACTCGCCCCCGGCGCCAGGCGTGCTCCGGCACTCGACCGCTGTTCGATTCCCACAAGCCTCCTCACGTCCGAGCTGCGACTCCGGCCGGTTCGTACACCGTACGTCGTACGCTGTACTACAAGTAGTACGCTGTACCATGACGGTGCGCTGGACGATTGTCAAGCCGTTCGAGCGAGTGAGAGGAGACCCGTGTCTGCGAGGGAACAACGCCAGGGGGCGTCAGACGCGGCGTTGAGCAGGCAGCGGGTGGTGGTCGAGGCGGTCCGGCTCGCCGACCGCGAGGGGGTCGACGGGCTGAGCATGCGCCGGCTGGCCGGCGCGCTCGGCGCGGGCGCGATGTCGCTCTACTACTACGTGGCGAACAAGGAAGAGTTGCTGGACGCCATGATCGACGTCGTGTTCGAGGAGATCGAGCTCCCGCCCGAAGAGGCCGACTGGCAGTCAGCGATGCGCTGCCGGGCGGTATCCGCCCGGCAGGTTCTCGCACGCCACCCGTGGGCGATCGGCCTGATGGAGTCGCGGACATCGCCGGGGCCCGCGAACCTCCGCCACCGCGAAGCGGTCACCGCCTGCCTGCGCAGGGCCGGCTTCCCGGTCTTGATGGCGACGCACGCCAACTGGTTGCTCGACAGCTATGTCTACGGTTTCGCCCTGCAGGAAGCCAGCCTGCCGTTCGACACCGCCGATGAGTTCGCGGACATGACCGAGGACGTCTTCCTGCCCCAGCTTCCTCCTGACGAGTTCCCCTACCTCAACGAGTCCGCCGCGGTGCTCGCCGCTGCCGGCTACGACCCGGCGGAGGAGTTCACCTTCGGCCTCGACCTCGTCCTGGCCGCCCTGGAGCCCCTGAGAGTGCCTACGTGAGCCTCCATCGGTGATGTCGTCATGTGATCGTGCGGGTTTGTAGTGTTACCGGTCCTCACGGCAGGGAAGGCCGCGCACCCCTCGGTCAGCCCACGAGAACACGGTCGTCGCTCATGGCGCCGGCCTGGGATCGCCATGGACATCGTCGAACGCAACCCCGCCGACAGGCTGCAGGCCGCTGGTGTTGTAGCGCGGACAGGGCCGCGACCAGCTGTTTGTAATGACTTTGTAGCGACTGTGTAGGGGATCTCTGGCAGCGGCTCCCACTCTTGATCGCAGAGGGCGCGATCGGTGCGCCCCCTGAAGAACTGGGAGTTCGTCATGGTCAAGACCGCCCGTCGTTACGCGAAGTACGCCGTCAGCACCCTGTCCAGCGCCATCTTCGGGCTGCAGGTCTGACGAACAGCGAGTGATCCCCCGGGAGCCTTCTCCCGGGGGACACCACGACGGGAGGAAAGCGGCGTGTTCGGCACCGCGGTACGCCAGCTCGGCTACGCCTGGTCGATGATGTCGGGGCGCAGGTTCCGGCTGCGGGACGTCTACACGCTGGTCGACGACATGCGCGAGACGCTGGAGACGTTCGGCTCGCCCGGCGAGGGCGCCGACGACCTGATCGCGGGCAACGACCCCGAGCTTCAGGAGGACCTCACCCGGCGGCGGCTGCGGCGCACGGTGGCCCACGCGGCGGCGGAGAGCCCCTACTACCGGCGCTGGTTCGCGGAGCACGGCGTGGACCCGGCCTCGATCACCCCGCAGACCCTGTCCTCGATCGCCCCCACCTCCAAGGCCGACCTGCGCGGCAGGCCGGCGGCGTTCGTCTCCGACCTGGCCAAGCCATCCGTGCTCGCGCACACGACGGGCACGACGGGCACGCCCACGCTGGTGTGGTTCTCCGCCTACGAGATCGAGCTGCTGTCGTGCCTGTCGGCGCTCTCGCTCATGATGTCCGGGAACGTGCGCACGGACGACGTGTGGGCCAACGCGAGCAGCTCGCGGTCCGTCGCGCAGATCCTCACCGAACGGGCCGTCACCCGTACCGGGGCCGTGTTCGCCCACCTGGGCACCATCGACCCGGCCGCCACGCTCGACCGGCTGGCCACTCCGCTGCACGTACCGGGCAAGCGCGCGCAGATGTCCCACCTCAACGTGCCGGCCTCCCACCTCGCGGCGCTCGTGCAGGAGGCCGAGCGGGGCGGCTGGCGGGCCGCCGACTTCGCGCTGACCACCATCTGGTCCGGCGGCGAGGTCCTCACCGACGCGCTGCGCGAGCGGGCGGAGCACGCGTTCGGGGCCGAGGTCCGCGACGGGTACGGCATGACCGAGATCGCCCCGGTGTCCGGCCGCGTCTGCCCCGACGGTCATCTGCACCTGTCCGCCGACCAGGGCCTGGTCGAGATACTCGACCCCGAGACCCTGGCCCCCGCCGCTCCCGGCGAGGTCGGCACGATCGTCGTGACGCCGTACTCCACGTTTCGCGACACCACGCTCCTGCTCAGGTACGTCACCGGGGACCTCGTCCAGGTTCTGGCCGAGCCCCCGACGTGCGCCCTCGCCGCCCTGCCCGCCACCTCGCGGGTGCTCGGCCGCAGGTCGCCCGGCGGGCTGACCACGCGTGACGTGCTGGACCTGCTGCAGGCCGAGCACGGGCTGCCGCTGCCCACCCGGTACGCCCTGGAGGACAGCGTCCTGTACGTCGTCGCTGGCAAGGCCGAGCAGGGTTTGCTCGGCCGGCTGGAGGAGCGCGCCCACGGGCTGCCCCTGACCGGCATCGTCCTGGTCGAGACCGCCGAGGACCTGCCCACGCCCTGCCGGCTGCGCACGGACCTGCTGGAGATCAGCTTCGAGCGAGGACTGTGATGACCCCGTACGTGCTCGCCCTGTACGCCCTCGTCGCTGCGGCCGTCGCGCTCACCGCCGCGTACCTGCGCCGTTACGTCATGCCCAGACCGCCGGTCGGCCGGATGGTGGGCGCGGACATCGCGGTCATGGTGGTGACGCTGGTCGTGATGCCGTTCGCGTACCTGCACCTGCCCACGGGCGTCGTCGTGTCGATCTTCGGGCTCGTGGTGCTGACGTTGACCCAGCTCACCCTCGCCCCCGTGCTGGGCGGACGGTGGGGCATGATCGCCGCCCTGCTCCTGTGCGCCGCCGACGTCACCGCCTTCGCGCTGGGATGGCCGCCCGCGCTCCTTGTGATCAACGACGCCCTGCTGATCCTGCTCGTCGTCGGCGTGGTGAACATGTGGGTGCAGGCGGCGATCACGCCCGCGCAGGTGGCCGCGCTGGCCGCCGCCCTCACCCTGTACGACACGCTGGCCACCGGGCTGACGTCGCTCACCGCCGACTTCGTCCAGCGGATGCAGGGGCTGCCGTTCGCGCCCGTGCTGGCCTCCTCCTATGGCGACGATCCCGCCCTCATCGGGCTCGGCGACTGCCTGATGTTGTCGATCTGGCCGGTGGTGGCGCTGCGGGCGTACGGGAAGGCGGCCGCGTGGTGTGCCGCCGGCCTGGAGGCCGTCCTGCTGGCTCTGTCCATCGCCTTCGTCCTGTCCCATGGCCGGCTGCTGCCGCTGCTGACCGTGCTCGGGCCGTTGATCGTCGTGCAGTGGCTGTACTGGCGGCGGTGGCAGGCCCGCCGGACGCCCGCCCCGGCCCGGCCGGAGGTGAACCGCGCGCTGGAGGTGAACCGGGCCCTGGAGGTGGCCGACGCGCCCGCCGGGATGTGGGCCGCCCTGTCGCCCGAGGGCGTGCTGGTCGCCGAGGGCGCCACACCGGGGCTGGCGCGCAAGGAGGCCAGGCTGGCGGGAACGCAGGGCGTGCCGGTCGTGTGGCGGCTCGGCGAATAGCGTCGGTCAGGGCGCCAGGAACGCGGCCACCTCCCGTCCCTCCGCCGCGTCGCCGAACAGGACGAGGGAGCCGCGCCACGCCGCCGCGGCCTCCTCGTGCCGCCCCAGCAGGGCGTAGGCCCGGCCCAGCTCCCTGAGAACGCGGGCTCGCCACACCGGAGGCCCGTCGCCGCCGAGCCGTTCCAGCGCGGCCCGCAGGTCCGCCACCGCCCGGTGGGGCTCGCCCTGGCGCAGGTGCACGACGCCGAGCGTGTGCCCGGCCAGCGCCTCGCCCAGGGTGTCGCCGCTCACCACGAACAGCCGCAGGCTCGCCGCCAGTGTCTCGGCCGCCTCGTCGAAGCGGCCCAGCGCACCCAGTGCCTCCCCCAGCCGGCGCAGCGCCTTGCTCGTCTCGGCGCGATCGCCGAGCGCCTGCGCCGCCAGCAGGCCCTCCCGGTAGCGGACGACGGCCTCCGCCGTCTCGCCCCGCTGGTAGAGGGCGGCGCCGAGGCCGCGCAGCAGGTTGCCGCGGATGGCGTAGTCGTCCTTCTCTGTCACCTCCAGCCGCGCTCTGGCGATCTCCACGGCCCGCCCGTGCTCACCGCGCTCGACGTGGATCCAGACAGGCCAGGTCCACGCGTACGCCAGCCCGGCGGCGTCGCCGTGCGCCGCCATCAGGTCGAGGCAGGCGTACGCGTCGGCCAGCGCCTCGTCCAGACGGCCCATGCCGTGCCGCGCGGCCGCCCTGACGATCAGCGCGTACGCCGCTCCATGCCTGTCGCCGGCGCGGCCGAACTCCGCCAGAAGCACGCCGCACATGGTCTCGGCCGATGGGAACCGACCCCATTCGATCTCCACCGTGGCCAGCAGCAGCCGGGCCCGCAGCGCGGCGCGCTCGTCGCCCAGCCCGATCACGATCCGCTGGACCCGCTCGGCGTCGGCCAGGAACCGATCCATGATCAAATAGCTGGTGAGGTGGTGCCCCAGCTCGGCCGCCACGTCGTTCAGGCCCAGCTCGGCGGCGGTGCTGAGGGCGAGCATCAGCGTACGCCGCTCGGCCGCCAGCCACATCTCGCTCACCCGTACGTCGGGCGCCGGTCCCTCCTCCGGCTCGCGCTCGTACGGCGGGGCCAGCAGGATCGGCAGGCGGCGCGTGGCGGCCCGGGTACGCCGCAGGCATTCCAGCACGTGCCAGGTGAGCGCCGCACGCCGCCCCTCGGGGGTCTCCTCCGCCTGCGCCCGCTCCCGCGCGTACACCCGCAGCAGGTCGTGCAGCCGGTAGCGGGGCTGTCCGGCCCCGTCCACCTCGGTCGAGGTGAGCATGCCCCGCGCGACCAGCGTCTCCAGCGCCGCATCCGCCTCCAGCGCGAGCTTGTCCGCATCCGCCGCCGGCGGGGCCGCCCCCGGCCTGTCCGCATCCGCCGCCGGCGGGGCCGCCCTCCACTTGTCCGCGTCCTCGTCCGAGCCAGGCGGGCTGGCGGGCGCCGCGTCCGGTTCCGTGGCGGGTCCTCTGAGGAGGGCCGCGACCGACCACTCCGCCACGCTGTCCAGCCCGGCCAGGCCCAGCAGCCGGAACACGCGCCTGGCCGGGTCCGGCAGCGCCGCGTAGCTCGGCTCGAACGTCGCGCGCACGTCCAGCCCGCCGACGACCAGCTCGTCCAGGCCCCGTCCGGCCAGCCGGGTGGCGAACTCGCTGACCGGCCAGACCGGCCGGGTGGCCAGGCGGGCTCCCGCGACCCGGATGGCCAGCGGCAACCGGCCGCAGGAACGCAGGATCTGCTCGGCCGCGCCGGGCGCCGAACCGATGCGGTCCGGGCCCGCCACGCGTTCCAGCAGGAGCCTGGCATCCTTCTCGTCAGGGAGGTCGAGCGTGAGCCGTACGGCACCTTCCAGGGCGGGCAGCGGAGAGCGGGAGGTCACCAGGACGGCGCCGCGTGCGGTGCCCGGCAGCAGGTGGCGGAGCTGGTCCTCCTCGACGGCGTCGTCCAGCACGAGGAGCACCGCCCGGTCGGCCAGCCGCTGACGCAGCAGTCCCGCGCGTTCCTCGACCGGGACGGGGATGAGCGCGCCGTCGAGGCCGAGCGAGCGCAGCAGCACGTCCAGCAGTTCGCCGGGCTCCCGGGGGCCGCGCGCGTCCCGTCCGAGCCGGACGAAGAGCTGCCCGTCGGGATAGTCGGCTCGCAACAGGTGCGCCAGTCGTACGGCGAGCGTGGTCTTGCCCACGCCGGGCAGACCGGACACGACCACGATGGGCGGAGCTAGCCGATCCGCGCCCGCCCGCAGCAGCCCCAGCAGCTCGGCGATCTCTCCCGCACGCCCGACGAAGTCCGCGGTGTCGCCGGGTAACTGGCACAGCCCCCGGAACGCCATCGGCCGCGCGCCCGCTTCGGCGTCCGCGGAAGGCGGCATGCCGTGCCGGTCGGCGTCCGCGGAAGGCGGCATTCTGTGCCGGTCGGCGTCCGCGGTCGGCGGCGGCGAATGACGGCCGCCCTCTCCTTCCGACTTCGGTGGCGGCGAGTGGCGCCCGGCCTCTCCGGCCGGTCGCGAGTGATGATCGGTCTCGCCGGAAAGCAGCGGCGAACGGCGATCGGCGTCGCCGGAGAGCAGCGCGGCGTGCAGGCGGCGCAGCTCCGGGCCCGGCTCGATGCCCAGCTCGGCCACCAGCAGCTCACGCGCCTCGCGGAAGGCGTCGAGGGCCTCGTCCCGCCGCCCGCTGCGGTGCAGGGCGACCACGAGCTGCTCGCGCAACCGCTCACGCAGCGGGTGGGCGGCGACGAGGGTACGCAGTTCGGCGGCGAGGCCGTCGTGGCCGAGCGCGAGCCGTACGTCGATCCACTCCGATCTGGCCACCGCCAGCTGCTCCTCCAGCTCGGTGATCCGCGGCGTCACGGCCCCGCTGAGCGGTACGTCCTCGGCCGGGGTTCCGCGCCACAACGCGACCGCGGCCGCGTACTCCCGCTCGGCCGCCACCAGGTCGCCGCTCGCCCGTTCCCTGCGCGCCCGGCGTACGCCCTCCTCGAACACCAGCAGGTCCAGACGCTCTGGCGGGACCTCGCAGGCGTACCCCGACCCCTCGGTCCCCAGCGACAGGCCGCTGCCCTCCAGGGAGCGGCGGAGCTGATGGACGTAGGTCTGGACGTTGGACAGTGCCGAGCGGGGCGGGTCGTCCCAGAGGGCGCCGATCAGGCGTTCGGTGGAAACGGTCGCGTTCGGGTGGAGCAGCAGGACCGCGATCACGGCCCGCTGCTTGCGGCTGAGACGGATCCGGCCGCCGGGACCATTGAGGCGAATGGTGCCCAGGATCGCGAAGTCCACCGGTCCTCCCTCGTGCCTGATCGGATGATCAGCTTTCCGGAAGGCAGTACATCTCTGGTGACACCCATTTGACAAACGCGGCAAGCCGGACGGTCAGCGATGGCCGGTGTCGGGCGCCAGTAGCCGCGATCGGCCCCGGGGCTGGCAGGAGTCGTTGATCAAGTGGTCCGTGTTCAAGCCAGTCGGGCTGCAGGTGTTCACTGTGCGTGGTCATTCGAGGCATAGCGGTTGCAGGTGCCACCTGCGTCAGCGACGACTTGAGTGGTGGTCTTGTCGTACAAGCCGAAGGCCCTGGCATGACCGGTGCCGGTGAGGATCCGGCGAGGCGTGGATGTTCGATCCGCGTGATCGGCTGAGCGAAGAGGAGCATGAGCCAGGCCGAGACCCGGATGGGGAGGGCCAGTGTTTCGTCGCTGAGCGCACGTCGGAGAAGTTCCAGACGGCGGCGCTGAGACGAGGGCGGAGCCACCGACAGACCCAACAAAGCACTACTGGCTCGCGCGGGTGAGGCGATTCACCCTCACAGGTGATCAATCGTTCTCGAGGCCAGGAGAAGGTACAGGTATGGCGATCAAGCTCTTGCATGCGGCCCCGGCCAGCAGTGACACCGCACAACCTGCCTCACGCTGGGCGCTCCGTACCGCCTACGCGCTTCCCTGGCTGCTGCTTCCCACGTGCCTGTGGAGGTTGCCGTTCGCCTTTCACTTCGACATGGGCCAGCTCAACGACGCGCCTGTGTCACCGTTGTGGATCAGCATCCCCTATGTCTTCGGGCTCAGCGTGCTCACCGAGTTGGCGGCGCTGCTCAGCATCGGTCTGGTGCGCGGCTGGGGCGAGGTGGTGCCGAGCTGGATCCCGGTCATCGGCGGCAGACGTGTGCCGCCCATGGCAGCGGTCGTCCCTGCCGTGGCCGGTGGGCTGCTCTTGACCGCGGTCTCGGTCTGGATGGTGCTCTCCTGGGTCGGCGTCGCCGGCAGCGTGGCGTACGAGAATGGCTGGTGGCAGGCGCTGGCGATGGTGTCCATCACCCCGACGGCGCTGTGGGGCCCGATATTGCTCGCCCTGGCCTGCGCCTACCATCTGCGCCGCCGCCCCGCCCGCGGTTGAGAGGTCCCAACAGAATGATCTTTACTGTGCTTTGATCTCTCGCTGTAGCCGAGAGAGGAGTACGGGCGGCCAAGCCGAAGCCGTGGGACGTCAGTGACGAGCTGTGGGCCGGTGATGAGCCGCGGTTGCCCCAGCGTCAGCGGCGTTTCCGCTCGGCCAGGGTCAGCTTGGCCTGGCCGGCGCGGCCGGGGGGTGCCGCGGGGCGCGTAGCTGGGCAGGTCGGCCAGGCACATCTGGTTGATCGTGCCGATCAGCCGCTCGATTTTCCCGTGGCCGTGTGGCCGGCCCTTCAACGTGAAGACCGGATTCACCTTCAGGTCCGCCATCACCTGTTCCAGATGGGCGGAGGTGGCGTCGCATCCGTGATCAAGTTGGAGTACCGACGGGATGCCGCACACGTGCCAGTCCGGCTGGGGCTTGCGCCAGATCGCGCGCCGGAAGGCCAGCGCGGTCGTCAGAGCTGAGGGCGCTTCCAGGTTGACGGCGTATCCGGCGATGGCGCGGGTGTGGCCGTCCTCGATGGCGGTCAGCCACGGCCGGGCAGACCTGCCCCGCTCGTCCATCCCCCAGATGTCCAGCTCGGTGTGGTCGGCCTGCCAGATCTCGTTGGGCTGGGTGGCCTCACGCCGGTGCAGCAGCTCGAAGGACTCCCGGTACTTCTTGGTACCGTCCACGCCGAGGGTGACCCACGCAGGGTCAAGGTCGGCGACGATGCCGTGCACGGTCCAATCGCCCGGAACCGGCCAGCCGCGCGCCTTGGCGACGCTCTCGGCCTGCCGATGGAGCGTGGCCACGCCGGGGCGGGGCTTGCGCAAGGCAAGCCCCGCGACGAACGCCACCAGCTCCTCCGGGAACCGGCGTATACCCTTGTCCCTGCGACTGACGCGAGCCAAGCCATCCAGGCCAGAACGCCGGTAGCCGGCCAGCCACCGCTGCAAGGTCCGGTAGCAGGGCCCGTCTTCACCATGGGCGGCCGCCAGCCGCGCCAGCGGCACCCCCCTCGTGCAGGTGCGGCGCCAGCACCTCATACCGGCTCATGGCCAGGGCGCGCCCGGCCACGTCCCCGCAGCACCCGCTGTCCGGCCTGGCCTGTGCGTGTTGTTCACTCGCATTGCGAGGCCGCCCTGCTGCGGATAGCCAACAATTCGTCGATCGGAAAGACTCAAGCGCCTAGAGGCGGCGCTACCCCGTTATCAGGGTTCTGGCCTTCCTGAGTGGCTCGAAGAGGGCGAGGTCCTGGTTGGTGAGGATGACGATGGTGTAGCCCTTGGTGGGAAACATGTCCAGCTCACTCCAGTAGCCGGGGATGCCGCCGTTGTGGCCGACCACGCGCACGCCGTTGCGCAGCTCGTCGCTGAAGCCGTAGGCGTACTTGCTGTCCTTGTTCAGGCCTTGCACCTTGCCCTCCATGACGGTCCGGGTGAGCTTGGCATTGAGCAGCCGGTGTCCCCGCAGGGCCTGGGCGAACTTGAGCATGTCGCCCACGGTGGAGATGGCGCCACCAGCGGGCGACGCCCCGTCGGGCTGGTCGCCGAGGTCGCGTAGCTCGCCCTCCGGTGTGGTGCCGTCCCTCGTCGGCACGCCGACCCACTGGCCGTTCGTGTCGAACAGTGCGTAGGGATGAGCCATGCGCTTGACCTTGACGGGCGTCCAGGGGCCGAGGAAGGTGTCGTGCATCCGCGCGGGCGTCAGGATGTGCTTGCGGACGTAGTCGGCGTAGTCCTGCTTGCCCACCTGCTCGATGATCGCGCCAAGGACGATGTAGCCGGCATTGCTGTACTGCATCTTCGCGCCCGGCTCGGAGGTCAGCGGCTGCTTGACGATCTCCTTCATCAGGACGTCGACGTCGGTCTGCGCATGGTCGTTCCCGGGAACCTCGCCCATGCCCGAGGTGTGGGTGAGGAGGTGGTGAACGGTTACCGTGTCGGCGATCTCGTTCGGGAACCCCTTGACGTACGTGCCGATCGTGTCCTGGAAGGAGACCTTGCCTCTCTGGACGAGCTGGGCGACGGCGACGCCGGTGATCATCTTGCCCATGGAGCCGATGCAGAACCGCGTCTGCAGCGTGTTGACCTCGTTCCCGGCCTTGTCGGCCATGCCGTAGGCGTTGTTGAGTACCGGCCGGCCGTCCTTGGCCACCAGGACCGCTCCCGAGAACTTCCCGGCAGCAGCCAGTTCCTTCAGATAGGCATGAAAGGCACGCCAATCTTCTCGTGAGGGAACAGCGGCCGCGGCCGCCGCCCGCGCGACCGGCCGTCCGGTGGCGGCAAGCGCCATCAGCAGTGCTCCGCCGACAACGGCCCTACGGCTGACAACCATGGAGATATTCCTTTCAAGAGTGTATGGACAAGGAGGCTGCATCACGCTGGTGCCGCCGAGGCCCGACTACCGGGCGCCACGTCGATGCCGTTGATCGGTTCGCGGGGTCCGGAGGCTCGTGGACGCAGGTCGCGGTGGATGGACGCCTCCGGTCATCGGCTGGGGCAGAGCACGGTCGTGGCGGCCTTGTTCATGGCGTCATTGACGGGCATGGCCTGTTGGTTGTCGATCTTCAGCGTGGTGGATACCACGAACTGGCGGCGGCCGTCGGAGGAGGTGTAGGTCACCGCCAGGAAGCCGGGGCCACTGCCCGCGGCCGCCGCGACCGTCCCGCCACACAGATCGGGCCGCGGCCGTCCTACCGCCTGCTGCAGGTCCGCCGGCAGCAGCCGGCCCTGGTTGAGCGCGCGGTAGAAGGCGCTGAGATCGCCGGAGGTGGAGACCACTCCTCCGGCCGCGCCCCCGAAGCTCGCGTTCTGCCGGTCGACGTCGCGCGGCCTGCCCTCGGCGTCGGGGTGGTAGCCGTGCCCGTGCGGGCCCTTGACCCCCTGAGGAGGCCTGGTGGTCAAATAGGTGTGCTTCATCCCCAGAGGTACGAAGAGACGCCGCTCCAGCTCGGCGGACAGGCTGCGGCCGGTTACCTTCTCGACGATCAGGCCGAGGAGAACGTAGTTGGTGTTGGAGTAGGCGAACCCCGCGCCCGGCTCCCCGGTGCGGGGGACCTCGCGGGATGCCTTCACCAGGTCGATCGGGGAGTAGTAGGTCGTGAAGTCGAAGGCGTCGTCGAACTTCCCCGAAGCGAAGAAGTCAGGGATGCCGGAGCTGTGGCGGAGCAGCTGCTGGACGGTGATCTCGCCGGCCCGCTCGACCAGATCCTGCTGCGCCACCTGCGGCAGAACGGCGGCCAGCGTGTCCCCCAGGCCGAGCTTGCCCTCCTTGACCAGTTGCAGGACCACCGTGGCTGTCATCAGCTTGGTCTGGGACCCCACCCGGTATCGGGAAGCCGCAGGAATGTGCCCACCCTTGCCGCCGAGCAGGCGCGTCCCCGCGCTCCCCTGACCCTGGCGCCGGCCGTCGACGTACAGCTCGCCGATGGCCCCCACCACGCCGTCCGTCTTCGCCAGGTCCTTCATCGCCTGCTGGACGTCTCCCGGCTTGACCTCGACGGCGGCGGTGGCGGATGTGTGGAGACTCAACGCCAGCATGGCCGATGCCAACCCGGTCATGCCGGCCGCTCGTGCACGGCTCATCTCGTCATGATCCTTTCTATGGGGATTTCGAGGTGATCACATCTACCGGCCGGCGCATATCGGCGGGCGATCGGCGGACCATATGTGATCCATATGTGGGTGTTGCGATACTGCCCGGATGCGTGTGCTCCTGGTGGAAGACGAGCAGCCCCTCGCCGGCTACATCGAGGCCGGGCTGCGCAAGCACGGCTTCACCGTGGACCTCGCTCTCGACGGCCGCAGCGCGCTGGACAAATGCGAGCTCACCCCGTACGAGGTGGTGGTCCTGGACCGGGACCTGCCGGAGGTGCACGGCGACCAGGTCTGCCGCCGGCTCGTCCAGCGGGGCGTGTCGCGGGTGCTGATGCTGACCGCGTCCGACGCGGTGGAGGACCGGGTCGGTGGGCTGATGCTGGGCGCCGACGACTATCTCGGCAAGCCGTTCGCCTTCTCCGAGCTGGTCGCCCGCGTGCACGCCCTGGTACGGCGTAGCGCACCGGCCCGTCCACCGGTGCTGCGCACCGGCGGGGTGAGCCTGGATCCGGCCCGGCGCAGCGCCGAGCGGGACGGCAGGCTGCTGCACCTGACCCCCAAGGAGTTCGGCGTGCTGGAGCAACTGCTGGCCGCCGGCGGTGACGTCATCAGCGCGGAGACGCTGCTGGAGAAGGTGTGGGACGAGCACGCCGACCCGTTCACCAACGCGGTCCGGATCACCATCGGCACGCTGCGCCGCAAGCTCGGCGACCCGCCGCTGGTCGGGACCGTCATCGGCGCCGGCTACCGGATCGGCCCATGAGGCTGACCGCCCGCGCCCGGCTCGCCATCTTGCAGACCGCCCTCGTACTGGCCGCGGGGGCCGCGCTGACCGGGCTGACCTACCTGCTGATGAAGCGGCGCCCGGCGCTCGTCACCCACCTGGACCCGGACGGCCCCGACCCACAGGGCGCGCTCCAGCCGGTGCCACCCCAGACGCAGGACCTGCACGATCTCGCCGACCAGGTACAGGCCGACACCCTGGCCGCGCTCGTGCCCCAGGCCGGTCTGGCGCTCATCATGGTGACCGTCCTGGCCGCCCTACTGGCCTGGCTGGTCGCCGGCCGGGTGCTGCGGCCGATCCGCGTCATCTCCGCCGCCGCCCGCCGGCTGTCGGCCGAGAACCTCACCGAGCGGGTCCCGGTCACCACCCCGGCCGACGAACTGTCGACGCTGGCGGGCACGGTCAACGACATGCTGGACCGCATCCAACGCGGCGTCGCCGAGCGCGACCGGATCCTGGACAGCCAGCGGCTGTTCACCGCCAACGCCGCCCACGAGCTGCGCACCCCGCTGACCACCGCCCGCACCGCGATCGACGTCACCCTGGACGGAAACCCCAGCCGCAACGAGCTGCTCGCGATGGCCGGCGACGTGCGCGACGCCGTCACCCACATGCAGCGCGTCCTGAACGGGTTGCTGCTGCTGGCCCGCAGTCAGGCCGAAGCCGGCACGCGGCAGGCGGCCGATCTGGCCGCCATCACGGCGGCCGCCCTGGGCACGGCCGAGGAGCAAGCGGCAGCCGCCGGCATAGCCGTGCACGCAAGGCTGCGGCCCGCGCTGGTCACCGGCGAGCCCGTCCTGCTGGAACGCCTGGTCGGTAACCTGGTCGACAACGCGCTCCGCTACAACCACGCCGACGGGCACCTCATCGTCGAGACGCACGCCGTCGAGACGCGCACAGCGGGCGCACGCGCCGTGCTGCGGATCTGCAACACCGGCCGCGAGATCGCGCCTGAGGAAGCCCAGACGCTGCTGGAACCGTTCGTGCACGGGCAGGGCACCCGCGTCCGCACCGACGGCCAGGGCCTGGGCCTGGGACTGTCCATCGTGCGCGCTATCACCCATGCCCACCATGGACACATCGCGATCACAGTCCGCCCGGGCGGCGGCCTCGACATCACCATCGAGCTCCCGCATCACTCACGGGCCGCAGAGTGGCCGGCACGACGACCCGCTGCGGTCACCGCACAGCCGACGTCCGTGATGCCTGCGGCACCACCGAGGAGCCGTCCCGCTGGATGAACGCATCCGACGCCTACGCGTACCGGTCCCGAGCTGTTGGGAATCGGATTCCATCCGCCTGCCTTCGGCGTCAAGCGGCTGTGCTGGGTGCTGAAGGTGTCTCGTTCGGGGTTCTACCGGTGGATCAAGGCGGCGCAGGCGCAAGCTCGCCACCGACGACCTATTGAACGTGCTGTCTTATATCCGCGACGGCGACCTGCTGACCGTACAGGAGGTCGACCGCCTCGGCCGCAACCTCCTGCAAGGGCTGATCGTCCTCAACGACCTGTTCCAGCGCGGTGTCGGCGTCAAGGTGCTGGAGGCCATCGCAGCCGGCGAGCACACCGAACGCTCCCTCATCCTCGACCTTGCCCTCGCTCTAGCCGAAGACCGCCGCCGCTACATCACGCGCAAGACCAAGAACGGCCGGGAAGCCGCCCGCAAACGCGGTCGGGTCGGCGGCCGCCGTCCTGTGGTCGACGACGACAAACGCGCCGCCATCCTCGCCCGGCGCCAACGCGGCGAATCCATCCGTACCATCGCCGCCGGAGTCAAAGCCTCCGTCGGCGTCGTCCACAAGACCCTCGCGGAGCCCGGCGGTGATGGCGACTCCAGGTAGTTGCGGGCATCAGGCAGCGAGTACTTCCGCTCCTTGTCGGTCAGCTCCTCCCCGGTTGAACAGAGAATTCCTTCGTAGGCGAGCTGCTGGAGAGCCTTGGCCGGGGCCAGGGCGCGCTGGCCGCCGAGCGGGATCTGAAGCAGCAACACGACGCTCTTCTCCAGAGGACGTTAGGGCTGGTCAGCGGGGTTTGTCCGCGGCGGTTGTGGCGGCGCCCTGAGCATCGGATCCTCGCAGCGAAGCTGATCCACAAGGGGTCCCTCGCGACCCACGCCACATCAACCGAGAGACCGAGCGGCAGGCCACCACCATGGCCACCGCGGCCGCTTACCTCCCGCTGCTGCTCTACCGGTGCCGCACTTGCACCGGTAGAGCAGCCCCGACGGCTCGCCAACGCTACTGGCGCGGTCGCCGCTCAAGGGCCTGCGCATGGGTCAACGACAGAGTCGCCGACGCCGGGACCGGGCAACGCGCGTATGAATCTTCGTCATCAATGAACAGTCTTCGCTCACTGCGATCAAGATCCTTCTCAGCGCCAACGGCTGTCCGGCGCCAAATCACGTCATCAAGCGATCCAAGCCACAACATGAGACCCGGGCTCGCCTCTGTTTCATGCGACCCGGGGCGCCGCCATTCCTACGCTGCCCTGCCCCTGCGCACGCACCATCAACGAAGTGACGAACTCGGCAGAGGCGGAAGGCGCATCTCTTGGATTCGCCGCTACCGCGTGCCTGTTGCCAGTCAGAGACCGACATTCCGCATGGCGTTGTCCCGCCAGCGATCCACCGCCCTGATGTACCGCAAGACCACAGGTGAGGCGGGGGCCCAGCGGCCGTGTTTGGCGATGACCGCGACGGGGACGCCGGCGGCGTAGGCGACGGTGGCGCCGCCGGCGCGCAGGCTGTGCGCGGTGACCGTGTCGGCGAAGGGCACGCGCGCGCGTACTGCCAGGTCGCGCACGATGACGTTGACCGCGTCGGCGCCGAGGGAAGGGCCGATGCCGCCGTGCCGGTTGACGCGGCGCAGTAGCCGTCCGCTGGTGTGTCCGGCTTGGTCGAGCACGATGATCCAGTCACGCCAGGCGGCGACCGGGTCGGTCAGCGGGTGGGTGCCGCGGGGGATGGCGATGGTCTCGCCGCGGGAGTCCTTGTCGGTTTTGGAAGTGCGGATGACGACCTCCAGCCCGTCGGCGACCTCGCGTACGTCGTCCCTGGTCAAGGCGACGAGTTCGCTGCGGCGGCCCATCAGGGCCAGGCCGAGCACCAGCAGCAGCCGGTCGCGCAGCCCGATCGGTGTGGCAAGGTCGCAGGCGCTGACCATGGCGCGCAGCGCGTCGATGGTGATGGGTGGTGCCTCGCGCTGGCCGCGACCGCCGTTCTCGGCGCGCTGGCGTTTGTAGGCGCGCAAGGCCAGCCGCGCGGCCTCGGTGACGGGTTGGCCGGTGTGCCCGGACAGGCGGTGCATGGTGCGTACGGCAGCCAGGGCCTGCTCGATGCTGGCCGGGGCCTGCCCGGCCAGGCACAGCTGGGCGACGTACTCGGCCAGCGTCTGTCCAGTGGCCGGCAGTGCCTGCCGGCCGTACTCGGCACACCAGACGGTGAAGGCGGCCCATTGGCGGGCGTAGGCGCGACGGGTGTTGGCCGGCACACCCTCGGCGATCAGGCGCCGGGTGTCCTCGCTGAGCGCGTAGTCGGCCACGGTGTGGCCGCCCTCGTACTCCGGCGCCCCGAGCGCCTTGGACTGCTCCCCCGCCGCCGGCAGCCACCCGCTCTTACTCATGTCCGTTTCGTCCCCATTCTTTGATGCGGCTGGACGCGCTCTAACCTCTGATAAGGAAGATTATCACGCACCAGAATGTGAGAGTTCAGCGTTCCCGTTCGCACGAAACGGATGCGTTCGATCGCTACGAACGCTAATCTGGCTGACTGTGGCAGACGATCAGGAACTTGTGGTGGCATCACCCCAGAGCGACGACATCCCCCGAGTCGAGACGACGGAGGAGATGCGATGCGCGGGCCCCGGTTGCGCCAAACCCCTCCCCGGACGCAGCAGCCGAGCCAAGTACTGCAGCGACGCCTGCCGTGCCGCCGCCTACCGGGCGCGTACCGCCTCACACGCCGCACCGGTGGCGAACGCGCTCTTGCGAGCGCAGGATCTCCTCGGCCCGCTGCTGGCTGCCGGCGAGCAGTGGCAGGCTGCTCAGGCGGCATTGAGCGCCCAGTTGACCGAGCTGAGCAGCGGCGCGCTGGCGCAGGTCCAAGCCGCGGAGCAGGCAGCCGAGGAGGCCCGGGCCGCCGCCGCAGCGGCCGACCAGCGTGCCAATGCGGCAGATCAGCGCGCCACGGCGGCGGCCAACACCGCCGCCGCCCGGATCGCGGCGGCCGAACAGGCGCAAAGGCAGGCGGAGACTGCCCGCGACCGCGCCGAGGAACGCGAGCAGGACGCCTGGCGCCAGGTCGGCGAACACGGGAACGCACGTTCTCAAGCTGAGCAACTCGCCGCCGAAGCCACCGCCCGACAGCACCAGGCCGAGCAGGACCGTGACGTCGCTCTCCGCCGAACCGCCGAACTCACCGAGATGCACACCGCCGCGACCGCCCGTATCACGGACCTTGAACGCCAAGTCGCCGACCAGCAGCACGAACTCGCCGACCTCCGCCGGCACCGCCAAGAGCAGGAAGCCCAGACTCGAAGGGTCGAGCAGGAACGCGACCAGGCTCGCGGCACCGCCGCAGCGCACGCGGAAGAGGCCGACCGGCTGCGCCAGGCGCTGACCACCGAATGTCAGCGGCGCGAGCAGGCGATCACCGCCGCCGCTCTGGCCGAGCAGGCCCGCACCCTCGCCGACCAGGCCAGAGCCGCGTCCCTGAGCGAGGCCGAACGGCTGCGCGGCGAACTCGCCGACCTGGCCGGCACTCTGAAAACCGCCCAGCGCCAACGCGAAGAGGCGGTCACGGCCGCCGCCGTCGCCCAAGCGCTCCTACGCGAGCAGCAATCCCTCCACCCATCCGATCAGCCTGAATCCACACCCCCTGCTGCCGACGACTCGGCGAAGGAGTCACGAGCATCGGACTCATAATCCGTGGGTCGTGGGTTCAAGTCCCACCCGCCCTACTCTTCAATACCGCGTTCGACCTGGGGTTTCTCGGTTCTCGCCGGCCTCTGATCTTATTGTTGATCATGGCTGGTTGGTGGTTGATCTTGTGTACGGCTCGTGTATCGCGGTAGATCATTGGGCCGGTCACCGTCAACTCAGACCCCAGGCTCTTCTTGCCCGCCAGGCCGCTCGTGACCAGCAGACAAACGATCCGCTGCTTCTCTCAGGCGATCGTCTCGGTGCGTTTGCAGGGTGGGCCAGGGGATTGATCGGCTGTATATCCTGCACGGCGCTGAATAGAAAAGCAGGCCCGCCGAAGAGTCGGCGGGCCTGCTGCGTCCGTGGTTCAGGTGGTGGTGTCGCCGGTGTGGTTCGGCAGTGTGATCAGCCGGGCGCTCTGGGCACCTGCGGCTGCGGTGTTGATGAGGGCCGCGCGAGCTCGGCCGAACACCCTGGCACGCCTTCGATGCAACATGCCTTCGAGGCCGGTCCACGTGCCTTACGCGCCTGACAAGATCATCGATCTCTGACCTGCGGGAAGACACCAAAACGCAAGACAACCATCGAACGGCTGTTCCGCGCCCACCGTCGATCCATCTGTTTCAGCAGCTGATCGGCGCATCCACCGTGACGGAGGCAGGGCCGTAGAAGCTGGACCCGCCGGGACCCGCGGGTCCCTGGGACAGCTTGACCTCGGCGCGAATCGTCGATCCGCAAGGGGCGGTCGCGGTGGTGCCCTCAACGGTCACGGTGTTGTTCCAGATGCTCACCAACTGCTGCCGGGAGCCGAGGAACAGGCCACCGACGACTTGGCCGGACACCTCCACCTCTGCGCGCTGTGGGGTGATGACTCCGCCGGGGCCAGGCTCCGCGATGCCGGGCGCGCCGACTGTGCCGTAGAACCGCGCCTGAGTGCCCGTGAGATCCACGCAGGCTTTAGTGGAGAGACCCGAGATCAGGATGCTGTCACTGCAGGTGGTCGTAGTCGTGGCGGCGGATGCCGGGCTGCTCAGCGCTAGCGCCCCCGCGGCCACCGCCCCTGCGGCGAGTACCGCGGCTCCACGCTTGACGATCTGCTTCAACGATTTCCCCTTTGGTGATCGGGCGCGCGGCCTCGCGCCACACACGAGCAGTAGCATGTCACACATGACATGATGAAGTGGTGAGCGCCAGGAGAACTGCCTGAGAACCCACGGGAAAAGGTTTGAGCGTTTAAATCGGGCGCTCCAAAACCGCAAAATCGGAAAATGGGATGGGCCCGAACGCGAAGGCGCAACCCCGGCCGTCAAACTCTCGCCCAGAAAGCGTCCGGGCTGCTTCGCGCCGTGCCTCACCTCCTGTATCTCACCCAAATGCGACCGGTGCAGGAGTGGCGCTCTCCTCCGGCCGGGAGACGAGCTCTCACCTCGCATTCAATTCATTTCCCATTCATCTGCAGGAGCACTTCGCGACTCTCGGTTCCGCAGGGAAGCGGCGACAGCGGAAGCGGGTCACGTGGGCATGCCCACAGCTCGGTGAGCGCGGCCCCGATCTCGGCGTCGGCGACCTCGGCGAGCGGCCG
>NZ_JBIAOF010000008.1:0-504998 GCF_042878785.1 Nonomuraea sp. NPDC003560 | reverse complement strand
CCGACCGCTACAAAGCACGCAACGTCGTCGAACGGGCGATCAACCGGCTGAAGAACTTCCGGGCCGTGGCCACGCGCTACGACAAGCGCGCCTACGTCTTCCTCGGCACCGTCACCCTGGCCGCCCTGGTCATCTGGCTCCGGACCTGATCTAAGAAACAGCTCCTAGCCCGGCCCGGGTGAGTGGCCGCCTTCCGGCGCGCGGGAAGAAAAGCCGCGTACGCCGCGAAGGATGGGTGAAAGCAATGATCACCCACCGGAAGGCACACTCATGACGGAGACGGGCACATGACCGCCGACGTGGGCGAGCAGGTGACCGACGCCGACCTGGTCGCCGGCTACCGGCGGAACCCTGAGCTGTTCACCGCCGTGTATGACCGGTATTTCCGTGACGTCTACCGGTACGTGGCTGGACGCCTGGGCGCCCAAGTGGCCGAGGACATCGCGGCCGAGACGTTTCTGCTGGCGTTCGACCGGCGTGACCGTTTCGCGCTGGAAAAAGGTGCTCTGCGGCCCTGGCTGCTCGGCATCGCCACGAACCTGGTGGCCCGGCATCGGCACAAGGAGGCCCGCCGGTACAAGGCGCTGGCCCGGCTGGACCCCGTGCCGGTCGTGGAAGGGCACGAGAACCGGGTCGTCACCGCCGCGACCGCGCAGCCGTACCTGGCGATGGCGCTCGCCTCGCTGAACGGCGGCGAGCGTGACGTGCTGCTGCTCCTGGCGCTGGGCCAGCTCAGCTACCTCGAGATCGCCCAGGCGCTCGGCATTTCCCTCGGCACGGTGGGCTCACGGCTCAGCCGGGCCCGCGCCAAGATCCACGCCCTCACCGACAAGGAGACCCCTCATGCGTGACCTGGAAGAGATCGCCGCTCTGCTGGACGAGCCGGAGCCGTCCGCCGGGGCGGTCGCGCGCGGCAGGGAGCGGCTGGAGCGCAGGGTGCCGGCGGGCCGGGCGCGCCGGCGTGCCGGCTGGTTCGTCCCGGGGGTGGCCCTGGCCGCCGCCGGTGCCGTCGCGGCGGTCGTGTTCGCCACGGGGGCGCCCACGAACGACGGCGCACCGGTCACGGGCAAGGAGGTCCTGCTCATGGCCGCCGTCCGCGCGGAACGCACCCCTCAGGGCTCGGGGACGTACTGGCACGTCACGCGCCGGTGGCTGGCGTCGGACGCCCCGCCGATAGAGAGCTGGACCCGGCGCGACGGCAAGCGCTGGACCAGGGCCGTGCCGGGGGATCCCGCCGACGCCGTCATCCAGGCGCCGGACTGGAAGACGCTCAGGCTCAAGGACGCCAAGGTGAGCTTCGAGGAGCTCGAAGGACTGCCGACGGAGCCGGAGGCGCTGAAGGCGTGGATCGTCGCGCGCAAGGGCGAGGAGAAGGGCATGTCCGCGTCCGAGCTGCGCGATGATCCCACCCTCACCCTGCTCGCGCTGATCACGGACCTGCCGACGCCTGCGGAGGTCCGTTCGGCGGCGTTCCGCGCGCTCGCCGCGACACCGGGGGTGGAGAACGCGGGCGCGGTCGAAGGCGGCCAGCGTCTGCGCTTTCCCCACCCCGACGGCGGTAGCGACATCGAGCTGGTCGTCGATCCCGACAGGGCCCGGGTGGTCCGCGCCAACCTCATCCTCGTCGACGACGGCGACGTGGCGTTCAGCGCCGACTTCATCTCCGTGACCACCGAGTGGACGGACCAGCTTCCCGCGGTGAAGAGCTGAAGCCGTCCGCCCCCGGGCCGGGAAGGCCCGGGGGCGGACGCGTCGTGATTCAGCTTGCCGGCCGTACGGGTCAGCCCACGGCGTAGGCGCGGGTCACCGTCTGGGTGACGCCGTTGCCCGCCTTGTCGGTGACGGTCGCGCGCAGCGAGACGTACCCCGCGGTGGCGGGGTTGTCCAGGCGCGCCGTCCAGCCCGATCGGCTCGCCCGGACGTGCACCGGCCGCCACGTCCTGCCGTCGTCGGCGGACGCCTCCAGCTTGATCGAGGAGACCGCCGCCCTGGCGGCGCCGGGAGCGCGCTCGACCTGGATCGGGACGGTGGTCCGTGATCCCGGCCTGGCGCGGTTGGCGTCACCGAGGCCCTGGGGCGCGTAGCGCACGGCCATCAGCGGCAGCGGCTCGGGCTTGGCCGTACGGGCGGAGCGGAAGGTCCAGACGGCCTCGACGCCCGTGGACAGCTCGGCCTGCGATCGCCGGGTGGAGGCGGTCAGGGTGTAGGCGGTGTCGGCCTGCGGCAACGTGGCGGTGAGGGTGCACTCCGCGCCGGGGTAGGGCAGGCAGCCGGTGATGCCGGTCGTGGCGATCTGCTTGCCGTTCCCGGTCAGGGTGAGGGTGCCGGTCGCGGTCGCGTCCATGCCGGTGCGTCCGGCGACGCCGCTGCTGTACAGCCCGTGGGCGGGGAAGGCCAGGGTGTCGCCGGCCCGGCTGCCGCCGGAGGCGGCGAACGAGGGGCCGGTCACCGCGGCGTTCCAGACCTGGGTGAAGTTCCTGTCGCGCACCGGGCCGGTGCCGAGCTCGGTCAGGCCGCCCGTGATGAACTCGTCGTTCCAGGCGAATCCCGGGGTGAGGTACCGCGTCAGGCTGCCGGGCAGCGCGATGCCGTCCCACACGCCCATTCCCGGCGAGAGGGCGTCGCCGGGCAGCACCGGTCCCGTCATCAGCGTGCCGGTGGCGCCCGGGACGGTCGAGCGGTAGGTCTCGGTCGCCTTGACCAGGTCCCGGGTCCGCGCGGCGTACCCGGGGGTGTCGGGGAAGCCGTCCGTCCTGTGGTCGACGAGGTCGTAGCGGTACGGGCTGGGCGTCGTGTCCTTCTTGGTCCACGTGGTCTGGGCCAGGTAGGTGAGCCCCGGCTGCCGCACCGGGACGACGTAGAAGCCGCCGGAGTAGCCGAACGCGGTCATCGCGGTCCTCCAGGGCCCGTTGGCCACGGAGAGGGCGAATCCGGGATCGGGGACGGCGGTGGGCTCGTCCACCGTGAACGTGATCCGCTTCGCCTGGCGGCCGTCGACAGTCAGCGACACGTCGGCGTCGCCGACCTCGAACGGCCGGTGCGCGAGCGTCAAGCTGTGCTCCGCCCTCCCGAGGATCTCGGTGTAGAGGTTCCAGCGTCCCTTCGGCAGCCTGATCCTGGCCGTGCCGCCGTGGAAGACGAGGTTGCGCGGCGCGCCGGTCGCCTGGTCGTAGACGACGCCCTGCACATACTCGGTGGCGGCCCCGTCCCTGTCCTGGACGGTCACCGTGACGTCATGGGACTCCGGCTCCACATAGGCGCCGGCCGGGGTGCGGACCACCGTGTCACCGGCCGTGGCGGTGACGATGCCCGGATGGTCGCCGGGGCCCTTGCCCTCGGCGTCGATGGTCACCGCGACCGACGCCTGCCCGCCCGCGGGCACCTCCAGTCGTCGCGGCGACAGCGTGAGCACGTCGGAGCCGGCCGCGAGGTCCAGGGTGACGGGCGTGGCCCCGGTGTTGCTGTAGGTGATCTTCCCGGTGGCCCGCCGCTCGCCCGGCCGGTCCCAGGGGAAGGCGGCCCACACGCCGGTGGGAGTGGCGATCACCTCCTGGGCCAGCGAGCGGAGCACGTCCACCCGCCCGGTGCCCTGCTGGTACGGCGTGGCGCCGTCGGTCGGCCGGGCACTGCCGACGAGCGCCGCCTTGAGCTGCTGCCCGCTCCAGTCGGGATGGCGCTGGGCGAGGATGGCCGCCGCTCCCGCCACGTGCGGACTGGCCATCGACGTGCCGCTCATCGCCACGTGGGTTCCGTCGGCGGTGCCCGCCGCGGCGGCGGCCATGATGTCCACGCCGGGGGCGGTGACGTCCGGCTTGACGGCGTGGTCGCCGATCCGCGGGCCCGTGCTGGAGAAGTCGGCCACCTGGTCGGAGCGGTCCACCGCGCCGACGGTCAGCGCGGCGTCCGCGCTGCCGGGGCTGCTCACGCTGCCCACGCTCTGCTCGCCCTCGTTGCCCGCGGCCGCCACGAACAGGGTGCCCGTGGCCTGCGAGAGGGTGTTCACCGCCTGCTCGATCGGGTCGAGGCCGGCTTCGTCGGGGCCGCCGAAGCTCATGTTGACGATCTTGGCCTTGACCTCCGTGGCGGCCCACTCCATCCCGGCCAGGATCGCGGAGTCGCTGATCTGCGTGCCCAGCTTGCCGAAGGCGATGCGGGCTCCCGGCGCCACGCCGCGGTACTTCTCGCCGGCGCCGGCGATGATCGAGGTGACGTGCGTGCCGTGCCCGAGTCGATCAGTCATGTCAGGCTCGTCGGAGAAGTTCCGCGATTGGGTGACCACGTCCTTCAGGTCGGGATGCGTGGGGTCGTACCCGCTGTCGAGCACGGCGACCGTGACGCCCTGTCCGGTGAAACCACGCTGCCACGCCTCGGTCGCGCCGATCTGCCGGGTGCTGCGGTCCAGGGTGTACGTACGCCGGCCGTCGAGCCAGATCCTGCCCTTGCCCGCGGCCAGCGCGGACGCCCCGCCGAGCAGGCTCCGCCACGCCTCGCCCGCGCCCTTCTTGGCCACCCGCTGGGCCGTCATGTCGAGGGCGGCCAGCCGCCGGGTGGTGGCCGCGCCGCGCAGCGCGGGGGCGCTTTCCCGCGGCGACTGGGTGATCAGCGGGATGTCGGGCGTGTCCGCGTCGCCGTAGCGCCAGGCGAGCAACTGGGTGACATCGAACAGCCGCTCGTCCAGCACCCCCTGGGCGACCAGGGGCGCGGCGTCGGACGGGACGACGTACAGGTGCCCGTCGCGGTAGCCGGAGGAGAAGTGCACCTCCCGGGCCGTGCCCGGCTCCACCCGGAAGCTCCTGCCCGTGACCACGACCCGGTCGCCGGTCAGCAGCGTCACGCTGCCCGCCGGGCCGGAGCGCGGCTGTCCGGGACGTGCCTGGTCCGCGTCGGCCGTGCCGGTTCCCGTCGTCGCGCCCACACTCAGCGTGCCTGCCAGGACCGCTGCCAGCAGTCCCTTGCCTAACGTCATTGATCCTCGCAAGAAGAGAAAACGATCGCTTTCCTCTCCTCTTCCGCGTGAGGCGGATTCTTCTTCCCCGGGCCCCTGAGGCGGGGGACGAGCTAGCGGCACTGCGCGAGCATGGCGTTCTTGTCGGCCCTGGTCACGGGCAGGTCGTACTTGAGCGCGACCTGGGCGAAACGGGTGACGTACGCGCAGCGGACGCGGCGCTGGGGAGGCAGCCACCCGGCCGGGCCGGAGGCGTCCTTCTCCTCGTTGGCGCGGCCGTCGACGGGTAACAGGTTGAGCGGGTCGTTGGCGAAGTCGAGGCGTTTCGACATCGGCCAGCGCGGCGCGCCCATGCGCCAGCCGTAGTTGAGCGGCACGACGTGGTCCACCTGCACCTCGTCGGCCTGGGCCTTGTGCCAGGAGATGAGCCGGCCGGTGTAGGGGTCGGTCAGCTCCATGGCGACGACCTCGCAGCTCGACCCGGGCCGGTACTCGACGCCGGTGCCGTCGCGGGCGAGCAGGTCGTCGCGGGTGCGGCAGCCGTTGCGGGCGTAGGGGACGCCGGTGGCGGTGTCGGCCCAGTTCTCGCCGTACCGGCTGCGGGCGTAGCCGGTGTTGGGGCCGCGGCCCTTGACGCGTAAGCGGCCGATGAGGGCGCGCGCCCTGGCCTTGTCGCCGTCGGACAGGACGGGGGCGAGGCCGGGCAGCGTCCCGCTGGCGTTGCTGAGGGGGCTGGCGGCGGTGGCGGCGGGGCTCTTGGCGCTGCCGATGAAGGAAGCGACGATGACGGCTCCGGCGAGGATCGCGATGGCGTCCTTCGTGCTCAAGCAGCCCTCCGTGGCTCCCGCGGGCGAAGTTGTCTAGAGAATTCCCGCCATCGCCGGATTTGACACAGGAAGGCTTCCGTCACTGATCGGCCCCGCGCCGCCTCACCCGCACTCCCCACCGCTCGCGCAGCTACTCCACGCCCGCCCAGTGCACGACGACGCCCGGGATCGTGAAGACCGCCGATCCCCCATGGGCGGCAACCGGAGTTCGACGTCGACGAGCTTCTCCGCCGGGCGTGCGGCGGTGACCGCCCGCGCCGCGGCGACGCCGGTCGCGGTGTTCCGCGGGCCTGGCCGGCGCCAAGGTGTTCACGCCACACCGCCGGAGGGCCGCAGCCGCAGGGCGGCGCGCTTGGCGGCGGAGCGGTCGAGCGCCTGCCTGGCCGGCTGGGCGCCGTCGGGGGTGAAGCGGTAGTAGCGGCGGCGCGGACGGCCCTCCTCGCGCGGATCCAGTTCCTCCCAGCTCGACTCCAGCCAGCCGAAGCCCTCCAGCCGGGCCAGGATCGGATGGATGGTGCCGCTGGGAAGCCCGGCCGCCGCGCAGATCTCCAGGCCGTACATGGCGCGGGTGGGGTCTTCGAGCAGGGCGCGGAGCACGAGCACGGTCGGCATGGTCATGCGGGGGAGGCTACCCATGATCTAACTCTACCTAGGGGTGTCGCGGGCCGCCAGATCCCTCGACGCCGCCCTTCGCCGAGCCGGTGGACACCCGGCCCGGCGGTGTGGCGGCCGGGTCCCGCTAGGCCCGGGGCCCGGCCGGCCCGGTGGCCTCGGCGGGCGCGGCGGCCTCGTCGGGTTCGGAGGCGGCTTCGGAGGCGGCTTCGGGGGCGGCTTCGGGGGCGGGGCGCGGCGGGCGGACGTACGTGCCGTTGCGGCGGGCCACCAGTTCGTCCAGCAGATCGTCCCACTTCTGGCCCACCGCGTGCACGTCGTACGTGCGCGCCGTCTCCAGCGCCGCCGCCGCCAGCGACCGGCGCAGCGGCTCGTCCTCGATGACGCGCATGATGGAGGCCGCCAGGTTGGCGTTGGTACGCGGCTTGACCAGCAGCCCGTCCACCTCGTCGGTGATCATCTCCTTGGGCCCGTGCGGGCTGTTGAAGCTGACGATGGCCAGCCCCTTGGCCATGGCCTCCAGGATCGTCATCGGGAAGCCCTCGTGCCGCGAGCTGAGCACGAAGATCGACGCCTTCTCCAGCTCGGCCCCCACGTCGCTGGTCGGCCCCGGCAGCTCCACCTTGCCCTCAAGCCCGGCCTCGACGATCTGCGCGGCCAGGTTGTCCTCCTGCGGCCCGGCGCCGAAGATGCGCAGCTTCCAGTCGGGGTGCGCGGCGGCGACGGTCTCCCACGCGGTGATCAGCCGGTGGAAGCCCTTGAGCCGGGTCATCCGGCCCACGGCGACGACGACCTTGGCGTCCAGCCTGGACACCTCGCCGCTCATCGGCGGGACGGCGTTGGGGATGCGCGCCAGCTTCTTCGGCTTCTTCGGCAGCGTGCTGCGGTAGTCGCGCAGGTCGGCCTTGGTGAGGGTGACCAGGGCGTCCATCCGCCGGTACCGCCACTTGATCAGCTTCTGCATCGGCTCGGCCTGGGTGCGCAGGGCCACGTGCTCCTGCCCGATGGTGATCACGCCCGGCTGCGCCAATTGCGCCATGGCCAGGTTGAGCCCGGGACGGGTGGCCATCAGCACGCCGCTGTCGAGCGAGCGGATGTAGCGGGCCAGCTTGTAGTCGGTCCACAGGTTGAAGCGGTGGTAGGCCGTCTCCTCCGGCGGGATCAGCTTGCTGGGGAACTTCGACAACATCGCCCGCAGCGGATCGGGGCTGGGCTTGAGCCGGTCGTCGAGGAAACGGAAGCGCACCCGCGGGTCGATCGGGAAGAACGGCTCCTCGGCCTCCTTCAGGATGCTGACGATCTCGACGTCGTGCTTCTCGGCCAGGTAGCCGGCCAGGTTGAACACCGTCCTGATCGTGCCGCCCATGCCGTTGGCGTGCAGGAGCAGGATCCTGATGCGGTCGGTCGACGGCGGCGGCGCGTTACGTGCCTTGCGCCGGTTGTACCCCCGGTACAACCGGACCATCGCCGACTTCCCCCTGCGTGCCAGTGCGCGCACCTGGACGATCCCCCTTGTGCTCGGTTGCATTCGCATGCGCGCGGAGCCGGTCGTCAGGCCGCGCGCGAGCGGAGTGCACATGTCATCCCCTGTGCGCTTTCCCCGCCTATGATCTTTAGACGCCCAAGAGGTTCCTAAGGTTGCATACCTGGCCGATGCGACGGATCCGGCGTATGCGGCGAATGCTCGGCAAGCAGGCCAAGGGCGACGTCGATGGCCCGCTCCAGCTGCGTGTCCACGCCTTTGGCGTAGTCCTGCGGGGTGATGTCCACCTCGATGTCGGGATCCGTGCCGTAGTTCTCCACCTGCCAGCCGACGTCGTCGAAGGCGAAGGAGAACTCCGGCTGCGTGGTCACGGTCCCGTCGGCGAGCCGGTGGCGCGGCCAGATGCCGATCACCCCGCCCCAGGTGCGCTTGCCGACCAGCGGGCCCAGCTTGAGCAGCTTGAAGGTGTGGCTGAAGATGTCGCCGTCCGAGCCCGCCCACTCGTTGGTGATGGCCACCAGCGGCCCGCGCGGCGACTCCGGCGGGTACGGCTCCGGGTCCCCCCACCGCGGGTAGTCGTAGCCGAGCCGCCGCCTGGCCAGCTTCTCCAACAGCAGCGCCGAGACGTGCCCGCCGCCGTTGAAGCGCACGTCCACGATGAGGGCGTGCCGGTCGTACTCGGCCAGGAAGCCCCGGTGGAACTCGCCGAACCCCTCGGTGCCCATGTCGGGGACGTGCAGGTAGCCGATGCGCCCGCCGGAACGCTCGTGGCACTCGGCGCGGTTGAGGTTCACCCAGTCGCGGTAACGGGCCGGCTGCTCGTCGGCCAGCGCGCGCACGGTCACCGTGAACACCCGCTCCTCGCGCCGCAGGGTCAGCTCCACCTCCTCGCCCGCCTGGTTGACCAGCCGCTCGTTCGGGGTGGCCGCGCGGCCGATGGGCGCGCCGTTGATGGCCAGCACCGCGTCCCCCGGCCGCACGTCGAGCCCCAGCCGGTTCAGCGGCGAGGTGGCCTCGGGGTCCCACGGGTCGCCGGTGACGATCGCGCGCACGCGGTAGACGCCGTCGCGGTAGTCCCAGTCGACGCCCAGCTTGCCCTGGCTGTAGTCCGGCCCGGGACGGTACTCCCCGCCGCTCTCGTAGGCGTGGCTGGTGCCCAGCTCGCCGTGCAGCTCCCACAGCAGGTCGGAGAACTCACCTCGGGTGGTGACCCGGTCCACCAGCGGCTCGTAGCGCCGGTACACGCCCGGCCAGTCGACGCCGGCCATGTCCTCGGTCCAGAAGTTCTCCCGCTGCAGCCGCCACGCCTCGCGGAACATCTGCGGCCACTCCGACTCCGGCGCCACCGACACCTTGATGCGCGACAGGTCGATCCAGCCGCTCTCGCGTCCCGGCGGGTCGTCGTCGTGCTCGGGCACCTCGCCGGCCCTGACCACGCGCAGCCGGCTGCCGGCCCGGTACAGCAGCGTCTTGTGGTCGCGGCCCAGCTCGAACGCGGTGACGCCGTCGGCGAACGTCTCGTTCCTGCCCTTGGCGAAGTCGTACAGGTGCAGGGTGTTCTCGCCCTCCAGCGGGCTGGTCAGCAGCAGCGCCTTGCCCTTGAGCCCGGCCACCCCCTCGTAGCGGCCCTCCGGCAGCGGGAAGGCGGTGACGCGGGCGACCAGCCCGTCCAGGTCCACCCGGACGGCCTCCACCGGCTCGTCCTCCTCCTCGTCCTTGCCGTTGAGCGGACGACGTCCGGGCACGAACGGGTCGGGCGCGTCGGCCCGCAGCGCGATCGCGTACGGCCGGGTGCCCAGCGGGAACCCCAGGTCGAACTGCAACTGGTCGTAAACGGGCGAGAAGACCCGCTGGCCGATGAAGTACAGGTAGCGGCCCTGGGGGTCGAAGGCCGGCATCGAGTCCTTGAGCACCGGCTCGGAGGCGGCCACCGTCCGGCCGGTCTCCGGGTGGTGGAGCTTGATCGCGGTCGTCTGGGCGTTGAGCGGCCCGGCGTAGGCCAGCCACTGGCCGTCGTGCGACCAGGCCGGGTCCTCGGGGGGCCCGTGCGGGTTGCGTTCCACCAGCGTGGCCGCGCCGGTGGCCAGGTCCAGCAGGTACAGCTCGTGGCGGTGGTTGACCACGGCCACGCGGTCGTGCGCGGGGTCGGGGACCAGCTCGTTGATCCGGCCCAGCCGGGCCACCTCGACGCCGCAGCCGCCCTCGTGGCCCTCCAGGATGACCAGCGTCTCCTCGTCGGACTCGCCGCTGGCCGCGGCGATCAGCCGCACGCCGTCGTTCAGCCAGGTCAGGAAGCGGTAGCGGACGCCGTCCGGCTCGCCGTGCTGGCTCACCGGGCCCTCCCAGTCGGCCATCGCGTACGCCTTGCCGCGCGAGGTGATCGCCAGCGCGCTGCCGTCCGGGCTGAGGGTCGCGCTGTCGAGGAAGTCCTCGGCGTCGACGAACCGGCGGTTGCGCTGCGTCCTGGAGCTGGCCAGCCGCACGTCCAGGCGCCTGGGCCCGTCCTCCGGCCCGTCGCCCGGCCCGTCGCCCGGCCCGTCGCCCGGCCCGTCGCCCGGCTCCAGCAGGTACAGGTCGGCGCCGGCGTGGTAGACCAGCCGGTGGCCGTCGCCGGACAGGTTGCGCGCGTAGTAGTCCTCGTGGTGGGTGTGCTTGCGCAGGTCGCCGCCGTCCGGAAGGCAGGAGTAGACGTTCCCGACCCCCTCGTGGTCGGACAGGAAGCACACCCGACGGCCGCTCCAGCACGGCGAGGCCAGGTTCCCCGGCAGCCGGATCAGCCGCCTGAACTCGCCGTCGCCGTCGGTGTCGATCCACAGGTCGCCGACCGTGCCGCCGCGGTAGCGCTTCCAGCGCGCGGGGTCGGCGGTGTTGCGGCCGAGCACGATCATCCCGTCGGGGCCGTGGGCGATCGAGTTCGCCGGTCCGTACGGCAGCCGCTGCGGCACCCCGCCCGGCGCCACGCGGTGCAGCCATTTGCGCCCGGCGAACGGCTGGGACTGGTCGCTGGCGTACAGGATGCGGCCCTCGTGGTCCCAGCCGGTGACCGTGCAGCGGGCGCCGTGGAAGGTGACCCGGCGCGCGGCGCCGCCGACGGCCGGCATCACGTAGACCTCCTCCGGGCCCTCCTCCCGGCCGACGAACGCGATCTGGTCGCCGCGCGGGGAGATGCGCGGGTAGCCGGCCTCGGCCGCGCCGGCGGTCAGGCGGAACGCGCGGCCGCCCTGGGCCGAGACCATCCACAGGTCGTCCTCGGCGGCGAAGACCACCACGTCCTGAAAGACAGTGGGAAAGCGGAGATAGGCCGACATGTGCGCAGCTCCTCTTCCACCGGACAGCCGAGGGCCGCCGGCCCCCGGCTGCGCGATTCACCTCACGGGGTCATCCCTCGTCGGTCCTTCGGGTTTCCTTCTTGGTCTCCTTGGCCTGCCGGCTCGTCTTGATCGCCTGCTTCTTGGCCTTGCCCGACTTGGTGGCCGGTTTCTTCTTCGTGTCAGCCATCGTTTTCCCCCTGTAATGGTTGCGCCCGATTGGCACACTATGGCGGATTAATACCCATCTATCCCTGATATCCGACATACCGCCTATCACGTACGAATCAGGCGATCTCCGGACGGGCGCGACCACCAAACCCCTTCGCCGCGCGACAGGCCCGGCAGCCGCCGCTCGGCCTCGTGCACGGCCGCCGCCGGGATCTCCCCTTCGAGCACCCACGTCCCGTCCCGCCTGCTCGTGCCGTCGAGGACCGCGCCCAGCCCGGCCAGGCGGGACGACACGGCGGCGAAGGCGTCGGCGGGCACCTCCGCCTCGAAACGGTGACACGGCTCGTACACCCTGGTCCCGGCCCTGCGCAGCGCCTCGGCCAGCACGACCCGCGCCTGCCCGCGGAAGTCGCCGGCGGTCGTGACCGGGGAGGCGTAACCCGTCGCCGTCAGCGTGACCAGCACGTCGGTGACCGGCCACCCGCGCGGGCCCGCCCCGAGGCCGTGCCGCACGCTCTCCTCGATCGCCCGGTGGAAGGCCAGGGGCAGCGAGCCCAGATCGACCTCCAGCCGGTAGAGCACGCCCGAGCCCGGCGCGGCCGGCTCGACCCGCAGGCCCACGGTCGCCATGAACGCGTCCCCGGCCTGGCGCATCTCCTTGCTGGCCGCGCCGGTGCCCGCCGGACGCTCGAAGTGCACCGGACGGCTCGGCTCGAACTCCGCGTCCACGCCGAAGTCCCTGGCCAGGGTCTCGCCGATGACCTCCTTCTGGACCTCGCCGTACAGCAGGACCGACGTCCGGCCGCCGGGCAGCGTACGGGTGCCGATCAGGGGGTCCTGCTCGGCCAGCGCGACCAGCGCGGCGTGCAGGCGCGGCTCCTGGCCGGGGATCCGGGGGCGTACGACGGTCTCCAGGCTGGGCGGCGTGAAGTGGGCCTGCCCCGCCGGGCCGGGCTCGCCCAGCCGGTCGCCGACCCGGATCTCGGGCACGCCCCGGACCGTGGCGATGTCGCCCGCCACCGCCACCCGCGCCCCGGACCCGACGACGGCCACCCCGCTCGGCCGCCCCTCGTACGCATGGACGCCCCCGCCCGGCTCCCGCCGCAGAAACGTCACCCGCTCCCGCGCCCGCAGCTCCCCGCTCCACATCCGCAGATACGCGACCTTCTCCCCACCCCGCCCCCGCCCCACCGCAAACACCACAGCCGCAGCCGCAGCCGCAGCCGCAGCCGCAGCCGCCGTCGCCGTCGCCGCCGTGCGGTCGGCGCTTCCATCCGCGCCGAGCGGCGGCTGGGGAACCGCGGGCAGCAGCCGGACCGCCCCGAGCAGCTCGGCCACCCCCTGGCCGGTGACCGCCGACCCGAACAACACCGGATGCGCGTCACCCGCCGCGCACTGCGCCGCAAGCGCCTCCCGCACCCGCCCCACCCCCGGAACCACGTCATCGACGAGCAACTCCAACAGCCCGTCATCCCCCTCAGCCAACACCTCAGCCGCCACCGTCCCCGCAGCCTCCACGCCGCCCTCTGCGCCGCCCTCTGTGCCGCCCTCTGTGCCGCCCTCTGTGCGGCCCTCTATGCCGGGCCCGGCGTCGGCCGCTAGGTCGGCCTCCGTCCTGGCGGGCTCGACCTCGACGGGCCCAGCGGCCCGCACCACCTCCTCCGAGCCGCCGCCCGCCACCCCTGGACGGGAAGCGCCCCCCGAGGTGACGGGACTGGAGGTAAGGGGGTGAGGGGGCGGGGCGCTCGGGGCGGTGCCGAAGGGAGGCGGGGCGAAGGTGAAGGGGTGGGTGGTGGCGGACGGGCCGCCGATGCCGTTCACCGTGTTGAGCGGGACCACCCGCGGCGACAACCACCGCCGGATCTCGGCGAGCACCCCCGCCTCCCGGGCCCCCATCCGGTCGATCTTGTTCACGAAGATCAGCGTGGGCAGCCGCAACCGCCGCAGCGTCTTCATCAGGACCCGCGTGTGCGGCTGCACGCCCTCCACGGCCGACACCACCAGGACGGCGCCGTCGAGCACGCCGAGCGCGCGTTCGACCTCGGCCACGAAGTCGGCGTGGCCCGGCGTGTCCACCAGGTTGACCCGCAGGTCGCCCATGGTGAACGAGGCCACCGCCGAGCGGATGGTGATGCCGCGGCGGCGTTCGATCTCGCCGCTGTCGGTCTGCGTGCTGCCGTCGTCGACGCTGCCGAGGCGCGCGATGACCCCGGTCTCGAACAGCAGCCGCTCAGTGAGGCTGGTCTTGCCCGCGTCTACGTGCGCGAGGATGCCGATGTTCAGGATGTGCATGAGTGGTGGAGCCCTCGAGAACTCTCGTGCCAATGGGGCGCTGGAAGATCTCTGGGCGGCGCCGCATCTCATGCTCCTGAACGTCGTCCGGCTGGGTGCCCGGTCATCCTGTCACCGGGGCGGGCCGGCGGACCACCGATTTAAACCGGGTCACAACAGGCGAAGCTGCTCCGGCTCTGCGACGGCGGCGACGGGGCCGGACGTTCGGCGGGGCGGAACGCGGCGGGCCATGGCGGGCGTGGCTCTGCCGACCCCGTGGCGCCGGGCCAGCTCCTTGACCTGGGCGACGACGCGGTCCTGGTAGGAGGCGGGGGCGTAGGCGCCGCGGCCGTACAGCTCCAGATAGCGCGGCACCAGGCGCGGGTGCTCGCGCCCGAGCCAGCTCAGCCACCACTCACGCGCCCCCGGCCGCAGGTGCAGGACGATCGGGGCGAGGTGGGTGGCGCCGGCCTCGGCGATCTCCTTGACCGTGCGTTCGAGCTGGGCGGGGGAGTCGGTCAGGTACGGCAGGATCGGCGCCATCAGCACCCCGCACGCCACGCCGTTGTCGTTGAGCGTGGCGCACGCCTCCAGCCGCCGGCGCGGGTTGGGCGTGCCGGGCTCGACCTCGCGCCACACCGCCTCGTCCACGAAGCCGACCGACATGCTCGTGCTGACGTCGGTGACCTCGGCCGCCTCGGTGAGCAGATCGAGGTCGCGCAGGATCAGCGTGCCCTTGGTGAGCACCGAGAACGGGTTCGCGGCGTCGCGCAGCGCGGCCAGGACGCCCCGCATGAGCCGGTAGCGGCCCTCGGCGCGCTGGTAGCAGTCGACGTTGGTGCCCATGGCCACGTGGTGGCCGCCCCAGCGGGCCGCGGCCAGCTCCTTGCGGGCCAGCTCGGCCGCGTTGACCTTGACGACGATCTTCGAGTCGAAGTCGGCCCCGGCGTCGAGGTCGAGGTATTCGTGCGTCTTGCGGGCGAAGCAGTAGACGCAGCGATGCCCGCACCCGCGGTAGGGGTTGATCGTGTACTCGAACGGCACCCGGCTGGCCCCCGGCACCCGGTTGATGATGGACCGGGCCTGGACCTCGTAGAAGGTCATCCCCCTGAACTCGGGCGTGTCGAACGTACGGGTGACCGCGCCGCGGGCGAACAACGGCACGGCTGGATCGGCCTGACCGGGCCCGGCCAGGCGCAGGTTGTCCCAGCGCATCCCATGATTAGAACAAAAGTTCGAGCGTGATCGCAAACGAAAAGAGGCGGTAATTAGGGGGTCACGTCAAGGCTAATGATCTTCATGGTTGGGGAGGAACACGCCACAGTGCTTGCGTTCCGGAGGTACGTCTATGGCCTGGTCGCAGGACGAGGAGCGAATGCTGGCCCAGATCGAGCAGCACCTCGTCGACGACGATCCGCGGCTCGTGGCCCGGCTCGAGTCGTTCAACGAGCGGGCTCGTCGCAGCGAGGCGCGGGCGAAGGGGCAGCCGGGCCACAGGCGGCCACGCCGGTCGACGGTCATCATCGTGATCAGCTGGGTGCTCATCGCGACGCTGGTGGCCACCCTGCTGATCATGGTGCTCCAGCACGAGGCCGCCACCGCCGTGGCCCTGGCCGCCTCGCGCTGACCTCCCCCGAACCGTCGGCCTGCCTCAGGCCGTGCGAACGGTCGGCTCGTGGTGTACCGGGAAGTTGACCGAGGCGGCGATGAAGCACGCCTTGTGGGCGTCCTCGTGCAGGCGGGCGGCGGTCTCGGCCATCTCCGGCGCGGCCACGGTCACCTCGGGGCGGAGCACGACCTCGGTGAAGTGGCCGCCGGCGCCGCTCTCGGCCATGGTGCCCGCCGCGTGGTCGGCGTACGCCGTGACCACGACGCCCGCCTCGGCGCACAGGTGCAGATACCACAACATGTGGCACTGGGAGAGCGAGCCGACCAGCAACTGCTCGGGGTTCCACCGGGCGGGGTCGCCGCGGAAGGCGGGGTCGGAGCTGCCCGCGATGACCTGCCGGCCCTCGGCGGACAGGTCGTGGTCGCGGTCGTAGTCGCGGTATCCGCTGGTGCCGGTGCCCCGGTTGCCGGTCCAGGTCACGGTGGTGGTGTACGTGTGGTGGCGGGTCATGCGGGTTCGTCCTTGCTGTGAGTGACGGCGCGGGTGTCGAGGACGTGCGCGCGGGCGATGGCCGCGGCGTCCTGCGGCCGGGCCTCGGTGATCGCGGCGAGAAGCTGTTCGTGCTGGCCGGAGACGTGCGCCGGACGGGACGGCGGCGCCAGCGAGCGCAACGTGGACACCTGGATCTGGTCCCACACGCGCTCCAGGGTGTGCAGCGCGATGGCGTTGGCCGCCAGCTCGGCGATCCGCCGGTGGAAGCGGCGGTTGAGCCCGACGGCCTCGCCGAGCCGGCCCTGCGCGGTGGCGGCCGCCGTGGCGTCGGCGACCTGCCGCAGCGAGGCCAGGTCGGCGGGGGCGATGCGGCCCTCGCCCTGGCGGGTGGCCGCCAGCTCGGCCGTGAGCGCCTCCAGCGCCGCCCGCACCTGGTAGGCGTCCTCCAGTGCGGACGGCTCCAGGGCCACGACGACCACCCCGCGCCCGGCCGGGCGCACCAGGCCGTCGGCGGTCAGCGCCCGCAGCGCCTCGCGCACGGGGGTGCGGCTCATCTCCAGACTCGCCGCGACCTCTGTCTCGGTCAGCCGCGCCCCCGGCGGGTAGGTCCCGTCGAGGATCAGCTCCCGCAACCGGCTCCACGCCACATCGCTCTGCACGGACCCGACTCTAACGCTTTGCATACATTGCATGCAATGCATGCGACTCCTGTGAGAGAAGCTTCGAGCTATCCCTGAGGAGAGGTCAGAGGCCCTTGAGGAAGGTCGCCGCCACCGGGGCCGCGACCTTGCCGCCCGTGCCGCCCCCCTCCACGACCACCGCGAAGGCCACGTCGCCCTTGAACCCCATGAACCAGGCGTGGGTGTCGAGCTTGTCGCCGGTGCCGAACTCGGCCGTGCCGGTCTTGCCGTGGGTGCCGGCGGGCAGGCCGCTGCCCCTGGCGGTGCCCTTGGAGACCACGGCCGCCATCATGCTGTGCAGCTGCTCCTTGACCCCCTTGGGCAGCGCCTGCTCGCCGGCCTTCTGCTTGAGCGAGGGCACCAGCGTGGGCGGCCGCCACGTGCCGTCGGCGATGGCGGCGGCGACCGAGGCCATCGACAGCGGGCTCGCGGTGATCCTGGCCTGGCCGAAGGACTCGGCGGCCAGCTCGGCGTCGGACTGGGCCCGCGGGAAGCTGGCCTTCGTGGCCGGCACGCCGATGTTGAGCGGCTGGTTGAAGCCGACGCCTTCCGCCGTCTTGAGCAGCTTGTCGGCGCCGAGCCGCTGTTCGGCCAGCGGCGCGAAGGTGGTGTTGCACGAGTGGGCGAAGGAGTCGAGGAACGACAGCGAGCCGAACTCCTCCTTCTCCGAGTTGCGGATCTTCAGCCCGCCGACGGTGGCGTACATCGGGCAGGTGACCTTGTCGCTGGGCGACAGGCCGGCCGCCAGCAGGCCGATCGCGGTGACCGCCTTGAACGTGGAGCCGGGCGGGTAGCGGCCGTCGAGGGCCCGGTTGAAGCCGCCCTGGTTGTTGACCACGGCCAGGATCTCGCCCGTGGAGGGCCGGATGGCGACCATGGAGGTGGGCTTGGGGACGTCCTTGACCGCGGTGACGGCCGCCGCCTGCGCCCGCGGGTCGAGCGAGGTCTCCACGGGCTTGCCGTCGGTGCCCTCGATGGTGCCGAGGGTCTTGCCGCCGAGCTGGATCTGGGTGGTGGGGGTGCCGGCCAGCCGCTTCTGGAAGGTCTCCTGCAGGCCGCCGCGCCCGATCGCCTGTCCGGGCTTGTAGGAGGCGCCGAGCTTGGCGACGTCCTTCTTGGTGGCCTTGTCGAGGTAGCCGACGAGCTGCTGCACCGAGCCGCCGGACGTGCCGGTGTCGATGCGGCCGCCGTCGGCGTCGGTGATCTCGGCGCGCTGCGGCCAGCTCGTCTTGACGGCGAACGCCGCCCCCGGGGTCAGCTGCGGGTGCAGCGTGGACGGCCGCCAGTCGACCTTCCACATGCGGTCGGCCACCACGAGGTCGAGCTGCCCGTCGTAGGACCAGGAGCCGATGTTCTTCAGCGCCAGGGTCGCGGTGTAGGGGACCTTGGCCCGGCCGTCGCCCTCGACCACCCGCCCCAGCTTGACCGTGGCCGACTCGACGCCGAGCGCGGCGCGCTGCTGGTCGTAAGCGGTGAGCTGCTGCTGGGTGGCCAGCTCGGCGGTCATGGCGGCCTTGTCGCCGGCCTGCCAGGCGGCGGCGAAGCGCTGCGCCGTCTCGCCCGGTGTGCCCTTGGTGCGCAGCAGGTAGTAGGCGCCCCCGCCCGCGGCCCCCGCCACGAGCACGGCGGACACCGACACGATCGCGATGGTACGGCCCCGCGCCACTGGTCAGCCCCCTGGTCCTCGACGTCAGGTGTCAGAGCCTAGCGGTGACCGGTCACGTCGTTCCATTGGCGGTCTTGAAGCTGGAGGCGTACGCGGGCACGTACTCCTGCCCGGACAGCTTCTGGACGGACTCCATGACCTCGTCGGTGACCCGGCGCCGGTCGCGCGCCTTGGTGTGGTCGCCCTCGAAGCGCATGGGCCGGCCGATGGAGATGCCGATCTTGGCGGGCCTGGGCACCTTGGCCCCGACCGGCAGCACCTTCTCGGTGCCCTTGAGCGCCACCGGCAGCACGGGCGCGCCCGTCTTGAGCGCCAGCCAGGCCACGCCGACCTTGCCGCGGTAGAGGCGGCCGTCGGGGGAGCGGGTGCCCTCGGGGTGGATGCCGAACAGCTCGCCGCGCTCCAGCAGCTCGGCGGCGGCATCGAGCATGGCCTGGGCGGCGTGGGCGCTCTCGCGGTCGATCGGCAGGCTGCCGCCCAGGCGCATGAAGAAGCCGGAGACGGGGTTGCCGTCGAAGTACTCGTTCTTGGCGGTGAACGTGACGCGCCGGGGGAGCAGCGCGGGCAGCAGGAAGGAGTCGAGCACGGAGAGGTGGTTGGCCGCCAGGATGGCCGGGCCGACCCTCGGGACGTTCGCGGCGCCGGTGATGTGCGGCCGGCACATCGCGTGGGCGAGCGGCGCGGCGGCGAACTTGACCACTTCGTACAGCAACGGGCTCTCCTGGATCATGGGCAGTCAACCTTGCCACCCTAAGGCAGCGGGACGCCCGGAAAGCTTTAAGGCCGATGTGGTGGTCGCCTCCTCGGCGAGGTGCACAACACGGTTCCAGCCGAACGGTATTCCGTGAAGGCGGTAATTTGCGGCCCGGGGGACACAGCCACATCGGCATTTCCGAGTTAAGCACAGCCTCTGGCGTTGGAGGTAATCGTGCCCGCCGGATGGGGCGCGCGTGACCTGCGCGCCGGAGCTCACGGGCCGACGGGGCCGTCCATGAGCAGGGCGTAGGCGTGTTCGGCGGCGCGCACCGCGTCGGCCTCCGTCTCGGCCAGGGGCCGGCCCCCGGCGAGCTGCGCCCAGGTGCGGCGGGCCAGCACCCGCTGCACGGCCAGCGCCTGGGCCGCCAGCAGCGCGGCGGTCAGCTCGTCCACGCTCTCGGCCAGGGCCTCGGCCAGCTCGGCCTCGTCCTGGGTCATGTGGTGGAACAGGCGGACGGCCAGGCTGGGCGTGTCGAACACCATGCGGTGGAAGGCCAGCACCTCGGGGTGGTCGTTGAGCCCGGTGACCGGGTCGTGGGCGGCCAGGCCGTCGAGGTGGTGGCGGCGCAGCGCCGCGACCGGGTGCTCGCCGGGCGCCCGGCCGCGCACCACGCGGGCCGCCTCGCCCTTGTGGTCGGCGAACCGGTGCAGGACGAGGTCCTCCTTGGTCGGGAAGTACTTGAACAGTGTCGGCTTGGACACCCCGGCCGCCGCCGCGATCTCGGTCACCGGCACCTCGTCGAAGCCGCGTTCCAGGAAGAGCGCGATCGCCGCCGTCGAGATGGCCTCGTGCACCCGCTGCCGCTGCAGCTCCCGCAGTCCCGTCATGACCGCACTCTATCAAAGTGTTAACCTGGTCAATGTCTTAACCGAGTTAACGCTTTGGGGGTGGGCATGGGAACGCTCGACGACGAACGGCGTCACGTCGAACGGTGCAGGGCGGGGCTGCGCAGGATGCTGGAGGGCGCGCGGGAGAACGTGATCGTCGGCGAGACCGTCGCCGGCGACCGCTACAGCGCGGAGCGGCTCGGCCGCCATCTCAAGAGCCTGGCCAAGGAGCTGAGCGAGGAGCCCGACGGGCCGCCGTTCTTCGGCCGGCTCGACTTCGGGCAGGACTCGGCCGAGCACCGCGGGCGGGCGTACCACATCGGCCGGCGGCACATCGCCGGCGAGCACGGCGAGCCGCCGGTGGTGATCGACTGGCGCGCGCCCGTGGCGCGCGCCTTCTACCGGGCCGGCGCCCGCGACCCCCAGGGCGTCGAGGTGCGCCGCCGTTTCGGCTGGTCGGGCAGCACGCTGACCGGCTACGAGGACGAGCGTCTCGGCGCGGGGGAGGAGGGCGGCGGCGCGCTCCTGGCCGCCGAGATCGAACGCCCCCGCGTCGGACCGATGCGCGACATCGTCGCCACCATCCAGCCCGAGCAGGACGACCTCGTCCGCGCCGACCTCGACACCACCATCTGCGTCCAGGGCGCCCCCGGCACCGGCAAGACCGCCGTCGGCCTGCACCGGGCCGCCTACCTGCTGTACGCCCACCGCCGGCGCCTCGAACGCTCCGGCGTCCTGGTGCTCGGCCCGAACCGGACCTTCCTCGGCTACATCGCGGCCGTGCTGCCCGCGCTCGGCGAGGTGGACGTCGAGCAGACCACCCTGGAAGGGCTGCTCGGCGCCTACCCGGTACGGGCCGTCGACTCCGCGGCGGCCGCGGCGGTCAAGCACGACGTCCGGATGGCCGATGTGCTGCGCCGCGCGCTGTACGGCCGCATCCGCAGGCCCGCCGAGCCCGCCGTGGTGGCCGACGGCTCCTACCGCTGGCGCGTCGGCGAGGACGAGCTGCGCCGCATCGTGGAGGACACCAGGCGGGCCGCGCTCCCGTACGGGGTCGGGCGCGAACGCGTCAGGGCCAGAATGGTGGCGGCGATGCGGCGGCAGGCCGAGGCCCGCGGCCAGACCTGCGACGCCGCCTGGGAACGCCGGATCGGCCGGGCGCTCACCCCGGCGCTCGACGCGACCTGGCCCGCCGTCCGCCCCGAGGACGTGCTGCACGAGGTCCTCAGCGCCCCGCCCGAGGGCCTGCTGACGGACGCCGAACGCGCCGCGCTCGCCTGGCCCGGCCCGCCGCACGGCGCCAAGAGCGCCAAGAGCGCCAAGTGGACCGAGGCCGACCTGGTGCTGCTGGACGAGCTGGCCTGCCTGCTCGAACGTCCCCGCGGCTACGGCCACGTCATCGTGGACGAGGCCCAGGACCTGTCGCCCATGCAGTGCCGCGCCGTGGCCAGGCGCAGCGAGCACGGCTCGCTGACCGTGCTCGGCGACCTGGCCCAGGGCACCACGCCGTGGGCGGCCAGGTCGTGGCCGGAGCACCTGGAGCTGCTCGGCAGCCCCGGCGGCCGGATCGTGGAGCTGACCACCGGCTTCCGCGTGCCCGGCGCGGTCGTGGAGCTGGCCAACACGCTGCTGGCCGCGCTCGACGCCGACGTGCCCCCCACCCGCTCCCACCGCTCCGACGGCAGGCTGCGCGTCATCGCGACGGCCGAGCTGGAGAAGGGGGTCGTGGCGGCCGTACGGGAGGCGGGCGGGTTCGAGGGGTCGATCGGGGTGATCGCGGCCGACGCCCACGTCGAGGCGATCACCTGTGCGCTCTGGAACGAGGGGGTGGACCTCGGCGAGCGGCTGAGCGTCGTGCCCGCCTCGATGTGCAAGGGCCTGGAGTACGACCACGTGGTGCTCGCCGAGCCGGCCGCCGTCGTCGCGGCCGAGCCGCGCGGGCTCAACCGTCTGTACGTCGCCCTCACCCGCGCGGTCTCCCGGCTCGACGTCGTCCACGCCGAACCCCTTCCCCCTCAGTTTTCCCGCCCGTCATAACCCTTCTGAAATGGGCAGATGTCGGGACTCGGCGGCTCGACAGGCCTCCGGCTCTGGTGTGTGATGTGATTCACTTCACGAGGGAGCCGGAGAATGACCGCTTCGCAAGACCCGCCCCCGGGCGACGACGAGCACACGCGTGAAGGGCGCCGGCCGCAGCCGCCGCCCTACGCCCGGCCGCCGCAGCGGCAGGGCGCCCAGGTCCTGTCGATCATCGGGTTCGTCAGCGCCGCGGTGGCCATCCTGTTCATACCGATCCTGTTCGGCCTGGCCGGCATCGTGCTGGGCATCGTCGGCCACACCCGCGGCGAGTCCCTGGGCAAGTGGGCCGCCATCGCCGCCGCGGCCTGCATGGTCGTCGGCATGGTCCTCGGCGCGCTGGCCACGCGCGCGCTGGGCTCCTGACCCGCTGTGCCCGCGTGAGATCCGCCGTCGCGCGGGCACAGGGACGCGTCCCGGAATGAAGCGCGCCTCCCGGGTGCTGTCAGGGACGCAGTCGCTCATGGAAGAAGGCGTTGACCATGTCCCCGCAGGTGTCCCCGCAGGTGTCCCCGCAGGCGGACGCGGCCCATCTGATCGTGCGAGCCCTGGAGGCGGAAGGCGTCGAGTACGTCTTCGGCATCCCCGGCGAGGAGAACATCCACTTCGTCGACGCGCTCAACGACTCCTCCATCCGTTACATCCTCGTCCGGCACGAGCAGGGCGCGGCGTTCATGGCCGAGATCTACGGCAGGCTCACCGGCAAGGCGGGGGTGGCCTCGGCCACGCTCGGCCCCGGCGCGATCAACCTGCAGCTCGGCGTGGCCGACGCCACCACCAACAGCACCCCCGTCGTGGCGATCACCGCCCAGGTCGGCCTCGACCGCATCTACAAGGAGTCGCACCAGGTGGTCGACCTGGTGTCGCTGTTCCGGCCGATCACCAAGTGGGCCGACCTCGCCCCCACGGCCCTGGCCCTGCCCGAGATGATCCGCAAGGCGTTCAAGACCGCCCAGACCGAGCGGCCCGGCGCCGTCTACCTGGCCATCCCCGAAGACGTCGAGTCGGCCCCCGTGCCGGCCGACCTCGGGCCGCTGCCGGTCAACGTCGTACGCCCCCAAGACCCCTCCGCCGCGCAGATCGCCCGCGCGGCCGACGTGCTGGCCCGCGCGCGCCGGCCGATCGTGCTGGCCGGGCACGGCGCCGGGCGGGCCGGGGCGGCCGCCGCGCTGGTGCGCTTCTCCGAACGGCTCGGGCTGCCGGTGGCCACCACGTTCAACGGCAAGGGCGTCTTCCCCGACGACCACCCCCACGCGCTGGGCGCGGTCGGCTTCATGCGGCACGACTACGTCAACTTCGGCTTCGACGAGGCGGACGTGCTGATCAGCGTCGGCTACGAGCTGCAGGAGTTCGACCCCGTCAAGATCAACCCGAACCGCGACAAGGAGATCATCCACCTCCACCGGTTCGCCGCCGAGGTCGACGACCACTACCCGGTGGCCGTCGGGGTGCACGGCGACATCTCCCGGTCGCTGGACGCGCTCGCCGACGCCGTCCCGCGCCGCTTCGAGCTCAACGGCACCGGCGAGAAGATCCGCCGTCTGATGCGCGAGGAGCTGGAGCAGGGGCGCTCGGAGGACGGCTTCCCGCTGTCGCCGCGGCGCGTCGTCGCCGACATCCGGGAGGCCATGGGCCGCGAGGACATCGTGCTGGCCGACACCGGCGCGGTGAAGATGTGGATGGCCCGCATGTACCCGACGTACGAGCCCAACACGATGCTGGTCTCCAACGGGCTGTCCTCGATGGGGTTCGCGGTGCCCGGGGCGCTGGCCGCCAAGCTGGCCTTCCCCGAGCGCAAGGTGCTGGCCGCCACCGGCGACGGGGCGTTCCTGATGAACTCCCAGGAGCTGGAGACGGCCGTCCGCGAGCGCATCCCGATCACGGTCCTGGTGTGGGTCGACGACGCGTACGGGCTGATCGAGTGGAAGATGGACCTGGAGCTCGGCCGTCACTCGGGCATCCGCTTCGGCAACCCCGACTTCGTCGCCTACGCCGAGAGCTTCGGCGCCCGCGGCTACCGGATCACCAGCGCCGGGGAGCTGCTGCCCACGCTGCGCAAGGCGCTGGCCGACGAGACGGTGTCGGTGATCGCGGTGCCCGTCGACTACGCGGCCAACCTGGAGCTGACCGGCAAGCTCGGCGAACTCACCGGCCCCTTCTGACCGGCCGTTCCCAGGGGCATCTGGGTCAGGTTCTCGTCCAGTGGGGCTGCGCGACGTCGAACACCCGCTGTTCGCGCCCGCGCAGCGCCACCTCGGCGAACTGCCACAGGATCGCCCCGGTCGGCGCGTGGATCACGATGTCCGGCCCGAGCGGCATCTGCAGCAGCTCGCCCTGCCAGCGCGGCACGCCGGGCGCGAGGAAGCGCTCCAGCGGCACCGCGTGCACCGAGGCCACCTCATGGGCGTCGCCCACCGGCTCCTGACGGCCCCCGAACGCCACCACCGGAGTGATCACGAACCCGGAGTCGGCGACGAAGTCGTCGAGCAGCCCGGCCACCGCCACGCCGGTCACCCCTACCTCCTCGGCCAGCTCGCGCAGCGCCGCCTCCACCGGCAGCTCGCCGTCGTCGAGCCGCCCGCCCGGCAGCGCCCACTGCCCCGCGTTGCGCCCCCGCGCCGCCCTGCGGATCAGCACCGTGTACGGGACGCGCTCGGCGTCCTCCAGCACGCACACCGTCACGGCCGCCCGGCGCACCCCTGGGACGGGCGGCACCTCCCGGCGGTCGAAGGCGGCGAGATGCGCGGTGACCTGCTCGCGCAGCACGTCGATCGGGGGCAGCATCCCCTCAGGATCCCACGCCCTGCCCGTACGGGCCGAGAACCCGTCAGGAGAGGGCGGCCACTCCCTCCAGGAGGCGGTCGACGTCCGAGCGGTCGTTGTAGTGGACCAGGCCCGCGCGGACGGCGCCGCCCGAGTCGCGCACGCCGAGGGCGCCGGTCAGCTCCCAGGCGTAGTTGTGGCCGTTCCAGACGTTCACCCCCAGCCCGGCCAGATGCTCGGCGACCTGGCGCGGGGTGTGCCCGGCGACGGTGAAGTAGGCGGTCGCGGTGCGCCTGGCGGGCTTGCCGAGCAGGGTGACGTGCGGCATCGTCTCCAGGCCGGAGATCAGGGCGGCGAACAGCTCCAGCTCGTGCTCCTCGGCGGCGGCCATCGAGGCGAGCAGGCGCTCGCGGCGGGTGCCGGTGCCGGGGACCATGGCGGCCAGGTGGTCGACGGCCGCGGTGACCCCGGCCAGGTCGGCGAACGCGGACGTGCCGGTCTCGAACCTCTCCGGCACGGTGTCGGGGGAGGGCCGCAACTTGGCCGGGCGGACCGTCTCCAGCAGCGCCGGGTCGGCGACGACGGCCCCCACGTGCGGCCCCGACCACTTGTAGGCGCTGGTGGCGTAGAAGTCGGCGCCCAGCGCCCGCATGTCCACCGGGCCGTGCGGGGTGGCGTGCACGCCGTCCACGTACAGCAGGGCGCCCGCGCGGTGGGCCAGCTCGGCGATGGCGGCCACGTCGGGACGGGTGCCGAGGATGTTGCTCGCCGCCGTCACCGCGACGACCTTGGTCCGCTCCCCGATCAGGTCGGCGTACTGGTCGACCGGGAGCTCGCCGGTCACCGCGTCCACCTCGGCCCAGCGGACGGCGGCGCCCGTCTGGGTCCACGGACGCACGTTCGCGTCGTGGTCCAGCCGGGAGACCACCACCTCGTCGCCGGGCCCGGTCAGCGCCCTGGCCAGCCGGTACGTCAGCGTCGTCATGTTCGGGCCGAGGATCACGCCGTCGGGACGGCCCCCGACCAGGTCCGCGACGGCGGCCCGGCAGGCGGCGACGATCTCGTCCGCCCGGCGGCTGGCGGGGAAGGCCCCGCCCACGTTGCCGAGCCCGGCCCGGTAGGCGGCGGAGATGGCGTCGATCACCGGCTGCGGCGTCTGGGTGCCGGCCGCGCCGTCAAGGTAGGCGAAACCATCGGAAAGCGCAGGATAGGAGGAACGTACGAACTCCAGGGGGAAAGGCATGATAAGTAGATGCTCACCCTCAGAGACCTCAACCGCGCCACCTTGGCCCGGCAGCACCTTCTCGCCCGGCACGAGGGCCGCCCGGCCGACGTCGTGCACCGGCTGGCCGGGCTGCAGGCGCAGGAGCCGCGGCCGCCCTACCTGGGGGTGTGGACGCGGCTGGCCGGCTTCCGGCGCGAGGACCTGCACGACTCGCTGCACGCGGGCGGCCTGGTGCGGGCGACGATGATGCGGGCCACGCTGCACCTGGTGACGGCGGAGGACTACGCGTCCTTCCGCCCGCTGCTGCGTCCCATGCTGGCCGCCGCGGCGCGCCGGTTCGAGGGCGTCGACTTCGAGGCCGTCGCCGCGGTCGCCGACCGGCTGCTCGCCGACGGGCCGCTCACCTTCAACGAGCTGCGGCCCCTGCTGCTGAAGGAGTTCCCCGGCGCCGACGAACGGGTGCTCGGCTACGCCGTGCGCATGATGACGCCGCTGGTCATGGTGCCGACGCAGGACCGGTGGAGCTTCCCGCGCGAGTCCGCCTTCGGGCTGCCCGGCGTCGAACTGGACCCGGCGCCCAGCGTGGAACGCCTGGTCGAGCGGTACCTCGCCGCGTTCGGCCCGGCCACCCCCGCCGACGTCCAGACCTGGTCGGGACTGGGCGGGATGCGGGCCGTCATGAAGGGGATGGAGCTGGACAGGCTCGTCGACGAGACGGGACGCGAACTGTTCGACCTGCCCGGCGCGCCGCGGCCGGGCGGCGACGTGCCAGCGCCGGTGCGCTTCCTGCCCGACTTCGACAACCTCGTCCTGGGGCACGCCGACCGTACGCGGGTGCTGGCGGACGAGTTCAGGCCGCTGGTCGCGACCAAGAACCTGCGGATCAAGGCCACGTACCTGGTGGACGGGTTCGCGGCGGGGACCTGGCAGATCAAGCGGTCCGGCAAGAAGGCCAAGCTCCTCATCAGCCCCTTCGCCGCGCCGACGCCTCTGGACGTCCTGGAGGAGGAAGGGCTCGCGCTCCTCGCCTTCGCCGAACCGGACGCGACCACCCACACCCTCGAACACACCCCACCCGACTGACCACCCCGCCCGAAGAACGAACGTGCGAAATTGAGATGCCGGAGCCGGGGGCGCATCCCTACCCTCGGCCCATGCGTCACGAATCCGCCCTGTTGAACGTCATCGACGTGGAAGCCACCTGCTGGGACGGGCAGCCGCCGCCCGGCTCCGTCAACGAGATCATCGAGATCGGCCTCACCGTCGTGGACGTGTCGGCGCGGCGCCGGGTGTCCCGGCACCGCGTCCTGGTCCGCCCTGTCCGATCGGCGGTGAGTGACTTCTGCACGGAACTGACCGGCCTGACGCAGGCCGAGGTGGAGCGGGGTGTCACCTTCGCCGAGGCATGCCGGATCCTCGCCGAGGAGTACGACGCGGGGGAGCGTCCCTGGGCGAGCTGGGGCGAGTACGACCGCCGGCAGTTCGCTCGACAGAGTCAGGCCGACGGAGTGGCCTACCCGTTCGGCCACCCGACGGAACGCACCCACACCAACGCCAAGGCCGTGTTCGCGGCGGCGTACGGACTGCGCAAGAAACCCGGCATGGATCACGCTCTGCAGATCGCCGGACTGCCGCTGGAGGGACGCCATCACCGCGGCGAGGACGACGCCTGGAACATCGCGGCACTCGTCCTCGACCTGTTGGACCGCGGGGCATGGCCGGGCCGCTAGCTCCTGGTGCGACTGATCCGGTTGTGTCGGTGTGGCCTCGTAGACTCCCCTGCCACGTCGTCGAAGGGATTGCCGTGGAAGACCCGACAGGGATCGCAGCGCTGACCGAGATCCTGCCCGCAGATCTCGGCGCGGACGAGGAGATCGACTGGTCGGCGGCAGAGGCGCGGTGGGGCACGCGGTTCCCGCGTGACTACATGGCCTTCATGTCCGTCTACGGCGGCGGCTCGTTCGCCGAGGTCGGCATCCTCATGCCGTTGCCCAAGGAGTACATCCAGTGGGATCCCGGGACCTTCGAGGAGGAGACGGAGAACGCCCGTGACACCTGGGAGATGCTGGGCGGCCAGGAAGGGCTCGACATCGACCCGAACCACATCCTCGCCTGGGGCATCACCTCGGGCCCCGACATCCTGTGCTGGCTGACCACCGATCCCGACCCCGACCGGTGGCCCGTCCTGGTCTGCGGCCGCCATACCCGCGAGGGCTTCACCCTCTTCCCCTGTGGCATGGTCGAATTCCTCCGCATGCTGCTCCTGGACGAGCACGACCCCTACCCCCTCAGCATCGACCTGCGTAACGCCTCGCCGCGCTACGTGCACTGGCTCGAAGAACAGAAGCGCTGGAAGGCGAGATTGGACGCCGACTTCGGTTCGCCACGATCAGCCGATCAGTAGGGTCTGCGGGCAGGCGCGTCGGTGATCCTGTCGGGGCTGGAGTCTGTCGGGAGGGATGCGCGGTGGCGGAGGCGGTACCGAGGCCGGTGGCGGCGACGCCGGACGACGTCCTGCGGGCGCGGGCCGAGACGGCGACGAGCCTGCCGGCTCCGCTGGTGGCATTGTGGAGCGTTCGGAACGGCCTGCACACGGAGTGCGGTGTCGCGGTGTACTCGGCGGGGGACATCGGTGAACGCAACGCCACTTACGAGGTCGCGCGGTATGCACCAGGGTTCCTTCTCGTCGGCGATGACAGCGGTGGCCGCGGATTCCTCCTGCGCGCCGATGACCCGGACTCCGCCGTGTTCTCCTCCGGTCTGGGTGACCTGGAGCCTGCGGGCTTCGACGTCGTGGCGGCGGACTTCCCGTCCTGGATCGAATCGCTTGGTCCTGGCCCCTCCTGCTGACAGCGGCCGGCGAGTCGCTTCGACCGGAGGCGAAAAGGCTTCGCGATGTGAGTGCACCGGATGGCAGGGTGCAGCGCATGGCACCCCAGTACGAGATTCGCGCAGACTACGACGCTGACACGATCGTGGTCTACCAGGCATATGCGCCTGCCATAGCCGACGCGGCGCTGCGCGCGGGCCGTTTCGTCGCGCCGTTCTCGTTCCAGAGGATGACCTGGATCAAGCCCTCGTTCCTGTGGCTCATGCATCGCAGCAACTGGGCACGCAAAGCCGGTCAGGAGCGTGTTCTCGCAGTGCGGATGACCCGGCGGGGCTGGGAGGAGGCTCTGTCCCAGGCCGTGCTCACGACAGCGGATCCGGCGGCCGTGGCCCGGGCAGTCGTCCATGTCCAGTGGGACCCGGAACGTTCGTTGCGCGGAGCGGCGCTGAACCACTACAGCATCCAGGTCGGCATCGGCCGCGACCTGATCCGCGCCTTTACCGACGACTGGATCGTCAGCCTCACCGACCTCACCCCGCAGGTCCGCAAGGCCACGGTTCTGACACAAACCGGGCACGCCGCCAAGGCCCGACGGCTGTTCCCCGCCGAGCGGGTGTATCCCCTGCCTCGAACGCTGGAACGCCTCCTCTCTCCGGGCAGATGACGGCCTACCGGCAAGAGGGATGGACGAACCGTGCCAAGAGCGCATGGGATGCCACAGGCGCCGACCCGGAACCGGTGCACGAGACGCCGGGCGACCTGATGGACGACGTCCTCGGCAACCTGCCGCAGAACGTGTGATCGCGGTCGCGGTCCATGCTGGACGACTACGCGAGGCGGTTGCGCGTGAACCGGCGCATCGGCCGCGAGCCGACCCCCGATGGCGCACCCACGCTCGTCCTGCCGACGTCCGGCGTGCGGACGAGGTCCGGCGCGCAGGGCCGGGCTAGGCGAGGCCGAGGTCCCGGCGCACGCGGGCGTAGTGGCGGCCCGGCAGGAGGCTGCCGACCGCCCACGGCTGGTTCTCCGGCATGCGCCTGCCCAGGTCCTCCAGCAGGCGCTGCGCGCCGGTGAGGTGGCCGCCGTGGTAGAGCGCCGCGCCGAACAGGTGCGCGGCGTCCAGCGCCCGCGGATGCGGCCGGGCGCCCTCGCGCCACTTGTCGGACGCCGCCACCAGCGGACGGGCCACCTCAGGGTCGCCGAAGTAGCCTTCGAGGATCTCCCGCGCCGTACGCTCCGACTCGCCGATCCGGCCCCACGCGACTTCGAAGTGGGCCAGCGCCAGCGTTGCCGTCACCGGGTCGCCCGGCGGCGCCGCGTCCGCCGCGCGGCGGGCGAAGGCCAGCACCTCGTCGTCGGAGCCGTACCACTTGCCGCACAGCACCTGGACGCGGGTGTAGTGGCCCAGATACAGGTGCGGAGCGCGGGCGGTCAGCTCAGCCCAGAGGCGGTCGAGCTCCTGCCGGCCGGCCTGCGCGCCGAGCGCGTGCCACTGCAGCCGCTCCCATGGAACGGGATCGTCCGGACGGGCCTCGGCGGCCTGCCGCAGCGGGACGGCGGCGTCCGCAAGCACCTCGTGGAAGCGGGCGAAACGCTGGTCGCCCACGTACGCGGCGTAGGAGCCGCCGCGGATCGCCCATGCCTGCTGGATCCGGGCGGCGCCGAGCCAGAGCAACGCGTCGGGGTCGTCACCGGCCAGCCGGAGCAGCGCCTCGGTGTGCGCACGGGCGGCGATCCCCAGTTGCTCGACGCGCAGCGCACGCACCTCGTGGTCGTCGCGCGCCTGGCGGACCAGCTCCAGGCCCGGCTCCAGCCGTCCGGCCCGCACCTGGCGCAGCGCCTGCTCCAGCGCGGGATCGTCCCACGACCGGCCCGGACGCATGCGCGAGGTCTTGTCGAGCAGCTCGGCCGCGGCCGTGATCACCCGTATCAAGGACATCCGTGATCAATACCGCACGTGATCACGGTGTCGCAACAGCGCCGAGCAGCTAGTTCCAGGCACCAGGCACCCCGTAGGGCACCTTGCCCTCAAGTTGCTCCTGATCGAGCACCTCGCTCTCCAGAGGCAGCGCAACGGTGACCTGCCGTCCCCAGGTGGAGTAGCGGGTGTCCGCCGTGAGCCGGAACACGGACCCCCTCCAGTGGTGCATGACCCCCTTGGCCGTGACTCGCTCCACCAGTCCAGCCGTGCTCAGGCGGATGGTGTAGGAGATGGTGCTGACGGGCTCGCTCCAGGAGTAGCCGCGAAAGCGCGAGGCGAAAGAACGCGACACCTTGACCAGCTTGTCGGCCTTGATCATGCCCTTCACCACTCCGCCGCGCCACGACGTGCGGTGGGCCAGCAGCGTCTTGAGCGTGGCGGGTTCCAGAACCTCCAGCAGCGGGTTGCTGGCCGGCAGATCGGTGTACGGATAGCGCACCCAGCTCGTGCCCTGCGGCAGTACGTCGGCGAATCGGGGGCCGGAGACGTAGTCGTCGTGGCCTGACGAGATCACCCTCAGGGGCAGTTCTTCAGCGGCGGCGTCCTCGGCCATGCCGAGTTTCTTCAGACCGCTCATCACCGTCTTGCTGTACCGCACGCGCTGGGACGTGTCAGAGGCGATCTCACCTTGGGGCCCGAACCCGACCGTGCCGTCCAGGGCCAGGGTGTAGGACCCGCCGCGACCGTGGTCCACCTTCGCGGTGGACACGATGTTCACGCTCTTACCGCGGGTCAATGTGGCTCGGAGCGCTTCTACCGGGTCGTTCCCGGACACCGCCTGGGCGGGGACGGCGACGAGCTGTACCAGGCCCGCGATCAGGATGACACCCATGACGGTCCGCTTCATCACATTCCTCTGGAGATGGTGGGAGGGCGCAACAATCTTGTGCCTACGAGATCAACTGTCAAGCTGAACCGTGACCGTGGGGTCCCCGGACCCGGCCGGCATCCTGGCTGCTGAGCCCGGCGTCATGAACTGCTGCGACCACTCCGCGGACGACGTTTGTCCGGGCCGGTGAAACCGGGTTCCAGACAATCCACCCGCCACCAAGACTGAGCCCTGACACGCCTACCGGGGCGTGCCTCCTCATCGAGCCGCGAGAGGCAATCCTACGACGGCAACGTCCGCAGCTCTCCCCGGCTCGGACAGCCCAACTTCCTCTTCACCTGCTATGTGGGGACGCAGATCTACCCGCGCTGCTGGGTTCGTGGAGACTACAGCGGCGGGGACAACCGCTGGTACACCTGGCGTGGCGGCCAGGGCCAGCCGGACCGCTACATCCACTTCAGCCAGGTCTCCAGCGAAGGAGACGGCGGCGGCATGATCCAATGCCCCTGGTGCACCGGGACAACCGGCGGACCGGTGCCGGTGCACCCGCCATCAGGCGGCGAAGCGCGTGACCGAGCCGGACAGGCCGCGTCGGACGACGCAACCGGGGGTGCGGCCCCGGCCGTCACATCCGGGGTGCGTGCCTGGCCGGGCTCTCGGCCGTGGGCAGGCACCGGGTCTCGAGGACGGCCGTGATCCGCCGGACCTCCAGCGGCACGTTCTGGATCACGGCCAACTCGTGGGCGCGACGCAGGCAGGCGGCCGCTTCGGCCGGGCGCTCCAGAGCGATGAGGCTGTCGGCGCGCAGGCACAGTGCCTCGCGTTCCATCACCCGATCGCCATAGCGGCGGACGTCATCGAGGATCCTGATCGACAGCGTCTCCGCATAGGCGTGGCGACCGGCTCTCACCGAAGCGAGCAGGTCGGACATCGCGATCAGCGAGGAGACGCGCGTGTTGCCCGCCGCGAGCTTCATGGCCTTGTCCAGCATCGGGCGTGGGTCGCCCCCTTGGAGGAGGGCCAGGCGCGCGAGCAGAATGGCCTCGCTGAGGGTGTCACCCAGCCTGGCGGCGATGGACACGGCTTGGGTGAGGTGCGCCAGAGCGGACTCCGCGTCCCCCAGCCTCAGCTCGGCGGCGCTGAGGTTGGCCAGTGTCAGCGCCTTGACGGAGCTCTCGTCCAGCAACGGCAGCGCCTCCTCGGCCAGGGCGAGAGACTTCTCGCGCCGGTACTGGAACCCCTCGACCGCGGACAGCGAGGCGAGCATCGCCCCCGCGCCCCGCGATTCGTCATGGTCGCGGCAGACCCGTAAGGCCAGCCGGGAGGTCTGCTCCCAGTCCACGAACTGGCCGTGGATCTCGAACAGGCGAACGCCGGCCAGCGCCAGGTCCCAGCACATGGCGGCGTGTCCGAGTTCGGCGGCGTGATGGATGCCGGCGAGCAGGGTCTCAAGCTCGGCCGCCATCCACCTCATCGGCTCGTCGGGCAGCACCCGACCCCGCGGCCGCCAATGCGGGGCGCCGCTGTCCAGCAGCCGGAACCCGCCCGCGTATTCACCCTCACAGGCGTCCTTGACCAGCGCCAGCAGGCATGACAGGAAGCGGTCACGAACACTGTCCTGCGCCGGCCCGGTACCGGCGCGCTCGCGGGCCAGCAGCCGGATCAGATCGTGGAAGCGATAGCGCTCCTGGCCGGCGATGTCCAAGCCCTCAGGCTGGAGCAGTTGCCGTTCGGCCAGCCGTTCCAGCAGGTCGCCGCCTGTGCTGACAGGCACCATCAGCAGGGCGGCGGCCATCCAGGCGGTGAAGGTGGGCACCGGCAGCAGACCGAGCCGCTCGAACAGGACCCGCTCGGCGTCGGGCAGCTCCTGATAGCCGGCCTCCAGACTGGCGCGCACGTCCAGCTCTCCCGCACGCAGCTCATCCAGCCGCCGCTCCTCGGTGAGCCTGGCGGCCAAGGTCTCCGGGGTCCAGCCAGGCCGGGTCACCAGCCGGGCGCCGGCCACGCGAAGGGCGAGCGGCAGCCTGGCGCACAGCTCGACCAGCGGGACGGCGTGGCCCGGCTCGATGCGGGCGATACGGCTCAGCAGCAGCGCGGCGTCGGCGGGAGGCAGCACGTCGAGTTGGATCAGCGATGCCCCGCAGGCGGTGACCAGCCTCTCGAACCTGCTACGCCCGGTGACCACCGTCACGCAGCCCGCCGCCCCGGGCAGCAGCGGCTCCACGTCCACGGACCCGGAGGCGTTGTCGAGGACGATGAGCATCCGCCGCTCGGCCAGGACCTGGCGGTACAGCGCGATGCGGGCGTCGTGGTCCTCGGGGACGAGGATGACCCCGAGTACGGCCAGGAAGCGGGGCAACACGTCGGCCGCGGTGTGCTGCCCGAGGTCGGCATAGAGCTGCCCATCAGGGAAATGGTCGCGGGAACGATGGGCCCAGCGCAGCGCCAACCCGGATTTGCCGACGCCGCCCACTCCGCTGATGACGGCCACGTCCGCCGGGCCGTGCAGGAGCCGATCCAGCACGCCCAGCTCCTGCGTACGGCCGGTGAAGGCGTACACGTCGGGGGGCAGCAGCCGGGGGGCCGGCTCGTGGCGGAGCAGTTCCTCGTGGAGGCGACGCAGCGGGCCACTCGGCTCGACGCCGAGTTCGTCCACCAGCTTGGCGCGGGTCCGCCCGTACAGCCGGAGCGCCTCAGCGGGACGCCCGGCGGCGGCCAGGGCACGCAGCCACAGCTCCACGAACGATTCGCGCAGCGGTTGTCCGGCCACCGCGGTGGCCATGTCACTGGCGCATTCGGCGAAACGCCCCAACGACATCAGAGCCTTCGCACGTGCCTCGATCGCCCCCAGCCGCGTCTCCTGCAGCGCGGCGGCCTCGACCCTGATGTCCTCCAGATCGTCCAGCCCGCTGTACGGCGCGCCTCGCCACAGGGCCAGGGCCTGATCCAGGAGGGCCAAGGCGCGCTCGGCCGGCTCGGCGGCGGCGCGCTGGACCCATCGCGTGAACCGGAGCGCGTCCAGCTCATCGTCGGCGACGCGCAGCATGTGGCCGTCGCCGCGGCGCACCAGCCTGTCTCCGACCGTGGCGCGCAGCCGGTGCAGGTGCCAGCGGAAGGTGCTGGGCGAAGGCGCCGCGGACGGCCATGCCGCCTGCGCCAGGACGTCGCCCGACACCGGCCGGTTGGCGTGGCACACCAGCATCGCCAAGAGGGTCAGTTGCTTGCCTGCCGGAATTGTCGCGCCGTCGACCGTTACTGCCCCGAGCACCCCGATTTCCACTGAGCTGATTATGGGGGTTGCCGAGCCGGTAAGTCATACCGTCTTGACGAGGCTGGTCAAAGGCGGGCGGCCGGTCCGTCCGGCCATGGTGCATCTCGCCGCGCATGCCCCGCCCCGGAACCCCCGCCCCTCAATCGCAGGTTCAAGGGGCGGGGGTTCTCGGCGCTGCCAAGTGGATGCCGGAGTCACCCGATCCCGGACGCACAGCCCGGGAAATCGGTCCGCCGGATCATCGGCGGTGCGCACTAATCGGCGCAGTTCTCCTTCTTCCACTGGATCTGGACGACGGTCACGGGGGTTCGGCGATCGGGCCACTCGTGTCCCGCCGCGAGGTCGCCGTCCTCGGCGCGGTGAATGCACTTGCTCGCCTTGGTGCCGTCCCCGTAGTAGTACGAGACCCAGACGTGGTCATAGGTGTCGATCATGCCGTTGTTGAAGAAGGATCGGACGTTCTTGTAGGGGCTGCTGGCCACGCTGACCGGCCCCCAGTTCTCGCCCCGGCCGATGCTGATTTTCGTCGCTTCGGAGATGACCTCTGTCGAATACACGCAGAAGTCTCCGGACGCGCAGCCGTATGCCTTGTAAGAGGAAAGGGTTTCTGCGCTCGCGGGTGACGCGAGCGCCAGCCCGGCCAGAGCGACGGCAGTGACAGCGGCCGGGACGAACTTTCTCAGCATGAGATCTCCTCGTTGTCTCGCCTGCGCAAGCCAAGGCGGTGAAACGGCCCGCCAAGCGCTTTCGCGATTGCATGCCGTCAAGCTAAAAGGGGCCTGTTTGGTTCAGGTTGGTTGTCTGTTGGGGCCGTCGCCATGAAACAGGGACGAGGGGGCGGGCGTCTTCTGGAGTGCCGTCGGTCGGCGGGGGTGGTGGCGAGGGGACGGGGTTGGGGGGCTGGTCAGGGGGTGGATGGCGCCGGCGGGGAAGCGATGATCGGGTGTTCGTCGAAGCCACGTTCGAGGAAGTGTTGGGTAGCCTGGTCAGAGACGGCCCTGCCAGGCCCCGCTTCTTCCGTTCCCTCATGCCCTGAAGGTTCCGACGCCTATCGGCCCGCTACGTTTCCCGCCGGCCCTGCCCGCAGGCCGGCTCAGTCACTGAGCGTCCACCCAACGCGAGCGAGGAGAGAATTTTGTCCCAAGCAGCAGAGGTTCTCGAACTGGACGACACCATCGCCGACGGTGGCACGGCCGTCGGCGCCGACTCGGTCAAGACCTATCTGAAGGAGATCGGGCGCGTCCCGCTGCTCACCGCCGAGCAGGAGATCGAGCTGGCCAAGCGCATAGAGGCCGGCCTGTTCGCCAGGGAACGGCTCGACAGCGAGCCCGGCCTGCCCTCCGAGCTGCGTGCCGACCTGGAGTGGATCGCCGACGACGGCCTTCGTGCCAAGCGCCGCATGCTGGAGGCCAACCTCCGGCTCGTCGTCTCCATCGCCAAGCGTTACACCGGCCGCGGCATGCTCTTCCTCGACCTGATCCAGGAGGGCAACCTCGGCCTGATCCGGACGATCGAGAAGTTCGACTACCGGCTCGGCTACAAGTTCTCCACCTACGCCACCTGGTGGATCAAGCAGGCCATCACCCGTGCCATGGCCGACCAGGCCCGGACGATCCGAATCCCCGTGCACATGGTCGAGCTGATCAACAAGGTGGCCCGCGTGCAGCGCCGCCTCCAGTCCGACCTGGGCCGCGAGCCCACCCCCGAGGAGATCGCCGCCGAGACCGATCTCGACGTCGAGCGGGTGTCGGAAGTGCAGGGCTACGGCCGGGAGCCGATCTCGCTGAGCACGCCGCTCGGCGAGGAGGGCGACAGCGAGTTCGGCGACCTGATCGAGGACACCGAGGCCGTCTCCCCGGCCGACGCGGTCTCGTTCACGCTGCTGCAGCAGCAGTTGCACAGCCTGCTCGACCAGCTCTCCGAGCGCGAGGCGGGTGTGATCACGATGCGCTACGGTCTGGCCGACGGCAAGCCGCGCACCCTCGACGAGATCGGCCGCGTCTACGGCGTCACCCGTGAGCGCATCCGGCAGATCGAGGCCAAGACCATGTCCAAGCTGCGTCACCCCTCCCGGGCCATGGCGCTGCGCGACTACCTGAGCTGACCGCCCGGGAACGCAGCACGCGACACGCCGAGCGGGGCTCGCCGTGTGGACGTGGAGCGTCACCGCCTTGTCGACCGAACCAGCCGCCGCGACGCCGGCGCGACCAGCGACAGGCACGACCTCCGTCCACCCCGGCGACGGCCACCCGAGCACCCGCGTGCCGCGAGGCACGGCGACGCGCCCGTCACCCACGGGGAAGAGCGGTCCAGGGGTGGGAAAGGGCGGGTAAAAGGGCGCTCTGGAGTGTGTGGAGCCCGGCGCGGGCCGGGTGGGCCGGACCTACTCTGCCCAACGTGAAACGCTCCCGTACGAGCCTCGTCCACCAGGCCGCCTACGCGTTCCGGCACCCCCACAGGATCGCCCCCCACCTGCGCCGGCTGGCCCGCGACACCTGGTTCCGGCTCCGCACCCACGACCACGTCACCTACTACCGCGCCGTCATGAGGTCCGACACGGCCCGCGACCCCGAGGGCGCCGTGGGGTCGCACCGGCACCGGCGCTGGCTCGCCCTGGGACGCATGCAGTTCGACTACCTGGTGGAGCACGGGCTCAAGCCCGACTGCCGGATGCTGGAGATCGGCTGCGGGAACCTGCGCGCCGGCCGCCTGTTCATCGGCTACCTGTTCACCGGAAACTACTACGGCATCGACATCTCGCCCGACATCCTGCTGGCCGCCCAGGACACGGTCGAGAAGCACGCCCTACAGGACAAGCTGCCGTACCTGGCGCCGGTGCGCGACCTGCGGCTGGCGTTCCTGCCGGACGAGTACTTCGACGTCGTCCACGCCCACAGCGTCTTCTCGCACTCGCCGATCGAGGTCATCGAGGAGTGCTTCGCCAACGTGGGCCGGGTCATGAAGCCGGACGGCTGGTTCGACTTCACCTTCGACCGGACCGAGGGCGAGGAGCACCACGTCCTGCGCGAGGACTTCTACTACCGCACCGAGACGCTGGTCGAACTGGCCCGCAAGCACGGGCTGAAAGCGACGTTCATGGACGACTGGGAGCAGGGCCCACATAAACAGTCGAAAATCCGCATCACCCGGCGATAACCTCCCGGAGAGTGAGAGACCTCCGCCTGCTGCCCAAGGCCCACCTGCACGTCCACCTGGAGAGCACCGTACGGCCCGCGACCGTGCGCGAGCTGGGCGGCCCGCCCGAGCCCGAGGGCCCGTTCGCCGATTTCCGCGAGTTCGCCGACCAGCGGGCCAAGGTGCGCGGCCTGCTGCGCACCCCCGAGCACTTCCGGCGCGTCGCCCTGGAGTTCTGCGAGGACGAGGCCGCCCAGGGCACCCGCTACGTCGAGGTCACCTTCACCGCCGCCGCCCACGGGGAACGGCTGGGCGCCCCGGAGATGCCGCTGGAGGCGGTGCTCGACGGCCTGGCCGAGGGCAGGCGGTACGGCGTCGAGGCCCGGGTGCTGCTCGACCACTCCAGGCGGCGGCCCCTGGAGCGGCTGTGGCGGACGTACGAGCTGGCCACCCGCTACGACGAGGTGATCGGCCTCGGGCTCGCGGGCGACGAGGCCCATCCGCTGGCCCCCTTCGCCGAGGTGTTCGCCGCGGCCGGGGACGCGGGCCTGCACCTGGTGCACCACGCGGGCGAGGCGGCCGGGCCGGCGAGCATCCGCGAGGCGCTGGACCTGGGCCGCACCGAGCGGCTCGGCCACGGCATCCGGGTGCTGGACGACCCGGCGCTGGTGGCCGAGGTGCGCGAGCGCGACGTCCCGCTGGAGGTCTGCCCCACGTCGAACGTCCTGCTAGGGCTGGTGCCGTCGCTGGCCGAGCACCCGCTGCCGCGCCTGCGCGAGGCGGGGCTCACGGTCACGGTCAACACCGACGGCGAGACGGCGCTGGCCGAGGAGTACCTGCGGCTGCGCGAGGTCTTCGGGTACGGCGACGACGTCCTGGCCGAGCTGGCCCGCGCCTCGATCAGGGCCTCCTTCGCCCCGGACGCCCTCAAGGCGGACCTGCTGGCCGCCGTCGACGCCTGGCTCCGCTGACCCGCCCGGCCCCCGCCGGGCACGGCGATCTCCGTCACACCATGGAATAGTTGGCGAATCGGCGACCGTTGCGAACGGAGGTGGCGCGAACGCCACGACAGTGGCAGCCCGCGGCCTTGACGGGCCGGGGCCGACCGCCCGACCGAAGGAGCAGCGTTTGCGCACCGACTCGGCAGACTTACGACTCAGGACCGCGTCGGCGGTCTACCCGGCGGGCATGCTGGCCGCGCCGCCCCGCACGCTGATCGACATCCTCGACGAGACCACCCGCCGCCACCCCGACGCGCCCGCGCTGGACGACGGCGCCGTGTGCCTGGACTACCGGTCGCTGCGCGCCGAGGTCGACCGGGTCGCCGCCGAGCTGGCCGCGGCCGGCGTCGGGCGCGGTTCCCGGGTGGGTGTGCGCATCGCCTCCGGCACCGCCGAGCTGTACGTCTCCATCCTCGCCGTGCTCGCGGCCGGCGCCGCGTACGTCCCCGTGGACGCCGACGACCCGGACGAACGCGCCGAACTCGTCTTCGCCGAGGCCGCCGTGGACGCCGTGCTCGACGGCGGCCCGGTCACGCGGGCCCGCCAGGCGGCCACGCCCGAGCGGCCCACCCCGGACGACGACGCCTGGATCATCTTCACCTCCGGCTCCACCGGCAGGCCCAAGGGCGTGGCGGTGACGCACCGCTCGGCCGCCGCGTTCGCCGACGCCGAGGCCGGGCTCTTCCTGCAGGACCGGCCGCTCGGCCCGGGTGACCGGGTGCTGGCCGGGCTGTCGGTGGCCTTCGACGCCTCCTGCGAGGAGATGTGGCTGGCCTGGCGGCACGGCGCCTGCCTGGTGCCCGCGCCCAGAGCCCTCGTGCGCACCGGCATGGACCTGGCCCCCTGGCTGGCCGGGCAGGGCGTCACCGCCGTCTCGACCGTGCCGACGCTGGCCGCGCTCTGGCCCGCCGCGCACCTCGACGGCATCCGGCTGCTCATCTTCGGCGGCGAGGCCTGCCCGCCCGAGCTCGCCGAACGGCTGGCCGTGCCCGGCCGCGAGGTGTGGAACACCTACGGGCCCACCGAGGCGACCGTGGTGGCCTCGGCCGCCCGCCTGACGGGGGAGGGGCCCGTACGCATCGGCCTGCCCCTGGACGGCTGGGACCTGGCGGTCGTGGACGGCGCGGGCGAGCCGGTCGCCATGGGCGAGACCGGCGAGCTGATCATCGGCGGCGTGGGCCTGGCCCGCTACCTCGACCCGGCCAAGGACGCCGAGAAGTACGCGCCGCTGCCGTCCCTGGGCTGGGAGCGCGCCTATCGCAGCGGCGACCTCGTCCGCGCCGAGCCCGAGGGCCTCGTCTTCGCCGGCCGCGCCGACGACCAGGTGAAACTGGGCGGACGCCGGATCGAGCTCGGCGAGGTGGACGCCGCGCTGAACGCGCTGCCCGGCGTCACCGGCGCGGCCGTGGCCGTCCGCACCGCGGGCGGCGGCCACCAGGTGCTCGTCGGCTACGTCGTCACCGGGCCCGGCTTCGACGCCGGACGGGCCCGCGAGCTGCTGGCCGGCTCGCTGCCCGCCGCGCTCGTGCCCCGCCTGGCCCCCGTGGACGCCCTGCCCACCAGGACCTCCGGCAAGATCGACCGGGACGCGCTCCCATGGCCGCTGGACGGCCCGGCCGCCACCGACACCGGCCTGACCCCGGCCGAGGCGCTGCTGGCCGAGCAGTGGACCGAGATCCTCGGCGTGCGCCCGGAAGGGCCCGGGTCGGACTTCTTCGCCGACGGCGGCACCAGCCTGGCCGCCGCCCGCCTGGTCTCCGTGCTCCGGGCCACCCACCCCGACGTGGCCGTCGGCGACGTCTACGCCCACCCGACCCTCGCCGGCCTGGCCGAGCTGCTGGCCGCCAGGGGCGGGACGCAGGCCCCCGCGCACGCCGCGGCCGCCCCCATGCCGGGACGCGCCGCGCTGGCGCAGACCGCGCTGATGATCCCGCTGCTCACCGTGGGCGCGCTGCGCTGGGTCGTGCCGCTGGCCGCGCTCGGCAACGTGCTCGCCCCGCCGTGGGCGCCGCGGCTGTCGTGGTGGTGGGTGACGCTCGGCGCGCTGGCGTTCGTCACCCCCATGGGACGCATGGGCCTGTCGGCGGCGGTCGCCCGGCTGCTGCTGCGCGGCGTGCGCCCCGGCGCCCACCCGCGCGGCGGCGGGGTGCACCTGCGGTTGTGGTTCGCCGAGCGGTTCGCCGAACGGCTCGGCGTGCCCGACCTGGCCGGCGCGCCGTGGATGGCCTGGTACGCCCGGCTGCTCGGCGCCACCGTCGGCCCGGACGCCGACCTGCACTCGCCCCCGCCGATCACCGGCCTGCTCAAGCTGGGCCGGGGCGCCGCCGTCGAGCAGGAGGTCGACCTGTCCGGCCACTGGTACGACGGCGGCGTGCTGCACGTCGGCGAGATCCGCATCGGCGCGGGCGCCACCGTCGGCTCCCGCTCGACCCTGCTGCCCGGCGCGCGCGTCGGCAAGAACGCGCGGGTCGCCCCCGGCTCCGCGGTGGCCGGGACGGTCCCGTCGGGCGAGCGCTGGGCCGGCGTCCCGGCCTTCCGCCAGGGCAAGCCGCGCCGTTCCCGGCCGGCGGAGCGCGCCGCCCGCTCCCGCCCGTGGGTCGCGCTGTACGGGGTGAGCGCGGTCGTGCTCAGCCTGCTCCCGGTGGCCGCGGCCGGTGTCGCGCTCGCCGTCCTGGCCGCCTTCGCCGGGGACGAGCCGACGCTCGGCGGCGCGCTGGCCGCCGCCCTGCCCGCCGTGCCGTTGGCCACGGTCGCCGGGATGGCCGCCTTCGCGCTGGTCACGCTGGCCGGCGTGCGGCTGCTCGGCCTGGGGCTGCACCCCGGTCACCATCCGGTGCACAGCCGTCCGGCCTGGCAGGCGTGGGTGACCGGCCGGCTGATGGCCTCGGCCCGGGTGTGGCTGTTCCCGCTGTACGCCAGTGTCCTGACGCCCGTCTGGCTGCGGGCGCTCGGCATGAAGGTGGGCCGCGGCGCCGAGCTGTCCACGGTGCTCGCTCTGCCCACGATGACCTCCGTCGGCGACGGCGCCTTCCTGGCCGACGACACCATGGTGGCCCCGTACGAGCTGGACGGCGGCTGGATGCGCCTGGCCTCGGCGCGGATCGGCAAGCGCGCCTTCCTCGGCAACTCCGGGATGACCGCCCCCGGCCGCAAGGTGCCCAAGGACGGCCTGGTCGGCGTGCTGTCGGCGACGCCCAAGAAGGCCAAGTCGGGCTCCTCGTACGTGGGCATGCCGCCCATGGAGCTGCGCCGCACGGCCGAGGAGGCCGACCGCAGCAGGACCTACGACCCGCCCGCGCGGTACCGGGCGGCGCGGGCGCTGGTCGAGGTGTGCCGGGTGGTGCCCGCGATGGGCGTGGTAGCGCTGGCCGTGCTGGCCGTCGCCGCGTTCGAGTGGCTGGCCGCCGGTCACGGCTTCGCCGTGGCCGCCGCGCTGGGCGGGCTGGTGGTGCTGGCCGCCGGGGTGCTCGCCGCGGCGGTCGCGACGGCCGCCAAATGGGCGCTGGTCGGCCGGATCAAGGCCGGGAACAGGCCGCTGTGGAGCTCGTTCGTGTGGCGCAACGAGCTGGCGGACAACTTCGTCGAGGTGCTGGCCGCGCCCTGGTTCGCCCAGCCGTGGCTGGGGACCGCCCCGCTGAACGTGTGGCTGCGCTCCCTCGGGGCACGCATCGGACGTGGGGTCACCTGCGAGACATACTGGCTGCCGGAGGCGGATCTGGTGACGCTCGGCGACGGCGCGTGCGTCAACAGGGGATGCGTGCTCCAGACGCACCTGTTCCACGACCGGGTCATGAGCATCGACACGGTGACGCTGGAGGCCGGCGCGACGCTCGGCCCGCACGGCGTCGTCCTGCCCGCCGCGCGGGTGGGCGCGGGCACGACGGTCGGGCCGGCGTCCCTGGTCATGCGCGGCGAGGCGCTGCCCGGCGGCAGCCGGTGGTTCGGCAACCCCGTCTCGGCGTGGCGATGACGGCGTACTTCCCGGGGCACGGCGACCACCGGTACGCGGTCGAGCACTACGACCTGGCGCTGCACTACCGGCTCGCGGCCAACCGGCTCGACGGCACCGCCCGCCTGACGGTCCGCGCCGCCGAGCCGCTCGCCGATCTCGGCCTCGACCTCGGCCACTTCCGCGTCCAGGGCGTCACGGTGGCCGGCCGGGCCGTCCGCCACACGCACGGCCAGGGCAAGCTGCGCCTCACCCTGCCCGGCCCGCTGGCCGCCGGGGAGCGGGCCGTCGTCGAGGTGCGGTACGCGGGCACGCCCGTCCCGGTGCGCAGCCCGTGGGGCGGCCTCGGCTGGGAGGAGCTGACCGACGGCGCGCTGGTGGCCGGTCAGCCGATCGGCGCGCCCTCCTGGTTCCCGTGCAACGACCGGCCGGACGACAAGGCCCCCTACCGGATCTCGGTGACGACGGCGCCGGCGTACCAGGTGATCGCCAACGGCGTGCTCACCGCCAGGCGGCGGGCGTCCGGGACCACGACGTGGGTCTACGAGCAGGCCGAGCCGATGGCGACGTACCTGGCCAGCGTGCAGATCGGGCGCTACCAGCTCTCGGAGGCGGGCGGCACGCGCCTGGCCCACCCCGCGCGGCTGGCCGCCCGCGCCCGGCACGACTTCGGCCGCCAGGGCGAGATGATGGCGCTGTTCGGCGAGCTGTTCGGGCCCTACCCGTTCAGCGGCTACACCGTCGTCGTGGCCGACGACGACCTGGACATCCCGGTCGAGGCGCAGGGCATGTCGATCTTCGGCAGGAACCATGTGGACGGCGCGCGCGGCTGCGAGCGGCTGGTCGCGCACGAGCTGGCCCACCAGTGGTTCGGCAACAGCCTCACCGTGGCGGGGTGGGCCGACATCTGGCTGCAGGAGGGGTTCGCCACGTACGCGGAGTGGTTGTGGTCGGAGCGCTCGGGCGGCCCGCCCGCGGACGAGCACGCGCTGCGCTGGCACCGCAGGCTCGCCGCCCTGCCGCAGGACTTCGTGCTGGCCGACCCCGGCCCGGCCGCGCTGTTCGACGACCGCGTCTACAAGCGCGGCGCGCTGACCCTGCACGCCCTCCGCCGGGCGGCCGGCGACCAGGCGTTCTTCACGCTCCTGCGCTCCTGGGCCGACAGCCGCCGGTACGGCAGCGTCACCACGCGGGAGTTCGCCGCGCACGCCGAGCGGCACGTCCCGGCCGGCGCGCTGCTGACCGCGTGGCTGCACGACCGGCCCCTGCCGCCGATGGCGGGCGGCGCCCTGACCCGCGACCGCGGCGCCTGACCGGCCCCCGAGCCGCGCACACCGCGCCGACCTGGTCGGACGGTCGCCGGGGTGGCGGCTCGGGGACGGGCGCGTCCGCTCATAGCCTGGTCACATGGTGACCCGGCTCGCGACCTGCAACCTGTGCGAGGCCATGTGCGGCCTGCGCGTCGACCTGGACGGCGACCGGATCACCGGCATCCGCGGCGACGAGGACGACCCGCTGTCGGCCGGGCACCTGTGCCCCAAGGCGGTGGCCCTGCAGGACGTGCGCGAGGACCCCGACCGGCTGCGCCGTCCCGTGGTCCGCACCCCGGACGGCTGGCGCGAGGTCCCCTGGGCGGACGCGTTCGACCTGGTCGCCGCCCGGCTGGCCGGGACGCGCATCGTGCACGGCCCCGACGCCGTGGCCGTCTACCTCGGCAACCCGGTGGTCCACAGCCTGGGCGCGCTGACGCACGCGCCGCCGTTCGCCCGCCTGCTGGGCACCCGCAACCGCTACTCCGCCGCCTCCCTCGACCAGCTCCCGCACCAGTACGTCGCCCGCCACCTGTACGGCAGCCAGTGGCTGCTCCCCGTGCCCGACATCGACCGCACGGCCTACTTCCTGGCCTTCGGCGCCAACCCGGCCGTCTCCAACGGCAGCGTGATGAGCGCGCCCGGCGTCGTCCGGCGCATCCGCGACCTGCGCGCCCGCGGCGGCCGGATGGTCCTGTTCGACCCGCGCCGCACGGAGACCGCCCGCCTCGCCGACGAGCACCACTTCGTCCGTCCCGGCACCGACGCCGCGCTGATCCTGGCCATGGTCGGCCTGATCGTCGGCGGCGGCGCCGCCCGTCCCGCGCCCTACGTGGACGGGCTCGACCGGCTGGCCCCGGCGCTGGAGGCGTTCACGCCGGAGCGGGCCGCGGCCGTCACCGGCGTGCCGGCCGAGGTGATCACCCGGGTCGCGGCCGAGTTCGCCGCCGCCCCCAGCGCCGCCGCCTACGGCCGGATCGGCGTGTCCACCCAGCGGTTCGGCACCCTGTGCCAGTGGGGGATCCAGCTGTTGAACCTGGTCACCGGCAACCTCGACCGGCCCGGCGGCACGCTGATGAGCAGACCGGCCGTCGACCCGGTGCGCAACCGCCTGATCGACCCCGGCCACGAGGGCAGGTGGCGCAGCCGGGTGCGCGGCCTGCCGGAGTTCGGCGGCGAGCTGCCCGCCGCGGCGCTCGCCGAGGAGATCCGCACGCCCGGCGCAGGGCAGGTGCGGGCGCTGGCGACCATCGCCGGCAACCCGGTGCGCTCGGCCCCCGGCGGGCACGAGCTGTCGCGGGCCCTTTCCGGGCTCGACTTCATGGTCAGCCTCGACTTCTACGTCAACGAGACCACCCGGCACGCCGACGTCATCCTGCCGCCCACCGACCTGCTCGAACGCGACCACTACGACCTCGTCTTCAACCTGGTCGCGGTCCGCGACCACGCCCGCTACACCCCGGCCGTGCTGCCCAGGACGCCCGGCGCCCGGCACGACTGGGAGATCCTGCGCGAGCTGGCCCGTCGGTACCGCCGCCTGGTCCGGGCCGGGTCGCTGTCCGACCGGCTCATGCTGCGGCTCTCGCCGGAGCGGATCGTGGACCTCGGGCTGCGGGCGGGGCCGTACCGGCTGAGCGTGGCGCGGTTGCGCCGCCACCCGCACGGGCTGGACCTGGGCCCGCTCAAGCCGAGCCTGCCGGGCCGGCTGCGCACGCCGGGCCGCCGCGTCCAGGCCGCGCCGCCCGTCCTGCTCGACGGGCTCGCCCGCGCCCGCGCCGAGCTGCTGGCCCCCGCCCCCGCCGGGCTGCTGCTGATCGGCCGCCGGCACCTGCGCGACGACAACTCCTGGCTGCACAACTCCGCCCGGCTGGCCAAGGGCCGCCCCCGGCACCACCTGCTCATGCACCCCGGCGACCTGCGCGCCCGCGGGCTCACCGACGGCGCGCCGGTCCGGGTGCGCTCCCGCAGCGGCGAGGTGACGGTGGAGGTCAGCGCGAGCGAGGACGTCATGCCCGGCGTGGTCAGCCTGCCCCACGGCTACGGCCACGACCGGCCGGGCGTGCTGCTGTCGGTCGCGGCCACGCTGGGGGGCGCCAGCGCCAACGACCTCACCGACCCCTGCCTCCTGGACGAGCTCACCGGCACGGCGGCGCTCAACGGCGTGCCGGTCACCGTCGAGCCGGTCACCGTCGAGCCGCTCAGCTGACGGGCACGATCTCCGCGCGGGTCAGGACGCCGTCCTCGACGGTCAGCAGCCCGATCGTGCCGTGCGGCTGGCGACGGCGGTCGGTGGGGGAGCCCGGGTTGAAGATGCGCAGCCCCTCGCCCGACTCGTCGAGCGGGATGTGCGAGTGGCCGAAGACCACCAGGGCGGCCTCGGGGAAGCGGCGGCGCAGCCGGGCCAGGCGGCCCTTGGCGGGCCCGCTGTCGTGGATCATCCCGATCCGCAGGCCCTCCAGGGTCAGCTCCAGCGTCTCGGGCGCCACCACGTCGGGGCCGTCGTTGTTGCCCTTCACCACGTGCACCGGGGCGTAGGCGGCCAGCTCGTCGAGCACCGAGCGCACGCAGACGTCCCCGGCGTGCAGGATGACGTCGGCCCCGCGCAGGTGCTCGGCCACCCGGGGCGGGCAGGCGCGCCACCGCCGGGGCGCGTGGGTGTCGGACAGCGCCACCACGTTCATCCGGACGTCATGCCCGCAGATCCTCCAGCCAGGCCCGCCAGGCCGGAGCCTGCCCCGCGGGGTCGCCGAACAGCAGGTGCATGGCGAGCAGGCTGCCGCCCATGCCCTGGACGAACCGGTAGAGGGCGTCGGGGGTGCGGACGCCGACGCTCTGGGCGTTGCGGACGTAGACCACGCCCTGGACCGGGAGCAGACCGGGCGGCGCGAGCCGGACGGTGTCGCCGGGCTCGGGGCGGCCGCCGAGGGCGGCGTACAGGGCCCGCCAGGCGCGCGGCCAGTCGCTCACCGGCGGGCCGGACTCGGTGAGCGGGGTCGCGGCCCGGCCGGCGAAGTGGCCGAGGTACTCCGTCAGCGTCGCGAAGAACAGGGCCAGGCCCGTGGACATCGCCTCGTACTCCTGCTCCCAGTCGTCGCCGGGCAGGAAGCCGCTGGTGACCATGCGGAGCAGGGTGCTGCCCTGGCCGCGGCCCTCCAGCAGGAACTCGTAGGCCACGAAACGGCCGTCGGGGCCCGGGACGCCGGAGTGGGCGAAACGCTTGAGCGGGTCTTCGGCGGTCACCCTGGACTCGGGCAGCTCGGCCCCGGCGAAGGCGGTGCGGATCGCGCCGCCCTCGACCTCGTTGCGGCCCATGAACCACGAGTCGATGCCCGGCCCGGTGGTGATGGCCGCCCACACCTGCTCGGGCGTCGCCTCGACCATGGACTCAAGGGGGATCTCGAACTCGCGCCCCACCTCAGGAACCCTTCTTCACGGACGGGTGCACGGCGACGACCAGACGATGGTCCCGTCCGCCCTCCGCGGACTCGTCATGATATTTGCTGACCAGCGAGGTGACGCACTGCGCCAGCTCCTCGGCGAACGCGGCCCGGTCGGCGGCCGAGGCGAAGCGCACCTCGCCGTCGATGGCGAACGTGGCCACCTTCTTCTGCGCCTTGGCCGCGCCGGTGATCAGCGTGCCGACGTCGCGGACGAGCTGCGCCGCCAGGGCCAGCAGCCAGCGCGCCGACAGCCGGTCGGGGGACCGGGCGGGATCGGGCTGCACGGCGGCCAGGGCCGTGGGAGAGATCACGAAGGAGGCGGCCGTGGCCTGCATGACGCGTTCGGTGACGTTGCCCTTCCTGCGCTCCTCGACCAGCTCGACCAGCCCGTGGCGTTCGAGGGTGCGCAGGTGGTAGTTGACCTTCTGCCGGGCCAGGCCCACCTTGGCGGCCAGGGACGTGGCAGAGCCCGGCTCGACCAGCTCCGCCAGCAACTTCGACCGCATCGGGTCGAGCGACGCCTCGGCGGCCGCCGCGTCTTCGATCGCTGCCACTTCGTGCATGCCTGAAACGATCGCACCGAAAAAAATCGTTGTCAAGCCAGCCGGGCGGCCTTGCCCTCCAGATAGCGCTGCTCAGGCAGACTGAGCGTCCGCCGGGCCGCCTCGCGGAAGGCCAGCGCCGCCCCCTCCGCGTCGCCCTCCATCTCCAGCAGGTGGGCGCGGACCGCGGCCAGCCGGTGGTGGCCCGCGAGCCGGTCGTCGGCGGCCAGGCCGTCGAGCAGGTCGAGCCCGGCCCGCGGGCCGTGCACCATGGCGGCGGCCACGGCCTGGTTGAGCCGGACCACCGGGTTGTCCTCCAGCCCGGCCAGCACGCCGTAGAGCGCCAGGATCTGCGGCCAGTCGGTCTCGGCGGCGGTGGGCGCCTCGTCGTGCACGGCCGCGATCGCCGCCTGCAACTGGTACGGGCCCAGCGCGCTGGTGGCCAGCGCCTTGCTGACCAGCTCGACGCCCTCCTCGATCAGCCGCCGGTCCCACGACGAGCGGTCCTGCTCGGTCAGCGGCACCAGCGAGCCGCCCGGCCCGGTGCGCGCCGCCCGCCGCGCCTCGGTCAGCAGCATGAGCGCCAGCAGCCCGGCGACCTCGCCGTCGCCGGGCAGCAGCCGGTGGACGAGCCGGGCCAGCCGGATCGCCTCGCCGGTCAGCTCGGGCCGTTGCAGGTCGGGTCCGGAGGTGGCGGTGTAACCCTCGTTGAAGATCAGGTAGAGCACGTGCAGCACCACGCGCAGCCGCTCGGCCCGCTCCGGCTCCGGCGGCGGCCCGAACGGCACCCCCGTGGACCTGATGCGCTGCTTGGCCCGGCTGATGCGCTGGGCCATCGTCGCCTCCGGCACCAGGAACGCCGCCGCGATCTGCGCCGTGGTCAGGCCGCCCACGGCCCGCAGCGTGAGCGCGAGCTGCGAGGGCTCCGAGAGCGACGGGTGGCAGCACAGGAACAGCAACGTCAGCGTGTCGTCGCCGGACGGCGTGCGCTCCTCGCCCGGCGCCGGTTCGACGAACTCGTCGGCCGGGACGGCGGCCGCCGCGCTCTCCTCCCGCCGCCGGCGTGCGCTCTCGCTGCGGAAGTGGTCGATGACCCGGCGGGAGGCGACCGTGATCAGCCAGGCCCGCGGGTTGTCCGGCACGCCCTGGTCGGGCCACTGCACGGCGGCGTCGAGCAGGGCCTCCTGGACGGCGTCCTCGCAGGCGTCGAACTGCTCGTAACGGCGGACGAGCACGCCGAGCACCTGCGGCGCCAGCTCGCGCAGCAGCCCTTCGATCACTCCGCCACCTCGTCGATGACGGGCCGCACCTCCATGGCGCACAGACGCGCGTCCGGCCAGCGCGCGGCGATCTCGGTGGCCCGCTCGACGCTCGCGCAGTCGACGATCAGATAGCCGGCCAGGTACTCCTTGGCCTCCAGGAAGGGGCCGTCGGTGACGGCGGGCACGCCGTCGCGCACCGTCACGGTCTTGGAGGAGGCGGGGTCGCCCAGCGCCTGGCCCCCGGCCAGCTCGCCGTTGGCCTCCAGCTCGGCCATGAGCGCGTCGACCTCGGCCATGACCTGGTCGAACCCGTCGGCGACGGCCTGCTGGGCGGCGGGGTTGCTGTAGATGAGCAGCATGTATTTCACCTGCCTCATCCTAGGGTTCCGGGAAATCCGGCCGGGCCCGGCCGGGTTCAACCGGGTCGCAGCCCTGCGGGACGAGGGTGCCGGGCGGCCGGTCGGCGGCGGTCCGCACGCTCATGTGCAGGCGTAACCGGGAGCCCCGCGGGCTCTGGTCGAGCTCGACGCGGTCGCACAGGTGCTGGATCAGCCACAGGCCGAAGCCGAACCCCGCCGAGTGGGCGCGGCCGTGCTCGGCCGCGGCCAGGTGGGCGGCGCTGAGCCGGCCGGCCTCGTCCGCGATCTCCACCGTGACGCCGCCGGAGTCGGTGCGGGCCAGCAGGGTGCCGGTGCCGCCGCCGTGGTCGAGGACGTTGGTGACCGCCTCGTTGACCGCCAGCACGAAGTTGTCCAGGCGCTCACCGGACAGCCCGCCGCGGCCGGCGTGGTCGCGTACGAGGCGGCGGATGGCGTCGAGATCGGTGCTGATGGGACAGCGTAGCTCCGGTTCCATGCCCATGGTCTGATCAGTCCTGCCTGGGTGTGGCGTGGCGGGGGACCCGGCTTTGGTTGCTTACCAGACGCAAGCCCGGCAAACTCCCGGGCCGCCCGGCCGCGGCGCGGACGGCTACTGGAGGCGGGCGCCGATGATGCACGTGTCGTCGTCGGTGTCGGAGTTGCTGTGCGTCAGCAGGTGGTCGAGGCGCTGCTCCAGGGTGGCCGCGGGGTGCCGGGCGATGTCCAGGAGCCGCTGCTGGGACTCGTGCAGGTTGACGTCCCGCCGTTCGATGAGGCCGTCGGTGTACATGAGCAGGATGTCGTCGGAGGCGAGCTGGACGTGCGTCTCCTCGTACTCGGCCTCGGCGACCGCCCCGAGCAGCAGGCCCTTGGTCATGTCGAGCTCCCTGGCCTGGCCGTCGCGGACCAGGATGGGCGGCAGGTGCCCGGCCCTGGCGTAGCGCAGCACGCGGGTGCGGGGGTCGAACAGCCCGCAGATCGCGGTGGCCGTGACGTTCGCGGTCAGGTGGTGGGCGACCAGGTTGAGCCAGGTCAGCAGCTGGCCCGGCCCGGCGCCGGTGGCGGCCAGGCCGCGCAGCGCGTTGCGCAGCACGACCATGCCGGTGGCCGCCTCGATGCCGTGCCCGGCGACGTCGCCGACCGACAGCAGGATCTGCTTGGTGGGCAGCACGACCGCGTCGTACCAGTCGCCGCCGACCAGGTGCTCCTTCTCGGCCGGCCGGTAGCGCACGGCGATCTGCAGGTCGAACGCCTCCAGCGGCTCCCGGCTCGGCGGCATGATCGCCTGCTGGAGCTGCAGGGCCAGCCGGTTGCGCTCGGCGGCCTGCTGCTCGGTGTGGGCGAGCTGGTCGCGGGTGGCGGCCAGCGCCACCTCTGTCCAGTGCTGGGAGGAGATGTCCTGGTAGGCGCCGCGGATGGACAGCAGCAGGCCGCTGTCGTCGAAGACCGGCTCGGCGACCACTCTGATGTGCCGCACGGTGCCGTCGGACCGCTGCAGCCGGTAGGCGGTGGAGGCCGGACGGCGGTGGTGCAGCACGGCCCGGACGAACCGGCCGATGGCCACGGCGTCGTCGGGGTGGGCGTGCGTGGCCAGGCGTTCCAGCGGGATGGGCGGCTCGTCGAGGGACATGCCGTACAGGTCGTGGAGCTGGGCGCTCCAGACGATCTCGCCGGTGAGCAGGTTCTCCTCGAAGCCGCCGATGCGGCCCAGGCGCTGGGCGTGCTGGAGCAGGTTGGCGAGCTGGGCGTCCTGGTCCTGCAGCCGCCAGATGAGCAGCACGCCGTCGCCGAGCCGGATGATCGCGATGCCCGCGACGGTGTGCAGCGGGATCTGGTCCACCAGGGCCGTGATCGTCATCTTCTCGGCCCTGAAGGTCTCGCCCGTGGCGTGCACGTGCTCGATCCTGGCCAGCAGCGCGCCCTCCTCGGCGGCCAGCGGGTACGCCTCCAGGAACAGGCTCCCGACGACCTCGCCGCGCGGCCGCCCGGCGGGGTCGAGGAAGCGCGGGTTGGCGTGCACGATGCGGAAGTCGGTCAGCCGGCCCTCGGTGCCCAGCTGCGGGCGCAGCACCAGCGCCGCGTCCGGCAGCGCGTCGGCCAGGTCGATCAGCTCGGGCAGCACCTGCGGCTCGTGCACGGCCTGGTCGGTGGTCTCGAAGGTGTGGGCGCACAGGTCGGCCAGCACCTCGATCTGCTTGACGATCCGCGCGCCGGGCTGCGGCATCGCGTGCGGCCAGCCGATCTCCAGCACGCCCAGGATCCGGCCGCCCGTCCCGGCCGGGGCGGTCGCCCGCGCGCCGGGGGTCTGGCGCTGGCCGATCGAGGGCAGCCCGACGGCGGCCAGGTCGTCCAGCCACACCGTGCCGCGTTCCAGCAGCGCGCGGCGGGCCGGCGTGGCCACGCCCGGCGGCACGTAACGCCAGCGCCTGGCCTCCTCGTCGGCCAGCCCCGCGTACCCGGCCAGGGTGAGGGACGCGTCGGGCCCGGCCTCCCAGATGGCCACCGTCGTCGCGCCGAGCGCGGACAGGGCCTGCTCCAGCAGCGACTGCGCCACGGCCTGCGCGTCGGTGGCGGTCAGCGCCCCGTTCTCGGCGGTGCGCAGCCGCACCGCCACCTCCGCCGACTCCTCGGCGCGGGCCGAGCTGAGGAAGTCGCGGGCGGCCTCGCTGATGCGGTCGTGGGCGGCCTGGTTGATGATGTCGGCGGCCAGTTCGAGCTGCGTCACCCCCGCCTGGTCGGCCAGGGTGGCGAGCTGCCTGGCGGCGGTGGCCAGGCTGCACTGCAGGCGCTCGACCAGCACGCCCTTGGCGACCTCGACCAGGGCGCGGCCCTCGGCGGCCCGCTGGGCCTCCAGGATCTGGTTGTGCAGGCGGTCGACCGTCGCGGCCAGGCGGCCGAGATTGGGCGGCTCGGTACGCTCCGGCGGCACGGCGGCCGCCGGATCGTGCTGGTGGTGCACAGCGTTGCTCCTTGAGGGGGACGGGTCAGGCGCCGAGCCAGTGACGGATGCGTTCGACCAGATGGTCGGCCTCGACCGGCTTGGTCACGTAGTCGCTCGCGCCGGCTGCCAGCGCCTTCTCCTGGTCGCCCGGCATCGCCTTGGCCGTGACCGCGATGATGGGCAGGTCGGCGTACTGCGCCATCGCGCGGATGCGGGCGGTGGCGGTGTAGCCGTCCATCTCGGGCATCATCACGTCCATCAGCACCAGGTCGATCTGCGGGTGGGCGACGAGCGTGTCGATGCCCTTGCGGCCGTCCTCGGCGTGCAGCACGTCGATGCCGTGCACCTCCAGCATGCTGGTCAGCGCGAACAGGTTGCGGGCGTCGTCGTCGACGATCAGCACCGTCCGGCCCGTCAGCGAGGTGTCGATCTCGGCCCCGGCGAGCTGGTTGACGTTCCCGGCCCGGATCAGCGGCAGCACGTCGCCGGGCTGGTCGGCGGTCAGGTGCAGGGCGATGCGCTCGCGCAGCTCGTCGAGGCTGGACAGCAGCTCCAGCGGCTGGCCGCCCTCGCGCGTCTGCAACGGCACCGCCTGCTGGGAGCTGGCCCGCCAGTTGTTGTAGGCCAGGACCGGCACCGAGTTCAGGGCCTGGTCGCCGTCCATGGCCTCCAGCAGGCGGTAGGCGCTCTGGTCGGGCAGGTCGAGGTCGAGCACGATGCAGTGGCAGGGGTCGGCGGCGAGCGTGGCCGCGGCCTCCTGCGCTCCGGCGGCCGTGACGATCTCGATCGTCTCGTCCTTGCTCAGCGCCAGCTCCGTCACCACGCTCTCGGCCACGTGCGAGAGCAGGCCCTGCGGCCGTTCCTCGATCACCAGCAGGCGGCGCGGCTGCGGCTGGTGGGACCTGGCCGGCGCGGCCGCTTCCTGCTCGGACGTGGTGACGCGGGCGGACTCGACGATCACCGAGGGGTCGGCCAGGGCCTTCTTCGGGGAGAGCCCGATGAAGTCCGGCCGGGCGATCGGCAGGTAGAGGGTGAACACGCTGCCCTGGCCCGGCGTGCTCTGCGCGCTGATCGCGCCGCCGAGCAGGTGGGCGATCTCGCGGCTGATGGACAGGCCGAGGCCGGTGCCGCCGTACTTGCGGCTGGTGGTGCCGTCGGCCTGCTGGAACGCGCCGAAGATGGCTTCGAGCTGCTGGGCGGCGATGCCGATGCCGGTGTCGACCACCCTCAGGGCGACGGCCGCGCCGTGCTGGCGCACCGAGGCGGGCAGCTCGTCCTGGGCGGCCGGTTCGATGCGCAGCTCGACGCTGCCGGTCTCGGTGAACTTGACCGCGTTCGACAGCAGGTTGCGCAGCACCTGGCGCAGGCGCGAGTCGTCGGTCACGACCTCCACCGGGATGCCGGGGGCGTTGGTGATCGTGAAGTCGAGGCTCTTCTGCGACGTCATCGGCCGGAACGTGGCCTCGACGTAGTCCAGCAGCTGGCGCAACGGCACGCGTTCGGGGTTGATGTCCATCTTGCCCGCCTCGACCTTGGACAGGTCGAGGATGTCGTTGATCAGCTGGAGCAGGTCGGAGCCGGCCGAGTGGATGATCTCGGCGTACTCGACCTGCTTGGGCGTCAGGTTGCGCGTGTGGTTCTGGGCCAGCAGCTGGGCCAGGATGAGCAGCGAGTTGAGCGGGGTGCGCAGCTCGTGGCTCATGTTCGCCAGGAACTCGCTCTTGTACGTCGAGGCCAGCGTCAGCTGGTGGGCGCGGTCCTCCAGCTCCTGCCTGGCCTGCTCGATCTCCAGGTTCTTGGTCTCGATGTCCTGGTTCTGGCGGGCCAGCAGCGTGGCCTTCTCCTCCAGCTCGGCGTTGGAGCGCTGCAGCTCCTCCTGCTGCTGCTGCAGCTCCTCCGACCGGGCCTGCAGCTCGGCCGCGAGCCGCTGCGACTCGGCCAGCAGCTCGTCGGTGCGGGCGTTGGCGACGATCGTGTTGAGGTTGACGCCGATCGTCTCCATGAGCTGGTCGAGGAAGGCCCGGTGGACCGGCGTGAACGCCTGCACCGAGGCCAGCTCGATCACGCCGAGCACCTGCTCCTCGACCACGATCGGCAGCACCACCACCGAGGCGGGCTCGATCGTGCCGAGGCCGGTCGAGATCCGGACGGAGCCGGAGGGCACGTCGTCGACGGCGATGACCCGGCGGCTGCGGGCGGCCTGGCCGACCAGCGCCTCGCCGAGCCGGAACCGGGTCGGCCTGCCCGGGTCGGCCGGGTAGCCGTAGGCGCTGATGAGCTGGAGCTCGTTCTCCTCGGCCAGGAAGAACGCGCCGTACTGGGCGCTGACCAGCGGGGCCAGCTCGTTCATCACCAGCTCGGCGACGGCCGCCAGGTCGCGGTGGCCCTGCATGAGACCGGACATGCGGGCCAGGTTGGACTTGAGCCAGTCCTGCTGCTCGTTGGCGGTCGTGGTCTCGCGCAGCGACTTGACCATCGAGTTGATGTTGTCCTTCAGGTCGGCCAGCTCGCCCTCGGCATCGACCGTGATCGAGCGGGTCAGGTCGCCGGAGGTGACCGCGCTGGTGACCTCGGCGATGGCGCGCACCTGCCGGGTCAGGTTGGCGGCCAGCTCGTTGACGTTCTCCGTCAGCCGCTTCCAGGTGCCGGAGACGCCCTCGACCTCGGCCTGGCCGCCGAGGCGTCCTTCGCTGCCGACCTCGCGAGCCACGCGGGTGACCTCGGCGGCGAACGAGGACAGCTGGTCGACCATCGTGTTGATGGTGGTCTTGAGCTCCAGGATCTCGCCGCGGGCGTCGACGTCGATCTTCCTGGTCAGGTCGCCCTTGGCCACCGCCGTGGTGACCTGGGCGATGCTGCGCACCTGGTTGGTCAGGTTGTCGGCCATCGAGTTGACGTTGTCGGTGAGGTCCTTCCAGGTGCCGGCCACGTTCGGGACGCGGGCCTGGCCGCCGAGCTGGCCTTCGGTGCCGACCTCGCGGGCCACGCGGGTGACCTCGTCGGCGAACGCGCTCAGCGTGTCGACCATGGTGTTGATCGTCTGGGCGAGCGCCGCCACCTCGCCCTTGGCCTCGACGGTGATCTTCTGTGACAGGTCGCCGCGGGCGACGGCGGTGGCCACCTGGGCGATGCTGCGCACCTGGCTCGTCAGGTTCGACGCCATGACGTTGACGTTGTCGGTGAGGTCCTTCCAGGTGCCCGACACGCCCCGGACGGTGGCCTGGCCGCCCAGGTTGCCCTCGGTGCCCACCTCACGCGCCACCCGGGTGACCTCGTCGGCGAAGGCCGACAGCTGGTCGACCATCGTGTTGATGGTCTCCTTCAGCTCCAGGATCTCCCCCCGGGCATCCACCCGGATCTTCTGCGTCAGGTCACCCTTGGCCACCGCCGTGGTCACCTCGGCGATGCTGCGCACCTGCGCCGTCAGATTGTCGGCCATCACGTTGACCGACTCCGTCAACGCCTTCCACGTGCCCGACACGCCCTTCACATCGGCCTGACCGCCCAGCCGCCCGTCCGTGCCCACCTCACGCGCCACCCGCGTGACCTCGTCGGCGAAGGACGACAACTGATCGACCATCGTGTTGAGCGTGTTCTTCAGCTCCAGGATCTCCCCACGAGCCGACACCGTGATCCGCTGCGACAGATCACCCCGCGCCACCGCCGTGGCCACCTGCGAGATGTTCCGCACCTGATCGGTCAGGTTCCCCGCCATGAAGTTCACCGAGTCGGTCAGGTCACGCCAGGTGCCCGCGACCCCCTCCACCTCGGCCTGACCGCCCAGCTGACCCTCGGTGCCCACCTCACGCGCCACCCGGGTGACCTCGTCGGCGAACGAGGAGAGCTGGTCGACCATCGTGTTGACGGTGTTCTTCAGCTCCAGGATCTCCCCGCGCGCGTGCACGGTGATCTTCTGCGACAGGTCACCCCGCGCCACCGCCGTCGTCACCTGCGCGATGCTGCGCACCTGGTCGGTCAGGTTGCCTGCCATCGCGTTCACCGACTCGGTCAGGTCCTTCCACGTGCCCGACACCGCCGGCACATCGGCCTGACCACCCAGCCGCCCGTCCGTGCCGACCTCACGCGCCACCCGGGTCACCTCGGAGGTGAACAACGACAACTGGTCGACCATGCCGTTGAACACCGAGGCGATCTCACCCAGCAGCCCGTCGGCGTCCTCGGGCAGCCGGGTACGGAAATCGCCGTCCCGGACCGCCGTCAGCCCGCCGAGCAGCTGACGCAGCCGAAGCTCGCCGACCTCGGCGCCCCCGGACGCGGAACGGGAGCCACCGGTCATCGCTTCGCTCATGTCACCCTCGTGTCCTACGACGTTGTCGGGACTGCCCTGCCGGTGACCTCGCGAACGGCCCTGATCAGCAGGCCATGATCGAGGTCGTCGACGGAACAGTCATGGTTGTTGGTCATCCGGATTCTAGAGCCGGCACTCATGATCTTCAGCCCCGAACGCCGAGGTGCGGCGGGGACCGCTCACGACGACTCGCGGAGGCTGTCGGGGCGTTGCGCGCCCATCGCGGCCACGGCGTCGCCCACGCCGGCGTGGACGGTCAGCGAGGACCACACGCCGGTGACCTGGAGGACGCGCGCGGGCAGCTCCTGCACGCCGGCCAGGCGCAGGACGCCCCCGTGTTCGAGCACCGCGGCGTTGAGGCGTAACAACACGTGCAGGCCGCGGCTGTCCATGAAGCTCAGCCCGCCCAGGTCGAGCACCATGCCCGCCCCGGGCCGCAGGTGCCGCTCGGTGAAGGACTCCAGCCGCGTCGAGTTGGAGGCATCGAGCTCGCCGATCACGGTCACCAGCACGCCGCCGGGCAGGTCGCGGCAGCTCAGGCTCAGAGGGGTCACGCCGTCACCGGAGGCCGGGCAGCACGAAGGCCCGTCCGGCCTGAAGGGGACGGGTGTGGCGGCGGACGAAGGAGGTCAGGCATCACAGGCCGGCGGCGGGATCGGCTCGGTCACGGGACCGACGCGGTCGCCCGGAGGGCGCGGCCACCCCGACTGTGCTGCCTCTCGATCGCCTGGCCTGCGGCTACGCCCTCGCCGCGGACGCGCCATGTCGCCGCTACGGCCGGGACTCAATCGCGATCATCTCCTCCGTGCCGCGGCGATCGGTGCTCGCCTCCAACCCTTGAGCCTTCGGCGGTGGCGGGTCAGCACATCAGGCGAAGAATCCGGCTCACTCCTGTCCACAGAACGAAACAGGACATCAGTGGATCAGTCGTGGCGGAGCTCGGCCGCGGAGCGGAGGGTGTCGCCGGGCGAGCAGCCGAAGGCGGCCCGGTAAAGCTGGGCGAAGCGCCCGGGGTGGAAGAAGCCCCAGCGGGCGGCGACCGCGGTCACCGTGGTGGCGGGATCGCCGGTCTTCAGCTCGGCGTGCGCGCGGGCCAGCCGGGCCTGGCGCAGGTAGCCCAGCGGGGTGGTGCCGAGGTGCCGGCGGAAGGCGTACTGGAGGGCGCGGGCGCTGACCCGGGCGGCGGTGGCGATCTCGTCGATGCCGATGGGCAGGTCGGCGTGGTCGTCGATGAAGGCCGTCGCCCGGCGCAGCGCCTCGGGACGGGCGGAGCCGGGGGCGGCGTCGTCGGCGTCGGTGGGCAGGGTGGTGAGCACGCTGGCGGCCAGGAGCTGCCCGGCGGTGGAGACGACCAGCGGCTCGGCGGCCAGCTCGGGGGCGGCCAGGACGTCGTCGCGCAGGTAGGCGAGCGTGCGCCGCAGATGGCGGCCGGCGGCGGCGGAGACCGGACGGTGCCCCACCAGCCGGACCGGCTCGGCCCGGCGGCCGGGCAGCGTGCCGGCCATCTGCTGCAGCAGCGCGGGGTCGAACATGATGATGTCGTAGCGCGAGCGGCGGATCTCGCCGCTGTAGGGCAGGTCGTGCGGGGCGAACAACACCGTGTCGCCGGGGCCGAAGAGCTCGTCCGGCCCGCCGGCGACCTGCTGGGCGATGGTGCCGGTCTCGACCGCGCACAGGCACACCTTGCCGAGCGGGTTGACGTCGAAGCTCATCGCGTATTCGAGGTTGAGCCGGTCGATGCTGACCGAGCCCATGACCTGGCGGGAGATCTGGGTGCGGGGGTTCTTCACGTCGGAGCCGATGCGCATCTTGGCGTACGCCTTGCTGAGGAACTCCTCCGTCTGGCCGATGTCACGGCTGTCGAAGACCTCTGGGCCCATCGGACCACCTCTCTCCGGTCGGGGGGACCGCGCCTGCCGCGGCCCGTGCCGATTTTCCCAAACGGCTACGACAACGGGCGGCCGCCGACGGGACAGGGCCCTCTGCCAGGGACGATCCGCTTTTGGTATACCATTTTTCAGGTGACTTCCTGGACGATCTCCAACGTGCGCCCCTGGGGCGGCGCGCCCGTGGACCTGACCATCGACGGTACCCGGATCGCCGCCGTGCTCCCGGCCGGGACGACCCCGCCCGCCGGCGAGCACATCGACGGCCGCGGCCTGCTGGCCCTGCCCGGATTCGTCAACGCCCACGCCCACGTCGACAAGAGCTGGTGGGGCCGGCCCTGGGTGTCGTACGGAGGTGTGGCGACCACGCAGGGCCGCATCGAGCACGAGCGCGCCGAACGGGACAAGTACGGCATCCCGGGTGTCGACGGCACGGTGGCGGTGCTGCGCGAGTTCCTGCGGCACGGCACCACGGCCACCCGCACCCACGTCGACGTCGACCTCGGGGTCGGGCTGCGCGGCATCGAGGCCGTGCGCGAGGCCGCGGCACGGCTCGACGGGGCGATCGAGGTCGAGATCGTGGCCTTCCCGCAGGACGGCGTCGTCCGCCGGCCCGGCGTGCTCGACCTGCTCGACCAGGCCGCGCGGGCGGGCGCCACCAGCATCGGCGGCATCGACCCCGCGACCATCGACCGGGACCCGGTCGCCCAGCTCGACGGCCTGTTCGAGATCGCCGAGCGCCGCGGCGTCGGCCTGGACATCCACCTGCACGACGGCGGCGAGCTCGGCGCGTTCCAGTACGAGCTGATCATCGACCGCACGCTCAGGACCGGCCTGCAGGGCAAGGTCACCGTCTCCCACGGCTTCGCCCTCGGCGACCTGGCCCCCGAACGCCAGCGCGGCCTGCTCGACGACCTCGCCGCGGCGGGCATCTCCTGGGCGACGGTCGCGCCGGTGCGCACCGCGCCCCTCCCGTGGCGGGGCATGGCCGAGCGCGGCATCGGCCTCGGCCTCGGCACCGACGGGATCAGGGACCTGTGGTCGCCGTTCGGCGACGGCGACCTGCTGCGCATCGCCCTCGGCTTCGCCCGGCTGCACGGGCTGCGCTCCGACGACGAGCTCACCGCCGCCGTGGAGCTGGCCACCACCAAGGCGGCGCCGTTCGTGCACCGGGACCGGCACGACCTCGTCGCGGGGGCGCGGGCCGACGTCGTGCTCGTGGACGCCGAGAACGTGCCGGACGCGCTCGTGCGGGTGCCGCCGCGGGCGCTCGTGGTCGCCGGCGGCCGGGTGGTCGCCCGCGACGGCGACGTGCTCCTTGACGCCTGACGCCTGACGCCTGACGCCTGACGCCTGACGCCTGACGCCTGACGCCTGACGCCTGACGCCCGCGACGTGCTCCGGGACGCCTGACGCCCGCGCGGGGTCGCCTGACGCCCCGCGCCGGGTCAGGGAGTGCCGGACCGCTGCCGGTCGGCGTGTTCCCCGATGAGCCGGGAGCTGGTCGCCACGTGCCGGGCGACCAGCTCGCCGACGCGGGTCACGTCGCGGGCGGCGATCGCCTCGTAGAGCTCGCGGTGCTCGTCGGCGACCGCCTGGAGGTCGTCGTGCCGGCCGAGCAGCCAGCGCATCCGGCTGCGCAGCACCTGCCCCACCTCGACCAGCAGGTCGTTGCCCGCGATGGCGGTGGCCGTCTCGTGGAAGTCGGCGGCGGCCCGCCGGGCGCGGACCGCGTCGCCGGCGCGCGCCGCCCGCAGCTCCGCGTCGAGGTCGGCGCGCAGCCGCCGCAGGCCCTGCGCGTCGTGCCGCCGGGCGGCGAGCTGGAAGGTGACGGCCTCGAACGCCGAACGCACCTCCACCAGGTCGGCGACGTCGCGGGCGGTGAACTCGCGCACCACGGCCCAGGTGCGGGGCCGCAACGTCACCAGCCCCTCGGCGGCCAGGGTGGCCAGGGCGTCGCGCACCGGCACCCGGCTCACGCCGAGCTCGGTGGCCAGGTCGCGCTCGACGAGCTTGCTGCCCGGCGGGCGGACGCCGTCGAGGATGTCGTCGCGCAGCCGCCGGATGACGCGTACGGACTCGGGCTCGAACCCGGCTCCTGCCACCATGCCCTCAGTCTCCCACCGGCGCCGCACCGGACGGGCTGTCCGCGTCCCCGGTGTCGAGGCGGCGTGCCTGCTGCTGGAGATGGGCGAGCATGACCTTGCCCGCGGGCGTCAGGGCGCGGGCCCCGGGCAGGGTGGCGCCCACCGAGCGGCGCACCGACGGCAGCGGCACCTGGAGTTCGAGGAGCTGGGGGTCGGTCCTGACGAAGAGGGCGGGCAGGGCGGCGATCATGTCCGTGCCGAGCAGCAGGGAGCGGATCGTCAGGATGGAGCTGCATTCGGTGCGGTCGGGCGGCAGCGGCAGCCCGTTGCGGTGGAACACCTGCTCCAGCTCCCGTCGCAGCGAGGTCTGCTCCAGCGGCAGGATCCACGGGTAGTCCAGCAGGCCGGCCAGCGCGCGGGCGTGCGCCGCCGGGTGCCCGGCGCGGGCGACCAGCAGCACGGGCTCGTTGTAGAGCGGGATCTGGCGCAGGTCCGGGCGGTCCTCGATCGGGTTGAGCCGGCCGAGGATCAGGTCGAGGTCGCCGCCGGTGAGCTGGGGGACCAGCGAGTCGAAGGTGCCCTCCTTGACGATCACGGTGATGCCCGGCCGCTCGGCCTTGAGCGCCGCGATCGAGCGGGGGAGCAGCACGTTCGTGGCGGCCAGCAGGGTGCCGACGGTGACCGTGCCGGCCGTGCCGTCGGCCAGGCCGGCGATGCGCTCGCCCGCGCGGCGCAGCTCGGCCTGCACGGCACGGGCGTGGTCGATGAACGCCTCGCCGAAGAGGGTGGGGGTGACGCCGCGCGATCCGCGGGTGAACAGCTCCACCCCCAGGATCTGCTCCACCTCCCGCAGCCCCCGGGTCACGGCGGGCTGGGCCAGGTGGAGGTGCTCGGCGGCGCGCAGGACGCCGCCCTGCTCGGCGATGGTGGTCACGAGCACGAGGTGCCGCAGCTTGAGCCGGCCGCTCAGCAGGTCCAGCGGACGAGATATCACGAAATCATCATATGGCCAGGGCGAACCTGCCCTATTTCGCTATGTCGGCGGGAACCGGCTGGTCACCCAGGCGCTCGGCGTCGTTGCGCGGGATCACCAGGGCGGCGACCAGGCTGATGACCGTCACCACGGTCAGGTAGGCGGTGATCGACAGCGAGGTCCCGGTCGAGGCGAACAGCGAGGCGGCCACCAGCGGCGTGATCCCGCCGCCCAGCAGCGAGGCGAGCTGGTAGGCGACCGACGTGCCGGAGTACCGGATGGCGACCGGGAAGAAGCTGGCGGTCAGCGTGCCCTGCGGCGCGTGCGTCATGGCCAGCACCGCGCCCATCACCAGCATGAACACCGCGATGAGCGGCTTGTTGCCGGTATTGACGACCGGCAGGATCGCCAGGGCGCCGGCCAGCAGCACCACCGAGCCCCAGGTGAAGACGGCACGCAGCCCGTGCCGGTCGCCGAGGTGGGCCCACAGCGGCGCGGTGACCAGCCAGACGGCGGCGCCGCCGATCACGCAGCTCAGCAGGAACGTCCGCGACAGGCCGGCCGCGGCCTCGCCGTAGCCGAGGATGTAGACCATGAAGATGTAGGCCAGCGCGCTGTTGCCGATGATCACGCCGATCGTGTGCACCACCTCGCGCCAGTGGTCGCGCAACACCACCGCGATCGGCAGCTTGACCGGCTTGCGCCGCTCGACCAGGTCGGCGTAGTCGGGGCTCTCCTCGATGCGCAGCCGCAGGTACAGGCCGACCGCCACCAGCACGATGCTGAGCAGGAAGGGCACCCGCCAGCCCCAGGCCATGAAGCTCTCCTCGCCCAGCAGCGAGGACGTGCCGAGGAAGACGGCGTTGGCGCACAACATGCCCGCCGGGGTGCCCATCATCGGGAACGCCCCGAACAGGCCGCGCCGGCCCTTCGGCGCGTGCTCCATCGTCAGCACCACCGCGCCGCCGAGCTCGCCGCCCAGGCCGATGCCCTGGGCGACGCGCATCACCACGAGCAGCACCGCCGCCCACACGCCCAGGCTGTCGTACGTCGGCAGCACGCCGATCAGCGTGGTGCCGATCCCCATGATGAGCAGCGAGACGACGAGCGTGTTGCGCCGCCCGATCCGGTCGCCGAAGTGGCCGAAGACGATGCCGCCGAGCGGGCGGGCCAGGAATCCCACGGTCATGGTGCCGAAGGAGGCGATGGAGCCGGCGACCGGGTCCATGGCGGGGAAGAACTGCTTGTTGAAGACGAGGGCCGCGGCGGTGCCGTAGAGGAAGAAGTCGTACCACTCGATGGCGGTGCCGATGAAGGCGGCCCGCGAGACGCGGCGGGCGGCCAGGCGGCGATCTGTGTCCATCTCTCTGTGCCTTCCGAATGAGGGTACGGAAGAGGATGCACGCTGGTGGTATGCCAGAACGAATACCGATTCGGTCGGCAGGCATAGCAGAACCGACATATAACGAAATAAGGATAGCCAGGCGACATTTCGGTATTGGACTGTTATGTCGAGCGATCAGCAGAATGTCGACCATGAAGCCCGCGCACTACGTCAACGGCGTCTTCACGACGGCGGGGACCGACTTCCCCCTCATCTCGCCCGTCGACGGCCGCACCGTCGGAGCCGTCCCCGAGGCGTCCCGCGAGACCGTCGACGAGGCCGTCCGGGCCGCCCGCGCCGCCCTCGACGGCCCCTGGGGCGCCACCTCCACCGAGGAGCGGTGCGCGTACCTGCGCCGGATCGCCGACGGGATCGAGGCCAGGTTCGAGGAGTTCGTCGAGGCCGAGGCCGCCGACACCGGCAAGCCGCGCGAGCTGGCCGCGACGGTGGACATCCCGCGCGCCGCCGGCAACTTCCGCGCCTACGCCGACCTGGCCTACGGCCGTCCCGAACGGGCCTACAACACCAGCGTCCCGGCCTGGAGCGGCAGCGGGCAGGCGCTCAACTACACCGTGCGCCGCCCGCTCGGCGTGGTCGCCGTCATCTCGCCGTGGAACCTGCCGCTGCTGCTGCTCACCTGGAAGGTCGCGCCGGCCCTGGCCGCGGGCAACGCCGTCGTCGCCAAGCCGTCGGAGGAGACCCCCTCCACCGCCACCCTGCTGGCCGAGGTGATCGACGCGGCGGGCCTGCCGGCCGGCGCGTTCAACCTGGTCCACGGCCACGGCGCGGGGGCGGCCGGCGAGCACCTGACCGCGCACCCCGGCGTGGACGCCATCGCCTTCACCGGCGCCTCGGCCACCGGCAGCGCCATCATGCGCAACGCCGCCGCGCACGTCACCCCGGTCTCCTTCGAGCTCGGCGGCAAGAACCCGGCCCTGGTCTTCGCCGACGCCGACCTGGAGGAGGCCGTCGAGGGCACGATCCGCTCCAGCTTCACCCACTCCGGCCAGATCTGCCTGTGCACCGAGCGCGTCTACGTCCAGCGCCCGATCTTCGAGGCGTTCACCCAGGCACTGGCCGAGCGGGCCAGGGGCCTGCGCGGCTACGGGCCGATGATCTCGGCCCAGCACCGCGACAAGGTGCTGTCCTACTACCGCCTCGCCGTCGAGGAGGGCGCGACGGTGCTGGCCGGAGGAGGCGTGCCGGAGTTCGGCGACGCCCGCGACGGCGGCTTCCACGTCGAGCCCACCGTGATCACCGGCCTGCCGCCGCACGCCAGGACCGTCCGCGAGGAGGTCTTCGGCCCCATCTGCCACGTCGCCCCCTTCGACGACGAGGAGGAGGCCGTCCGGCTGGCCAACGACAGCCCGTACGGCCTGGCCGCCACCGTGTGGACCACCGACCTGTCGCGCGCCCACCGCGTGGCACCCCGGATCCAGGCCGGCATCGTCTGGGTCAACTGCTGGAACCTGCGCGACCTGCGCACCCCGTTCGGCGGCGTGAAGGCCTCCGGCATCGGGCGTGAGGGCGGCGAGTACTCGCTCGACTTCTTCTCCGAGCCGGTCAACGTGTGCGTCAAGATATGAGGACTGAAGTGACAGACAACCATCGCGCCGCCGCCGCGCGGCTGCTGGAGGCGTACGCGTCCGGCCGCCCGTGCGAGCCGGTCCGCGACCTGGTCGACGGCCTGGAGGCGGCCTACGCGGTGCAGAGCCTGCTCACCGAGCACTGGCTCGGCGAGGGCAGGCGGATCACCGGCCGCAAGGTCGGGCTGACCAGCAAGGCCGTGCAGGCGCAGCTCGGCGTCGGCTCGCCCGACTTCGGCGTGCTGTTCGCCGACATGGCGGTGCCCGACGGCGCGGAGATCCCGGCCGGCGCGGTGCTCCAGCCGCGCGCCGAGGCCGAGGTCGCGCTCGTGCTCGACCGCGACCTGCCGCACGAGCGCCACACGGTCGCCGACGTGATCGCCGCGACGGCGTTCGCGCTGCCCGCGATCGAGGTCGTCGGCAGCCGCATCCGCGACTGGGACATCACCCTGGCCGACACCGTCGCCGACAACGCCTCCTCCGGCCTGTACGTGCTCGGCAACCGCCCGGTCCCGCTGCGCGACGTGGACCTGCGGCTGGCCGGGATGGTCATCGAACGGCGCGGCGAGCAGGTCTCGACCGGCGTCGGCGCGGCCTGCCTGGGCCACCCGCTGCACGCCGCGGTCTGGCTGGCCGACACGCTGGCCGCGCTCGGCCGCCCGCTCCGGGCGGGCGACACCGTGCTGACCGGGGCGCTCGGCCCGGTCGTCCCGGTGAGTCCGGGCGACGTGCTGGAGGCCCGCATCGACGGGCTGGGCGACGTCCGCGCCGCCTTCGCCGCCGACGACGAGAAGGAGGAGCGGTGAACGCGCTCGCCGAACGCCTGGACGAGGCCACCCTGACCGGCCGCGCCATCCCCCGCCTGACCGACACGGCCGACCTCGACGTGCCCGCCGCGTACGAGGTCCAGCGCGCCCTGATCGAACGGCGGCTGGCCCGCGGCGAGCGGATCATCGGCGTCAAGATGGGCTTCACCAGCCGCGCCAAGATGGCCCAGATGGGCGTGGACGACGTCATCTGGGGCCTGCTCACCGACGCCATGCTGGTGGAGTCCCGGCTCGACACCGCCGGCCTGATCCACCCGCGGATCGAGCCGGAGATCGCGTTCCTGCTGGACCGGCCGGTGCGCGGCACGGCCGACGTGGCCTCGGCCGTCGGCGGCGTCGCGGTCGGTTACGAGGTGCTCGACTCCCGCTACGAGGGCTTCAGCTTCACCCTGCCCGACGTCATCGCCGACAACGCCTCGGCCAGTGGCTTCGGCGTCGGCCCCTGGCGCCGCCCGCAGGACGCCGGCGACCTCGGCAACCTCGGCCTGGTCATGGAGATCGACGGCCGCCAGGTCGCCGGCGGCTCGTCGGCGGCCATCCTCGGCCACCCGCTGCGCGCGCTGACCGCGGCCGCCCGGCTGACCAGGGCCGCCGGGATCGAGATGGAGGCCGGCTGGATCGTCCTGGCCGGCGCGGCCACGGCGGCGCTGCCGCTGCCCGCCGGGGCGCACGTACGCGTCGGCGCCGCCGGCCTCGGACACGTGGAGGTGACCACCCGATGAGCGACGCGCTGCTGGTCGAGGGCAAGGCCCGGCCCCGCGGCCGGTTCCCGCACGTCAAGCGGGCCGGCGACTTCGTGTTCGTGTCGGGCACCAGCTCCCGCCGCCCCGACGGCTCCTTCGCCGGGGCGAGCGCGGACGAGCTGGGCACCACCAGCCTCGACATCCGCGAGCAGACCAGGGCGGTGATCGAGAACATCGCCGACCTGCTGGCCGCCGCCGGAGGCGGCCTGGACGACGTGGTGAACGTGACCGCGTACCTGGTCAGCATGAACGACTTCGGCGGCTACAACGAGGTCTACGGCGAGTACTTCGACGAGAGCGGCCCGGCCCGCACCACCGTCGCCGTCCACCAGCTCCCGCACCCGCACCTGCTGATCGAGATCTCCTGCACCGCCCTCATCCCCCAAAGGAGCCAGGCATGATCCCCCCCTTCAACCTGAACAAGTGGATCGACGAGCACCAGGACCTGCTCAAGCCGCCGGTCGGCAACGCGCAGATCTGGAAGGACGCCGACCTCATGGTGACGATCGTGGGCGGGCCCAACCAGCGCACCGACTTCCACGACGACCCGATCGAGGAGTTCTTCTACCAGCTGCGGGGCGGCATGGTGCTGCGGGTCATGGAGGAGGAGGGCAAGCCGCCGGTGGACGTGCAGATCGGCGAGGGCGACGTCTTCCTGCTGCCGCCGCACGTGCGGCACTCGCCGCAGCGGCCGGTGCCCGGCTCGATCGGCCTGGTCGTGGAGTTCGCCCGCCCGCAGGGCGCGCTGGACGCCTTCGAGTGGTACTGCGTCAACTGCCACCGGCTGGTCCACCGTGCCGAGGTGCAGCTCCAGTCGATCGTGGACGACCTGCCGCCGGTCTTCCGCGCCTTCCACGAGGGCGACCGCACCTGCCCCCACTGCGGCGCCGAGCACCCCGGCAAGGACTGGCCGGACCACCTGCGGCCGGTGGTCCGGTGACCATGATCGACGTGCACGCGCACGTCTTCCCGCGGATCTCCCGCGAGGAGGCCAGGACGCTCGCCGGGGCCGGCGAGCCGTGGCTGCGCGACGGCATGATGATGAGCGGCGAGGACGACTACCGCCCGGTCACGCCGGAGCTGTGGGACGCCGGGGCCCGCGTGGCCGCCATGGACCGCACCGGGGTGGCCGTGCAGGCGGTCTCCTCGACCCCGCTGCTGTTCGGCTACGCGGCCGACCCGGCCCGCGCCGCCGAGTGGTGCGCCATGGTCAACGACCGCGTGCTCGACCACTGCGCGCAGGCCCCCGACCGGCTGCTGCCGCTGTGCCAGGTGCCCTTGCAGGACGCCGCACTGGCCGCGAAGACCGTCACCGAGGCCAAGGCCGCCGGTCACCGCGGCGTGCACATCGGCAACCACGTCGGCCCGCGCAACCTGGACGACCCCGACATCGTCGCCTTCCTCGCGCACTGCGCCGAGCAGGACATGCCGGTGCTCGTCCACCCCTGGGACATGCTCGGCGCCGACCGCATGCGCGGCCACATGATGCCGTGGCTGGTCGGCATGGCGGCCGAGACCCACCTCGGCATCCTGTCGCTGATGTTGTCCGGGGCGTTCGAGCGGCTGCCGGGCTCGCTGCGGCTGTGCTTCTGCCACGGCGGCGGCAGCTTCGCCTACCTGCTGGGCCGGGCCGACAACGCCTGGCACCAGCGCGACATCGTCCGCGAGCACTCGCCCAGGCCGCCGTCGGCCTACACCAACCGCTTCTACGTGGACTCCGCGGTGTTCGACCCGCGCGCCCTGCGGCTGCTGATCGAGGTGATGGGGGCCGAGCGCGTCATGCTCGGCACCGACTTCCCGTTCCCGCTGGGAGAGCAGGAGCCGGGCGCGGTCGTGCGCGCCTGCGCCGAGCTGGACGAGCAGGGCCGCGCCGCCGTCCTGGGCGGCAACGCCGCCGCCTTCCTGGGGCTCGGGGGATGACGGTCGCCGAGACGCCGCTCGGGGCGTTGCGCGGCGTCCGGGCCGGCGGCGTGAGCGCGTTCAAGGGCGTGCGCTACGCCGCGCCCGCCCGCCGCCTGGCCGCGCCGGAGCCCGCGCGCCCCTGGCGGGGCGTCGCGGACGCCCGCACCCCCGGCCCGCCCGCCCCGCAGCGGCCCGGCCGCATGGCCTGGGTGCCGGGCCTGGAGATCGACCCGGCCACGTCGGCCGAGGACTGCCTGTTCCTCGACGTCTGGACGCCCTCCGCCGAGGGGCGCCGCCCGGTGCTGGTGTTCCTGCACGGCGGCGCGTTCGTCTTCGGCTCCGGCTCCCAGGCGATGTACGACGGCACCGCGCTCGCCCGTGACCACGGCCTGGTCGTGGTGACCGTGAACTACCGGCTCGGCCTGCCGGGCTTCTGGCACGGCGACGGCGTGCCGGCCAACCTGGCGCTGCGCGACCAGATCGCCGCCCTGGAGTGGGTGCGCGCCAACATCGCGGCCTTCGGCGGCGACCCGGCGAACGTCACCCTGGCCGGGCACTCGGCGGGCGGCACCTGCGTGCTGGCCCTGATGACGTGCGCGCCCGGCCTGTTCGCGCGGGCGGCGGCGATGAGCCCCGTCCCGTACGGGTTCCGCACGCCCGCCGAGGCCGCCGACTGGACCTCGGTGGCGCGTTCCGCGCTCGGCGGCGACCCGTACGCCGTGCCGCTCGCGGGGCTGCTGGCCGCCGAGGAGGCCGCCGTACGCGCCTGCGCCCCGGCCGCGGGGCTGCTGCCCGCCGCGCCCGTCGTGGACGGCGACCTGCTGGCCGTCCACCCGGTGGAGGCCGTCCGGACGGGCGCCGCCGCGCGCGTCCCGCTGCTGGTGACGACGACGGCCGAGGAGACCCGCCTGTTCACCGCGATCGGCCAGGACGGCCTGGACACCGGCGAGCTCTTCGCCGGGCCCGCCCAGGAGCTCGCCGACGCCCATCACGGCCCCGCCGGGCACCACGTCTGCGGGCACCGCTCGCCGATGAGCCACGCCGGCGTCGCCCTGGGCGCCTGCCACCTGGCCGACGTCCCCCTCTACCTCGGCACCCACGGAAGCCCGCTGACCGGCACGGGCCCCCAGGTGGACGCCCTGTCCCACTCGATGAGCACCACCTTCGCCCGCTTCTGCCACGACGGCACGGGCCCGTGGATCACCCGGGCCGGCCGCGAGGCGGACGGGCTCACGGGCCGTCGGGGGTGGTGAGGGGGTGGCCGGGGAGCGGGGTGGACAGGATCATGGTGCTGGAGGGCGGGCCGTAGACCGCCAGGCGGTCGATCAGGTCCTCGAAGGCGACCATGGAGACGGCCACGATCCGCAGGATGCTGCACACGTCGCCGGTGACCCGGTGGATCTCGCGGACCTCCGGCCAGCCGGCCACCTCGGGGTCGCGCAGCACGCAGCGGGTGCCGTAGCAGGACATGCGGATGAAGGCCGAGACCGGCCAGCCGGCCCGCACCGGGTCCACCGCCGCGTGGTAGCCGGTGATCACGCCCGATTCCTCCAGCTTCCGTACGCGGTCGGCCACCGAGGGCGCGGACAGGTGGACCCGGCGCGACAACTCCTTGAGGGAGAGCCGGGCGTTGTCCTGGAGTTCGCGCAGCAACTCCCAGTCGGTCTCGTCCACGATCACGCCTTCCGTTCGTAAGCCCCAAATTATGATTTATACCGAAAGATAAGCCTATATGGCGATATAGCCTTCTATATGGCATTCCTTCTCCACCATCCCGACGCCATCATGGGGACAGCAAGGCTAAGAGAAGGGCAAGCGCGTGGACGCGACGCGACAGTTAGCAGCAGTGCGGCCGACCACGGCGGAGGAACGCGCCGCAAGAGCCAGGGCGACGGGCGGAGCTCCCACCCTGGACTTCCAGACCCGCACCCCCTACGACGCCTACGTCCGCACCGACGTGCTGCACGACCTGCAGCACCCGATGAGCGACGACGCGGGCGAGATGTCGTTCCTGATGATCACTCAGGTGATGGAGCTGTACTTCAAGCTCATCGCCTTCGAGCTGCGCAACGCGCAGGAGCGGCTGCGGGCCGACGACGTGTGGGCCGCGCTGGACCCGCTCCGCCGTACCGTGCTGCACCTGGAGGGCCTGAACGCGAGCTGGCGCGGCCTGCGCTGGATGACCCCCGCCGACTTCAACCGCTTCCGGGACGAGCTCGGCGAGGCCAGCGGCCTGCAGTCGGCGATGTACCGGCACGTGGAGTTCCTGCTGGGGCTGAAGAACCCGGCCCTGCTGCGCCCGTTCAGACGCCAGGACCGCACCCACCGCGACCTGCTCACCACCCTGGAGTCGCCGAGCCTGTGGGACGACGCCATCGCCCTGCTGGCCCGGCTCGGCCACGACCTCCCCCACGAGCTGCTGGAGCGCGACTTCGCCGTCGAGCACGAGCCGCACCCGGCCGTCGAGCAAGCCTGGGTCGAGGTGTACCGCGACACCGGCCCCGGCAACGCGCCGCGGCTGCTCGGCGAGGCGCTGACCGACGTGGCCGAGCAGTTCGGCGACTGGCGCTACCAGCACGTGACGGCGGTCCGCCGGTCGATGGGCGCCAAGCCCGGCAGCGGCGGCTCCAACGGCCTGGCCTGGCTGGAACGCAGCATGGCGCGGGTGGTCTTCCCCGAGCTGTGGTCCGCCCGGACCCACATGTGAAGGACGGACGACACGTGATCGACGACTGGAAACCCGCCGAGCAGGACGCCCTGCGCCGCGACCGCGACGACCCGGGCCACCGCGAGCTGTTCCTGATCCCGCCCGCCGACGGCGGCGGCCACCCCGAGTGCGCCTACTTCGCCGGCAACTCCCTGGGCCTGCAGCCCCGGGCGACCGCGGCGGAGCTGGCCGAGGACCTGGAGGCCTGGGCCCGGCTCGGCGTGGAGGGACATCTGGAGGGGGCCCGCCCGTGGCTGCCCTACCACGAGCGGCTCACCGGCCCGGCCGCCCGGCTGGTCGGCGCGCTGCCCGAGGAGACCGTGGTGATGAACTCGCTGACGGTCAACCTGCACCTGCTGATGGTCTCGTTCTACCGGCCGCGCGGCACGCGGACCCGGATCCTCATCGAGGACACCGCGTTCCCCTCCGACAGCTACGCCGTGCGCAGCCAGGCCCGCCTGCACGGCCTCGACCCGGACGAGACGGTGGTCCGGCTGCGCGACGGCCGGGAGGTGCTGGACTACCTGGACCGCGAGGGCGACACGGTCGCGCTGGTCCTGCTGGGCGGCGTCAACTACCTGACCGGCGAGCTCATGGACATCCCGGCGATCACCGCGGCCGGCCGGGCGAGCGGCGCGGCCGTCGGCTGGGACCTGGCGCACGCCGCCGGCAACGTCCCGCTGGAGCTGCACGCGTGGGGGCCGGACTTCGCCGCCTGGTGCTCCTACAAGTACCTCAACTCCGGGCCCGGCGCCCTCGGCGGCGTGTTCGTCCACCAGCGGCACCTGGGCGACCCGGCGCTGCAGCGGCTGGAGGGCTGGTGGAGCACCGAGCAGGCGACCCGGTTCGAGATGGCGCCGGTCTCCCGGCCGCCGGCCAGTGCCGACGCCTGGCAGGTCTCCAACCCGCCGATCTACGCGATGGGCCCGGTGCGCACCTCGCTCGGCGTCTTCGACCGGATCGGGATGACCGCCCTGCGGGCCCGCAGCGTACGGCTCACCGCCTACCTGGAGAGCCTGCTCGACCGGGTCACCCCCACCAGGCCGCTCACGGTGGTCACGCCGCGCGACCCCGCCCGCCGGGGCTGCCAGCTCTCCCTGCGCGTCGAGCGCGGCGGCGCGGCCGAGCTGACCCGGCGGCTGCGCCACGAGCACGGGGTGATCGCCGACGCCCGCGAGCCGGACGTCGTCCGCCTGGCGCCGACGCCCCTGTACTCGACCTACCACGACTGCTGGCGCGCCGTCGTCGCGCTGGCCGAGTGCGTCGAGGAGGACCGATGAACGTCACCGTGGTCGGCGCGGGCCTGACCGGCTGCCTGCTCGCCTGCTACCTGGCCCGGCGCGGCCTCGACGTGACCGTCTACGAACGCCGGCCCGACCCGCGCGCCGGGCTCGCCGAGCGCGGCCGGTCGATCAACCTGGCCATCTCCGAACGCGGGCTGGACGCGCTGCGCCGGATCGGCCTGGAGGAGCAGGTCATGGCCGGCGCGCTGCCCATGCGCGGCCGGATGATCCACCCGGTGGACGGTCCGCTGAACTTCCAGCCGTACAGCCACGACGGGGTGCGCTCGATCAACTCCATCAGCCGCGGCGCGCTCAACAACACGCTGCTGGACGCCGCGGAGTCCGCGCCCGGCGTGAAGATCTTCTTCGGGCACCGGCTGACCGGCCTGGACCCGGCGACCGGCGCGATGGAGTTCGACACCGAGGCCGGCCCGGTGCGCGCGGCGGCCGGCGTGGTGCTCGGCGCCGACGGGGCCGGCTCGGCCGTACGGGCCGAGCTGGTGGCCCACCGGGGCATCCGGGAGAGCCTGGACTTCCTCGGCCACGGCTACAAGGAGCTGACGATCCCGCCCGTGGCCGGCGAGTTCGCCTTCGACCCCGGCGCCCTGCACATCTGGCCGCGCGGCACCTCGATGATGATCGCGCTGCCCAACCCCGACCGCTCCTTCACCTGCACGATGTTCTGGCCGACCGAGGGCGCGTCGAGCTTCGCCTCGCTGAGCGGCCCGGCCGCGATCGAACGCCACTTCCGCACCCACTACCCGGACGTGCCCCCCCTCGCGCCCGGTCTGGTAGGGGAGTACATGGAGAACCCGGTCGGCCGGCTCGGCACCGTCCGCTGCGCGCCCTGGCAGACGGACGGCCGGGTCGGCCTGATCGGCGACGCCGCGCACGCCATCGTGCCCTTCTACGGCCAGGGCGCCAACTGCGGCTTCGAGGACGTGACCGTGCTCGACCGGTGCCTGACGGAGACCGGCGGCGACTGGTCCCGCGCGCTGCCGCTGTTCGAGTCGCGGCGCAGGGACGACACAGACGCGATCGCCGAGATGGCGCTGGCCAACTTCGTCGAGATGCGCGACAAGGTCGCCTCCCCGGTGCACCGGCTGACCAAGAGCGTGGAGCACCGCCTCGAACGCGCGCTGCCCGGCCGCTACGTGTCGCGGTACGAGCTGGTGTCGTTCTCCACGGTGCCGTACGCGCAGGTCCGGCGGCGGGTCCGGCGGCAGCACCTGCTGCTGGCCGGGGCCGCCGGGGCCGGGGCCGCGCTGCTGGCGGCGGGCGCGGCCGGGCTCGCCCGGCTCGGCTCGCGCCGGTCCGGCGGGAGGTGAGGGTGGAGAACCGTGCCGTCCTGACCCGCCCGGCGCCCGGCCCGCTCCGGACCCTGCGGTACGGGGACGACGCCGACCAGGTGATCGACCTCTGGCCGGGCGAGGGACCCGTGGTGGCGCTGGTGCACGGCGGGTTCTGGCGCCCGGAGTACGACCGGACGCACCTGCGGCCCATGGCCAACGCGCTGCACCGGGCTGGGTGCGGCGTGGCCGCCGTCGAGTACCGCCGCAGGCCGGGAGATCCGGCGGCGGCGGTCGCCGACCTGCGGGCCGCGGTCGGCCTGCTGCGTCCCTCGGTGGTCGTCGGCCACTCGGCCGGCGGTCATCTCGCCATGTGCGCCGCCCCGGACGGGACCGCCGTCCTCGCCCTGGCACCGGTCGCCGACCTGCGGCTGGCCGCGCGGCTGGACCTCGACGACGGCGCGGTGGCCGACTTCCTCGGCGGACCGCCGGACGAGCATCCCGGCCTGGACCCGGTACGCCTGCCGGACCGGACGGGCCCGCTGGTGATCGTGCACGGCACGGCGGACGAGCGGGTCCCCGTCCAGGTCTCGGAGTCGTACCTGGCGGCCCACCCGGGGACGTCGCTGGTGCGCGTCCCGGGGGCGGGCCACTTCGTGCTCATCGACCCGGAGAGCCGTACCTGGCCGCTGGTCAGGCGTGAGCTGACCGCCCTCCTGCCCGCCTGACGGCGTCCGCCGCGAGCAGCGCCGCGCCGAGCTGGACCGCGACCAGCGAGCGCAGCGGGATCGGCGTGCCCTGCGCGTCGGCCTCGGCCTGCTCGAACCACTCGTCGAAGCGCGCGCCGAGCCGGGCGCGCTCGGCCCGGACGGCGGGCGTCGCGTTGCCCGCGGCCAGCTCGGCGTCCAGCATGCGCAGGTAGGTGCCGCAGTACCGCAGCCGCATGGAGTGCACGAGCTGCCGGCCGCCGACCACCTCGGCCACCGTGGCCGGGCGGTCGGTGCCGGGCAGGTCCTCCCACTCGCTGATGAACTCGTCGTGGGCGCCGACGAAGTCCTCCAGCGCCCGGCGGAAGGGGGAGGACACGGTCAGGTCGCCTTTGGCGCGGGCGAGCGAGGCGGCCAGCTCGCCGATCAGCTCGCGCTGCCCGGCCAGGAAGTCGCGGATCGTCTCGTGGTACTTCTGGCCGGTCGGGGTCTGGTCGGCGACGCGGGGGTCGGCCCAGTAGGGCAGCTCGGCGATCAGGTGCAGGGCGCCGAAGCGCTCGGCGTAGTCGACGCTGCCGCCGCCGATGCCGTACGTCGCGGCGATGTCGGCGCCGCGCGGCGTCAGGTAGGCCGCCGGCGCGATCTGGACGGCGCCCGGCAGCTCCGGCGGGCCCATGTGCAGCGGCAGGCCCTCGGCCGTGGCGATGGCGGTCAGGCGGGCGGCGAGCGCGGGGTCGTTGCGGCTGAGGTAGTAGAAGGCGCCCTGGAGCTCGCCGTTGTGCAGGGAGTAGACGAGGGCGGGCCGGACCTCGTCCATCAGCCGCATCAGCGCCTCGGTCTCCGGCAGCGTGCGGTCGAAGAAGTAGTCCTCGCCGGTCAGCGGGAAGGTCCATTCGACCTGGTCGGCCTCGGCCGGGCGGTAGAAGTGCTCGGCGTAGGCGCGGCGGTCGCTCGGGCGGGCGTACCAGCCCTCGTTGAGCCGGGCGCCGTCGGGGTCGACGCAGGGGACGAGGTGCCAGCGGAAGCCGAAGTCCTCCCGCAGCGCGGCGTCCTCGACGAGCTGCCGCAGCAGCGTGCTGACGGTGAGCGCGCCGATGGGCTCGTTCGGGTGGGGGCCGCCGATGATCACGGCGTCATGGGGGCCCGCGCCGATGGTGGCCACGCGCAGCGGCTCGCCGAGGCGGGAGGTGCCGATGCGGCGCAGGCGCACCAGGTCGGGATGGGCGGCGGCGAGGTCGTCGAGCTCGGCGTGCATCTGGTCCACCGTCGGGAACGCGGTGAAGTCGGGCACGCGGCTCATGTGGGGGGCGACGTCCATTTCGGGCCTCCTGATAATCTGGATTATTCTAGTAAATCAGATTATCTTTACGGCATGCAGGAGATGTCATGCGGCTGACCAGAGCGGAAAGCAAGGCCGCCAACAAGCGCGCGCTGATCGAGGCCGCCCGCGAGATCGTCGGCAGGGACGGCTCGAAGGCCAAGCTGGAGGACATCACCGAGCTGGCCGGTCTGACCACGGGGGCGGTCTACTCGTTGTTCGGCGGCAAGAACGGGCTGATGGCCGCCATGGTCGACGACTACGTCGGCCCGCTCGACCTGCGCACGCCCGAGACCGGCGGGTTCGGCACGCGGCTGGCGGAGGTCGTGGCCGAGATCGCCCGCCGCTTCCTGCGCATGTCGGCCGACCCGCAGGCGGCCGGCCGGATGTTGTTCGAGGCCCGCGTCCTCGACCTCGTGCTCAACGACCCCGACCTGCGCCGCAGGCTCAACACCTCGATCAGGTCGACCGAGGTCGAGCTCGCCGCGCTGTTCACCGGCCGCGAGCACGGCGGGGCCGCCGTCACCGCGGAACAGGCGCTGCGCCTGGCCCGCGCGCTGAGGGCCCTGCTGTCCGGGCTCGGCCAGAACGTCGTGCTCGGCGCCTACGAGGCCGACGAGCAGTTCTTCGTCGAGACCGCCCTGGCGCTGATCACGCCGACGGTGCTCGGACCGGCCTAGATCACGGCCGGGGTTCGGGGGGACCACACGGCCGCACGTCACCCCACCCCGAAAGGCAGAACCATGTCCAGATCCGGCTTCGGCGTCATCGGCGCGCCGGTGTTGTACATCGGCGTCCTCCAGACCATGGAGATGACGCTCTCGCCCGCGCTCCCGCTCGTCCAGCAGGACCTGGGGGCCTCGCCCGGCGCGCTCGCGTGGATCTTCACCGGCTCGCTGATCAGCTCGGCGATCAGCACGCCCATCGTCGGCCGCCTGGCCGACATGTACGACAAGCGGCGCGTGCTGCTCGCGCTGATGGCGCTCAGCGGCGCCGGGGTCCTGCTCTCCGCCCTGGCGCCGAACATCACCCTGCTGATCGCCGGCATGGCGATCGAGGGCATCTGGCTGGGCGTGCTGCCCCTGACCGTCGGGCTGTTCCGCGACACCCTCACCCCCGAGCGCGCCGCCACCGGCAACGGCCTGGTCGTCGGCGTCGCCGCGCTGGCCAGCGCACTCGGCCTCATCCTGGCCGGGCCCATCACCTCGGCCCTCGGCTACCGGTCGCTGTTCCTGCTGGCCGTGGCCGGCGTGGCGGCGGCCGCCCTGCTGGCCTGGTTCACCGTGCCGTCCACCCCGCGCGCGGCCGGCGGTCGCGTCGACTGGGCGGGCGGGCTGCTGCTCGGCGGCGGCGTGGCCCTGGTCATGCTGGGCCTGACCGCCGTCTCCAGCTGGGGCTGGACGTCCCCGGCCACGCTCGCCCTGTTCGCCGCCGCCGTGCTGACGCTGGGCCCGTGGGTGGTCGTCGAGCTGCGCGTCGCCGACCCGCTCGTGGACCTGCGGCTGCTGGCCGGACGCACCCCGGCCGGGGTGACCGCCATGGGGGTGCTGCTCGGCTTCGCCTCCTTCGGCCTCGTCGTCGCCCTGCCGATGATGCTGGCCGCGCCCGCCGGCACCGGGTACGGCCAGGGCGCCGACACCCTGTGGATCGGCATCTACATGTTCCCCATGGGCGTCGCGGGCACCGTGATCGCGCCGCTGGTCGGGCCGATGACCAGGCTGCTCGGCCGGCGCGCGGTGCTGGTGCTGGGCAGCGTGCTCGTCTGCGCCGGGACCGGCGGGCTGGCCCTGTGGCACTCCGCGCCCTGGCAGGTCATGGCCGCGGTGACGGTCATCGGGCTGGGCGCCTCCATCGGCCTCACCGCCGGGCTCAACGCCGTGGCCGCCGACGTGCCGGGCGAGCGCGCGGCCGGGGTGAGCGGCGTGGTCTTCGTCGCCAAGAGCATCGGCGGCACGTTCGGGGCCCAGTTCGGCGCCATGGTGCTGGCCTCCGGCGCCGTCGCGGGGGTGCCCACCGAGCAGAGCTTCGTCGACACGTACCTGCTCTCGGCGGCGCTGGGCCTGCTGGCCGTCGCCGCCGCCTTCGTGATCCCGGCCACTGTGCGGAAGACGCAAGCGGGGGAGACGGTTTCTGCCCTGGCGACGAAGCCGTCCGTCCGCCCCGGTGAAAGCCTGTGACGATGACGAACGTCTACATCTCCATCGACATGGAAGGCGTGGCGGGCATCGCCACCATGGACCAGGTCTCCCGCGCCGGCCACGGCTACCCGCGGGCCCAGCGCCTGATGACCGCCGAGGCCAACGCCGCCATCGAGGGCGCCTTCGCGGCCGGGGCCGCCAGCGTCCTGGTCAACGACAGCCACGGCACCATGGACAACCTGCTGCACGAGGAGCTCGACCCGCGCGCCCGGCTGATCTTCGGCACGCCCAAGCTCGACTGCATGGCCGAGGGCGTCTCGGCCGAGCACGACGTGGCCATGTTCCTCGGCTACCACGCCGCCGCCGGCTCGCCCGGCGTGCTCGCCCACACCTACTCCTCGCACTTCTACGAGGTGCGGCTCAACGGCGCCATCGTCTCCGAGGCCGAGGTCAACGCCCTGCAGGCGGCCGCCGTCGGCGTGCCGGTGGGGCTGCTCACCGGCGACGACGTCATCTGCGACGTCGCCGGCAAGGCGTTCCCCGGAGTGCGCACGGTCGCGGTCAAGATCGCTCACGGGCACACCGCGGCCGACAGCCTCTCGCCGTCCGAGGCACGGCGGCTGATCAAGGAGGCGGCGGCGGAGACCGTGCGCTCGGCCGGGGAGCTGCGGCCGGTCGAGCTGCCCGGCGTGCTGGAGCTGGAGATCGACATGCCCACCACGCCCGCCGCCGAGCTGGGCGAGCTGGTGCCGGGCGTGCGCCGGATCGCCGACAAGACGCTCGCGGCCACCTTCACCACCCCGAGGGAGGTGCTCGGATGCGTGACGACCTGCTACCACCTGGCGGCGGATGCCATGATCGCCAGGATGGCCCTGTACGGCAGACCAACCAGGTAGCCCCCAGGTTTGCCGCTCCGGACAAGCGTTTCGAACCCGGACATCCAGATACTTGAACGATGGATTTTGAGCAGGTAGAACGCGCGCTCGACGCCCTTCCCGGCCTCCGCTCCGGCGGGCCGGGTCTGGCCGTCGGGGTCTACGCCGACGGCAAGGTGCTGCACACCGCGGCGAGGGGCGTGGCCACCGTCGAGTTCGGCGTCCCGATCGACTCCCGTACCCGCTTCGACATCGCCTCCATCAGCAAGCAGTTCACCGCCGCGTGCCTGCTGCTGCTGGCCCGCGACGGCAGGCTGAGCCTGTCGGACGACGTCCGCGAGCACGTCCCCGAGCTGCGGCTCGACGTGCCCGTCACGCTCGACCAGTGCCTGCGGCACACCGGCGGCCTGCCGGAGTGGTACGGCCTGCAGGCCGTCACCGGCGTCCCGTTCACCCTGATGGACGAGGAACGGCTGATGAAGCTCGTGGCGGGCATGCGCCGGACCACGTTCGAGCCCGGCACCCGTTTCTCCTACTCCAACACCGGCTACGTCCTGGCCGCCGTCGTGATCCGGCGGCTCACCGGCCGGTCGCTGGCCGACTTCGCCCGCGAACGGCTCTTCGAGCCGCTCGGCATGGACGACACCGTCTTCCGCGACGACGCCTCCGTCCCGCTGCCGCGGATGGCCTACGGCTACGACGGCGCCGGCGCGCGGGCCGACACGCAGGAGAGCGCGGTCGGCGACGGCGGCCTGGTGACCGGCGTCGATGACCTCGCCCCCTGGTTCGGCTTCCTGGCCGACGGCCGGGTGCTGGGCGCCGACGTGCGCAGCGCGCTGCTGGAGCGCACCACGCTCGCCGACGGCGCCGTCCTGCGGTACGCCCGCGGCATCTGCCACCTGACCGTCGGCGAGCTGGACGGGTACGGCCACGCCGGCGGCATGCACGGCTACGTCGGCAACCTGCTCCACCTGCCGGAGCCCGGCCTCGGCGTGGCCGTCCTGACCAACCACAGCGGCCTGGACCCGGTCGGCCTCAGCCTCTGCCTGGCCCGCGCCCTCACCGGCCAGGAACCGGCCCCCCGTCCGGCCCCCGCCCCCCGGGCCGACGCCGAGGCGGCGCGGCCCGCCCTGCTCGGGCACTGGTACGACCCGGAGACCGACGCCACGCTCACGCTCGAACCCGCCGGCGACGACGACGGCGGCAAGATCGCCCTGACCGGCGCCCTCGACCTCGAACTCGCCCTCGACGACGACGGCCGCTGGTACGCGCAGGTCCCGGCCGGCCGGATCTGGATCGTGCCGGAGGACGGGCGGCTGCTGTTCGGCCACGACGGGTCGATCCGATGGCCGCACGTGTACGAGCCGTGCGACCCGCCGGGGGAGGAGCCCGCCCCGCGAGGCGCCTGGCTCAACGACGAGACGAGCGTGCTCGCCGTCATCGACGAGGGGACGCTGCGCGTCGGCCTGACCTTCCAGGCCCCCGTGGCCCCCGCACCCGCCGGGACGTGGCGGGCGGGCCCGTTCACCCTGCGCCTCGACGGGGACGGCGACCTGCTGCTCAGCGGCTTCGGCCTGCTCGGCCTGCGCTTCGCCGCCCAGCCCGCGGGCACCGCGCCCGTCGGCATTCCCCCTGGTCTGGTCTAGGGCCGTGTTGGCCTGCAGCACGAGCCGGGGCGCGCAGAGTTTGGCTGCCGGGTCAGTGAACGAGGGGGGCCGGGCTTCTAGCGTCCGACTATTCCCCCCGATCACTCCCCGAGGTGGTTCCATGACATCCGCAACCGCACTCGCCAGGCTCGCCACGGGCGCTCTGCTCGTGCTGGTGGCCGGCTGCGCCGGAGCCGCGAGCTCCGGCGCGGCCCCCGACACGCTCCGCTGGGCGACGGGGACGGCCCCCAACAGCCTCGACATCGCCCACGGCTTCAACGACGCCTCCACGACCGTGCAGTTCGCCGTCCTCGACACGATGGTGACCCTCGGCCCGGACGGCAGGGTCATCCCGAGCATCGCCGCCTCCTGGACCCATCCCGACCCGCGCACGTACGTCTTCACCCTGCGCGAGGGCCCGAGGTTCAGCGACGGCACGCCGGTCACCGCCGAGGACGCCGCCTACTCCCTGACCCGCCACCTCGACCCCGCCGTGACCTCCCAGGCCGCCAGCTACGTCACGCAGGTCAAGAAGGTCGAGGCCACCGGCCCGCGCACGGTGAAGGTCACCCTGAGCAAGCCCAGCGCCAGCTTCCTGGCCACCGCCGCGCTGGCCTGGCAGATCGTGCCGAAGAAGCTGGCCGCCGCGCACCCGAAGGACCTCGGCTCGCCCGAGGTCGGCACCCTCGGCTCCGGCCCCTTCAAGGTCACGAAGTTCTCGCTCACCTCGGGGGTGACGCTGGAACGCAACGACCTGTACTGGGGCCCCAAGCCGGAGCTGCGCAGGATCGAGATCAAGGCGATCGGCGACCCCGAGACGCTGCGCCTGGCCGTCTCCTCCGGCGAGGTGGACGGCACCAACGAGATCCAGGTCAGCGAGACGCGCAAGTGGAGCGCCCTGCCCGGCGTCACGACCTCCTTCTACCCGGCCAACAACATCGCCTACCTGTCACTCGGCGTGCGCGAGGGGCCGCTCAAGGACGTGCACGTGCGCCGCGCCATCGCCCACGCCCTTGACCGGGAGGCGCTGGCCACGCTCATGACCAGCGGCCACGGCGGCATCGCCGACCTGATGCTGCCCAAGCCGCAGCTCGCCGCCCTGTACGGTGGCACGCCGCCGAAGCTGCCCGCCTACCCCCACGACGTGAACGCCGCCAAGGCCGAGCTGGCCAAGTCGGCCCACCCCAAGGGCTTCACCCTGGCCGCGCCGTACGACAGCGGCAGCGACGACGTCAAGGCGCTCCAGGCCGTCGCCGCCGACCTGGCGGTGATCGGCGTCAAGCTCGACCTCCAGCCGCTGCCCACCGAGCAGTACCGGCAGCGCATGTTCAGCCACCAGGACACCCCGCTGCAGCTCGTCGACCTGCTCTACGGCACCCCCGACCCGGGCGAGGTGCTGCCCGACCTGGTCAGCCGCGCCTCGGCCGGGCCCCAGGGCTTCAACTTCAGCGGCTACGGCTCGCCCGAGATGGACGCCCGGCTCGACGACCTCGGCAAGCGCGAGGGCGCCGACCGCGCCGCCGCCGTCACCGAGGTGCTGGCTGAGATCGCCGACCAGGTGCCGTACGTGCCGCTCTACACCAAGGAGGCCGCCGTCGCGCTGCGCAAGCGGTTCACCGGCCAGTTCGGCACCTGGACCATGAACGTCTTCAGCACCATCCGCCCGGCGGCCGGTGTCTGATGGCCTTCGTCGCCCGCCGCCTGGCCGCCGCGCTGCTCCTGCTCGGCGTGCTGTCCGTGCTCACCTACGCGCTGCTGGCGCTCGCCCCCGGGGATCCGGAGCAGGTCCTGCTCGGGCCGCGGCCCTCCACCGCGGAGTCGCGCGCCGCCGTCCGCGCGCAGTACCACCTCGACGACCCGCTGCCCGTCCGCTACGCCACCTGGCTCGGCGACGCCGTGCGCGGCGACTTCGGGGCCTCCCTCTACAGCCGCGAACCCGTCACCAGCGTCATCGCCGACCGGCTGCCCGTCACCGCCGGGCTGGCCGCCTACGCGATCATCCTCACCCTCGCCGTCGGCCTGCCCGCCGGGCTGGCCGCCGCCATGCGCAGGGGCGGCCCGCTGGACCGGGGCATCACGCTCTCCGCGCTGGTCGGCCTCGCGATCCCGCCGTTCGCGATGAGCATCCTGCTGCTGTACGGCTTCGCCGTCACCCTCGGCTGGTTCCCCGTCTTCGGCGCGGGCGAGACGTTCGCCGAGCGGGTCGCGCACCTGACGCTGCCCGCGATCGCGCTGGCCACCGGACAGGCGGCGGTCGTCATCAGGCAGATGCGGGCGGCCGCGCTCGACCTGGCCGGGCAGGACTTCATGACCTTCGCCCGGGCGCGCGGGGTCGGCCGCGCCCGCTACTGGATCGGGTACGCGCTGCGCAACACCGCGCTGCCCGTCCTCACGGTCGGCGGCCTGCTGCTGGCCGCCAACCTCACCGGCGCGCTGTTCGTCGAACGGGCCTTCGGGCTGCACGGCGTCGGCGAGCTGCTCGTCAGCGCCGTCGGGCAGAAGGACCTGCCCGTCGTCCAGGCGCTCGTCCTGATGGGAGGCGCCGTGGTGGTCGCCGTCAACCTGCTGATCGACCTGGCCTACCTCGCGGTGGACCCGCGGGTGCGTCACGGGGCGGTGGCCGCGTGAGCGTCGTGACGGGGACCGTGCGCCTCGGCGGACGGGCGCGGCGGCTGCGCCGGGCCAGGCCGGGGCCGCTGACGCTGCTGTCGGGCGGGATCCTCGCCCTGATGGCGTTCGCCGCCCTGTTCGGAACGTGGATCGCGCCCTACGACCCGGCCGCGCAGGACCTCGCGCTCGGCGCGACGATGCCGAGCTGGGCCCACTGGGCGGGCACCGACGAGCTGGGCCGGGACGTGTTGTCGCGCTGCCTGGCCGGAGCCCGCTCGGCGCTGCTGTGGCCGCTCGTCGTCGCGCTGGGCACGTGCGCGATGAGCACCTCGCTCGGGCTGCTGGCCGGCTACCGCCGCGGCTGGATCGACGCCGTCATGATGCGGGTGGTCGACCTGCTCATCGCGATGCCGGGGCTGCTCATGCTGATCGTCCTGGTGGGCGTGCTGGGCGGCGGCATCGGGTGGGCGGTGCTGGCGATGGCGGTGCTGTTCACGCCCGGCGACATCCGGGTGGTGCGCAGCCTCACCATGGCCCAGCGCGAGCTCGCCTACGCCGAGGCGGCACGTACACTCGGGCTCAGCCGCGGCCGCATCATGTTCAGGCACCTGCTGCCCAACATCGCGCCCACGGTCGTGGCCGGCGCGCTGCTCAGCTTCGTCGCCGCGCTGGTCGCCCTGTCCGGCCTGTCCTTCCTGGGCATCGGGCTGCCCGCCGGCACGCCCGACTGGGGGCTGATGATCGAGGAGAACCGCGGCCTGCTCGACCTCAACCCGTGGGCCGCGGTGGTGCCCGCCGCGCTGGTCACCGTCGCCGCCACCGCAGCCACCCTGCTGGGCGACCAGCTCTTCGAGAGGCTCTCCGATGCTTGAGACACGCGACCTGCGGGTCGTCGGCGACCGGGTGCTCGTGGACGGCGTGGACCTGACGGTCGCCGCGGGCGAGACCGTCGGGCTGGTCGGCGAGTCCGGCAGCGGCAAGTCCCTGACCGCCCGCGCCCTCGTCGGCCTGCTCCCGCGCGGCCTGCGCGCCGAGGGGTCGGTCGAGGTCGGCGGCGAGCAGCTCGTCGGCGCGTCCGAGCGGCTGCTGCGCGGCGTGCGCGGACGGCGGATCTCGCTGCTCATGCAGGACCCCTTCACCATGCTCAACCCGCTGAGCACGGCCGGCGCGCACATCGCCGAGACCCTGCCCGGCCGCACGTCCCGGCAGGAGCTCGCGCGCAGGCTGGCCGAGGTCGGCATCGACGACCCCGCCGTGGCCGGACGCTACCCGTTCCAGCTCTCGGGCGGCATGCGGCAGCGCGTCGCCCTGGCCGCCGCGCTGGCCGGCGACCCCGAGCTGCTCATCGCCGACGAGCCCACCACCGCGCTGGACGCCACCACCCAGCACGAGATCCTGGCGCTGCTGCGCCGCGTCCAGGAGGCCCGCGGCATGGGCGTGCTGCTCATCACCCACGACCTGCGCGTGGCGTTCGCCGTCTGCGACCGGGTCGCGGTGATGTACGCCGGGCGCGTCGTCGAGCAGGGGCCGGGCCCGGAGCTGGCCGCGGAGCCCGCGCACCCGTACACCGCGGGGCTGCTGGCCGCGCTGCCCTCGGCGGAACGCACGCTGGAGCGCCTGGTGGGCATCCCGGGCGCCGTGCCGCGGGCGGACGCGGTTGCCGACGTCTGCGCGTTCGCCACCCGCTGCGACCGGGCCGCCGACGCCTGCACCGCGGCCAGGCCGCCGTTGCGCCCGATCGGCCCCGACCGGCTGACCGCCTGCGTGCACGACACCGCCGGAGCCGCCCGGGTGGAGCTGCGCGAGGCCGCGCTCCCCGCCGCCCCGGCCGCCGGCGAGCCGCTGCTGCACATCGAGGACCTGCGCAAACGGTACGGCGCCCACACCGCGCTCGGCGGCGTGAGCCTGCACGTGAACCCCGGCGAGACCGTCGGCCTGGTGGGGGAGTCGGGCTCGGGGAAGACCACGCTGGCCCGGTCGGTGCTCGGCCTGATCACCCCCGACGGCGGCCGGATCCGGCTCGCCGGCCTCGACGTCACCGACCGCGCCGCCCTGGACCCGCGCGACCGCGCCCGCGTGCACCGGCTCGTCCAGTGCGTCTTCCAGGACCCCTCCACCTCGCTCAACCCCGCCATGACCGTCGGCGCGACGCTGGCCGAGGCGATCGCCAGGGCCGCGCCCGCCGACCGGATCGGCGTGGGCGAGCTGCTGGAGCTGGCCGGCCTGCCCGCCGCGTACGCCGCCCGCCGCCCCAAGGCGCTGTCCGGCGGCGAACGCCAGCGCGTCGCCATCGCCCGCGCCCTGGCCGTCCGGCCCGCGCTGCTGATCTGCGACGAACCGGTCGCCTCCCTGGACGTGTCGGTCCAGGCGCACGTGCTCGAACTGCTGCGCGGCATCGGCCGGGAGCTGGGCACCGGGATGTTGTTCATCACCCACGACCTGGCGGTCGTCCGCCAGGTCGCCGCCAGGACCGTGGTGCTGCTGAAGGGCGCGGTCGTGGAGGAGGGGACGACCTCGGCCGTCCTGGACGCCCCGGCCCACGACTACACCAGGCGCCTGGTGGCGGCCGTCCCCTGACATGACCGACGAATCTCGTACCCGGGAAAGGTAATACCCGCATGCACGACCTCATGCTGCGTGGCGGCACCCTGCACGACGGGTTCGGCTCGCCCGCCCGTACCGCGGACGTGGCCATCGGCGGCGGACGCGTCACCGCGACCGGCCGCGACCTCGGCCGGGCCGCCCGCGTGGTGGACGTGGACGGCATGGTCGTCGCGCCCGGCTTCATCGACCCGCACAGCCATTCCGACACCGTGCCGTTCATGGCCGGTGCGCAGCCGTTCAAGCTGTGGCAGGGCGTCACCACCGAGATCATCGGGAACTGCGGCTTCTCCTGCGGGCCGGCCGACCCCGAGTCGGCCCATTTCACCCCCGGGATCTTCGGCGAGCACGCCTTCACCACCTTCGGCGGCTACCTCGACGCCGTGGAGCGGGAGGGCACGACCAACAACCTGGCCGCGCTCGTCGGCCACAACACGCTGCGCACGGCCGTCTGCGGCATGGACGCCGCGCCGCCGCCCGGCGCGCTCGACCGGATGACCGAGCTGGCCGAGGAGGCGTTCGCCGCGGGCGCGTGCGGGTTGTCCAGCGGCCTGGAGTACGTGCCGGGCGCCTACGCCGGCACCGGCGAGCTGATCGCGCTGGCCCGCGCGGCCCGGCGCTGGAACCTCGTCTACGCCACCCACCTGCGCAGCGAGAGCGAGGGGCTGGCCGACGCGCTGGACGAGGCCGTCGAGGTCGCGGCGGCGGCCGGGGTGCGGCTGCAGGTCTCCCATTGCAAGGCGTCGGGCCGGGCCGTGCACGGCTCGTCGGCCATGCTGCTGGACAAGCTGACGGCCGCCCGGGTCCGGGGCGTGGACGTGCGGGCCGACGTGTACCCGTACCGGGCGTTCTGCACCGGGCTGGTCGCGCTGCTGCCACCCGCCGCGTGCGAAGGCGGCGAGCCGGAGCTGCTCAGGAGGCTGGCCGACCCGGCGGAACGGCGGGCGCTGCGCGCGCTGGCCGAGGATCCCGAGCGCACGACCGGCGTCGGCCTGTGGCGGGAGACGCACCCCGAGGACGTGCGGCTGCTGCGGCACTCCTCCGCCGCCGTCACCGGCCGCACGCTGGCCGGCCTGCTGGACGGCCGCGAGCCCTGGGACGCGCTGTGCGACCTGCTCATGGCCGACCCGCACGCCGACGGCGTCTTCCACACCATGCACGACGACGACGTCACCCGGATCATGCGGCACCCCCTGGTGTCGATCGGCTCCGACGGCGGGCCCCCCGACGGGCCGACCCACCCGCGCACGTACGGCACCTTCCCCACCTTCCTCGGCGAGTACGTGCGCGAGCGCGGGCTCGTGCCGATGGCCGAGGCGATCAGGAAGGTCGGCTCGGCCACCGCGGCCCAGTTCGGCCTGGCCGACCGGGGCTGGCTGGGCAGGGGAGCGGTGGCCGACGTGTGCGTGTTCGACCCCGCCGCCATCCGCCACGACGGCACCTACGACGAGCCCGCCACCCGCCCGGCCGGCGTCACCCACGTGCTCCTGGGCGGCCGCATGGTGATCGACGACGGCGAGTTCACCGGCGGCCGGCACGGACGCCTCCTGCGCGGGGGGCGGGCGTGAGCGGCCAGGGCCGGGTGACGCTCGGCGTGCTGCTCGACAGCCTCGGCGCGGAGACGGTGAGCGCGCTGTGCCTGCCGTCCGGCCGCCAGGCGATGGTGGGCGCGCCGGTCATCCACGGCTCCGACGAGCCGCTGGCCGCCTACCCCGGGGCGCTGCTGCTGGCCACCGGCAGGCCGGAGCCGTCCCTGCTGGAGAGCGCGGCCGGGGCGGGCGTGAGCGCGGTCGTCGTCCGGGCCGGGATCGGCGACGCCGCCGCGCTGACCGAGGCGGCCCGCGGCGCGGGCGTGGCGCTGCTGGCCGCCGCCCCCGGCCTGGCCTGGGGCCAGCTCTACGCCCTGGTGGACGCCCTGCTCGCGCTCGTCGCCCCGGCCGCGGACCTGGGCGGCGGCCAGGCGGGCGACCTGTTCGCGCTGGCCAACCAGGTCGCCGCCCGCGTGGGGGGCGCGGTGGCCATCGAGGACCTGGCCATGCGCGTCCTGGCCTACTCCACGATCGGCCAGCCGATCGACGACCTGCGCAGGGAGGGCATCCTCGGTCGGCGCGTGCCCGAGCACCCGACGAACGCCGAGGAGTACGCCGCCGTCCTGCGCTGCGAGGGGGCCGTGTGGAGCCACGAGCCGCGCGAGTACCTGCCCCGGCTGGCCATCGCGGTCCGCGCCAGGGGCGAGGCGCTCGGCACGATCTGGGCCATCCAGGCGGACGAGCCGCTCGCGCCCGACGCCGACGCCGTGCTCGCCGAGGCCGCCAGGACCGCCGCCCCGCACCTGGCCCGCCTCAGCCTGGCCGCCGACGAGGCCCGCCGGACCAGGGACGAGTGGGTGGGCCGGCTGCTGCGCGGCGCCGGCCCCGCCGGGGAGCTGGCCGCCTCCTTGGGCCTGCGCCCGGACGAGCCGGTCAGGGTGGTGGCCGCCGGGGACCCGGCCGGGCGGACCGACGTCTTCGCCGCCACGCACGCCGCCGACCTGCTGCGCACCGCCTACGCCGTCTACCGGATCAGGGCCGCCGTCGGCGCCGTGGACGGCCGGACGTACGCGATCGTGGCGGCCGGCGCCGGGACCGCGCTGCTGCGCCGCGTCACCGCCGAGACCCTCGGCCGGATCACCGACCGGCTCGGCGGGCACTGGCGGGCGGGCGTCGGACGGGTCACGGTCTCGCTCGCGCAGGTCCCGGCCGCCGCCCGGCAGGCCGAGGAGGCCCTGCGCGCGATGGGCGGCCCGTTCGCGGGCGGCGAGGTGGGCCTGCACGAGGAGCTGGCCGCCGCGCTGTTCCTGCTGGACGCGGCCGCCTCGATGCGGTCCGGCCCGGGGCTGACGGGCGAGCCGCTGTCCCTGGTGGCCGAGCACGACGCCGGGCACGGCACCGACTACGTCCGCAGCCTGCGGGCCTGGCTGGCCGCCCACTACGACGTGCCCAGGGCGGCCGAGGCGTTGTCGCTGCACCCCAACACGCTCAGGTACCGGCTGCGCCGCATCGGCGAGCTGATCGCGCTCGACGAGCCCGACGTCCGGCTCGTGCTGGGCCTTCAGCTGCGGCTGGCCGAGTTCGGGGCGTCCGGCGCGGGCGACGGTCAGAACCCGGCGTCCGGCACAAACGGCGGCGGCTGAAGTTGGGCTTGCGCGCCAACGATCCGGCGGCGGTCCGGCGGAATGCTGGTGCCATGCTCGATATCCGCATCCTCCACGGGACCTCCGAGTTCCAGGCCGCCGACCGGCTGCTGCGCCGCGTCTGGAACACCAGGGCGGGCGACGACCCGCCGGTGGCCGTCGACCTCATGTGCGCCCTTGAGCACACCGGCGGTTACGTCGGCGGCGCCTTCCTCGACGGCGTGCTCGTCGCCGCCGCCTCCGGGTTCCTCGCCGAGGGGGGCAGCCTGCACTCCCACGTCGTGGGCGTGGCCGCCGAGGCGCGGGGCCGGGGGATCGGCCAGGCGATCAAGGCGCACCAGCGCACGTGGGCCGCCGAACGCGGCCTGAACTCCATCTCCTGGACCTTCGACCCGCTCGTGCGCCGCAACGCCTTCTTCAACCTCGCCCGGCTCGGCGCGCGGGCCGAGCGGTACGTGCCCGACTTCTACGGGCCGATGAACGACGGCATCAACGGCGGCGACGTCACCGACCGCCTGTTCGCCCACTGGCCCGTCGACCCGGCCCCCTCTCCGGAGCGGTCGGCCCCGGGCGAGTCCCGGAAGGCCGAGGTGATCCTCGACGAGACCGGGGCGCCGCGCGAGCCGGGCGGCGCGGCCGTGCTGCGCTGCGCCACGCCCGCCGACGCCGAGCGGCTGCGGCGCGAGCAGCCCGCGGAGGCCGCGCGGTGGCGGGCCGCCCAGCGGGCCGCCCTGGGCGGCGCGCTCGCCCGCGGCTACCGGATCGCCGCCTTCACCAGGGACGGCTGGTACGTGCTGGAGCGCGCGGCATGAGGATCGCCGAAGCCGAGCTGCGCACGGTCGCGCTGCCCCTGATCACCCCGTTCCGCACCTCGCTCGGCACGCAGACCGTGCGCCGGGCGCTGCTGGTGCGGGTGCGCGGCGCCGAGGGGGAGGAGGGCTGGAGCGAGTGCGTGGCCGACGACGAGCCCACCTACAGCCCCGAGTATTTGGAGGGCGCGGCCGACCTCATCCGCCGTTTCCTGCTGCCCGCCCTGTTCGCGGTGCCGCGCCTCGACCCGGCCGGCGTCGGGCCCGCGCTGGCGCACCTGCGCGGCCATCCGATGGCCAAGGCCGCCGTCGAGACGGCCGTCCTGGACGCCGTGCTCAGGGCGCGCGGCCTGTCGCTGGCCGCCCACCTGGGAGGGGTGCGGTCCAGCGTGCGCGTCGGCGTGTCCGTCGGCATCGCGGACACCCTCGACGACCTGCTCGACACCGTGGACCGGCACATCGGCGCCGGGTACGCCCGGATCAAGCTCAAGATCGAGCCCGGCTGGGACCTGGAGCCGGTGCGGCTGGTGCGCGAGACGTTCGGCCCCGGCCTGATGCTCACCGCCGACGCCAACACCGCCTACACCCCCGCCGACGCCCGCCACCTGGCCCGCCTGGACGCCTACGGCCTGACCATGCTGGAGCAGCCCTTCGCCCCGGACGACCTGGACGGCCACGCCCGGCTCGCCGCCCGCATGGACACCCCGATCTGCCTGGACGAGTCGATCACCTCGGCCCGCTCCGCCACGGCCGCGATCCGGGCGCGCGCCTGCTCGATCATCAACATCAAGCCCGGCCGGGTCGGCGGCTACCTGGAGTCCCGCCGGATCCACGACCTGGCCCTGGCCGCGGACGTGCCGGTGTGGTGCGGCGGGATGCTGGAGACCGGGCTCGGCCGGACGGCGAACCTCGCGCTGGCCAGCCTGCCCGGCTTCACGCTGCCGGGCGACATCTCGGCGACGGCCCGCTACTACGAGCGTGACATCACCGCGCCGATCGAGCTGACCGGCGACTCCATCGTGGTGCCCGACGGCCCCGGCGTCGGCGTCACACCGGACCCGGACGCCCTGGCGGCCTTCACCACCGACCCGCCCGTCCGCGTCACCCCCGCCGGGTGAGACGGTCGGGCGTGGGCTGACCGGACGTTGTCACTCCTGCTCGACGAGGTGGTCGAGCAGGACCTGGCTGATGTCGGCGAGTTGCCGCAGCTGTTCCGCGGTGAGCAGGTCGACCAGGTGCTCACGGACGCTGGCCACGTGCTTCGGGGCGGCCGCCCGGAGCGCGGCGTGCCCGTCGTCGGTGAGCACGGCCAGCCACCCGCGCCGATCGCCGGCGTAGTGCTCCCGGCGCACCCACCCCTTCTGCTCCAGCTTGTTGACCGCGTGCGAGATGCGGCTCGGCTTGGAGTTGGTCCACTGCGCCAGCTCGCTCATGCGCATCGTGCGCCCGGGGGCCTCCGACAGCAGGACGAGCAGCTCGTAGTAGGTGGGCGGCATGTCGGCGGCCGCCATCAGGTCGCGTTCCAGGCGGTCGGTCAGCAGGCGGGTGGCCAGTCCGAACCTGCGCCACGCCTGCTGTTCGTCGTCGTTGAGCCAGCGGGTCATGCCCCGATCGTACTGGAAGGTTGCGTGCTGAAATAAATCTATGTACTGTCGTGCCGAATATTCCAGTGCTGAACTAATTGGAGCGCGACATGTACCCCAGCGAGCTGAGCGGCGACTACACCTTCGACCCGGCCCACAGCCGGTTCGGGTTCGTCGCCCGCCACGCCATGGTGACCAAGGTGCGCGGCAGCATCCCCGTCCAGGAGGCCACCGCCCGCCTGGACGCGGCCAACCCGGCGGCCTCCGCCGTCCGCGTGGTGCTCGACGTGGCCGGCATCCAGACCGGCAACCAGATGCGCGACGGCCACCTGCGCACCGGCGACTTCCTCGACGCCGCCGCCCACCCGCACATCGTCTTCGAGTCCACGTCCGTCAAGCACACGGGCGGCGACGCCTTCGAGGTCACCGGCGACCTGACGATCCGCGGGGTGACCCGGCAGGTCACCGTCCCGCTCGACTACACCGGCACCGCCGTCGACGCCCAGGGCGTGACCCGGGTCGGCTTCGAGGGCGGCACGGCGATCAACCGCAAGGACTTCGGCATGACGTACAACGCCGCGCTGGAGACCGGCGGCGTGATGATCTCCGACCGGATCACCCTGGAGTTCGACATCTCCGCCGTCAGGTCCGCCTGAGCGCGCGCGAGGTTTCTCGGCGTCCCAGCCAGGCGTCCAGGCGGGACAGCAACTCCGCCGTGGGGATCCTGCCGCCCGTCGATCCGGCGTACACGGCCCGGCAGGGCGCGCGCCAGACCCGCACCTCGGCGACGGCGCCGGTGGTGTCGCCCACCCACACCACGTCGAGGGCGGCCGGGCGGGTGAACCTGCCCAGGCCGCAGTCGGTGGCATTGGTGACGCTCTCCGTTCCGCCACGGTCGGTCACCGTGTCCACGGCTGTCGAGACATTGAGCAGCGACCGCACGGATTCAAGATCATCCGGGACGCGGGCCTGGGCCCGCAACCGCAGCACGTCCCCGTCGAGCCGGTACCGGCAGGCGGCGGCGGCCGACAGCGGGCTGGGCAGGAGGGCGCGCGAACGGAAGCCGCACGGGCGCCGGCCGCGCCTCCAGTTGCGCCCGGTAACGGCGGAGGAAGGCGTCGCTCGGATCGCCGAACCGCGTCCGGCCCGCGTACCGGGCGGTGCCGCAGTTGCGATCGACCAGCACGACGGCGGGCCGGCGCACGTCCCCGTAGTGCACGACGAAGGACAGGCTCGTGCCGTAGCCGACCGCGTTGCAGATCTCGCCGAGGTGGAGGTCGTCGCCCAGGACGCGGCCCTTGGCCGACTCGCGCCGGCGCAGCTCGGCCTCCAGCGCGTCGCGCGTCGGCAGGCCGTTGAGCTCGGAGACCATCGCGCCGACCCCGTCGGTGAGCCTCCTGACCGGCACCGCCGCCTGCCCTTGCGACCACGGCAGTGGCAGCTCGCACATCGTCACCGACACCGCGCCGCCGGCGGGGACCAGCTCCCCGGGCCGGTCACCGCGCTCCCACCCGCCGGCGGACGAGACCGGACAACCGTCGGCTCCGAGCCGCGGGCCCCGGGCGTTCAGCGGAAAGGCAGCGGAAGCCGCCAGCACCAGCGCGGCCACACCCGCGACCACCCGGCCGACGCGCAGCAACATGCCGGCAATGTACGCGCCGGAAGCCGGTCGGACCGCCTCTCCGGGGGGACTGCTTCACCGGGAGGGCTGCCCGGTGTCGTCGTGCTGCTGGGCGGCGGCGTCGGTGCGGGCGCCGGACAGGATGGCGTCGAGCAGGCCGGGGTAGCGGGCGTCCAGGTCCTCGCGCCGCAGGACGAGCAGGTTCTCCCGGCCCGACGGCTGCTGCCAGATCACCCCGCTGTCGCGCAACACCCGCCAATGGTGGGTCATGGTCGACTTCGCGGTGATCCCCAGCGTGTTCAGCACGCTGGTGCAGTTGTGCTCGCCCCCGGCGTCGAGGATGCGGACGACGGACAGCCGCACGCCGTTCCCCAGCGCCGACAGCACGTCTTCGACCCGGATCTGGTCGCGATCGGGATGACGGAATGCCATGGTCCAACTGTACCGCGACTGTCGAACAATCCCTCCCCGGTCTGGCATAGTACGACCGTACGTAAATCATCGTACGATCGTTTCGTGCGGCGGGCTTCCGCGTGCCCGCTCACCGGCTCCCTCCGAAGGGCGTTCCATGTCCACACCATCCACGCTGCCCGCGTCCGTCGCGGACGGCGTCAAGCCCCGGCTCGGCTGGACCCTGGCGCTGCTCGCCCTGGCCCAGCTCATCTACGCGCTCGACCTCAACATCGTCTTCGTCGCGCTCCCGCGGATCGGCGCCGACCTGGGCTTCCCCGGCCAGACCCAGCAGCTCGTGGTCAGCGCGTACGTCGTGTTCGCCGGCGGCTTCCTGCTGTTCGGCGGACGGGCGGCCGACCTGCTCGGCCGCCGCCGCCTCTTCGTGCTCGCCCTGGCCCTCTACGCGCTGTCCTCGCTGGCGGGCGGGCTGGCCACAGGCCCCGTCGTCATCATCGTCGCCCGCGCGGTGCAGGGCGTCGGCGGGGCGCTGCTGCTGCCCTCGACGCTGGCGCTGCTCAACAGCCTGTTCGCCGAGGGGCGGCAGCGCAACCGGGCGCTGGCCGTCTGGGGCGGCGCGGGCGCCAGCGGGCTGACGATCGGCGCGCTGCTCGGCGGCGTCCTCACCGAGAACTTCGGCTGGCCCGCCGTCTTCTTCGTCAACGTCCCCCTGGCCGGGCTGGTCGCGCTGGCCGCCCTGGCCGTCGTCCCGCGTGACCCGGCCAGGCGGGAACGGCGCAGGTTCGACATGCCGGGGGCGTTCACCGTGACCGGCGGGTCCACGCTGCTGGTCTTCGCCCTGGTCGAGGGGCCCGAGCTGGGCTGGGGCAGCCCCCTGGTCGCGGGCGCCTTCGCGGTGGCCGCCGTGCTGCTGGTGATCTTCGCGCTGGTCGAGGCCCGCAGCGCGGATCCGCTCATGCCGTTCCGGCTGTTCCGCAACCGCAGCCTGACCGTCGGCATGCTGGTCACCTTCGTCTACATGGCCACGTTCGGCGTCCTGCCGTACTTCCTCACTGTGCTGCTGCAGAGCGTCCACGGCTACAGCGCCCTGCAGAGCGGGCTGGCCTTCCTCGTCCCGTCGCTGGCCATCGCCGCCGGCACCCAGGGCGGCGAACGCCTGGCCACCCGGATCGGCACCCGAACCACGCTGCTGATCGGCTTCGCCGTCGGCGTCGCCGGGACCGCCGTCCTGGCCCTCGGCTTCGACGCCGACGCCGGGTACGGCCTGCTGATCCCCGGTCTCGTCGTCTCCGGCCTGGGTCAGGGCGTCGTCTGGACCGCCATGTGGATCGCCGCCGCCACCGGCACCCCCGCCCACGAACAGGGCGTCGCCAACGGCATCGCCTCCACCGCGCTCAACATCGGCAACGCCATCGGCCTGGCCGTCTTCACCGTCATCGCCGACCTCGGCACCGCGGGCCGGACCGGCCAGGCCCTGCGCGACGCCACGGCGGACGGCGGGTTCCTGGTCGTCCTGCTCACCGCGGCGGTGATGATCGCCGGCCTCCTGGTCACCCTCACCCTGCCCCGCCGCACGCCTGACCCGACCCCCTGACGGTCCGCCCCCTTACCCCCTGACACGGGCCTCGGCCGCCGCGAGCACCCCTTCGGTGCATGCGGCGGCCGAGGCGTCCGCGCCCGCGGGGCCGCCGTTCAGTGCTGGTGCGCCTCTTCCAGGGACGCCCCCGCCAGCCGCGCCCTGACCGCTCCGGTGAAGGCGGGGCACTCGAAGACGTTCTCGTGCGGGCAGGCCATGCCGTGCGCGATGGCGGTGCGCGCCACCTGGGCGCGGGCGATGCGCTCGTCCAGCTCGGCGAGTTTGCGCCCGTACAGCTCCCGCCACCCGTCGCCCGGCTGGGACCGGGCCGCGATGAACGTCCTGATCTCGCGCAACGTGAGGCCGACCTCGCGCAGCAGCAGGATCACCGCGACCAGCTCGGCCGCCGACGGCGGATACCGCCGCTGCCCCGAGACGCGCTCGGGCTCCGGGATCAGCCCGAGCTCCTCCCAGTAGCGCAGCGCGGAGGTCGCGACCCCGGTGCGTTCGGCCAGCTCGCCGATCGTCAACTGCTCACTCATGGGACCGCAAGCATACGTGAGCCCGCCGTCCTGGATCAGGCCCCGGCAGGCGGCGCGGCGGCGATCGGCGGCGCCCCGTGTTGACAGGGGCCGACCCCTCTCCTAATCTCTTCTTTAGAGAAGATAAATCTTCAAAGAAGCAAATGCTTCCGCGAAGTCACCTGAGGAAGGGCAACGACCATGAGCAACACCCTCACCGCCGCCGACGCCGCCGCCATCACCTCCGTGCTCGACCGTCTCGCCGACGCCTGGAACCGGGCCGACGGCGGCGCGTACGGCGACCTGTTCACCGAGGACGCCACCTACATCACCTACGTCGGCACCCTCTACACCGGCGCTCGCGAGATCGGCGACGCCCACCAGGCGCTGTTCGACAGCTTCGTCAAGGGCACCAGGCTGGCCAGTGAGACCGTCGGCATCCGTCTCGCCGGCCCCGACACCGCACTCGTCATCACCCGCGGCGACACCTACAAGGGCAAGCCCGGCAAGCTGCACAAGATCCAGACCTACACGATGATCCGGCGGGCGGACGGCGACTGGAAGATCGCCGCCTTCCAGAACACCAAGCACCAGGCCCTCATGGAGGCCATCTCCTTCACGTTCCAGCCCGCCAGCAAGCCCGCCGCCCACGTCTGCAACCCTCGCCGCCCCGCACCACGGAAGATGGCCCGCTCATGACCTCCCTCGCCGTCGTCGCCGCCACGGGCCGCACCGGACGTCTCGTCGTCGAACGCGCCCTCGCGGCCGGACACGCCGTCACCGCCGTCGCCCGCCGCCCCGGCGGCCTCGACCTCGACCACCCGCGGCTCGTCCGCCGCGCCGCCGACGTGACCGACCCCGAGAGCCTTCGTGACGCGCTGACCGGCCACGACACCGTGATCTCCGCCCTCGGCCCGTCCGGCCGCGGCCCCACCACGGTCTACTCGCAGGGGACCGCGGCGATCGTCGCGGCGCTGCCGCCGTCCGCCCGGCTCGTCGTGATCTCCTCGGCCGGGCTGGCCGTCCCGCCCGGCGCGGGGCCCGTCACCCGCCTGCTCGGCCGCGTCCTGCACCACGTCATGCGCCATCCGTACGCCGACATGGCCCGCATGGAACAGGCGCTCGCCGGGACGCGGCTGAACTGGACGGCCGTCCGCCCCACCGGCCTGACCGACCGGCCCGGCACCGGCCGCCCCCGCGTCTCGATCGGCGCGACCGAACGCCTGGGCGCCCGTACGTCCCGCGCCGACCTGGCCGCCTTCATCGTCGGACACCTCGACGACCCGCGGACCTACCGCCTGCCCGTCGCCGTCTCCTCCTGACCGCGACCTCGTCCTCACCGCCCCGGTGGAGGGGCGAAGGCGCCGGCCGTGGCGGCGAGCACGGCCGTCCGCGCCGCCTGCTCCGGCAGGTCCGGGTCGGGGGACGTGCGGAGCAGCACCAGGTGGTGGTAGAGCGGCGCGGTGGCGGCGACGAGCAGCCGTCGCGCGTCGGTGCCGGCCGGCAGCTCGCCCCGCGCGACCGCCCGCCTGACGATGACCTCGCAGCGGGTGTACCGGTCCTCCCAGAGCCGCCGCACGCCGCGAGCGGCCTCCTCCGAGCGGAACGAGGCGGCGATCAGGGCCGCGGCGATCGACGGCTGCGCGGTCATGGCCGCCTGGTTCTCGTGGTTGAGCGCCGTCAGGTCGCCCAGCAGGGAGCCGGTGTCCCGGGGCTGCCAGTCGTCGTCGCCGGTCGCCTCCAGGACGTCGGCGAGCAGGCCGCCGACGTCCCGCCAGCGCCGGTAGACCGTCGCGCGGTGCACGCCCGCGCGGGCCGCGACGGCGTCGAGGGTCAGCCCGTCGAAGCCGCGTTCCGCGAGCTCGGCGCGGACCGCGTCGAGAACCTGCGCGCGGATGCGACCGGTACGGCCACCCGGACGGCGGCGCGGCCCGGACGACGAACTCTCGGACGTCGTCGTTCCCTTACCCGTTTGCGAGGCGGACGTCGACATGCCACCATCTTAATGTACAAGTTGTCGCATTAGCAGTGGCGGAAGGTAGAGATCCATGAACGCCCGCGTCCCCGCCGACCCCACCGTCCTGCACCCGATGCCCGCCCAGCCACGGGTGGTGCTGCTGCGGCCGCTGGTCAAGTCCCCGCTGATCGAGGTGGGGGAGTTCTCCTACTACGACGACCCCGACGACCCGACCGCGTTCGAGACCCGCAACGTGCTCTACCACTACGGCCCGGAGAAGCTGGTCATCGGCCGGTTCTGCGCCCTGGGCACCGGCGTGCGGTTCATCATGAACGGCGCCAACCACCGCATGGACGGCCCCTCGACCTTCCCCTTCCCCACCATGGGCGGCTCGTGGTCCGACCACTTCGACCTGCTCACCGGCCTGCCCAACCGCGGTGACACCGTCGTCGGCAACGACGTCTGGTTCGGCCACGGCGCGACGGTGCTGCCCGGCGTGCGCATCGGGCACGGCGCGATCATCGGCGCCGGGTCCGTGGTCACCTCCGACGTGCCCGACTACGGGATCGTCGGCGGCAACCCGGCCCGCCTCATCCGCACCCGCTACCCGGCCGACGACGTCGCCCGCCTGCTCGCGGTGGCCTGGTGGGACTGGCCCGCCGAGCACATCACCGAGCACGTGCGCACGATCATGTCGGGCAGCGTGGCCGACCTGGAGGCCGCCGCGCCGGGCGCGCGTCGCGCCTGACCCGTCGTCCAGCACCCGTCCCGCCGCGCAGAACCCGAAATGAGTGATTCGCCCATGTCTCGCCGCCGCGCCCACGTCGCCATGGTCGGCATCCCCGCCGTCAGCCACGTCCTGCCCAGCCTGGAGATCGTCCGCGAGCTGGTGGCCCGCGGCCACCGGGTGACGTACGCCAACGACCCGGCGGTCGCCGACCTGGTCACGGGCACCGGCGCCGAGCTGGTCCCGTGCACCTCGACGCTGCCGGTCGCCGACAACGACTGGCCCGACGACCCCATCGCGGCGATGAGCCTCTTCCTGGACGACGCCGTCCAGGCGCTCCCGCAGCTGCGCGCCGCCTACGACGACGACCCCGCCGACCTCTACCTGTACGACATCGGCGCCTACGCCGCGCGGGCCCTGGCCGAGGCGCAGGGCCGGCCCCTGTTGCAGCTGTCGCCGACGTTCGTGGCCTGGAAGGGGTACCAGGAGGAGGTGGCGGCGCAGCTGTGGCGGCTGCCGGGGGCCGACGCCTACCGGGCCAGGTTCGCCGGCTGGCTCACCGGGTCCGGCGCCACCACCACCGACGTCGACGCCTTCTCCGGCCATCCGCCCCGCGCGCTGGCCCTGATCCCGCGGGCCATGCAGCCGCACGCCGACCAGGTCGACTCCGCCACCGTGACCTTCGTCGGCCCCTGCCACGACCTGCGCGGGCAGGGCGGCTGGACCCGTCCGGGCGGCGCCGCGAACGTGCTGCTGATCTCCCTGGGGTCGGCCTACACCCGTCAGCCGGAGTTCTACCGCCGGTGCCTGGCGGCCTTCGGCGACCTGCCCGGCTGGCACGTCGTGTTGCAGATCGGCAAGTACACCGACGTGGAGGAGCTGGGCGAGATCCCGTCCAACGTCGAGGTGCACCCGTGGGTGCCGCAGCGGGCGATCCTCGACCAGGCCGACGCGTTCGTCACCCACGCGGGCATGGGCGGCTGCTGCGAAGGGCTGCTGGCGGGCCTGCCGATGATCGCCGTCCCGCAGGGCGCCGAGCAGTTCGCCAACGCCGACCGGCTCGTGGAGCTGGGCGTGGCCCGCCGCATCGACACCGCCGACGCCACGGCCGAGGCCCTGCGCGCCGCGCTGGCCGAGCTGACCGGCGACCCCGAGGTGGCCCGCCGCCTGACGCGCCTGCAGGCCGAGGCGCGGGCCGAGGGCGGCACCACCCGCGCCGCCGACCTCGTCGAGCAGATGCTCGGCTGAGCCGCCGGGCCGGGCGGCGATGGTGCCCGGGTGAAGATCCCGTGGTAGGTACTCTCGGCATGGAGTTCTTCTGCTACCACCGTGACCGTCCCGGATCGGGCCCCCTGCGCGGGGAGTTGGGGGAGGCGCACTGGTCCTACATGGACCGGTACGAAGCGGAGCTGATCGCCCGCGGCCCGACCTTCGACCGCGACACCGACGCGGCCACCGGCAGCGTGCACATCGTCGACCTGCCCGGCCCCGCCGCCGCGCGGGCGTTCGCCTTCGACGAGCCCAACTACCAGGCCGGGGTCTACCGCGACGTGCTGCTCCGCCGCTGGCGCAACGTGCTGGGGCGCACCATGTGGGAGTTCCCCGGCGGCCGGCAGGGCGGCAACCGGTACCTGGTGCTGGGCCTCGGCTCCGGGCAGCCCGCCGACCTCGTCCCGCCGGCCGACGGCGACGAGCTGATCGCGTACGGGCCGCTGCTGTCCGACGACGGCGCCACCTGGGTCGGCACCGCGCTGCTGGTCCGCGCGCCGGACGCGGACGCGGCCCGCGCGGTCCTCACCGCCGACCGCTACGCCGGGATCGAGGTGCACGACTGGGGGTTCGGCGGCCGTCGATGACGACCGGCGGCCGGCAGTCGGGCGGGCGGCCGTCCGGCCTGCCGGCGTCCCCGCGCTGCCGCTGGTGTCGCCTCGGGGCGCCGGCGGTGGTGCTGCGGGGAACTCAGCGGGCGATCACCTGCACCTCGGGGAACCGTGAGGACGGCTTGCCGAGCAGGGTGCCTTCGCGTCGAAGATGCAGATCGAAGAAGGCCCTGGTGCAGGCGCGGGTGACGGCCACGGAACGCGCCGCAGGAAGCGTCCCGTTCACCGCTCGCAACTGCTCCTTCGACAGGCCCATCACCGCGGCCGCCTGTTCGTACACCACCGGCAGGTCGGTATAGGAATTGTGCTTAGCGCCGTTGGTCCGCACGTGCAGCCGCCAGCCCTTCAGCCGGGACCAGAAGGCCTTCTGCCCGCGGATGGGCTTGTCGAAGATCTCGGCCTCCATGAGCATGTACGGCTTGGCCAACCCCTTGGCGGCCACCTTGCCGAGGGCGGGTCCGTCCAGGTTCAGCACCGCCTTGATCCGCCGGTCCGCCAGCATCGTCGCGGCGGCCGTCGCTCCTCCGGCGGAATGGCCGAACATCCCGACCCTGCCCAGGTCGAACGCGCCACGCAGCCCCTCCGGCAGCGTCCGGCGTTCAGCGTCGGGGTTCTGCCCCTTGTTCAGCTCCTTGAGCCGGTCCAGCACGAAGCGCGCGTCAGCCACCCGCACCTTGATCTCTTCTGCCTTCTCCGCCAGCCGGCTCACCGGGACCGGCTTCAGCACGCGGCCGGTCACCGTGCCGTCGGGGAACTCCACCTCGCCGGCGTCGCCCGGATGGTCGATGGTGACCACCATGTAGCCCCAGCTGGCCAGTTCCTCGACCGTGGTGGTGTTCATGGAACGGTCGGCGCCGTTGCCGGGCGAGAACAGGACGACGGGCAGCCCCCGGCCGGCCACGCGGGCCCCTTCGCGGCCATGGGTCAGGGGCAGGCCGACAGCCGCGGGCGACAGGCCGTTGCTGCGGTAGAAGGCCTCGGCGGCGCGAGGCGGCAGCCAGGGCGCGGCGGGGTGGCCGTCCGGACGGCGCGTGGGGTACCACAGGCTGACCATCAGCTCACGCCGGTCATGGGCCTTGATCCACGGGTCGGCCCTGGAACCGTCACGCAGGTGCAGTGTGACAGTGCCGATCTCGCGTGGGCCCGTCGGCTGCGGCAGGGTCACGGTGACGGGCTTCGACCTGGCCTGTACGGCGGGTCCGGTGAGCAGGAGGCCGACCGTCACCGCGGCGGCCAGACCCCGTCGGAGAAGTGCGTGATTCATGACCGCCACGCTAGGGAGACGCAGCGCGCAAAAACTCCGTACCGGAGATGATTTCGGCACTCATGCGCATGAACGAAGCCGCCGTCCACCTGGAGGGGAGGGCACGGCCGGCTGGGCCTGGACACCGAATGCACTTCCTGCTAGCGACGGCGAATTCGTCGAGCAGGTGGTGGGGCGGCACCCGTCTTCGGCGGCCGTCGATGACGACCGGCGGCCGCGACGGTCAGACGGCCTCGGAAGGCTCGGCGGGCTCATCCGGCTCGCCGGGCCCCGCGTCCCGGAGCGCCTCCACCGCGGTGACGGCCTGGGAGACGCGGTCGTGGATCGTCACGAGCTCGACGGTGCCGGTGATCTCCAGCAGCCGGGACACCGTGGGCTGGAGACCGGCCAGGTGCACGTCGACGCCGTGCGCGCGGGCCAGCGTGGCGGCGGCGAGCAGGACGGACAGGCCGGAGCTGTCGAGGAACGTCAGCCGGTGCGCGTCGATGATCAGGTGCTCGTCCAGGCTGCGGCGCACCTGGTCGAGGTAGGTCTCCAGGTGACCGGAGGCGGTGGCGTCGACCTCGCCGGCCACCGTGATCACGGTGATCCCCGGCAGGTAGCTGCTGGCCAGGTGCATCACAACCGCTCCACATCATCCGGCAGCCGATCGAGCAGGGCGTCCGCGGCCGCGCCGACGGCCTCCTCCACGCAGGCGTGGATGTGCAGCGTGTCCCACACCCCGGTGATCTGCAGGATGCGGGCCGGGATGTCCCGCACGGCGGCCAGGCGCAGGCTCCCGCCCGTGTCGTGGACGTCGTCGTGCGCCCGCAGCAGCACGTGCAGGCCGCTGCTGTCCATGAAGGTCAGCTCGCCCAGGTCGAGGATCAGGGACCGGCCGGGGCGGTGGGCGTCGCGGATGGCGGACTCCAGGCGATCGGCGTTGGTGGCGTCGAGCTCACCGGAAACCGTGACCAGCGCGCCGGCCGGAACCGGCCGGCAGCTCATGCTGAGCACGGACATGGCGGCCTGATGGCGGCGCTCGGCGCGACGGCGAGGTACGTCTGGGATACGGACATCTTTTGTTCCCCAAGTGGGCCTGGCCGGTAGGGGCGGCGTCGGGGCCGCCCCACGCCCCAAGGTTAGGGGCGAAGAGGGTTGCAGGAAAGAGCTTTCGTCATAGGATCTTCAGGTAAGCATTTCCGTCCGCCCCGCGGATCCGGGACGTCCAGGTAGAAAGCGTCAGAGGCTGTGCCCGACCCTGAAGACCATCCGGCGACGTGGACGTTCCTGACCCATCACGCCCGCGTGCTGGTGGAGATCGCCCGCGACCCCGACGCGCGGCTGCGCGACATCGCCGCCCGCATCGGCGTCACCGAACGCACCGTGCAGAACATCGTCTCCGACCTCTACCAGGCCGGCTACCTGACCCGCGAGCGGATCGGCCGCCGCAACCGCTACAGCCTCGACCTCGACCGGCGGTTCCGCTACCCGACCGAGGCGGGGCTGCCCGTCCGCCTGCTGATCGACATGTTCACCGCCCACGACCTGCCCACCGAGGACGGCTGACCCGCCGCGGCCGGGCCGGGCGGACCCGTCCAGGGCCGCTAAGCTGCGCGTATGGCGCGGATTCTCCTCCTGCACTCGATGTACGGCCTGCGGCCCGCCGTCCACCAGGCCGCCGACAGGCTCCGGGGGGCGGGGCACGAGGTGCACGTCCCCGACCTCTATGACGGCCGCGTCGTCGACACGCCCGAGGAGGGCATCGCGATCAAGGAGGAGATCGGCAGCGAGGAGCTGCTGAAGCGGGCCATCACGGCGGCGGCCCCGCTGTCCGGCGACGGCCTGGTCTACGCCGGCATCTCCCTCGGCGCGGCCATCGCCCAGAACCTCGCGCTGGGCGACGAGCGTTCCCAGAGGCTGCTGCTCATGCACGGCACCTCCGACATGGCCGAGGGCGCCGTCGCCGACGACCTGCCGGTGCAGCTGCACGTCGCCGACCCCGACTTCTACGAGCCGGTCGACTGGCTCAACGCCTGGTACCTCCGGATGCGCCGGGCGCGGGCCGACGTCGAGGTCTTCCGCTACCCGGGGGTCGGCCACCTGTTCACCGACCCCGGCCTGCCCGACTACGACGCCCCGGCCGCCGAACGCGCCTGGGCGGTCGCCCTCGACTTCGTCGCCGGGCTCTGACCTCCGCCCCGGCCCGGGTACGACCCCGGCCGCCCCGGGTAGGGGCCGGGGATGAGGTTCGGGAACTGGGAAGTGCGACCGCTGGGCGGCTGGCCGGGCTGCCTGGCGATGATCCTCATCTCGCTGCTGCTGTCGGCCGTGCTCACGGTCGTCGTCAACTGGCTGCTGCGCTGACCGGCCCCCGTATGGACGTCAGGCCAGCGGGGTGACGTCGAGGCGTCCGCCGTCGCACACCTGGCCGGCGTCGAAGGGCACGTTCAGGTACGAGCGCTCGTCCGGCGGGATGACCAGCAGGCGGGCGGGGCTCGGGCAGGCGGTCTCGGCGCCGGTCTCGACGACCGTCCAGTGCAGGGTGGTGCGGGCGCTGCCGCCCGGCTTGACCGTCACCCGGTGCTTGGGGCCGGCGGTGCGGCGGACGCGGGTGCGCAGGGTGTCGCCGTGCTTGTCGATCATGATCAGGCCGGGGTGCCCGTACAGGGTGCAGGCGGTCCGTGAGCTGTTGGTGAACACCAGCGGCGCGTTCCTGTTGCCCGCGCCGGCGTCGATCGTTCCCAGGCGCACCTGGAGCTGGGCGGCCGAGCAGCGGCGGACGGGGGCGGACTCGCCGGCCAGCGCCGGCGCGGCCCCGCCCGCCAGCAGCAGCCCGGCCACGAGCGTGGCGGTGGTGAAGCGTCTCATGTGGTTTTTGACGCAGGGAACGCGGTGAAAGTTATGGCCGGACGTCAACTCGTCCGGGCAGCAGCGTCACCACGACGGCGGAGGCGAGGAAAGCGGCGCCGAACCACAGCCCGTGCCGGAGCGTCCGGAAAACCAGAACGGAGGGGGTCCGGTGGGACCCCCTCCGCTCCGGCCCTCAGTCACCCCCCGGGTACGTGGGGCACCGGGCGGACCGTCATCCGATCCGCTGCCACAGAGCCGGTACGACGTCGGGCGTCCAGTCCGGCTGCGAGGTGTGGGCGATCACGCAGCGGTAGCGGACACCCTGGTAGGTGACCTCGTCGCCGGCGTTGTAGGCGTGCCATTCCTGCCAGGTGTCACCGGTGCCGCCGCCGTTCACCGTCAGCGAGAACGACGTGCCGTGGCTGGCGGAGCCGTTCGCGTTGAGGGTGATCGTGTACGTCTGCGCCGGCGTGCTGGACGACGTGGTCACCGTCACCGTGGACGACTCGCCCGAGTTGATGGAGGACGGGCTGAAGGTCACGGTCGCGCCCGGCGGCACGCCGTCGGCCGCCAGCGTGAGCGGGATCGGCCGGCCGGTGGTGACCTGCGTGCTCAGCGTGGTGGTCGCCGTCGCGCCCGCCGTGACGGTGGCCGAGGACGGGTCGGCGGCGACGGTGAAGTCGCCCGCCGGCGTGCCGCCGGTGACCGTGAGCGCGTAGCTCGCCGTCTGCGTCTGGGCCGTGCCGGTGGCCGTCACCGTGATCGGGTACGTGCCGTTCTTCGCCGTCGAGGCCACCGTGAAGGTCAGCCTGGACGACTGGCCCGACTGGATCGTGGCCGGGTCGAAGGCCACGGTGACGCCGTTCGGCAGCTTGGCCGCCGACAGCGTGACCTGCTGGGGCTGCCCGCCGGTCGTCGCCGTGTTCACCGTGGTGGCCACGGTGCCGCCGGCCGTCGCGGTGCCCGCCTCCGGGTCGAGCCGGACGGAGAACGCGTCCGGGTCACCGGGCCGGGAGACGGTCAGGGTGTAGTTCTGCGTCTGCGTCTGGGCCGTGCCCTGGGCGATCACCTGGACGGTGTACGTCCCGGCCGGCACGGAGGACGCCGTCGCGAGCGTCAGCGCCGACGACTGGCCCGACTGGATGGTGGCCGGGTTGAACTGGGCGGTCACGCCCGCCGGGAGCGTGCCCGTCCTGAGCTGGATCTGCTGGGCGTTGCCGCTCGTGGTCGTGGTGGTCAGCGTCGAGGCGGTGCTGCCGCCCGCGTCCACGGACCCCGACGTGGGGCTCAGCGTCAGCGAGAACTGGTCGGGGATCGGCCGGTTGACGGTCAGGGTGTAGTTCTGCGTCTGCGTCTGGGCCGTGCCCTGCGCGGTCACCTGGACGGTGTACGTCCCGGGGGCCGCGTTCGCCGCCACGTTGAGGGTCAGCGTGGACGACTGGCCCGACTGGATGGTGGCCGGGTTGAACTGGGCGGTCACGCCCGCCGGGAGGGTGCCCGTCCTGAGCTGGATCTGCTGGGCGTTGCCGCCGGTCGTCACCGTGCTCAGGGTCGTGGTGGCCGAGCCGCCCGGGTCGGCCGCGCCGGAGCCGGGGCTGACCTGCAGCGAGAAGGTGTCCGGGTTGGCCACGCAGGTCGGGTCGCTGGTGCCCCGGACGCTCACGGCGTCCCAGGCCGACTTGACCGCGTTGAACTCCACGCAGCTGTTCGGGAACAGCGCCTTGGCGGCGTTGAGCGAGGCCACCCGCGCCTTGGCGTGGGTCCACGGCTGCGTCTTGGCCTGCAGCGTGCCCATGAAGATCTTGCCGGCCTTCTGGATGCCGATGCCGGTCACCGAGGACGGCCCGCCGGAGCAGATCGGGCTGGAGGGCTTCCCGCCGCCGGGGTTGTTGCCCTCGGCCAGCAGGTAGAACCAGTGGTTCTGGGGCCCGGCCGCCGCGTGCACCTCGGTGGTGGGGATCGCGGTGCTGTAGCAGTTGGGGTCGCCGACCTGGGACGGGTTGTACATGTACCGGATCGGGCCGTTCCCGACGAGGTTGACCTCTTCGCCCACCTGGTAGTCCGGCGGGTCGTTCGGGTTGTTGGCGTAGGCCTCGGTCAGCGCGCCGAAGATGTCGCCCGTGGACTCGTTCAGGCCGCCGACCTCGTTGTTGCCGTTGTCGCCGCCGGGGGTGTTGGTGAAGACGGAGTGGCCGAACTCGTGGCCGACGACGTCCATCGGGGTGGCCTGCTGGTTGCCGGCCTGGTTGTGGCCGAAGGTGGTGTACGAGCCGTTCCAGAACGCGTTGACGTCGTTCAGCCCGACCCGGATGGGGAACGAGCGGCCCGTCCCGCTGTGGCCGTTGCGGCCCAGCCAGTCGCGCAGCATGTTCCATTCCATCTGGGCGGCGTACAGCGCGTCCACGCAGGCCGTCTCCAGGTCGGTGCCCGAGCCGTTGCCCCACGAGTCGCTGCTCTTGGTGTAGGCCGACCCGTTCTGGCCGCCGCACTGGAGGCCCGGCCTGGTGGTGTCCACCATCCGGTACGAGCCGGCCGAGCCGCTGGTGTCGATCGTCACCGTGCCGTCGTAGAAGCCGCGGCCGGTGCCCTCGTGCACCTTGTCGAACTTGTCGATCAGCGAGCCGGAGCGCGCGTCCACGAACACGTCGAGGATGCTGGGCCTGCCGGTGGCCGTCCGCCCGGTGACCTGGACCCGCCAGGCCAGCTTGGGGGTGGCGCTGGTGGCGTGCACGACCAGCTTCGCCGTGGTCACCTCGTCCACCTGCGGCAGGAGGGCTCTGGCGGTGGCCGCCGCCTGCCTGGCCGGGACGGAGGGCTCGGTGCCGACCTTGATCTTCGCGGTCTGGCCGGTGACCACCTGCTGGATCACCTGGCCGGCCCGGTCGGTGCCCACGACGACCTCGCCGCCGTAGACGGGCAGGCCCTTGTACGTGCGTTCGTAGGTCAGATATTGCAGGCCGTAGGTTCCGGCGACGTTGGACGAGAGAGTGAAGGCGTCGCCGGAGCCCTTGTGCAGGCGTTCGGCTCCGGCGGCGAGTGCCGCGTCGGCGTTCACTTTCGCGCGGTCGCGCGATTTGGCGTCCGCCGGCGCGAACGCCGGGGGGTCGGTCCTGGCGACGGTGGTCGCCGCGGTGGATAAGTGCGCCTTCGAGGTGGCGCCGGCGGCGCCTGTCATCGAGGCGGTAAGGGCCGCCGCCGCCAAAACGGCGATCGTGCCCGACTTGAACGTGCTGTTCACTCTGGGTGACTCCTCTCACATGTCCCCGGGGGTGTGGGGATCGAAGGAGCCCTTTGGCTGGGGCTTGATTAAAGTTGTCACCCAGGGTGGTCAGGCGAACAGCTCACAAATTTCCATAACGCCACGGTATGCCGGGGGAACCGGCAGATCCGGCTCCGCAAATCCTTGATCTTCAGCAAATGGACGCTGATATCCTCCGAAAAAGGGCGGGCTCGAAGGGCGGGGAGAGCGCACGTGCGGCACGCACCGGAGCAGGCAGACCGGATCCGCGCCTGGGCGCGCGTCGCGCTCGACGCGCCCGGCCTGGAGACCGAGCCGCCGCGCCCGGGGTCCGAGCCGACACGATCGCGCCCGAGGTTGCAGACGACACGGTCGCGCCCGGGGTGGCGGACGGCGCGGTCGCGCCCGGGGTCCGAGCCGGCCCTGTGGCCGGGGGACGCGGCCCGATGAGCGACTCGACGAGCGACTCGGGCATCAGCGACCCGGGCACCGGCCCGACGAGCGGTCCCGCGAGCGGCACCGACCGGGCGGACCTCGTCCTCGGACGGCGTCTCGGGCAGGACGGCCGGGGCATGGTCCACGAGGTGTCCGGCCGCCGGATCAACGGCCAGTTCGAGGTCGTCTACAAGGAGTACGACCCCGCCGTCCTGCCCGGCCTCGACGTGGGCGTCCTCGCCGAGATGGCCGGGCTGATCGGCCGGCTACCCGGATGGGACGCGGCCTGGTTGTGCGACAAGGCGGCCTGGCCCGCCGAGATCGTCATGTCCGGCGGCGCGGTCCGTGGCTTCCTCATGAGGTCGGTGCCCCACCGGTTCTCCTTCGACCTGCGAAAGCCGTCGGGAACCGAACGCCGCCCGGCCACGATGGAGCTCCTGCTCAACGACGACGCCCACGACCCTGCCCATGACCCTGCCCACGGCGGCACCGACGACCCCGCCCATGGCGGCGCTCACGGGGGCGCCCATGACGGCGCTCACGATCCCGCCCATGGCGGCGGCATCGGCCGGCGGGTCGGCGATCGTGACCGTCTGCTGCTGCTGGCCGACCTGGCCGACACGCTCGCCCGCCTGCACACGATGGACATCGTCGTCGGCGGCCTGTCGCCCGAGCACCTGCTGTTCGCCACGGAGGGCTCCCCGGAGTGCTTCCTCATCGGCTGCGACGCGATGCGGCTCGCCGGGGCGGCGGCGTTACCCCAGGTGGAGACGTCCGGGTGGGAGATCCCCGCCGACGAGCCCGAGGGCACGCCGCAGGGTGACGCCTACAGGTTCGCGCTGCTGGCCGTACGGCTCCTGGCCCGCGACCGGACCTCAACGAACCCAGGCAGGCTGGCCGCGGTCGCCCCCGCGGCGGCCGACCTCGCCGCGGCGGCGCTCCACGGGCCCGCGGACGAGCGGCCGCGTCCGGAACGGTGGGCGCAGGAGCTGCGGCAGGCCGCCTCGTCGGCCACGACCGCGCCCACCCACGCACCGCCCCCACCACCCCCGCTCCTGCCACCACCGCCGCCGTCACCTCCACTGGCACCATCGCCATCACCCCCGCCGCCGTCACCTTCGCTGCTGCCACCGGCACCGCCGCAGGGACCACCGCTCCTGCAACCGCCCTCACCCTCACTCCTGTCACCACCGCCGCCGCAGGGGCCACCGCCGCTGCCGCCGCGGGGGCCTTCGAGGCCGCCTTTTCCCGGGGCCGGGGGGCCGCGCCCGTCCGGCGGCGGGCTCAGTACGGGGATGAAGGTCGGTCTGGGGGCCGGCGTGGGAGTGGTCGGTGTGGCGCTCGCCGTGGCGGCCGCGGTGTTCGTGGTCTCGGTGGTGAAGGATCTCGGCCCGGAACGCGGGGACAGCAGGCTGACCGCGGCGTCCTCCGGCTCGCCGGACGCGGTCGTCCCCACACCGTCGCCGTCCTCGGCCACCCCGTGGCCCAGCGGACAGCCCACCGAGACGCCCACCGAGACCCCCACTGAGACGCCCACGCTCGAACCGCCCACCGAGGAGCCCTTTGACCCGGGTGACCTCGACCGCCAGGACACCGACCCGATCCCGCTCACGCCGAGCGCCCTGCTTCCCAGCTCCTTCACCACGGCCAAGGGCGTGCGCTACACCCTTCGGTCGAGCGGCGTGGACAAGTGCCCGGACGCCTACCACGCGGCCAACGTCCGCTCGGTCCTGCGCAAGGCGCGCTGCTCCAAGATGGTCAAGGGCTCGTACGTGAACCCCGGGGCCCCCGGGAACAAGCGCATCATGGTCTCGGTGTGGGTCGTGCCGCTGAAGAACGACGGCCGGGCCGACACCGCGTACGCGCGGCTCGACGACGCCTACGCCGACGCCTGGGGGATCGTCTGCCCCAGGAAGGGCCCCGGCTCCGGGCTGTGCCACTCGACGAGCTGGAGCAGGGCCCAGACCTGGGGATGGGTCGGGTACACCCACCGCTACCTGCTGCACACCATGGCCCTCTACACCAACCGCGCCAACTCCACCAGCACCCGGCCGTGGCTCAAGGACGCCTCCAAGGCCGCGTACAAGGCGATCGGCCCCAAGGTCTACCAGGACACGAACTGAATCCGCCGCCGGACGTCAGTCGCGGCGGTTCAGCGCCGAGTGGCGGCGCCCGTAGGCGAAGTAGATCACCAGCCCGATCAGGAACCACACGACGAACCTGAGCCAGGTCAACGGCTCCAGGAACGTGATCAGCCAGAGGGAGAAGAGCACCCCGATCGCCGGCACCACCGGCATGCCCGGCATGCGGAAGCCGCGCGGCAGGTCGGGACGCCGGTAGCGGAGCACGATCACCGCCGCGCAGACCACCACGAAGGCCAGCAGGATGCCGATGTTGGTCAGCTCCGCCGCCTCCCTGATCGGCAGGAACCCGGCGATGAGCGCGGAGCCGGCGCCGACGATCCAGGTCACCCTGGACGGCACGTGCCGTACGGGGTGAAGCTTGGCGAACCAGGAGGGCAGCAGCCCGTCCCGGCTCATCGCGAACCACACGCGGGTGACGCCCAGCATGAACGTGAACATGACGGTCAGGATGCCGACGATGGCGCCGACCGCGATGACGCTGGCCAGCCCGGACAGCCCGACCGAGGCGAACGCCGAGGAGAAGCCGCTCTCGGGGTCGATGTCCTGGTAGTTCTGCATGCCGGTGAGCACGAGGCAGGCCAGCACGTACAGGACCATCGAGATGGCCAGGGAGTAGAGGATGGCCTTGGGCATGTGCCGCTGGGCGTCCTTCGACTCCTCGGCCGCCGTGCTCATGGCGTCGTAGCCGAAGACCGCGAAGAACACGGTGGCCGCGCCGGTCACCGCTCCGCCGAACCCGAAGGGGAAGAACGGCGTGTAGTTGGCGGTCTCGATGTAGAAGAAGCCGACCACGATCACCAGCAGCACCACCGCGACCTTGATCGCGACGACGAACGTCTCGAACCGGGCGGCCGACCGCATGCCGAGGTTGAGCAGGAACGCGATGAACAGGCACAGGATCGCCGCGAACAGGTCCACGACGTGTCCTGGCCCGGTGCCCGGCGCGCCGAGCATCCAGGCGGGCAGGTCGATGCCGAACTGGCCGAGGAGGAAGCCGAAGTAGCCCGAGATGCCGATCGCCACGACCGCGACGATGGCGGTGTACTCCAGCAGCAGGTCCCAGCCGATGAACCAGCCGACGATCTCGCCGAGCACCGCGTAGCCGTACGTGTACGCCGATCCGGCCTTCGGGATCATGCCGGTGAACTCCGCGTAGGAGAACGCGGCGGCGGCGCTGGCGATGCCGGCGATCAGGAAGGAGATCACCACGGCGGGCCCGGCGGTCTGGTTGGCGACGGCGCCGGCCAGCGCGAAGATGCCGGCGCCGATGATGCCGCCCACCCCGATCGCGGTCAGCTGCCAGAGCCCGAGCACGCGGTTGAGCTCGCCCTCGTGCTCGGTGGCGATCTGTTCTACCGGTTTGCGGCGGAATATCCCGGACCCGCCGCCGAAGCCTCGCGCAGACGTCATGGCGGGGTCCTGCCCTTACAGGAAGCCCGCCATGCGCATGACGGCGGAAGTCGGACGAACCGGCTCGAAGGAGCCGGTCCGTCCGCTTGCTAACCGGCGCGTCCCACGGTGACCTGGGCGCGGGTCTCGGTGGCGTTGCCCGCGCGGTCCACCGCCCGGTACGTGATCGTGTAGACCCGGTCCTGGCCGCCGTCCCGCTCGGCGCGCAGGGCGAAGGACGTGTCGGCGGTGCCGGTGTCGGCCTCGCGCACGTCGTCCCGGGCGTTGCCCTGGGAGCTGGTGATCGAGACCAGGGTGACGGTGACGGGCCCGGCGTCGGACGCCTTCAGCGCCACCTCCACCGGCACCAGCCTGCGGTTCGGCGGCCACAGCCGGGCGGGGTCCGGCGTGACGGTCAGGGTGGGGGCCGTCGCGTCGATCCGGACGGTGACCGACTTCGGCTCCTCGACGTTGCCGGCCTGGTCGGCGCTGCGGAAGGCCAGCACGCTCTCCCCTTCGCGGTCCACCCGGACAGGGGCCGTGTAGCGCTGCCATGAGCCGTCGCCGAGCCGGTACTCGGTGCGCGCCACGCCGGAGCCCGCGTCGGCGGCGGTCAGGACCACGTCCACGGGCCCGTCCGACCAGCCGGCGGGCACCCCGGACGCGGTGGTCACCGGCGGCTCGCCGTCCTCGTTCGCGGGGGCGGAGTGGATCTTGAAGCCGTCCACGATGAAGTACGAGCCGTCCTTCTTGACACCCTTGAGCGTGTGCGGGCCGGGCGCCAGCCCGGTCCTGGTGTAGACGACCTTCTGGTACTCGCGGGTCGGGTTGCTGTTGTCGATGGTGGCGTCGAGCTTGCCGTCCAGGTAGAGGTCGACCTTGCCCTCGTCGGAGTTGACCTGGGCGATGTACTCCACGCCGGTGCCGTGGAAGGCCAGCTCGAAGGAGTCGCCGTCGGTCTGGGTGGCGTGCAGGTCGTCGAGGGTCGAGCCGCCGCCGCCGCGCCGGTCGTTCTTCCAGTCCCAGCCCTCGCCGGTGTAGGTGACGCCGGAGACGTTGTCGATGGTCTCCACCCCGTACGCCTTGGTCAGGCTCAGCTCGGTCAGCGCCTGTGCGCGCCAGACCTTCAGCGGCACCGGACGCCCGGCGGGCGTGCGGTTGTAGACCTTCCAGAAGCTGTCGCGGCCGGTGACCTTGGTCCCGGCGATCTCCCTGATCACGTCGCCGGTGCGCAGCCCCTGCCCGTGGGCGTGGGACCCGGCCGGGACGGCGGCCAGGAACAGGCCGTCGTAGTCGGTGAGCCCGACCGAGGACTTCACCTCGTCGCTGTGGACCTCGGTGGCCGTCGCGCCCATGAGCGGCTCGGCCAGGTTGCCGATCGTCATGCCGGTCTCGGGCTCACGCCAGGTGAGCGGCGGCGGCGTGGGCGAGCCGGGCTTGCCGAACCCGGTCATCGGGAACGGCTGGAAGCCCAGCGCGAGGGCGGGGGAGCCGGCCTTGAGCGTGTAGTCGAGCTTGGCCGGGTCGGCGTACGGGCTCTGCCCCTCGAACAGCGGGTCGGCGACCACCGAGCGGGTGTCCAGCCCGCGGGCCCGCCAGGCGGCGGTGATGTCGGCGACCGGCTTGCCGTTGTTCCAGAACAGGTTGTCGTCGTAGACGGTCCCGGAGGTGGACGGGTCGCTCTGGATGAAGTCGTAGGGATCGTCGGTGACGAAGATGTTCTTCTCGACGACGTCGCCGTTGCTCGCGTAGGAGACGTGGAAGTGGCCGCCGCCGTTGACGAAGATGTTGCCGCGCACGGTCCTGAAGAAGCCCTCGCGCAGCTTCACCCCGCCGTTGAGCAGCAGGTTCCCGGTGACCTCGTAGTTGGAGGAGCCGTCGTCGAGGTCGACGTCCCAGTGGGAGGAGTGCCGGATCCGGTTGTGCCGGATCTTCGTCGTCTCCATCGCGTCGAGCTTGGCGTACGCCTTCTTCTGGGCGTCCCCGGCGGTCAGCGGCCAGAAGCGGTCGCGGCCCCAGCTGTTGATCGGCCCGTGGTCGGAGGTCTCCTTCACGCAGTCGAAGATGTCGTTGTCCTCGATGACGTGGCCGCCCCAGGTGCCGTCGTTGATGTCGACGCAGGCGCGCGGGCCGTCGTGCACGGTGTTGCCGGACACCGTCACCCGGCGGCTCATCGAGATCTGCACGCCCGAGCTCTGCTTCTCGAACCGGCCGTTGCGGGTCATGTGGTTGCCGCTGATGGTGATGTCGCGCGGGTAGTCCTCGGTCTTCGGGCCCGGCGTGGTGTCGGTGATCGTGCGCCGCATGTCGTCCCAGGTGGACGGCTCGCGGACGGCCGCCGGGGAGCCGATGACCGCGACGTCGCTGGCCCCTGACTCCCGGAACTCGCCGCCGGAGACGACGTTGCCCTCGGCGTACCCGTCCATGAAGACGGCGTTGCCGCCGACCTGGTCGAACCGGGCGTCGCGGATGGCGACCCGCTGGGTGTTCCGCAGGTAGACCGCGCCGGCGCGGACGATGGCCCAGTCGCCGAGCTGCAGTTTCTCGTACGGGCGGCTGAACAGCGTGCGGTGGGTCTGGGTGAAGGTGAACCCGGTGAAGGTGAGGTCGCGCACCGGCGCGGCGGGCGAGTCGCCGACGACCCGCACGAGCTCCTCGCGCTCGGCGGTCTCGACGCGGGCCTTGGCCGGGTCGAGGCCCGCGGGCGGCTGGAGGTAGAGGCGGCCGGCGTCCTTGTCGTAGAACCACTCGCCGGGGGCGTCCAGCTCCTCCAGGACGTTCTCGACCATGCGCTTCTGCGGATGCAGGCCGTCGCCCCGGTTGTTGTCGCCGACCCACTTCAGGATCGGGACGCCGCCGTCGCCGATGCCGGTCACCCTGAAGGAGTTCCCGCCCCATTCGCCCTGGTGCAGCCCGCGGACCAGCGCGGTCGTGGGGTTCTTCCAGCGGGCCACCCGTTCGGGCGAGATCGCGTCGGCGGCGTACCCGTCGAGCACGGCCTCCTTGGGATCGACGTTGGGATACCGGGCCAGGACCTGCCGGGTGCCGTCGAGGAAGAGCTCGTCGAAGTCGAGGCCCGCGCCGATGTCGGCCACCAGGGTCGCGCCCTGGTACGGCGTCCAGGCGGGGGTCAGCCGGCGTCCGCCGCTGAGCACGACCTGCTCGCCGGCGGCCGCCTCGTAGACGGCCCCGGAGTCGGCGGGGGTGAAGGTGAGGGGCTCGGCGAGGTGGTAGACGCCGCCGCGGACCCGTACCCGGGGCGGCTCGGGCGCGGTGGGCAGGACCGCGCGCACCGCGCGCTGGGCACGCTCGATCGTACGGAACGGCGCCGCCTCGGTGCCGGCGGCGCCGTCGTCGCCGTCGGGGGAGACGTGGAAGACGGTGCCGGCCGCCTGGGCGGAGGCGGGGGAGAGAGCGGTCAGTCCGGTCGCGGCGAGAGTCGCCGCGAGGAGCAGCCGCCAGGGCTTGCCATGGCGCACAAGGGCCTCCAGTCGGGGGATGGCCCTCATTGTGACCAAGCCCTCAGACGAAGGCGATCACGCCAAGGTCACGTTTCATCCGATCAATCGACTCCCGAAGGCTCGTGGTGCACCGAAAATCGCGTTTTGTCCCCCAGGTGATCGGATCTCTCCGATCGTGCCTGAGCAGGTTGCCGGGGCGTCCGAGGCGCTGGCCGCGCGAGCGCCCGCGAGGGCCGACGAGCAGCCACGCCGGCGGAAGGCGGCGAGCCGTTCAGGACGGCTCGCCGCCACCGTGCGTTTCCCCGGCCGGGCGTCAGACGCGTGTCGAGGTGGAGGCGTACCCGCCGCCGCCGGGGTAGACCCACTCGCCGGTGAGCGTGGTGCCCTCGGCGTCGAAGGTGCCCGCGTAGGAGGCCGGGCCGCCCTTGGTCCCGGCCCAGATGGTCAGCCGGTCGCCGTCCAGCTCGTAGACGTAGTCGAAGGTGTTGCCCGCCGAGTCGTAGTAGCGGGACACCACGTCCGCCCCGGCCGGCTCGCCGAACGGGCGCAGGTTGCCGATCACCTCGATGCCGGTGACCGGCTCGCCGAACTGGGTGAGCTCGACGTGCTGGACGAGGAAGAACCGGCCGGGCAGCCACTCGTAGCGCACGGTCCCCTCGGCGCCGCCGGTGACCTTCCAGGTGCCGACCAGCCGGTCCAGGGCCTTCAGTTCGGGGCTGGGCTGCTGGGTCTCGATCATGTCGTCCTCCTCTGTGAGTTGTTTCACCGGTACCTCGGAGCCCCCTGCCGGGCTTTGACGCGAGACCGCTGTGACGTGAATCACCCTCGACCGGCGTCAAGAAGGCCGGTCCGGGTCCGAGGTAGCGAGCGGGAAACCCACCGACGAAGGAGGACGTTCATGACCACCACCACCGCCACCGGCGTCCCCGTCCGCAGGAGCGCCCGGGCGTCCGGACGCCTGCTGCTGGCCGGGGCGCTGGCCGGGCCGATCTTCTTCGCCTCGGCGACCACGCAGATGCTCACCCGTGAGGGCTTCGACCTCACCCGGCACCCCATCAGCCAGCTGTCCACCGGCGACCTGGGGTGGATCCAGATCCTCACCTTCGTCCTCGCGGGGACGGGGGCGCTGGCGCTGGCCGTCGGCGTCAGGCGCACGCTCACCGAAGGGATCGGGCGGCGGGCGCTGCCGATCCTGGTGGGCGTGTTCGGCGCCGGGTTGGTGGCGGCAGGGGTCTTCACCATGGACCCCGAGAAGGGCTTCCCGGCTGGGACCCCTGAGGGGCCGGTCGCGCAGATGTCCTGGCACGGCATCGCGCACTCGGCCGCCGCCGCCGTGGCCTTCACCGCGCTGGCCGTCGCGGCCGTCGTGATGAGCGTCCGGTGCGCCCGCCGCCGGTCGGCGCCGCCCGCCGTGCTGAGCGCCGTCGCCGCGCTGGTGCTCCTCGTGCCGATGTCGCCCGACCGCATGAGCGTCCAGATCGCCGTGAACGGCCTGGCCGCCTTCACCTGGACGACCGTCCTCGCGGTGTCGCTGCGGCGCGCCGCCTGAGGCGAACGTAGAATCGGCTGCCACGATCGAGGGATAAACCATGAAATACCTGCTGCTCGGCTACACCCCGGCCGCCGCGTGGGACGCCGCCACCGCCGGCGTCCCCTCCGAGGAGGCGCTGGCCGCCTTCGCGACCTACCAGAAGCTGGAGCAGGAGCTGATCGCCTCCGGCGAGCTCGTCGGCAGCGAGGGCCTGGGACACCCGGCGGTCAGCACCACCGTCCACCGCGACGGTGACGAGGTGGTCGCCACCGACGGTCCCTTCGCCGAGCTCAAGGAGGTCCTGGCCAGCTTCGCCGTGATCGACGTGACCGGCAAGGAGCGGGCCGTCGAGATCGCCGCGCGCATCGTCGAGGCGCTCGGCGAGCCGATCGAGATCCGCCCGATCATGGGTGCGGACTTCGGGGCGTGAACCGCGAGCTGGAGCACCTGCTGCGCACCGAGGCGCCGCAGGTGCTCGGCGCGCTGGTCCGCCGCTTCGGCCGGTTCGACATCGCCGAGGACGCGGTGCAGGAGGCGCTGCTGACCGCCGGGCGTACCTGGCCGGTCGAGGGCGTCCCGGAGAACCCGCGCAGCTGGCTGATCCGCGTCGGATACCGGCGCATGGTGGACCTGCTCCGCTCCGACCAGGCCCGCCACCGCCGCGAGCTGCAGGCCGGAGTGGCCGACCTGGCCATGCGGGAACCCGGGCGCCGGGCAGACCCCGCGGCCTGGCGCTCCTGGACGACCTCAACCGCCGCCACCACCTGGACCGGCACCCGCTCACCAGGCAACGGGAGCACGCGGTCCGCGCCCACCTGCGCCAGATGACCGGCGACACCACGCGGGCCGCCGCGCTCTACCGCCAGGCCGCCGGCCTGACCGCGAACCAGGTCGAGCGGCGCTACCTGCTCGGCAAGGCCGGCGATCTCAGCTGACCGGCCCCCGCACCGGCACCGTGGGCGGATCGCCGGGGTGACACCCGCCGTAGCGGAACGAACCTTTCCGCCTGTCCTTCTACGGTGAGGGCGAACGCACCGAGGAGGAATTCGTGATCGAACTGTCGTGGCCGCAGGTCAGCGCGCGCCGGCTGGAGCGGGCGCACCTGGCCGCCCCCGCCGCCGACAAGGGCCAGGCCGCCGTCGTGGCCGCCATGTGCGGGGCGCACGCCCAGGTCATGTCGGCGGCCGAGCTCTCGATCGGCCTGCGGCTCGACGGCGTCACCCGCGCCCACGTGCGCGAGGCGTTGTGGGACGAGGGGACCCTGGTCAAGACGCACGGGCCGCGCGGAACCGTGCACCTGCTGCCCGCGAGCGACCTGCCCATGTGGCTGGGCGCCCTGTCGTCGCTGCCGCCGGGGTCCGGCGGGGCCGAGGGCGTCCGGCTGACGGCGGAGCAGACCGACCAGGTCGTCCAGGCCGTCCGCGACGCGCTGGCCGGGGCCGACATGACGATCGACGAGCTGAGCGACGCGGTCGTGGCGGCCACCGGGCCGTGGGCGGGCGACCTGGTCATGCCCGCGTTCCAGGGCATGTGGCCGCGCTGGCGGCAGGCGATGCACACCGCGGCGCACCGGGGGGCGTTCGTGTTCGGGCCGGTCAGAGGGCGCAAGGTCACCTACCGCGCCGCGCCGGCCGCGCCCGTGCCGCCGGACGCTCGGGCCGGCCTGGTCAGGGCCTACCTGGCCGCGTACGGGCCGGCCACCCCGGCGCAGTTCGCCCAGTGGGCCGGCGCGACGGTGCGGTGGGCGGCCGAGGCGTTCGCGACAGTGGAGACCGAGGAGGTGTCGTTCGACGGGCGTCCGGCCCGGGTGCTGGCGGGGGACACGGCGGTGCCGGACGGGCCGCCGCGCGGCGTGCGTCTTCTGCCGTACTTCGACGCCTACCTGATCGCGGGCCGGCCGCGTGAGCTGCTCTACCCCGGCCCGGCCTGGCAGCGGGCGTTGTCCGGCGGGCAGGCGGGCACCTTCCCCGTGCTGCTGGTGGACGGCGAGGTGCGCGGGGTCTGGCACCAGCGGCGCTCCGGCAGCCGGATCGACGTCACGGTGGAACTGCTGTCCGCCCTGACCGCCGCCCAGCGCGGTGAGCTCGACGAGCAGGTGGAACGGGCGGGGGAGATCCTGGAGGGCAGGCCGCGCCTGACCCTCGGCCCGGTCACGGTGGGCGCGCACGCCTGAGCTCGGGGAACGCGCCTGGTTGGACAAAGCGTCCGAATTGGACATAACATCCGGGCGTGGCGAACACGGATGAGCGCGTGCGGCTGTGGTCGCCGGTGTGCGAGGCGGTGGCCGCGCTGCTGGCCCCGTACGCCGAGGTGGTCCTGCACGACGTCCGCGGCGACCGGGTCCTGGGCGTGTGGAACCCGATGTCCGGGCGCGGCCCCGGCGCCCCGTCGCTGCTCGGCGAGCTCGACCGGCTCGACCCCTCGCCCAGCGGCGTCTACGGGCCCTACGAGAAGCTGCTGGCCGACGGGCGGCGGCTGTCGTCGGTGAGCGCCGTGCTGCGCGACCCCGGCGGCGAGCCGTCCGCCGTGCTCTGCGTGAACCTCGACCGCACCCCGCTGGAGCAGGCCGCGGCGCTGCTGGCCGCGTTCGCCGCGCCGTCGGCGCCGCGTCCGGAGGCGCTGTTCGAGCAGGACTGGACCGAGCGCGTGCAGCAGATCGTCGGCGCCTACGTCCGCGAGCACGGCCGGCCGGTGGAGCGGCTGACCCGCGAGGACCGCCTCGCCGTGCTGGCCGAGCTGGACCAGGCCGGGGTCTTCACCGTCCGGCGGGCGCCGTCCGTCGTCGCGGGGGCGTTGCGGACGTCCCGCTCCACCCTCTACGCCCTGCTCGCCGAGCTCAGGAGGAGCCGACCGTGACCCCGCTTCCCGACTTCCGGCTGGAGGTCTACTTCTCCCGCTGGGAGTTCACCGCCCGCCACCACCTGGCCGCCTCCGACGCGCAGACCATGACCATGGCCGAGCTGCTCGCCCTGGCCGGCGACGACGACAGGCACGCCTGGGAGACGCTGTCCCTCGGCTACACCGAGACCTTCGGCGACCCGGGGCTGCGTCAGGCCGTCGCGGACACCTACGAGCGCGTCGGCGCGGACGACGTGGTCGTCTTCGCGGGCGCCCAGGAAGCCCTGTACCTGGCCATGCAGGTGCTGCTCGGCCCCGGCGACCACGCCGTGGTGGTCACGCCGTGCTACCAGTCCGCCGAGACGGTGCCGATGGCGTTGTGCGAGGTCACCGGCGTCGCGCTCGACCCGGCCCGCGACTGGGCGCTCGACCTCGACGCCGTGGAGGCCGCGATCCGGCCGAACACCCGCGTGGTGTCGGTCAACTTCCCCAACAACCCGACGGGCAAGGTCATCGGCGCGGCCGACCTCGCCCGGCTGGCCGCGCTGTGCGAGGAGCGCGGCATCCACCTGTTCAGCGACGAGGTCTACCGCGGCCTGGAGCTCGACCCCGGCCGTACGCTGCCGCAGGCCGCCGACCTGTCACCGGCGGCGCTCTCGCTGAACGTCACCTCCAAGTCCCTCGGCATGCCCGGCCTGCGCATCGGCTGGATCGCCTGCCGCGACCGCGAGCTGCGCGCCCGCCTCGAACGCGCCAAGCACTACACGACCATCTGCAACTCCGCGCCCAGCGAGCTCCTCGCCCGCATCGCGATCAAGGCCCGGGACCGCATCCTGGAGCGCAACCGCGGGATCATCGCCGCCAACCTGCCGCGCTTCGAGGCGTTCTTCGGCGAGTTCGGCGACCTGTTCGAATGGCGGGCGCCCGACGGCGGCTGCGTCACCTTCCCCCGCTACCTGGGGCCGGACGGCGTCGAGGCGTTCTGCGCCGAGCTGGTCGAGCAGGCCGGCGTGCTGCTGCTGCCCGCGGGCGTCTACCGCTCGGAGCTCACGTCCACGCCGGACGACCGGTTCCGCCTCGGCGTGGGCCGCGCCGACCCCGAGCCGGGCCTGGAAGCCTGGGCGTCCTTCCTCAAGGGGCGCTGACCGGCCCGGCGTGCGGGCCGGTCCGCTCGACGGCGGCCTGCACGCCGTCGAGCAGCACGGTGAGCCCGACCGTGAACGCCTCGTTCACCTGGTGTTCCAGGTACGGCTCGCCCTCTCCGGGGACGCTGCCCTCGCTCTCGATCCAGGCCACCATGGGGAAGCGGGCCGCGAAGCCCGGCGCGACCTCCTCCAGCAGCCGGGAGCGGGTGTGCCACCACTCCTCGTCCGACACGCCGGTGGCCGACGGGGCCTGCCGGGACTCGGCGACCGTCCGGGCCGCGCCGCGGACGAAGTCGAACAGCAGCGACACCACGCCGCGCAGCGCGGGCGGGCGCAGGCCGGTCTCACGCAGGATCGCGACCAGGCTCTCCAGCAGCGCGAACTCGTTGGGGCCCAGCACCGGACGGGCCTGCGACACCTGGAGCACCCAGGGATGGCGCTGGTAGAAGTGCCACAGGTGCCCGGCCCACGCGGTGACCGCCGCCCGCCAGCCCCCGGCCAGGTCGTGGGCGGTGGGCAGCTCGCCCAGGGCCTTGTCGTACATGAGGTCCACCAGCTCGCCCTTGCTGGGGACGTAGGTGTAGAGGGCCATGCCGGTGCGGCCCAGCCGTTCGCCGACCTTGCGCATGGACAGCGCGGCCATGCCCTCGGCGTCGGCGACGGCGATGGCGGCGTCGACGATCAGGTCCACGCTCAGGCCCGGCTTGGGACCGGGACGCGACTCGCCCGGCTCTTCGGTCCGCCACAACAACGCCATCGAACGGCGCGCGTCCCCCTGCCCGGCGAAGACGACCACGGTACGACTCTCCTCTGCCCCGGATCTCTTTACGGCAGAAGATATCAGCGCTCCGAGTGGCACGGCGGGGGCGTGCGTCGATCCCGGCGCCCTCACGGGGCGCCGGGATCGAGGTGGGTGAAGGCGTCAGCCCCCGACGCCGACCCCCGCGCCGGGGCCGTAGCCGTGGCCGATCCAGTTGCCGTTGCCGCTGCCCGGCCAGTTGTGGCGGCCGTGGCCGTACTTCCAGCCCCAGCCGTCGTCGTCGGAGTCGTGCCCGTGCTCGCCGCCCTTGCAGGCGTCGGCGTCACGGGTGCCGGCGAACCGGCCGTACTTCGTGACGTGGTGGTACGTGGAGTCGTCGTTCGTTCCGAGGCTGCAGTTGTCCGGGTGCCAGTGCCTCTCGTCGGACCAGGCGTCCGCGGCGGCCACGCCGGCCATGCTGAACACCGCGGCCGCGACGAGCAGTGCACCGCCGGCGGCGATGAGGTTACCTCTCATGAGCTCCCCCTGTAATCACGAAGTGACATCGGCCATCACTATACGTAGCGATCTTGGACACCCTCCGCAGCGCCACACCCGGTTTCCCCCAACAGCGGGCCCCCTACCAGCAAACTCCCGGACACCGGCAACCCCGGCCTGGCAAGGGCGCACGGGCCTTCCGCACGGCGTTCCGGCACGAGCGCACGCCGGGCACAGGACGCTCGGCCGACCGGCGCGACTGGGCGGACCCGTCCCTCCGAGTCAGCCGTTCTCCGGAACGAGCAGCACCTCGGCCCCCATCGGCAGATAGCCCGCGGCCAGGAAGGCCCGTACGCTCGCGGCGTTGCCCGGCGCGATCTGCGCCCACAGCGGGCCGGGCGTCAGGTGCCTGGCCGCCGCGGCCAGCGACCTGCCGAGCCCGCGCCCGCGGTGCTCGGGCTCCACCTCGACGGCCGCCTCCCAGCGGCCCGCCACGCCGCGGCCCAGCGTGACCAGGCCGGCGCCGTCGCCGGTGACCCACACGCGCACGGCGTCCCGGTAGCGGCGGGCCCGGACGACGCGCGGATGGTCGCCGGCGGTGAGCTCCTCCAGCGGGAGCGGGGGCGCCCCGGGGGCGGGGGCGGCCAGCGCCAGCAGGTCGAGGTTGCCGGTCCGCCTGCCGGTCGCGGCCTCCATCGCCGTCAGGAACGCCGGCATGAGCGGCGCCGACAGGTCGCCGGCGGGCAGCAGGGCGTGCACCCGAGCCGGATCGACGTCGGCGAAGACCACCGTGTGGGCGGTGAAGGCGATGATCCCCGCGTCGCGCTCCGACGGCTGGGGGAGGACGGTCACGCTGCCGTCGGGGGCGGGCGGGCGGCCCGCCGCCGCGTCCGAGAGAAGGTCGGCCAAGGTCTCCATGCCCACATTCCAGCAGACCGGACTCGCGGCGGAACGATCAGGCCGAGGCCGGACTCCCGTCCCGGCGGAACGGTCACTCCGAGGGCGCGCCCCCGTCCGCCGCGGACCGTACGGCGGCCAGGTAGGCGTGGATGGCGTCCCGGTTGCGGGCCAGGCAGTCGATGCGCTGCTGGATGCGGCCCGCCTCCGCCCGCAGCAGCTCGGCCAGTTCCGGCGTCAGGCACTCCGGATGCAGGTGGATCTCGTCGGGCTTGTTGAGGAACGGCAGGATGCGGCGGATGATCTCCGTGGTGAGCCCGGAGTCGAGCAGGCCGCGGATCTGCTGGACCCGGTACACCGCCGACTCGGGATAGTCCCGGTAGCCGTTGACGGCGCGGTCGGGGTGCAGCAGGTCCTGCTCCTCGTAGTAACGCAGCATGCGCGTCGGCACGCCCGTACGCTGGGACAACTGTCCGATCTTCATGCTTCCCTCGGAGGATTTGCCTTCACACTGATGTGAAGGTTTCAGCATAGGCGGCATGTCTCCTGCGAAACTCCCGTGGGCGGGGCTGCTCGCGCTGTTCACGGCGGCGTTCACGGCCGTCATGACCGAACTCCTCCCGGCGGGCCTGCTGCCGCAGCTCTCCGCCGCCCTCGGCGTGCCGGAGGGGACGGCCGGGTTCCTCGTGACCGCCTACGCGCTCGCCTCCTTCCTGGCCGCGATCCCGCTCACCGCGTTGCTGCGCGGGCTGCCCAGGCGGCAGGTGCTGGTGGCCGCGCTGCTCGGGTTCGCGCTGCTCAACGCGGTCACGGCGGTGTCGTCGTCGTACGCGGTGACGTTCGCGGCGCGGGTGGGCGCGGGGGCGATGGGCGGCATCCTGTGGGCCATGCTCGTCGGGTACGCCGCCCGCATGGTCCCCGCCGAGCGCCGCGGCAGGGCCATCGCGATCGTCTCGGCCGGGATCACGGTGGCACTGTGCGCGGGCATCCCGGCCGGGACGCAGCTCGCGGCGGCCGTCGGATGGCGGGCGGCGTTCGGGTCGCTGTCGGCGGTGGCGGTGGTCCTGGTGGGCTGGGTCCTGTGGAAGGTGCCGCCCTTCCCCGGCGAACCCGCGGCGCGGCGGGTGCCGTTGCGGCGGGTCGCGCTCGTCCCCGGCGTCAGGACCGTGTTGTCGGTGACGGCGCTGGTGCTGCTGGGGCACCAGGCGATGTACACGTACCTGGCGCTGTTCGCGGAGCAGGCCGGGTTCGGCCGGCCGGGGACCGTCCTGCTGGTGTTCGGCGTGGCCACGGTGGCGGGCATCTGGGTGGTCGGCGCGGTGATCGACAGGCGCCCGCGGGCGACCCTGCTCGCGGTGCTGGCCGCCGTGGCCGCGTCCATGACGGCCCTCGGTCTGTACGCCGGGTCCGCCGGGGTGCTGCTGGGCGCGGTCGCGTTGTGGGGCGCGGCGTTCGGGGGAGCGCCGACGCTGCTGCAGACCGCGCTGGTCATCGCCTCGGGGCCGGAGAACGCCGACGTGGCCACGTCGATGCAGACCACCGTCTACAACGCGGGCATCGCGGCCGGGTCGCTCACCGGCGGGCTGGTGCTGGAGGGCGCGGGGGCGGGCGCGCTGCCGTGGACCGCGCTCCCGGTGGCGCTCGCCGCCCTCGCGGTCGTGGCCGCCGCCCGCCGGCACGCCTTCCCGGCCCCTGGCGGCACGGCCTCTGGCGACCTGGCCCCCGGCGACCCTGTCGCCGGAAGCAGGGCCGCCGGAACAGGCGACGCTAGAAGCCGTGCCTCGACAGCGGCGGCACCAGCTCCCGCTCCTCGTACGACAGGTGGGACAGCAGCGCGTCGCTGAGCAGGTCGACGGCGGCGCGCAGGTCGCCCAGCCCGCCGGGCTCGCCGACGAAGGCGACCAGTGTCCGGTCCACCCGTTCGATGATCTTGTGGATCGCCTCGTGCTCCTCCTGCAGCCGGTCCAGGACGGGCGCGAGCCCCGGCTCGGCGCGGCGCAGCTTCGGGAAGACCATGCTGTCCTCCCCGGTGTGGTGCATGGTGACGAGCCTGCAGTACGACTCGCAGTACGCCCCCAGCGTCCAGTTGTTCTGCCGCATCGTCATGGTCGCGATCTGCGAACGGGCCGCGCCCGCGTCGATCGTGCCCGCGGCCACCTGCTCGACGAGGTCGCGCAGCTGGGCCAGCTCGGCGCGCAGGTGGTCGTGCACGTCCACGAGGTGCTGCCCGGTGGCCTGCTCCGCCGGGGTGTACCGGCGGCCGGGGTCGGGGTCGGGCGCGGTGGGCCTGGTGGCCTCGTCCCAGACCTGGATCGCGGCGCGGGTCCCGGCGTGGTTGGCCGGTTCCGGCGACTGTCCGCGCCCGGCGGCGACCAGCTCCCGTACGGCCGGGGCGGTCTCGGCGGCGAAGCGCTCGATCTCGCGCGGATCGCCGGACATGAGGATGAAGACGCTCACCCCGTGGACGAGCGCGAGCTCGGCGAGCTGCCCGGCGGGCAGCGGACCGCCCAGGTTGAGCAGCCGCCGCACGTCGGACGGCGACCGCCCGGCCTCCAGCGCGGCCTCGTCGATGACGGCGTTGCCCTCGCCCAGGGCGGCGACGTCCTGGAAGCGGGGGAGCGAGGGCAGCCAGCCGTCGGCCAGCCGCCCGGTGAGCCGGAGCATGCGCGGCTTGTACGCCCCGAGCCAGATCCCGATGTCGTGGGCCGGTCGCGGGCCGCGCTTGAGCCCATCCACCCGGTAGTGCTCGCCGCGGTGATGGATGCCGCCGCGCGTGCCGGTGTCCCAGACCGCGCGGATGATCCCGATGCCCTCCTCCAGCGCGGCCACGGCCTCGGACGGGGTGCGCCGGGGGCCGCCCATGGCCTCGATGGCGTCCCAGTAGCCGCCCGCGCCGAGCGCCAGCTCGAACCGCCCGTGGCTGAGCAGGTCGAGACTGGCCGCCGCCTGGGCGAGCACGGCCGGCGGGCGCAGCGGCAGCGGGTGCACGTTGCCGGCCAGCCGGATGCGCTCGGTGCGCGCGGCGACGAAGCTGAGCAGCGTCCAGGTGTCGAGGAGGGCGGGCTGGTAGGGGTGGTCCTGGAAGGTCACCAGGTCCAGCCCGGCGCGCTCGGCGAGCTGGGCGAGGGCCACGACCTCGTCCGCCTGCCCGGCGGCCGGGACGAGGTTGGCGCTGAACTGCAGGTCGTGACCGTAGTCGGGCATGAGGGGCTCACCCATTGGTTGGTTGTACGAACTGTTGGTATCGCGAAGTAAATTTAGTTCGTGCCGCCAACTACTGTCAATTACACTGGTCGCATGGTCGCCACCGAAGCCCCGGGTCTGAGCCTCACCGAGGCGCTCGTCCGCCTGGCGCACCTGGTCGAGCAGGTCTACGGCGAGGTCAGCAGGGAGCACGACCTGACCCCGCAGCAGGCCCAGCTCCTGTGCCTGCTGGTCGGCGGGCCCATCGGGATGACCGGCCTGACCCGGGCGCTGCACCTGGAGAAGTCGAGCCTGACCGGGCTCGTCGACCGCGCCGAGAAACGCGGGCTGGTGGCCCGGGTGCGCGACGCGCGTGACCGCCGCGCCTGCCTGATCGAGCTGACCCCGGCGGGCGCGGAGATCGCGGTGCGCGCCCACGACGGGGTGGCGGCCCGCCTGGAGACGCTGGCCGCCGGCCTGCCCGCGCGCCACCGCGACCTGCTGGCCGCGGCCATCGGGGAGATCCTGACCGAGGACACCGCCCGTACCGGCCGCACCTGGGGCCGCCTGGAGCCCGGCCGCTGAACGGCCGCTGGTCAGGGGAGCGTCAGAGGGGAGGGAAGACCTCCGCGAGGAACGACGTCAACGCCGCCGTCACCTCTTCGGGGCGTTCGAGGGGCGCCAGGTGGCCGGTCTCGGGCAGGTCGAGGCGGCGCGCGCCCGGAATGCCCGCTGCCAGGATGTCCGACACCTCCTGGATGCCCGGCACGTCCGACAAGCCGTTGATCACCAGCGTGGGCGCGGCGACCTCGCGCAGCCGCCCCGCGGCCGGCGGGGACAGGAACCGCTCCGACGACCTGGGCCCGGTCCAGGACCGCTGGAACACCAGGGCGCACATCTCCACCGCCGCCTCCCACACCGGGCCGGGCAGCGCGTCGCGGCTGCGGCCGGGCCCGGCGACCTGCCAGGCCGTGTGCGCCTCGGCCATCGCCCGCACGTCACGCGGATCGACGCCGGTCGCCCCGCCCTCGCGGTAGCGGGCCAGCCGGTCGGCGGGCACCGAGGTGTGCACGCGTTCGCGGGCCTGCGCCAGCATCTCCGGCGGCCACTGATGTCCGGCCAGGCCGGAGCCGACCAACGCCAGGGCCGCCACCCGGCCGGGCGCGGCCAGGGCGGCCTCCACGGCGTACGCGCCGCCCATCGAGCAGCCGACCAGCGCCGCCCGCCCGACCTCCAGCGTGTCCATCAGCTCCAGCAGGTCTTCGTGGTGGCAGACCTCGCCCTCGGCGTCGCCGGACCCGCCGTGGCCGCGCCGGTCGTAGCGGATCACCCGATGACGCCGCGACAGCGCCGCGAACTGGTGCTCCCACATGCGCCGATCGGCCACCCCGGCATGGACCAGCACGACGGCGTCGTCCGACGCGGGCCCGGCCTGGTCATAGGCGATCGTCATCCCCGCAACCTACTCCCGCGGGGGTGCGGGAGAAGGTCGCGTTCGCCACGGGCTCAGCGTCAGGCGTAGTCCGGGGTCATGACGGCGGCCAGGGTCAGGTGCGGGGCGGCCTCCTCCGGGTGGCCCTGGCGGTGCAGGGTACGGCCGAGGAGGTGGCGGGCGTAGGAGTCGTCGGGCGCCTCGGCGACCAGGCTCTCCAGGGCCGTACGCGCCCGGCCGAGCTGGGCCGAGGCGAAGTACGCGCGGGCCGCCAGCAGCCGCACCCCGCGATCCGTGCCGTGCTCGTCGAGCAGCGGGCGCAGCAGCGTGAGCGCGCCGAGCGGGTCGCGCTGGTCGAGCAGCGACTCGGCGTGGCGCAGGCGCTCGACCTCGGCGGGCAGCCGCCGGACCGGGTGAGCGGCGGCGTCGGCCAGGAAGTCCCTGATCACGTCCGGCGGCTGGGCCCCGGCCAGGGCGCGGCCGCCCGCCACGAGGGTCGGCGACGTGCGCACGCCCTTGGCCTTGCCCGTGAGCAGCAGCTCGCGCACCAGGCCGGCGCCCCGGCCGTCCCACGGCACGCCGGTCTCGGCCGCGATCGCCGACAACACGGCCGGGTCGCCGATGTCGAGGGTCTCGACGAAGTGGGCCGACAGGACCCGGCCGACCACGTCGGACTGCAGCGCCGCGCCGCCCGTCTCGTACGCCACGGCGATCAGCCGGTGCGCCTCCAGCGTGTTGGGCCGCCAGGCCGCGCCCCACTGCTGCCCGAGCCCCTCGTCGGCGGCGATGCCGGCCACCCGCAGCCGGTTGTCGGCCGGGGACAGGCCGGGCGAGCAGACCTGGAGCGCCTGCTCGACCATGGGGTCGCTCAGCACCTCGGCCAGCGGCTCGGCCTTCGCCGGCGCCGACGGATCGATCTGGAACGGCCGCCAGACCACCTCGACCGGCTCGCCCTCCCAGGAGGCGAGGGCCTTCTCCAGCCGCCGCTTCCCGATGTGGGCCCATCCGCAGACCATGTCCGCCCAGACTTCGATTCGCATGTCGGGCAATCTATGCGACAACTGTCGATTAGTCAACATGTGTCGTATAGTGGCGGCGTGAACCCGGATGATCCGCGGGCGCGGCGTACCCGCGCCCGTCTCAAGGCCGCCGTGCTGGACCTGGCCGCCCGGCAGGAACTGGGCAGCATCACCATGTCGGCGCTGGCGCAGCACGCCGAGGTCAACCGCGCCACGATCTACCTGCACTATCCGGACGTCGACGCGCTGGTCACCGACGCCATGGAGGACGCCGTCACCGCCGTGGCGCGGGCGGCCGCCCTGTGCCCGCTCGACGCCCCCCGCGACCGGCCGCCGGCCCCGCTGGCGGAGCTGTTCGACCACGTGGCCGCCAACGCCACCCTGTACGAGCGCATGCTGGGCGGCCAGGGCAGCGCCCGCTTCGCCGCCCGGATGCGCGAGCGGCTCACCGAGGAGCTCACCGGCCGCTTCGCCACCGGCAGCCGCCCGGCGGGGTTCGAGGACGTGCCCGCCGACGTGCACGCCGCCTTCCTGGCCGGGGCGCTCATCGGCGTGATCACCCACTGGGTGTGCGGCGGCCGCCGCGACGCCGCCGCGGCCCAGTCGTTCTGGCGCCTGTTCCGGCCCCCGGCCCCCGGCTGAGCTCCGCCACCGCCGCGGGCCGCCCTCCGGAAACCGGTGCGGGGGCTCCAGGCCCTCAAGCTCCGCTGCCGCCGCGCGCCGGAAACCGGTGCGGGGACTGCGGGCCCTGAGCTCCGCTGCCGCCGCGCGCCGCCCGCTTGGTACGCTGCGTCGCGACATCGCCGGACAGGTCAGAGGCGTCGTTCCTCCCCTGGCAGCGGTCGCCCGCCCCGTCCCCGACCCGACCGCCAGGACCACACGATGACCATGCTGCCCGACGAGCTCAGGACCGCCCTGGACTCGGCCCTGGCCCGCTTCGCGCCGCACGACCTGTCCCGCGCGACGGAACAGCTCACCGAGCGCTACCGCACCGGCCCGTCCGCCGCCGCGCCGCACCTGCGCACCCCGGCCGACATCGCGGCCTACGCCGCCTACCGCATGCCCGCCACGTACGCCGCCGCGGGCACGGCCATGCGCATGGCCGCCGCGATGACCCCGGGCTTCGCGCCGCGGACGCAGCTCGACGTGGGCGGCGGCACCGGCGCGGCGGTCTGGGCGGCCGGGCCGGTCTGGCCCTCGCTGGAGCGGGTCACTGTCGTCGAGCACGACCCGCAGATCATCGAGCTCGGCCGGCGGCTGGCCAGGACCGCGCCCGTCCGCGACGTCACCTGGCGGCGCGCCTCGATCGACCCGGGGCTCGACCGGCCCGCCGCCGACCTGGTCACCATGTCGTACGCCCTGAACGAGCTGCCCGCGCAGCGGCACGCCGACGTCGTGCGCTGGCTGGCCGCGGACGCGACGATGGTGATCGTCATCGAGCCCGGCACCCCCGCCGGGTACGCCAACATCGTCACCGCCCGGGAGGCGCTGACCGGGTGCGGCCTGACCGTCGTCGCCCCCTGCCCGCACGACGGCCCGTGCCCGATCCGGCCGGGCCGCGACTGGTGCCACTTCTCCGTACGCCTGCCGCGCACCACCCTGCACCGCCGCGTCAAGTCGGGCACCCTCGGCTTCGAGGACGAGAAGTTCTCCTACGTGGCCGCCGTGCGGGGGGAGTGGCCGCGGGCGGCGGCACGCGTCCTGCGCCACCCGCAGAAGCGCAAGGGCCTGGTGTCGCTGCGCCTGTGCACCGCCGAGGAGGGCGTGCGCGACGTGGTCGTCTCCAAGCGGCAGGGCGAGCTGTACCGGCTGGCCCGCGACGTCGACTGGGGCGACGACTGGCCGGCCGCCGAGTGACCCGGCCGGGCGGTAGGGTCGGCGGAATGGATCATGCTGAGGTGCTGGCGCTGTTCGACCGGCAGATGCGGCGGGAGGCGCGCCCCGACGGGCCGGACGTCAGGGTCGAGCGGGACGCCGACGTCGTCCGTCAGGTCGGCCCGCCGCACGCGTGGAACGGCGTCCTGTGGTCCGGCCTCGACGAGGGCAGCGCCGACGCGGCCGTCGCCCGCCAGGTGCGCTTCTTCGGCGACCTCGGCCTGGGCTTCGAGTGGAAGCTGTACGCCCACGACCGGCCCGCCGACCTGGCCGACCGGCTCCTGGCCGCCGGGTTCGCCGCCGAACCGGCCGAGACCGTGATGGTCGCCCGGGTCGCCGACCTCGACACCGAGGTCCGGCCGCCCGACGGCGTGAGCCTGGTGCCGGTCACCGACGCGGCGGGCGTGCGGGCGCTGGTCGAGGTGCACGAGCTGGCCTTCGGCGCCGACGGCAGCCGGCTGCGCGACCACCTGCTGGCCCGCCTGTCCGACGACACCGTCGTCCCCGTCCTCGCGGTGGCGGACGGGCGGGCGGTCAGCGCGGCCCGGCTAGACCTGTCCCCGGGCACGAGCTTCGCCGGGTTGTGGGGCGGCGGCACCGTGCCGGGCTGGCGGGGGCGCGGGCTCTACCGGGCGCTGGTCGCCTGGCGGGCCCGGCGGGCCGCCGCGCGCGGCTACGACTACCTCCAGGTCGACGCCTCCGGCCAGAGCCGGCCGATCCTGCTCGGGCTCGGGTTCGTCCCGCTGACCACGACCACGCCGTACGTGCGGGACTGACCGCGCCGGTACCCTGGGCACACCCCGTCGTGACAAGGAGAGCGTTGCCCGAGAGGACCCCGCGCGAGCTCGGCCTGCTGGCCGACTGCGAGAGCTGTTTCGGCCTGTGCTGCGTGGCCCTGCCGTTCGCCGCCTCCGCCGACTTCGCCGTCGCCAAGGACGCCGGCCGCCCCTGCGTCAACCTGCGCGACGACTTCCGCTGCGGCATCCACGCCCAGCTCCGGGAGCGCGGCTTCCCCGGCTGCACCGTCTTCGACTGCTTCGGCGCCGGGCAGAAGGTCTCCCAGGTCACCTTCGAGGGCCGTGACTGGCGTGCCGCGCCTGAGACGTCCGGGCAGATGTTCGCCGTGTTCCCGGTCATGCGGCAGCTCCACGAGCTGCTGTGGTACCTCGCCGAGGCGCTGACCCTCGACGCCGCCGCGGAGATCGGCCCGGAGTTGCGGGCGGCGTACGAGGAGACCGAGCGCCTGACCCGCGAGAGCGCCGGCGTCCTGGAGCGGCTCGACGTGGCCGCCCACCGGGGTGAGGTCAACACGCTGCTGCTGCGTACGAGCGAGCTGGTCAGGGCCGGTCGGCGGGGCAGGGAGCACCGCGGCGCCGACCTGATCGGCGCCAACCTCAAGGGCGCCGATCTGCGCGCGGCCAACCTGCGCGGCGCCTACCTCATCGGCGCGAACCTGCGCGGGGCCGACCTGCGCCTGGCCGACCTGATCGGCGCCGACCTGCGGGGCGCCGACCTGTCCGGGGCCGACCTCACCGGCTGCGTCTTCCTCACCCAGGCCCAGGTCAACGCCGCCAAGGGCACCCCCGCCACGAAACTGCCCGCCGCGCTCACCCGTCCCGCCCACTGGACGGCCGCCGCCGGGCCGGAGCCGCGCGCCCGGCGCGGCAGGCAGGGCCGCCGCGGCCGACCTTAAAGGGACATGTAGTATCCCCTTTCATGCGCATGGGTGAAGGCGTCGAGTGGGGGCTCCACTGCTGCCTGGTGCTGGCGTGGCTGGAGGACGAGGCCCCGCTGCCCACCGGGCGGCTGGCGGCGCTCTTCGAACTGCCGCCCGTCTACCTCAAGAAGCGGCTCCAGGCGCTGGTCCGCGCGGGCATCCTGACCTCGGTTCCGGGCGCTCAGGGCGGGTTCAGGCTGGCCAGGCCGCCCGCCCGGATCACGCTCATGGACGTCGTCGCCGCGGTCGAGGGCCCCGACGAGGCGTTCAGGTGCACCGAGATCCGGCAGCGCGGCGCGGGGGCCGAGGCGCCCGCCCGCGAGTTCGCGCACCCGTGCGGGGTCGCGGCGGCCATGCGCCGGGCCGAGCTCGCCTGGCGGCGCGAGCTGGCCGCCCAGACGGTCGCCGACCTCATGGACGCGGCTCCGGCGAACGCCCCCGACCGCGCGCGCCGCCACTACGAACGCCTTCGCGGCTGAATTCGACCCCGCCCGTGGGGCGCACACCTGGAAGGAGAATCGGGATGTTGAATGTCCCGAATAAGACGGAGTCCCGGGGCCTCGCCCCGACGCTGGTGCTGGCGCTCGGGACGTTCGCCGTCGGCACGGACGCCTTCGTGGTGGCCGGGTTCCTGCCGGACCTGGCCGCGTCGCTGGAGGTCACCGAGGGGGCGGCCGGGCAGTCGGTGACGGTGTTCGCCGTCGCGTACGCGCTGTCGTCGCCCGTGCTGGCCACCGTCGCCGCGCGGGTCCCGCGGCGGGCGCTGCTGGTGACGGCGCTGGTCGTGCTCGGGCTGGCCAACCTGGGGTCGGCGCTGGCGCCGTCGTTCCCCGTGCTGGTGGTCAGCCGGGTGCTGGCGGCGGCCGGGGCGGCGGCGTACACGCCGGGCGCGGGCGCGGTGGCGGCCGTCCTGGTGCGGCCCGAGCTGCGGGCGCGGGCGCTGGCCGTGGTGGTGGGCGGGCTGACGGTCGCGACGGCGCTCGGCGTGCCGCTCGGCGACCTGGCCGGCGAACGGCTCGGCTGGCGGTACGCGCTGGGGGCGGTGGCCGTGGCCTGCCTGGCGGTCGCCGCCGGGGTGTACGCGATCATGCCGGTGCTGCCGGGCGCGCCCCGGGTGCCGCTGCGCGCCCGGCTGGAGGTGCTGAGGCGGCCGGCGGTGACGGCCATCCTGCCGCTCACCGTGCTCGGGATGGCGGGCAGCTACACGGTGTACGCCTACAGCGTGCCCGCCCTGCGCGCGGTGGGCGTGGAGGGGACGGCGGGCATGCTCTTCCTGTACGGGCTGGGCGCCGTCCTCGGCAACCTGGCCGCCGGGTACGCCACCGACCGGTGGGGCGCGCATCGGGTGCTGCCGGTCGCGTACCTGGTCATGGCCGTCAGCCTGGGGCTGCTCGCCTGGATGGCGGCGGCCGGCCCGGCGGATGGCACAGCGGTCGGCCCTGCGGTCGGCGCGGCGGCCGGTGTTGCGGCCGAACCTGCGGTCGGCACTGTGGCGCTGGTCGGTGTGCTGGTACTGGCGTGGGGGGCGAGCAGCTGGTGTCAGACGCCGCCGCAGCAGCACCGGCTCATCGCCGCCGCGCCCGGGGAGGCGCCGCTGGTGGTCTCGCTCAACTCCTCGGCGATCTACGCGGGGATCGGCGCGGGCACGCTGCTCGGCGGGCTCACGCTGCCGTCGGGCGCGGCCCTCACGTACGCGACCGGCGCGGCGCTGGCGGCCGCCGCCCTGCTGTTCGCCCTGGCCACCAGATCGGCGGGCGGCGCCCCCGAGTAACCGGCGTGACCAGCCTCGCCCGGCGGCGCCCCCGAGTGACCGGCGTGACCCGCGTGGCACGGCGGCACGGCGGCGCGGCCGGTAGGACGGCCCGCGCCGAGTGGGGGCGCGGGGCGCGTCAGGACGTGTGGTCGCCGAGGGATTCGAGCAGGTCGCGCAGGGTGGCGGCCAGCTCGTCGCGCCGTTGCCCGGTGAGCGCCGCCAACATCCGCTGCTCGGTCGCCAGATGGTCGGGCAGCGCGCGGTCGATCAGCGCGAGCCCCTCGGCGGTGAGCGTCACGTGCACGCCGCGCCCGTCGGAGTCGCTGGGCGTGCGCCGCACCAGTCCCCGCGACTCCAGCCGGTCGAGCCGCTGGGTGACGGCCCCGGAGGTGACCATGGAGGCGCGCATCAGGGCGGCGGGGGTCAGGCGGTGGGGCGGTTCGCTGCGCCGCAACGTGGCCAGCACGTCGAACGAGGCCCGGTCGAGCCCGTGCCCGGCGAACGTACGGCCCAGCTCGGCCTCGATGAGCCGGGACAGCCGCGACAGCCGCCCGATCACCGCCATGGGGGAGACGTCCAGGTCAGGGCGCTGCGCGTGCCACTGCCTGAGGATGTAGTCGACCTGGTCAGCCACCCTCGCAGCCTACAAGTGTCTTAGCGGTGAGGAAAATCACCTGGCCGGAACGTCGGCGTTCGGTTAATTTGTCTTAGTGCTAAGTAATCGAACGGGAACCGTTCTGCTGACCGCCCTCACCCCCGCCATCTGGGGGACCACCTATCTGATCACGACCGAACTGCTGCCGCCCGGCCGGCCCTTGCTGGCCGCGTTGATCCGCGCCCTGCCGGCGGGGCTGATCCTGATCGCGATCACCCGCCGGCTGCCCCAGGGGAACTGGTGGTGGCGTGCGCTGGTGCTCGGCGCGCTCAACATCGGGTTGTTCTTCGCGTTGTTGTTCGTGGGCGCCTACCGGTTGCCCGGAGGGGTGGCCGCCACCGTGGGGGCCATCCAGCCGCTGCTGGTCGCGTTGTTGTCGGCGGGGCTGCTGGGGGAGCGGCTGACCTGGCGCGTCGCGCTCGCCGCGGCGGCGGGCGTGGCCGGGGTGAGCCTGCTGGTGCTGCGCGCCGACGCCCGGCTCGACCTGCTGGGCGTGGCCGCCGCGCTGGGCGGCGCGGTGGTGATGGCGGTCGGGGTGGTGCTCAGCAAGCGCTGGAAGTCGCCCGCGCCGCTGCTGGCCACCACCGGATGGCAGCTGACGGCCGGCGGCCTGCTGCTCGCCCCGGTGACGTTCCTCGTCGAGGGGCCGCCGCCCGCCCACCTGACCGGCGAGAACCTCGCCGGGTACGCCTACCTCGCGATCATCGGCTCGGCCCTGGCCTACACCCTGTGGTTCCGGGGCATCCGCGAGCTGTCGGCCACCAAGGTCACCTTCCTCGGGCTGCTCAGCCCGGTCGTCGCCACCGCGCTCGGCTGGCTGGTGCTCGGCCAGCGGCTCACGCTCGCGCAGGTCGCCGGCGCCGTCATCGTGCTCGCCGCCCTCCTCGTGGCGCAGCTCCAGCCCGTACGGCACCGCGCCGCGCCGCAGCCGCTGGAGGCCCCCGTGCCCGCGGGCGGGAAACGATGATCGCGTCCGACGCTAGGATCGGGCCGAGGAGGCCGGTATGAGCGTGCAGGCGTACCCCGTGACCGGGCCGGTGGCCGAGCACGGCGAGGGGCCCGTGTGGTGCGCCCGCTGGGGCGGGCTGCGATGGGTGGACATGCTGGCCGGCGACGTGCTCGCCCTCGACGACTCCGGCGGCGTGCGGCGGCGGCACGTCGGCCCGGTCGCCGCGGCCCTGCGCCCGCGCGTGTCCGGCGGTTACGTGGTCGCCGGCGAACGCGAGCTGCTGCTGGCCGACTCCGACGACCTCGACGCGCCGCTGCGCCCGCTCGGCCAGGCGTGGAGCGACCCCGGCGTGCGCATGAACGACGGCGGCTGCGACCCCGAGGGCCGCTTCTACATCGGCAGCATGCCCTACGACGAGACCCCCGGAGCCGGCTCCCTCTACGTGGCCGGGCCGGACGGCGCGCTCAGCCCCGTGATCAGCGGCGTCACCGTCTCCAACGGCCTCGACTTCAGCCCCGACGGCAGCCTCGCCTACTACGCCGACACCGCCACCGGCCGGGTGGACGTCCTCGACCACGACCCGGCGGGCGGGCTCACCGGGCGCAGGCCGTTCGTGACGATCGACCCCGCCCAGGGCGCGCCCGACGGGCTGACGGTCGATGCCGAGGGCGGGGTGTGGGTGGCGCTCTGGCAGGGGTTCGCCGTGCACCGGTACACCCCCGGCGGGCGGCTCGACGCCGTGGTGGAGCTGCCGGTCGGCAAGGTCACCGCGGTCACGTTCGGCGGCCCCGGCCTCGACCGGCTGTACGTCACCACGTCGAGGCTCGGGGTGGACGCCCGGGAGCAGCCCGAGGCGGGCGCCCTGTTCGCGGCCGACCCCGGCGTGCGCGGCCGCCCGGTGCTGCCCACCACCCTGTGACGGGAGCGAAAGGCGATCAGCGGGGGTGGTCGCCGGTGGCGCCGTCGATCAGCTCGCGCAGGATGTCCATGTGGCCCGCGTGCCGCACGGTGTCCTCGATCATGTGGATGAGCACCCAGCGCAGGGTCACCCGGCGGCCCGCCCACGAGGTGCCGGGCTCGTCGAGGGGGAGGTCGGAGATCGCCTTGTCGGCCGCGACGCGGGCCCGGCCGTAGAAGGCGACGATCTGCTCGGTGGTCTCCCGCTCGCCGATCGCGAAGTCGTCCTCGGGGGCGAACCACAGCGGCTCGGCCTCGCGGCCGAACGTCGAGCAGAACCAGCCGTACTCGACGGCGGCCAGGTGTTTGACGATGCCGAGCAGCGACGTGCCGGACGGTGTCATCGGCCGCCTGACCTGCTCCTCGCCCAGGCCCTGCAGCTTCCACACGATGACGTCGCGGTGCCGGTCGAGGCTGGCGTGCAGGCTCTCCTTCTCGCCACCGGACGGCGGCACTCCTGTTCCCATGCCCGCGACCGTAACAGCCGGGACCGACACGTTGCCGTCGCCCGCCGGGGGCCGCGATACTCCCTGCATGATCGGTCATATCGGCATCAACGTCCCCGACATGCGGGCGGCCAAGGAATACTACGACGCCCTGCTGCCGTACCTCGGTTTCAAGGAGTTCTTCAGCAGCGAGGAGGAGATCGGCTACATGCCGGCGGACGACAAGCCGGGCACGTACCTGTTCCTCTACCCCGCGCAGGAGGCCGGCGACTACTCGCGGCACCGCACCGGGCTCCAGCATCTGGCGTTCTCTCTGCGCAGCCGGTCCGCGGTCGCCGAGGCGCACGCGCGGGCGGTGGAGCTCGGCTCGGAGGTGCTGCACGAGCCCAGGGAGTTCCCCGAGTACCCGCCGCCCTACCACGCCGCGTTCTGGCTCGACCCGCACGGCGTCATGCTGGAGGCCGTCTGCCACTACGACCGCGACTGACCTGCGGCGATCCCGGTTCCGCGCGGCTGGACGGCCTTCGCCGGGGAAGGTTCCCCATGGGTGCCGCCGTACGACGTGCGGGCGTGGACCGGTGTGCGATCTTCAGGTGCGAGGGGGTGAGGGCTAGCCTGGAGCATGACGTCCCGCACGGGCCCGGTGGCAGGCCGGGCGTGGACGACGCGCGGCCCGATGTCATGATGTCCCCGACGCTCGACCGGGAGGAAACGATCGTGGGGCCTTTCGCGGGCGGTGGGCTGCCCCCGGACGACGTCGTCGTCGCGGCGCTGCGGGCCGGGGACGAGTCGATGTTCGCCGCGCTCCTCGACACCTGGTCGCGGGGAATGTTGCGGGCGGCCAGGTCCTACGTGTCCACCGACGACTCGGCCGAGGAGGTCGTGCAGGACACGTGGCTGGCGGTCATAGGCGCCATCGACGCCTTCGAGGGCCGCTCCTCGGTCAAGACGTGGGTCTACCGCATCCTGGTCAACACCGCCAAGAAACGCGGCCTGCGCGAGAGCCGCACGCTGCCGTGGAGCGCGTTCGAGCCGCCCGCCGAGCCGGCCCAGAAGGTGGACGGCCCGACGCCGGAGGGCGCGGTGCTCGCCTCGGAGGCGCGCGGTCTCATCGGCGAGGCGCTGGCCGGGCTGCCGGCCCGGCAGCGGATCGTCATCACTTTGCGTGACCTGGAGGGATGCACGTCCGAGGAGGTTTGCGAGATCCTGGAGATCTCGGCCGCCAACCAACGGGTGCTCCTGCACCGGGCAAGGGCCACGGTCCGCGACCGGCTCGAAGGCTACTACCAGTCCGTGAAGCGGTCAGAATAGGTTAAACGGTTCAACGTTCAGAGGTGAGGCGGTCAACGTCGTGAAGCGGTTCACGTGCGACGAGCTGGTAGAACTCATCACCGCCTACCTTGACGGCGCTCTTGACCGGCCCGAACGCGCGGGGTTCGAGGCGCACGCGGCAACCTGCGCCGACTGCGCGCGGCAGCTCGACCAGTTCCGCGAGACCGTACGGGCCCTGCGCGAGCTCCCGCCGGAGCGCAAGCTGTCCGACGGCACGCGCGACCGCCTGATGTCCGCGTTCAGAGCCCGCCGCCACCGGGGCTGACGGCCGCCGCCACCGGGGCTGACGGCCCCTCTTCCGCACCAAGAGCCGCAAAAGGGGCAAATCTCGGCAGATCATCAGATTTCCGTGTAACGCTGGCGGGTCTCGCGGGTCTGTAAGCACATGCGCCACGCGATGACCGGCCCGGCGGCCGGCGGGTCCGGCGCCTCGGGAGCGGCCGGCGAGCCGCTCCGGGGCGTGCCGGAGGTGGAGGAGTTCGCACGCCGGTGCTTCGCCCCCGCCCCGGGCGACCGGGTGGGGGCCGAGCTGGAGTTCCTGATCTTCGACCGGGCGGACCCGGCGCGGCAGGTGCCGATGGACCGGGTGAAGCGGGTCGTCCCGGCGCTGGCCGGCGGGAGCCGGGTGACGTACGAGCCGGGCGGCCAGATCGAGCTGTCGGGCCCGGCCGGGCCGCCCGCCGAGGCCATCGGACGGCTGGCCGCCGACGTGGCCGCCGTCCGCGCGGCGCTCGGGCGGGCCGGGCTGGTGCTGGGCGGCGTCGGGCTCGACCCGCTGCGCCCGGCCCGGCGGCAGCTCCGCCAGCCGCGCTACGACGCCATGGCCGAGTTCCTGGGCCGCCCGTACGGGCCGCTGATGATGTGCTCGACCGCGTCCGTCCAGGTGAACGTGGACCTGGGGGAGCGGCCGGCGGTCCGGTGGGAGCGCGCCAGGCTGCTCGGGCCGGTCCTGACCGCGGCCTTCAGCAACTCGCCGCTGAGCCGCGGACGCCCCTGCGGCTGGATGTCGGGCCGCCAGGCCGTCTGGGAGAACCTCGACCCCACCCGCACCGCCCCCGTCGACGGCTCCGGCGACCCGGCGGCGGCCTGGACGGCGTACCTGCTCGACGCCCGGCTCATGCTCGTCCGCGAGGACGAGCGCCGCTACCGCGCGGTCGGCGACGGCTCGACCTTCCGCGACTGGCTCGACGGCGCGGGCGAGCGCCCGCCCACCCCCGACGACCTGGCCTACCACGCCACCACGCTGTTCCCGCCGGTCCGGCCGCGCGGCTGGCTGGAGATCCGCTACCTCGACGCCCAGCACCCGGACGACTGGCCGGTGTGCGTCGCCGTCACCCACGCGCTGATCACCGACGACCGCGCCGCCGACGCCGCCCTGTCGGCCGCCGAGCCCGTCGCGGGCCTGGCCGAGGTGGCCGCCAGGTGCGGCCTGACCGACCCGCGGCTCGCCCGCGCCGCCGAGGCGGCCTTCCGCGCCGCGGTCGAGGCGCTGCCCCGGCTCGGCGCGCCCGCCGACCTGGTCGACGGCGTGTCCGGCTTCGCCGCCCGGTACGTGAGCGCGGGCCGCTCCCCGGCGGCCGACCTGATGGACCTGATGACGGACCCGGCACGGCGCCTGCCGGCCTGGCTGAGCGGAGAAGGACGGGCATGAACGACATCAAGGAACGCATCGCCGCCGAGCTGACCGCGGTGCGCGACCGTTCGCTGACCTACACCGAGGCCGAGGACGACCTCCTGCTGCGCCAGCACTCCCCGCTGATGTCGCCGCTGGTGTGGGATCTCGCGCACGTCGGCAACTACGAGGAGCTGTGGGTGCTGCGCGAGGCCGCCGGCATCACGCCGCTGCGCCCCGAGATCGACGACATCTACGACGCCTTCAAGCACCCCCGCAAGGACCGTCCCACCCTGCCGATCCTCGGCCCCGAGGAGGCCAGGAAGTACATCGGCGGCGTGCGCGGCCGGGTGCTCGACGTGCTGGACGCGATCGACCTGGAGGCCGCCGCGCCGCTGCACCGCGACGGGTTCGTGTTCGGCCTGGTCATCCAGCACGAGCACCAGCACGACGAGACGATGCTGGCCACCTGGCAGCTGTCCCGGCAGCCCGGCCTGGTCCGCGACGGCGACCTGCCGCCGGGCCGCGCCACCGGCCCCGCCGAGGTGTACGTCCCCGCCGGCCCCTTCCAGATGGGCACCGGCACCCTGCCCTGGGCCTACGACAACGAGCGCCCCGCCCACCGGGTGGACCTGCCCGCCTACTGGATCGACCGGCTGCCCGTCGGCAACGCCGCCTACGCGGCGTTCGTCGAGTCCGGCGGTTACGACGACCCGCGCTGCTGGCACCCGGACGGCTGGCGCTGGCGGCAGGAGAGCGGCGCCACCGCGCCGCTGTTCTGGACCCGGGAAGGCGGCGCGTGGTGGCGCACCCGCTTCGGCCGCGCCGAGCCCGTCCCGATGGACGAGCCGGTCCAGCACGTGAGCTGGTACGAGGCCGACGCCTACGCCCGCTGGGCGGGCCGGCGGCTGCCCACCGAGGCCGAGTGGGAGAAGGCGTGCGGCTGGGACCCGGAAGCCGGGCGGGCCCGCAAGTACCCGTGGGGCGACGAGGATCCCCGTCCCGACCTGGCCAACCTCGGTCACCGGGCGGCCCGGCCGGCCCCGCTGGGGGCCTACCCCGCCGGGGCGAGCGCGTACGGGGCCGAGCAGATGGTCGGCGACGTGTGGGAGTGGACCGGGTCGTGGTTCCAGCCCTATCCCGGGTTCCGCAGCTTCCCGTACAAGGAGTACAGCGAGGTCTTCTTCGGGCAGGAGTACCGGGTGCTGCGCGGCGGCTCGTGGGCGGCCGACCCGGCGGCGGTGCGGACGACGTTCCGCAACTGGGACTACCCGGTCCGTCGGCAGATCTTCACCGGCTTCCGCTGCGCCCGCGACGCCGAGCGGGCCTAGATGTGCCGGCACGCCGCCTGGCTGGGCGCTCCGCGCCCGCTGACCACGCTGATCCATGAGCCGCCGCACGGCCTGCTCGCCCAGTCGTACGCGCCCCGGCGGCAGCGCCACGGCACGGTCAACGCCGACGGCTACGGCATGGCCTGGTACGACCCGGCCAGGCCGGAGCCGGTGCGCTACCGCCGCGCCATCCCCATCTGGGCCGACGCCAACCTGCCCGCGCTCGCCGAGATCGCCCGCTCCGGCTGCCTGATCGCGGCCGTGCGGTGCGCCACGACCGGGATGCCGGTGGAGGAGAGCGCCACCGCGCCGTTCGCCGGGGGCGGCTGGCTGCTCAGCCACAACGGCCGGGTCGAGCGCGACGCGGTCATGGACCTGGCCGACGACCTGCCCGAGAGCCCCTGCGACTCGGCCTGGCTGGCCGCCGCCGTGTTCGCCCGCGGCAGCGCCGGGCTCGGCCTGGCCGCGGCGCTGGCCGACGTCGTCGTGCGCGCGGGGGAGAAGGACCCCGCCGCCCGCCTGAACCTGCTCGCCTGCGACGGCACGGCGCTCGCCGCGACCGTCTGGGGCGACACCCTCTTCTTCCGCGCCGACCGGGACGGCGTGTACGTGGCCAGCGAGCCGCTCGACGACCGGCCGGGCTGGCAGGCGGCGCCCGACCGCAGCCTGCTCACCGCCACGCCGGACGACGTACGCGTCCAGCCGTTGTGACCTTTCCAGGAGGATCTCGTGCCCGTCACCCAGCCGACCGTCCATGTGATCAACCATCTTGACCCCGGTTACCTGCGCCAGGCGCTCGAACACGACGTCAGGACCGGGCTGACGGCCACGCCCAAGTGGCTGCCGCCCAAGTGGTTCTACGACGAGGCGGGCAGCGACCTGTTCTCGCGCATCACCCGGTTGCCCGAGTACTACCCGACCCGCCGCGAGCTGACGATCCTGCGCGCGCGGGCGGCCGAGATCGCCGCCGCGAGCGGCGCCGACACGCTGGTCGAGCTGGGGTCGGGCACGAGCGAGAAGACCGTGGTCCTGCTGGACGCGCTCACCGCGGCGGGCACGCTGCGCGCCTACACGCCGGTGGACGTGGACGCCGTCACCCTGGAGGCGGCCGCGCGCCGGCTGGGCGGCCGCCACCCCGGCCTGGAGGTGCGGCCGGTGTGCGCCGACTTCGAGCGGCACCTGCGGCTGCTGCCGCGCTCGGGCAGGCGCATGGTGGCCTTCCTCGGCGGCACGATCGGCAACCTCGAACCGGCCGCCCGCGAGGTGTTCCTGAAGGAGGTGCGCGCCACCCTGCGGCCCGGCGACACCTTCCTGCTCGGCGCCGACCTGGTGAAGGACACCGGGCGGCTGGTCGCGGCCTACGACGACGCCGCCGGGGTGACGGCCGCGTTCAACCGGAACGTCCTGCGCGTGGTGAACCGGGAGCTGGCGGCCGGGTTCGAGCCGGATGCGTTCGAGCACGTCGCCCTGTACGACCAGCGCAACGACTGGATCGAGATGCGGCTGCGGGCCACCCGGGACATGCGGGTGCGGGTCGGCGCGCTCGGCCTTACCGTGGACTTCGCCGCGGGCGAGGAGATGCGGACCGAGATCAGCGCCAAGTTCCGGCTGGAGCCGCTGGGGGAGGAGCTGGCCGCGGCCGGGTTCACCGTCCTGCGGTCGTGGACCGACCCCGCCGGCGACTTCGGGCTGCTGCTGGCCGGGGCGTGATCGCCGCACGCTGGCGGGCCGCCCGCTCGGCCGCGCCGCCCGGACACCTGGACGCGGCCGGCTGCAACGTGCCCAGCGACCGGACGCTGGCCGCGACGGTCGAGCACCTGCGGCGCGAACGCGAGCTCGGCGGGTACGCCGCCGTGCCGGGACTGACCGCGCCCAGGGCCGCGCTGGCCGCCCTGACCGGCGCGGACGCGGCCGACGTCGCCTTCCTGGAGAGCGGCACGGCCGCGATGGCGGCGCTGCTCGGCGGCTGGCGGCTGCCGCCGGGCGCCCGGGTCGGCTTCACCCGCTCGGAGTACGGCAGCACGCTCATGCTGCTGCGCCGCCTGGCCGCCGAGCGCGGCTGGACCCTCGCCGAGCTGCCCGCCGACGACGACGCCCGCCTCGACCTCGACGCCCTGTCCGCCGCCCTGCGCCGCGGCCTGGACCTGGTCACCCTGCCGCACCTGCCCTCCCACCGGGGCACCGCGCAGCCGGTCGGCGAGATCGGCCGCCTGTGCCGGGAGGCCGGCGTGCCCCTGGTCCTGGACGTGTGCCAGTCCCTCGGCCACCTGGACGTCACCGGCGCGCGGGCCACCGCCTACGTCGGCACCTCCCGCAAGTGGCTGGCCGGGCCGCGCGGCGTCGGCTTCCTGATCGTGCCCGGCCTCACCGAGGACATGGACGCGGCGGCCCCCGCGCTCGGCGGCCACGTCTGGCTGGAGGACCCCGCGCGCAGCGGGCCGCTGCCCGGCGCCGCGCGCTACGAGAGCGCCGAGTCGGCGGTCGCGGCGCGGATCGGCCTCGGCGTCGCCGTCCTGGAGCACCACGCGCTGGGGCCGGACGCGGTCCGCGCCCACCTCGCCGAGCTGGGCGCGGCGGCCCGGCGCACGCTCGACGGCAGGGGCGGCTGGCGGGCGGTGGAGCCGTACGACGAGCCGACGGCCATCGTCACCCTGCGCCCGCCCGGCGGCGCGGACCCCACCAGGACGGCCGCGGCGGCGGCCGGGGCGGGCCTGCTGGTGGGCGTCGCGCCGGTCGCCCGCGCCCCGCTCGACCTGCGGGAGCCGGTGCTACGCGTCTCGCCGCCCCCGGGAACCCGGCAGGAGACCCTGGACGCCCTGGCCCGCGTCCTCGACGGCCATTAGAGCGGGCGGGCGTCAGAGCAGGCGGTCGAAGCCGACCAGCAGGTGCGCGGGCCCGCGCAGCGACGCGCTGTGCCGGTACGGCGGCGGGCCGGCGGCCAGTTCCGGCCGGACCAGCCTGCTCACCAGCGCGCCCAGCGCGACCCGCGCCTCGATCCGGGCCAGCGGCGCCCCCACGCAGTAGTGCACGCCCCCGCCGAACCCCAGATGCTGGTTGTCCCGCCGCGCCGGGTCGAAGCGGTCGGCGCCGGGGAAGCGGGCCGGGTCCCGGCTGCCCGAGGCCAGCAGCAGCGCCACGTCCGCGCCCTGGGGGACGGTGACCCCGGCGATCTCGATGTCGGCCAGCGTCGTGCGGGTGCGGAACTGCACCGGCGGGTCGTAGCGCAGCACCTCCTCGACGGCCGGCACGATCAGCCCGGGGTCGGCGCGCAGCCGCGCCAGCGCCTCCGGGTTGCGCAGAAACGTCAGCATGCCGTTGGTGATCAGGTTGACGGTGGTCTCGTGGCCGGCGATGAGCAGCAGGGCCATCGTCGCGATGATCTCCGGGGCGTCCATGCGCTCGGCCTCGCCGTCGGTGAGCAGCGCCGACAGCAGGTCGTCCGACGGGTGGGCGTGCCGCTCGCCGGCCAGCTCGACCAGGTACGCGCGCAGCTCCGGCGCGGCGGTCTCGGCCTGCCGCACCTCCTCGGCCGACAGCCCCTCGGGCGGGTCCAGCGTGCGGGCCAGGGCCGAGGCCCAGCCGTGGAAGCGCGGCTCGTCCTCCTTGGGCACGCCGAGCAGGTCGCAGATCACCGTGACCGGCAGCGGGTAGGCCAGGTCGTCCACCACGTCCATGGAGTCGTGGCCGGCGCGCCGGTCGAGCAGTTCGGCCACCAGCGACACCACGTGCTCCCCGAGCCGGTTGACGCGCTCGGGGGTGAAGTGCCGCATGACGATCCGACGCAGCCGGTCGTGGTCGGGCGGGTCGAGGAAGATGAACGCCGGTTTGCGGGACTCCTGGCCGTCCTGGGCGTTCTGTCCGGCCATCAGCCTGCCGGAGGCGCCGAACGAGCCGGAGCCGCTCCTGCTCTTGCGCTCGTCGGAGCTGATCCGCGGATCGTGCAGCAGCGAGACGATCTCGGCGTACGTGCTCACCGCGTACAGGTCGTCCCCCTGGCGGGAGACGGGCGTCTCGCGCAGCCGGGCGTACAGCGGGTACGGGTCCGGGCGGCTCGCCTCGTCCAGGACCTGCGCGAACAGGCTCTGCGTCACCTGGTGGGCCATGGTCGTCCTCCGGCTCTCATTCCAGCGGCGGCGCGGTCAGCGGCGAGCGGGGGTCGCGCTCGCGCGGCACCTCGCGCGCGGTCGGGCCCTGCCCGGTCACCGCGGCCGTCGGGCTGTGCGTGGACTGGCCGTCCACGGCCAGGCCGGCGGGCACCGGGAGCAGCGTGCGCGGCCCGTCGGCGGCCCGCAGGTCGGGCGGGAAGGGCGCGGCCGCCTCGATGAGGCCGGCGTAGGCGGGCAGCGAGCGCGGGGCGTCCACCGCGACCGCCGCCACGCACCGGCCCTGGCGGCCGAAACAGGCCACGAAGCGGCGTTCGGCCACCGAGCCCTGCGTGACCACCACCTCGTCGGCGATCGTCGGCAGCCCGACGGACTTGATGCTGACGCCGAACTGGTAGGACCAGAACGCCGGCAGCCCCCGGTGCGGGCGCGGCCGGTCGGCGACCATGTTGTGCGCGGCGGTGGCCGCCTGGCGCACCGCGTTGTCCCAGTGCTCCACGGCCAGCAGCAGGCCGTCGTAGTGCGGGTGCGGCCAGCGCGCCACGTCGCCGGCCACGAACACGTCGGAGGTGACGATCGCGTCGGCGTCGAAGGCCCGGCAGGCGGCGTCGCACACCACCCCGCGCGCGTCGGCCGCCAGGCCCGCCCCGTCCAGCCATTCGGTGTTGCGGACGGCCCCGAGCGCCACCACCGCGACCTCGACCGGCAGGACGTCGCCGTCGGACAGGTGCGCGGCGCGCAACCGGCCCTCCGCGTCGCCCTCCAGCGCCATCACCGTGGTGTTCACCCGCAGGTCCACGCCGTGCTCGCGGTGCAGCCGGGCGGCCACGCTGCCGGCCGCCGCGCCCAGGGCGCCGGCCAGCGGGGCCGGGCCGCGTTCGGCGACCGTCACGGGCAGGCCCATCTCGCGGCACACGGAGGCGATCTCCGAGCCGGTGAACCCGCCGCCGATGACCAGCACCCGGCTCGGCCCGGCGGCGAGCGCGGCCCGCAGGCTCGCCGCGTCGTCGCGTCCGCGCAGGGTGAACACGCCGGTCAGGGCCGCCTCGGCGGGCTCGGGCCAGGGGCGCGCCCGGGTGCCGGTGGCGATCAGCACCCGGTCGAAGCCGATCTCGCGCCCGCCGGCCAGGCGTACCTGCCGGGTGCGCAGGTCCAGGCCGGTGGCGGGCTCGCCGAGCAGCCAGCGCGCTCGCAGGTCCCGCGCCGTGACGAGCGCGGTGTGCGCGGGCGAGGCGCGGCCGGCCAGCACCTGCTTGGACAGCGGCGGCCGGTCGTAGGGCTCGTACGGCTCGTCGCCGATCAGGGTCAGCTCCCCGGTGAAGCCCTCGGCGCGCAGCGTCTCGGCGGCCCGCAGGCCGGCCAGCGAGGCGCCGACGATCACCGCGCTACGCATGGTCGTCCGGCGAGCAGGTGATCGCCTGCACCGGGCAGGCCGCGGCGGCCTCGCGCACCTGCTCGCGCAGCGCGTCGGCCGGGGCGTAGTCGTACTCGAGGGACTCGGCGCCGTGGAACCGGAAGACCGCCGGCGCCGCGAACACGCACTGGCCGTAGCTCAGGCAGCGGTTCAGATCGACGAGCACTCTCATGTCCGCCACGTTACGAACGGCTGCTCCAGCCACGTTCCAACCTGATCCCAAGTTTTCCTGATTTGCGAAACCTAGGACTCCTAGGATAAAACCTAGGAAGGTTAGGTTTCCTGCTGCGGAGGTGGATCATGATGGCTCGGGCCGGTCTGACGGCGGACCGCGTGACGGAGGCGGCCGGGGAACTGGCCGACGAGGCCGGGTTCGACAACCTGACGGTCTCGGCCCTGGCGCGCCGCTTCGGCGTCGCGGACGCCAGCCTCTACTCCCACGTCAGGAACCTCCAGGACCTGCGCGTCCGGGTGGCGCTGCGCGCCGCCCGCATCCAGGCCGACGCCCTGACCGCGGCGGTGGCCGGCAAGGCGGGCAAGGACGCCCTGGCCGCCTTCGCCGCCGCCTACCGCGACTTCGCGCTCGCCCACCCGGGCCTGTACGAGGCCACCCAGCTCCGGCTCGACCCCGAGATCGTCGCCGGGTGCGCCGACGTCCAGCGCATCTTCACCACCACCAACGCGGTCGTGGCCGCGTACGGGCTGCCCGAGCCGGCCCACACCGACGCCATCCGGCTGCTGCGCAGCACCTTCCACGGCTTCACCAACCTGGAGGCCCGCGGCGGCTTCCAGGCGTCCCGCGACGTCCGCAGCTCGTGGGACGCGATCATCGACGCGCTCGACAGCGCACTGAGACATTGGCAGGTTTCCCCATGACCGGAACGACCGCGGCCCGGCCCGGCCTCGACCGGCGGCTGCTGACGGTCGCCGGGGTGCTCACCCTCGGCGCCTTCACCGCCCTGCTCGACGGCACGGTGGTCGGTGTCGCCACGCACACCCTGGCCCGCGCCTTCTCCGCCGACCTGGCGGCCACCCAATGGGTGACGACGGCCTACCTGCTCGCCCTGGCCGCGGTCATCCCGGCGACCGGGTGGGCGGCCCAGCGGTTCGGCGCCGGGACGGCCTGGACCGCCTCGCTCGCCGTGTTCCTGGCCGGCTCGATCCTGTGCGGGTCGGCCTGGTCGCTCGGCAGCCTCATCGCCTTCCGCGTCGTGCAGGGGGCCGGGGCGGGCATGCTCTTCCCGCTCAGCCGGATCATCGTCGTCGAGGTGGCCGGGCGCGAGCGGCTCGGCCGGATGATGGCGCTGATGGCCGTGCCCGCCGTGTTCGCGCCCGTCCTCGGGCCGGTCGTCGGCGGCGTGCTGCTGGAGACGCTGTCGTGGCGGTGGGTGTTCCTGGTCAACGTCCCGTTCGTGGCGGCCGGGGTCGTCCTGTCGGCTCTGTACGTGCGCACCGCCCGGCCCGAGGGCCCGGCCGAACGCCTCGACGTGGCCGGCCTGCTCGGCGTGAGCGGCGGCCTGACCCTGCTGCTGCACGGGCTGAGCGGGGCCGGTGAGCCCGTGGCCGCGCTGACCGCGGCCGCCGGCGCGTTACTGCTGGCCGCCTGCCTGTGGCGGGCCGCCCGCACCTCCGGGCCGCGGATCGTCGAGCCCGGCCTGTTCCGCGACCGGGCCTTCGCCGCCTCCGCCGCGCTGGCCTTCCTGGCCAACTTCTCCCTGTTCGCCGCCGTGTTCCTGGTGCCGCTGTTCGTCCAGACGGCCGAGGGGTCCGGAGCGCTCGGCGCCGGGCTGGTGCTCGCGCCGCAGGGGCTCGGCATGCTCGTCGCGGTGCTGGCGGCCGGCCGGCTGATCGACCTGAACGGCAACCCGCGCCGGATCGTCGTCACGGGCCTGGTCCTGCTGGCGGCCGGCACCCTGCCGTTCGCGCTGGCCGATCCCGGCACGGGCACGGCGCTGCTGCCGGTGGCGCTGTTCGTCCGCGGGGTGGGGGCCGCGCTCGCGGTCGCACCCACCATGATCACCCTCTACCACTCGCTGCCGCCGGCCAAGGTGCCCGCCGCGACCACCGCCAACGCCATCGGCCAGCAGGTCGGCGCGGCGGCCGGCACCGCCTGCGTGGCCGTGCTGCTCCAGCACGGCGGCTACCGGCCCGCCTTCTGGGTCACGCTGGCCGCCGTCGCGCTCTGCCTCCTGCCCGCCCTGTTCCTCCCGTCCTCGAAAGCAGGCACGTCATGAACCCCGTCACCGAGAACGAGATCCGCTCGTCCTTCGTCAACTGCTCCAAGGGCGAGGCCCGCCGGCTCGCCGTCCCGCGCGGGCTGCCCGAGCTGCCCTGGCCCGACCTCGACTTCCTGGGCTGGCGCGATCCGGGGGCGCCCGAGCGGGCGTACCTGGTGGCCGAACGCGGCGGCGCGCCGGTCGGCGTCGCGCTGCGGCTCGGCCAGGAGGTGCGCAGGAGCTTCACCAAGAGCACGCTCTGCTCGGTCTGCGTGACCCCGCACGCCGGGACCGGCGTCGCGCTGTTCACCGCGGCCCGGGTCGGCGCGGCGGGGCGGCAGGGCAACACGGTGGGCGCCTACATGTGCGCCGACCTGGCCTGCTCCCTGTACGTCCGGGGACGCAAGGAGACCGAGCTGGGCGTCCGGTTCGAGTCGCTGAGCGTGGCCGAACGCGTCGCCAGGACCACGGTCAACCTGGACGCCTTCCTCGACAAGATCCTGCACGACACCCTGGCGTGATCGGGGTGTGGAGGGGGGCGTCCGGCTCGCGCCGCGGGGCGGGAAGGGTCCACCCGCGGCGCTGGCCGGCCCGTGAACTGTCGGGCCCGCCTGCGACACTCCCCGGATGCTGATATTGGAACTGTTGCGGCCGACGTTGCGCGCCGCCTGGGGGCCCGACACCTGCGACACCGCCGCGCGGGAGGAGTGGCGGGCCGACAACCCGGCCAGGGGGCAGTGCGGGATCACCGCGCTGGTGGTCCAGGACCTGCTCGGCGGAGACCTGATCCTGGCCGAGGTGCACGCCGACGGCGTCAAGGTCGGCCACCACTACTGGAACGTGCTGCCCGGCGGCACTGAGGTCGACTTCACCTCCGACCAGTTCCACCCGGGCGAGGTCATCGTGAATCCCCAGCTCCAGCACCGTCCCCCGGACGCGCCGCGCCGGTGCCGCGAGCAGTACGAGCTGCTGCGCCACCGCGTCGTCACCGCGCTGTCCGGCCCGCCGCCCGCCTGAGACGTCATGTGACGTCATAATGACGCCATAGCGCATTGCGATGGCGTCACTTCACGTGTCACGATGGCGTCATGGACCTTGCCCCGTATGTCGATCAACTCCGGCGCGAGCTCATGCTCGCCGCAGGGACGGGCGGCGAGGAGGCCCGTGCGCTGGCCGAACGCTTCGCCGCCACCCTGGAGTCGGCCGCCCGGCTCGCCCTGCTGGAGGCCCTGTCGGCCGCCGCGGACGAGATCACCCAGGATCTCGCGCCCGGCTCGGTCGAGGTGCGCCTGCGCGGCCGCGACCCCGCCTTCGTCGTGACGTCACCGCCCGCCGCCCACCCGTTCCCGGACCAGGACGAACCGCCCGTCAGCGCCTGGCCGGGCGAGCGGCCGCCCACACCGCCGCCGCCACCCGAGGCCGACGAGGGCGGCACGTCCCGCATCTCCCTCCGGGTGCCCGAGGCGCTCAAGCCGCGCATCGAGGAGGCGGCCGCGCGTGACGGGCTGTCCGTCAACGCCTGGCTGGTCCGCGCCGTCTCCGCGGCGCTCGACCCCGGCGACGCCACCCGCGACGCCACCCGTGACGCCGCCCGCCGCGCCACCCGGCGCCCGGCCCCGCAGACCGGCAACCGCTACAGCGGCTGGGTGCGCTGATGACCATGCCGACCGATGACAGGGAGATCGGAATGCCGGCCTTCGACACGCCCCGCCCCATCGTCGCCGTCCTCGACCTGGCGACCGCCGCCGTCCGCGTCGTCGCGGGCGACCGCGGCGAGACCGTGGTCGAGGTCCGCCCGAGCGACGAGCACAACGACGCCGACGTGCAGGCCGCCCGGCACGTCCAGGTCCATTACGCCGACGGCAGGCTCACGGTGGCCGCCGACAAGGAGCAGGGCGGGCCGGCGCTCGGCTGGGGGCTCTCGCTCGGCAAGCTCGTCGAGTCGCCCGCCGACTGGGCGCGTTCGCTGCTGCTCGGCACGGGCTCGGTGGAGGTGACGGTCGAGCTGCCGGCCGGCTCCCGCCTCGACGCCAGGACGTCCGGCGGCCTGTCGTGCCGCGGGCGGCTCGGCGACGTCACGGCGACCACCACGTACGGCGACATCCGCGTCGAGGAGGCCGGCCGGCTGCGCCTGAAGAGCACCCACGGCACCGTCTCCGTCACCCGCGCCCGCGGGCACGCCGAGATCACCACGAACCACGGCGACATCCGCGTCGGCGAGATCGACGGCACCGCCGCCGTCAAGACCGCCCACGGCGACGTGCGCCTCGGCGAGGTCACCGGCGAGCTGCGGCTCAACAGCGCCCACGGCGACATCACCGTGGAACGCCCGCTGGCCGGCGTGGTCGCCAAGACCGCCTACGCCGGCGTGGAGATCCGCGAGGTGGCGTCCGGCACGGTCGTCATGGAGACCACCGGCGGCGGCCTGGACGTCGGCGTCCCCGAGGGCACCTCCGCCTGGCTCGACGTCAGCTCCCGGTACGGCACCGTGAACGTCGCCCTCGACCCCGGCGACGACCCCGGCGACAGGGCGCGGACCGTCGAGATCCACGCCCACACCACGCACGGCGACATCGACATCCACCGTTCCTGACGACCGAGGAGACCGACATGCCAGACGCGATCGTGGTCGAAGGGCTGACCAAGAGGTTCGGCGACGTGGCCGCCCTCGACGGCGTCGACCTGACCGTCCCGGAGGGGACGGTGTTAGGACTGCTGGGCCCCAACGGCGCCGGCAAGACCACCACGGTGAGGATCCTCACCACGCTCCTGCGACCGGACGCCGGCCACGCCACGGTGGCCGGGCTCGACGTCGTCCGCGACGCCCGCCGGCTGCGCGCCCGCATCGGCGCGTCCGGCCAGTACGCCGCCGTGGACGACCACCTCACCGGCGCCGAGAACCTGGAGATGGTCGGCCGCCTCTACCACCTGGGCGCCCGGCGCAGCCGCGAGCGCGCCCGCGAGCTGCTGGACCGCTTCGACCTCGCCGACGCCGCCGACCGCCCGGTGCGCGGCTGGTCCGGCGGCATGCGCCGCCGCCTCGACCTGGCCGGCGCGCTGGTCGCCGACCCGCCCGTGCTGTTCCTGGACGAGCCGACCACCGGCCTCGACCCCCGCGCCAGGATCGCCCTGTGGGACGTCATCGCCGAGCTCGTCCGGGAGGGCACCACCGTCCTGCTCACCACCCAGTACCTGGAGGAGGCCGACCGGCTCGCCGACCGCATCGTGGTGGTCGACCACGGGCGGGTGATCGCCCGCGGCACGGCCGAGGAGCTGAAGGACCAGGTCGGCGGCGACCGCATCCAGCTCTCGGTGACCAGCGCGGCGAGCCTGGACCACGCCGCCCGCGCCCTGGCGCCGCTGGCCCTGGGCGAGATGCAGGTCGACGCCGCCGCCCTGCGCATGACGATCCCGGTGACCGGCGGCGCGGACGCGCTGACCCGGGCGCTCGGCCACCTGGCCGCCGAGCGGATCGCCGTACGCGACGCCGGGCTGCGCCGGCCCACCCTCGACGACGTGTTCCTCACCCTCACCGGACGCCAGGCCGCCGACAAGACCGAGGAGACCGTTCGATGAACGCCTTCCAGCTGGCCGCCGCCGACGGCCTGACCATCGCCAGGCGCAACGCGCTCAAGATCCGCAGAGCCCCCGACCTGCTGGGCGGCGTGATCATGCTGCCCATCGTGTTCGTGGTGCTGTTCACCTACGTCTTCGGCAGCATGATCGAGCTGCCCGGCATGTCCTACGGCGAGTACCTGCTGCCCGGGATCTTCGTCATGACGATCGTCACCAGCGCGCAGATCACCGGCTACACGCTCACCCAGGACCTGCAGAAGGGCATCTTCGACCGGTTCCGCACCCTGCCGATGTCCCCGACGGCGGTGCTCACCGGCCAGACCGTCAGCGACGTGATCATGAACGTCACCAGCATCGCCACCATGGCGCTCGTCGGCCTGCTGGTCGGCTGGCGCGTCCACAGCTCGCCGCCGGAGGCGGTGCTCGGGTTCGCGATGCTGCTGCTGTTCGCCTACGCCTTCTCCTGGGTGACGGCCACCGTCGCGCTGGCCCTGCGCACGCCCGAGGTGTTCAACAACCTCGCCACCCTCACCTCGTTGCCGCTGGTGTTCCTGTCCAACGCGTTCGCCGACAGCACGCGCCTGCCCGGCCCGCTGCGGCCGATCGCCGAGTGGAACCCGGTCTCCACGCTCGTCCAGGCCGCGCGTGAGCTGTTCGGCAACACCAGCGCCGCGCTGCCCCAGCCCGCCGCCTGGCCGCTGCGGCACGCCGTGCCGGTGTCGCTGCTGTGGTCCGTGCTGCTCCTGGCCGTGTTCGTGCCGCTGGCCACGCGGCTGTACAACAGGGCCGTCAGCCGATGAACACCGTCTCGGGCGCGGACCGCGAGCGGGCGGTCGAGCTGGTCCAGCAGGCGTACGCGGACGGCCGGCTCGACCCCGGCGAGCTGGAGCGGCGGCTCGAACTGGCGCTCACCGCCACCTCCGCCCGCGAGCTGGCGCCGATCGTCGCCGACCTGCCGGACGAGGTGGTCCGGCTGGGCTCCACCGGCGGCGCCGTCACCCGGACCGGCGACTGGGAGGTCCCGCGCCGCCTGTGCGTCGACTCCAGGTACGGCCGGGTGCGGCTCGACCTGTCGCGGGCCCACGTGCCGTACGCGCGCGTCGACATCGAGCTGCTGCTGGCCTACGGCAGCGCCACGATCGTCCTGCCCGCGGGCGCCACCGCGAACGCCGACGGGGTGCGGTCGGAGTGGGGGCGGGTGACCTGCAAGGTCCCCGGCCGGCCCCGCCCCGGCCACCCGCACGTCCAGGTGATCGGCGACCTCCCCTACGGCCGCCTGCTCATCCGCCCCGCCCGCCGCTGACCCGGCCCCCGGCGGCTACCCGTTCAGGTGGCGGCGGAGGAAGTCGAGCTGGAGGAGGAGCAGGCCCTCGAAGACGTCCTCGTCCGAGGTGGGGGCGTGGGAGGCGCCGGACAGCGGCAGCACCTCGTGCGGGCGTCCGGCGGCCAGCAGCGCGGACGACAGGCGCAACGTGCCCGCCGGGAACACGTTGTCGTCGGACAGCCCGTGGACGAGCTGCAGGGGCCGGGCCAGGGTGTGCGCCTCGGCCAGGGTGGAGCAGGCTTCGTAGCGGTCGGGGTGGCGGTCCGGGTGGCCGAGGAAACGTTCCCGCCAGTGGGTGTCGTACAGGCGCTGCTCGCTGGTGCCGGCGCCGGCGACGGCGGCGTGGAAGACGTCCGGACGCCGCAGCACCGCCATGACGGCCAGCGTGCCCGCGAACGACCAGCCGCGCATCGCGACCCGGCGCAGGTCCAGCTCCGGGTGGCGGGCGGCGACCGCGTGCAGGGCGGCCACCTGGTCCGCCAGCACGGGGCCGAACATGTCGCCGTGCACCTCGCGCTCCCAGGCGGGGCCGCGGCCCGGCGTGCCGGCCCCGTCGGTGACCAGGACGGCGAACCCCTGCTCGGCGAACCACTGCGAGACGAACATCATCGGCGCCTGCTCGTCGGCGACCCGGCGCCCGGCCGGCCCCGCGTACGGGTCCAGCAGGACGGGCAGCGCCGGGTCACCGGGACGGTGCCAGGAGGGCAGGTGCAGGTGGCTGCGCAGCTCGCGCGCGGTGGTGACGAGCGACAGCCGGCGCAGCGCCAGCACCGGCCGCTGCGCCGCCGACGCCACCTCGACCCCGCTCCGCGCCGGGGACGCCGCCCCGGCCGCGGGGCGTTCCACGCGGACGCGCTCGCCCGGGTGCTCGGCGGTGCGGGCGACGTGGACGAGGGTGCCCGCGCGCCGGGTCCCGCCGTGCACCCCCGGTGCGACGCTGAGCCGGTGGGTGCCCGCCGCCGGGGTGTGCAGCCACAGGTGGGTCTGCGCGGGGTCGTCGGAGGCGGTGAAGAGCACGTCCTCGCCGTCCACGCCGAGCACCGCCTCCAGGTGCAGGCCGGGCGGCGTGACCGGGACGCCGCCGACGGTGAGCCGCCGCGTGCCGTCCAGGTCGGCGTGGGCGACCAGCCGGCCGGAGCCGGTACGGGCGGGCGTGCCCGGGACGAGCTGCACCCAGTGCGGATCGTGCTGCTCGGCCAGCAGCCGCGTCCGGCCGGAGTCCGGGTCGGCGGCCAGCACCCGGACCGTCCGCTGGTCCCTGCTCTGCACCGACAGGTACGGGCCGTGGGCGTCCCAGCCGGCGGCCGTCACGTACTCGAAGGCGGTCCGGTCCCAGGCGACCTCGACGCGCCCGCCGTCCACCGCGCCGTCCACCGCGCCGTCCACCGCGCCGTCCACCCCGGCGATCCAGAGGGTGACGTCGGCGTTGGCGGTGCCGGCCGCCGGGTACCGCACGGCCCGGGGCGGGCGCGCGGGCTCGGCGGGGTCGCCCACGTGCCAGAGCGCGACGCCGGCCTCGTCCACCCGGGCCGTCAGCAGACGGGCGCCGTCGGGGGACCACCAGTAGCCGCGGGATCGGCCCATCGAGGCGGACGCGGCGTACTCGGCGACGCCGAACCGCACGTCCGGCCCGTCGGGCTCGGCCACCGCGCGGTCGCCGGCGCCGTCCACGCCGATCACCCGCAGCGCGCCGCCGGAGAGGTAGGCGACCAGCCGCCCGGCCGGGTCGGGCCGCGGGTCGCGGGCCGTGCCGGGCACCGGCAGCGTACGGGCCGCGCCGGTCGGGACGTCCACCGCCCACAGCGCGCCCGCCAGGGTGAACACCGCCAGGCCGGCCGCGTCGTCCGTGGCGTAGGAGCCGATCCCCTGGGTGCCGCCGCCGGTCAGTGCGGCGGGGTCGGCGAGCAGTCGCTCCTCGCCGGAGCCGGCGTCCAGGGCCCAGAGGCAGGTGACCGGGTCGTCGCCGGCGCGGCTGCGCAGGAACAGCACGACGGAGCCGTCCGCCGAGACGGTGAAGGCCGAGGGGGCGCCCAGGGTGAACCGCCGGGTGCGGGCGAACTGCCGGGGCAGGCTGATCTTGGTGTTGTCGTCGTGGTGCGGCATATGTGCCTGGTTCCTCTCACTGCGGTCCGGTTTTCGGGCACGACAAAAAGCGCACACCGTAGTGGTGTGCGCTTCGTTCGTGTCAGGTGATCGGCGGGACTTCTCGCGCGGCTCCCGCGGCCGCCTCCTGCTCGCCGGGACGATCTCCGCGGCCGAGCTCCCGGACATTTTACTACATGATCATCCGCGTGGCGGCGTGCGCGTGACCGGGGGAGATCCCCGGCGGCCGCCCGCGTCGGGCCGGACCGGCTCTGGTACTGTGACGGTCTCTGGCCGAGATCGTCCGTAGGAGGTGAGACCCATTACCGCTTCGTCAGGCTGGGGCTCCCTTCCGGCACACGTCCGGCCCGCCTGGGCCAGGTGACCGCGGGGAGCGCCCATCGGCATCCCGAAAGGCTCCCCATGTCCCCCTCCCCGATCCCCATGTCCGCCGTCGTCACCCGGCTGCGCGCCGCCGGCTGCGTCTTCGCCGAGGACGAGGCCGAGCTGCTGGTCTCCACCGCCCGTACCCCTGCCGAGCTGGCCGGGATGGTCGAGCGCCGGGCCGGCGGGCTGCCGCTTGAGCACGTCCTGGGCTGGGCGCGGTTCTGCGGCCTGCGCGTCGCCGTCGAGCCCGGTGTGTTCGTGCCGCGTCCGCGCACCGAGTTCCTCATCCGTCAGGCCGTCGCGCTGGCCCGCCGGGCCGGCCGCCCGCCCGTCGTGCTCGACCTGTGCTGCGGCACGGGCGCGATGGGCGCCGCGGTCGCGGCGGCGCTGGGGGAGGGGGCCGAGGTGCACGCGGCCGACCTCGACCCCGCCGCCGTGCGCTGCGCCCGGCTCAACCTGCCCGGCGGCCACGTCCACCAGGGCGACCTGTACGACGCCCTGCCCGGCTCGCTGCGCGGCCGCGTCGGCATCCTGATCGCCAGCCCGCCCTACGTGCCGACCGAGTCGGTCGGCCTGCTGCCGCCCGAGGCGCGCCTGCACGAGCCGCTGATGGCGCTCGACGGCGGCGGCGACGGGCTCGACGTGGTGCGCCGGGTGATCGCGGGGGCGTCCGGCTGGCTCGCGCCGGGCGGGCACCTGCTGGTGGAGACCAGCGAACGGCAGGCCGCGGCCACCGTCCGGGCCGCCGTGGCCGCGGGGCTCCCGGCGCGGGCCACGGTCTCGGAGGAACTGGACGCCACCGCCGTCATCGCCACCCGCCCCGCCTGAGGCCCGTACCCACGCGAACCGGACTGCCGCGGGCCGGGCCGCGACAGCGTTGCAGGGATGGGGGCCGGGGGTGGGCAGCGCGGTGCCCGGCGCGCCGGAGCGTGCCGGGCACCGCCCGCGTCCTCCTTACGGACGCTGCGGGCGGGTGGGGTTGGCGGTGGTCCCCGTCGTGGTCCCGGTGGTACCCGTGGTACCGGTGGTTCCCGTGGGACGGGTGGTCATGTGCTCAGCCGTCCCTACCGGGTTGCGGCCTTTGCGCAGGCCCGCCAGCCCCAGCAGTCCGAGCAGCCCCAGCAGGCCCCACAGACCGCCGTTGCCGCCGCCCTCGTCGTATTTGTTCTCGGTCGGTTGCGGGCTCGGCGTCGCCTGGCTCTGGACGACGGGCGTGTCCGCCACAGCGGTGGCGGCCGGGGCCAGCGCCAAGCAGAATGCCATCCCCAGGCCGGTGAGCGTCTTGCGCATGTGGGTTCCCCCGGATCCGGCGGCCCTCAAGGCGGAGAGCCGCCTGTCGCGCCTTCCGGGCGACGGCCCGGAAGGTTCCCCCGAAATGGAGCGAGAACTCCATACTCGCTGGTAGACCTACCCCCACCCGCGCAAACAATCCCCACAAACCAGGACATACCGCCATAGTTGGGACGGCAGGCGTTCAGGCGGTGGCCGCCAGGAGGCCGGTCAGCGCGTCGGCCTGGGCCAGCCCGCTGGCCGCGGCGATCTCGTCCAGGGTCTGCGCCGGGCGCACCTCGCTCAGCCGGACGTCGCCGTCCGCCGTGACGGTGAAGCCGTGCACCGCCGGATAGGGCAGGCTGTTGTAGGCCCACGGGGTGGAGAAGTAGTAGGCGCCGGTGTCGTGCAGCACGACGATGTCGCCCTCGGCCAGCTCCGGCAGCTCCCTGGCGTGCGCGACCACGTCACCGGCGAAGCAGCACGGGCCCGCGACGTCCTGGGCGAGCAGGGGGCCGTCCTTGGGGTCGCCCGACGGGCCGTACGCGCCGACCCGCAGCGGCCAGGCGTCCGGCATGAGCACCGTGCGGGTGGCGACCTGCGCGCCGGCGTGGGTGATCGCCACCCGCCGCCCGCCCGCGTCCTTGGTGTACTCCACCAGCGCCGCGACGAAGCCGTTCTTGGCCAGCAGCGACCGGCCGAACTCGGTGACCAGCGCGTACCGGCCGTCGAACAGCCCGGGGACGGCCGCGCGCAGCGTGGCGACGTAGTCGGCGTAGGTGGGGGCCACCTCGTCGCCGTCGAAGTTCACCGGCAGGCCGCCGCCGATGTCGATGCTGGTGATCTGCCGGACGCCGAGCGTCGCGTTGATCTCCTCGGCCAGCCGGTAGGCCTCGGCGATGCCCGCCGCGATCAGCTCCAGCGGGCAGCCCTGCGAGCCGACGTGCGCGTGCAGGCGGGTGAGCCACGGCCGTTCGGCGAAGGCGCGGACGACGGCCTCGCGGGCCCCCGGGTCGCGCAGCGCGACGCCGAACTTGGAGGTGGCGGTCGCGGTGCTCATCGCGCCGATCGTGCCGGTGCCGACCTGCGGGTTCACCCGCAGCCCCAGCACCGAGGAGGAGTCCGGCGCGCGCAGCTCGTCGATGCGGCGCAGCTCGGCCAGGCTGTCGGCGTTGACCGCGACGCCCAGGGACAGGGCCTGGCGCAGCTCCTCGCGGGTCTTGGCGGGGGAGTCGAAGACGATCGTGCCCGGCGCGAAACCGGCGTCCAGCGCGATCCGCAGCTCGCCGGGGCTGGCCACCTCGCATCCCATGCCCGAGGCGGCCAGCAGCCGCAGGACCGGGATCAGCGACGCGGCCTTGGCGGCGAAGGTGTGCAGCACGTCCGGGACCTCGCCGAACGCCTCGTGCAACGCCCTGACCGAGTCCCGCACGCCGGCGGTGTCGACGAAGCCGGCGACCGGCTCGCCCGGGCCGAGCGCACCGGCGCTTACGGCATGGCGCAGCACGTGGGCGGCGCGTTCGGCGGTGGTGCCGCGGGCCGGGGCGGGCGCGAGCGTGGCACTGCTCTGGATCACGTCCAAGGCTCCTGGATGCATCGGGAAAGAGGGAGTTTCGGAGGGGGGCCAGACGAGATTCGGCCATGACCGCAGGCCAAGTCTTCAGCCGGGCGGACAAAGCCCGCATACGGCTTTGTCCACTCGGCCAAGAAAATCCGGAGCCCCAGGTCAGGCGGCCAGGCGGACGGCGAGCGTGAGCAGCAGCCGGGTGTCGGGGTCGTCGAGATCGACGCCGAAGCGCTCGCGGACGCGGCGCAGCCGGTAGCGCAGGGTGTTCGGGTGCAGGACCAGCCGGCGGGCGGCGCGGCCGACGTCCCCGGCGGCGTCGAGGTAGGCGGCGATCGAGCGGACCAGCTCGCCGCCCGCCGCCAGGTCGGCGTGGACCAGGTCGTACACCGGGCCGCTGCCGCGTTCCCACACCGGGCGGACGGCGTCCAGGACGCGCAGCACGTCCAGGGCGGGGCCGAGGTCGGCCGCCAGGGCGTGGCGGGGGCCGGAGTCACGGGCGCGCAGGACCCGTACGACCAGGTCGGCCTCCTCCCGCGAGCCCGCCGCGACCAGCGGCGAGGCGGCCACCGACCCCGCCCCCACCAGCACCGCGGCGGCGCCCGGCGTCGAGGCGGCCAGCCCGTCCAGCTCCCGGGCCAGCCCGAGCACGTCCCGCTCGTCGCCGCCGCGCACCGGCACCAGGGCCAGCACCCGGCCGGTCTCCCGCAGCACCCGCACCCCCGTCCGGTAGGAGGCGGCGTGCAGCGCGAGCACCTCCAGCACCCGCTCGCCGGCCGGGCCCCGGGCCGCCGCGCCCTCGCCCGCCGCGTCGGGGCCGGTCTCGGCGATCACGACGGCGCAGCGCAGGTCGGGCGGCAGGCCCAGCGTCCAGGCGTGGGTGCTCATGTCGCCCTCGCCGCCCAGCAGCCCGCGCAGCGCGTGCTCCTCGCGCAGCCGCGCGCCGCTCTCCCGCAGCCGGTGCTGCACCAGGTACGGCACCGCCACCTCCGCGGCCCGGCTCAGCGCGCTGGCCGCGTTGGGCGACAGGCTGCGGCCGTCGGCGGCGGCCCAGATCGAGCCCAGCATCTCCCGCCCGCTCCGGATGGCGATGATCAGCCGCTCCGGGGTGTCGCCGTCGGCAGGCCGGTGGATCACCTCGCCGGAGGACCACAGGGTGCGCAGCAGGCCGCTGCGGCGCAGTTCGTCCACCCGCCAGTCGGGCACCCGGCCGCCCAGGATGGTGGAGCGGCGCAGCTCGTCGGCCTCCGGCCCGGTGGCCGAGTGCGCCAGCACGCGGAACTGGGTGTCCTCGATGGTGATCGAGCCGCCGGTGAACTCGGCGACCACCGATGCCAGCGCGGCCAGCCCGCCGCCCGCCGTGGCCTCGGCCATCCGGTCGCCGCGTCCCGCCTCGCCGTAGGCGGCGGCCGAGCGCAGCAGGGTCGCCACGTCGTCCCAGTCGGCCCATTCGGCGCGGGCCAGCAGGGCGATGCCGACCTGCTCGGCCGCGTCGAGCGCGTCGTCGGACAGGTCCTCGCCGGCCCGCACGACCACCGCCGCGGCGCCGCGCCGCGCCGCCTCGCGGATGGAGGCGGTGGCCGCGCCGGTGGAGTGGAACAGCCCGGCCGCGAGCACGATGCGGCCCGCGTACGAGCGGGCGGGCCCCTCGTCGCCGATGATCATTCCGGACACGTGCACGTCCTGGCCCGACGGCGCGAGCAGCAGCCGCAGGACGCCGCCCTCGTCGAAGGCGAGCAGCTCGCGGAGGGTGATCTGCCCCCGTTTGTTCATGACGGGGAGCATACGCAGGTCACGACGCCTGGCAGGCTGGGGGCCATGCGATTCGGCGTACGCCAGTTCGAGCTGGCCCTGATGCACCGCATGCGCGACCTCAACCCGGGACGCGTGGAGCAGGCGCTGGCCGACCTGGACGCCTCCCGCGCCGAGCTGCGCGCCGCCCACGCCCACTGGACCCGGCTGGCCCACGCCCCTCGGGCGCCCGAGGGCCGGGCCGCGCTGCGGATGGCGCTCGGCCCGCCCGCGTACGCCGGCGCGGCCCCGTTCGGCAGCCTGACCTGCGACGTGGCCCGCTGGCGGCTGCCGTCCTGGCCGGAGCTGGAGTTCGAGGCGCTGACCGGCCCCGGCGGCGAGGTGTGGAACCTGTGGTTCGTGCGGCCCGGCGGCGACCGGCGGCTGTCGGCCGCCGACCTGACCCCGTGGGGGTGCGTCGTTGCCGACGTCGCCGCGAGCTTCCCGGTGAGCTTCCAGGGCGAGGGGTCGGCCCCGCACCACTGGGCGGTCGACTTCGCCTGCGAGGGCACGTCCCGCCGCGCCCTGTTCGTGTACGGCCTCCTCCAGCGCCTGGACTGACGCCCCGGCGCGCCCCCGTGCCATCCGGCCCCCGCCTTCGCGTCGGGTGGCACGTTCCAGAGGCGGCCGGAGGTCAGGCGGTGACGAAGTCGGCGACGACCATCGTGGCGTCGTCCTTGGGCGCCGCGGCGGCCACCTCGTCGTACAGCCGGTCCAGGCAGGCGGCCGGGGACGGGCCGACGGCCAGCAGCTCGGTCAGCCGGTGCTCGCCCAGCGCCTTCAGCACGCCGTCGGTGACGACGGCCACGCGGTCGCCCGGACGCAGCGGCACGGTGCCGACCTCGGGGTTCAGCGTGGAGGCCAGCCCGATCCCGCGCAGCAGCGGCCCGTCGTCGAAGGAGTGCGACGTGGTGAGCCGGCGCGGCTTGCCGCCCTTGGCGCAATGCCAGATCGCGCCGTTGCCCACGTGGGCGAAGCGCAGGCACGGCGTCTCCCCGGGGACGAGCACCAGCAGGTCCATCGTCGTGACCAGCGCCGGCTTGGACGGCGTGCGCAACGCGGCCCGCCGGACGGCGCGGTGGGCGGCCTGGGCGCACTCGTCCATGTCCTCCTCGCGCCGGGCGGAGTGCTGCGGGCGGGCGGCGACCACGGCGCCCAGGGCCAGCGCGGCCGCCGTGTGCGCGACCTCCGTGCCGCCCTGCCCGTCGGCCAGCGCGATCAGCCGCTCCTGGACGACGTAGGCGTCGGACGGGTGGCCGTGCGAGCCTTCGTACGTGCCGCCCGCGGTCACCAGCCTGGGCCGTGCCGCCGGCATGCCGGGCGGCCAGTCCCCCCGGCGGCCCCGGACCGCCATCACCGACAGGCAGCCGAGCAGAATCGAGATCGAAAAGACAGTCATGATCGTCCCTCCCGTCGCGCGCGACGACACCTGTCCAGTACATCCCTCTTGCGCGGGATGCGACTGACGGCCGATCAGCCGTCGTGGCGGCACGACGGCTGATCGGCCGTCATGCCGCCCCGGGCCCGCGCGACCCACAGTGAGGCAGGGCGGCGCACGCGCACCGGAGCGCCGCCGGCCCCCCGAGGAAGAGCCATGGAAGCAGCCGACCGTCATGACAGGAACAAGCCTGTTCAAAGTCGATATTGTGAGACCCGTCCTGTGCTCTCTTCGCGGGCGGATCGCACATGGCTCACCCCGGCTCCACGCGTCTCGGCAAGAGGCTCGACCCCAGACACGACCCGAGACACGACACGCGGCACGACACGAGGTACGACTCGGCGACCCGGCAGCTCGACAAGGCCGTCGCGCGTACCGCCGCGGGCGCGCGCGGCGCCGTCGGCCTGGTGTCGGTGGTCGCGGCGGGCCTCGGCGCGGTCCCGCCGGTCTCGGCCGCGTGGCTGGCGCCCGCGCTGGCGGCCGGCCTCGTGTGGACCGGGCTCTACCTGCGCCGGCTGCGCGGCGAGGAGCCGCTGCCGCACTGGCTGGTGGCCGGTGACGCGGCGACCACCGTGGCGGCCTGCCTGGCCCAGCGCCACCTGGTGCCCGTCCGGGCGTTCGACGCCGGGTCGAGCTGGATCGCGGGGCTGGTCACCATGACGATCGTCGTCATCGGGGTGACCTGGCGGCCCCGGATCGCCGTGCCGGCCGGGCTGGCCGTGGCGGGGGCGTACCTGGCGGGGGTGCGGCTCGCCGCGCCGTCCCAGGACGTGGCCGGCACGCTGGGCATCCACCTCGTCCAGCTCCTGGCGATCGTGATGCTGATGACGCTGCTGCGCCGCTCGGCCGCCTCCGCCGACGCCTTCCTGCGCGAGAGCGCGCGGGCCGAGATCGCCCTCATGGTCGAACGCCTGCGCCGCGAGGACGAGCTGCGCCAGGTCGCCAGCATCCACGAGACCGCCCTGCACACCCTGACCATGGTCGGCCTCGGCACCTACGACGAGCCGTCGCCCACCCTGCGCTCCCAGGTGGGCACCGACCTGGCCGCGCTGGAGAAGCTGCGCGACCGGCCACGTCCCGAGACCGCCCCCATCGCCCTCGACGCCCTGCTCGACGAGGTGGCCGGCCGCGTGCCCGGCCTGGACGTGCGCCGCCGCCTGACCCCGCAGACCGTCCCCGGCGACGTCGCCGAGCACTTCGCCCGCGCCGTCACCGAGGCCCTGGCCAACGTCGCGCTGCACGCCGGCGTGGCCGAGGCCGTCCTGGTCTCCAGCGGGCACGACGGCGAGATCCGGGTGGAGGTCGCCGACGCGGGCCACGGCTTCGACCAGGACCGCCTGCCGCCCGACCGGTTCGGCGTGCGCGGCTCGATCCTCGACACGATGAACGCGCTGCGCGGCGGCGGCGCCCGGATCTCCTCCGGCGACACCGGCACGCGGGTGAGCATGTGGTGGCGGCCGTGACCGACGACATCGAGCAGGTCGCCCAGCGCTACGCCCGCTACACCGCGCTCGGCGCGGCCGTCATCGCCGGGTTCTGGCACACCGGCTACGACCTCACCGTCACCGTCACCGGCTGGGGATCCTTCCGCTGGCCGCTGCTCGCCGCGGCCGCCTGGGTCGTCTACACGGGGGTCGGCGTGATCGCGGGCCTGGCGCTCGCGCGCACCTCGCGCGGCCCGGACCGCGTCCTCGGCCTGGCGGTCGCGGCGCTGGCCGCCGACGTCGCGGTGATCGTGGCCTGCCGCCCGCAGGACCTGCTCGGCATCAGCGACTGGGGATGGGGGTCGGTCGGCTGGCTGGGCGTCATGCTGGCCTGGAACCGGCCGCGCTGGCGGGCGGAGCTGGGCGCGTTCCTGGCCGTCAACGCCGCCGTCATGCTGGCCGCGATGGCCGTGGCCGGGGCGTTCGACCGGGTGTCGGTCGCCAAGTACCTGGTGGTCATCGTCGGCGGCGTCACCATGCAGCTCGGCTACACGGCCGGCTGCGCCCTGCTGCGCGCCCGCGCCGAGGACGCCGTGCTGCTGGCCCGCCGGCTCGCCGCCGACGACGCCTGGCGGGAGTCGGCCAGGAGCATCCACGCCGACCGCATCCGCAGGTACGCCGCCATCAGGGACGTGGCCGAGTCGCTGCTCCAGCAGCTCGCCGACGGCGCCGACCCCGGCGACCCGCGCGTGCGCGAGGACTGCACGGCCGGCGCCATGCGGCTGCGCCGCCTGATCACCGAGCGCGAGGACGTCCCGGACGCGCTGGTGGCCGCGCTGCGCGAGCGCATCGACGCGGCCGAGCGGCGTCAGGTGCTGGTGACCGCGCCGCCGTTCGGCGAGAACCTGCCCGCGCTGCCCGAGGGCGTGCGGGAGGATCTGCTCAGGGCGCCCGTGCTGGCGCTGGACGGCGCCCGCTCGCGGGCCAGGGTCACCGTGTCGGCGATGTCGGCCATGGTGAGCGTGGCCGTCGTCGCCGACAACGACGACCTGCCGGTCAGCCCCACGCCGGTGCGCGAGCCCAGCGGGGTCGTGGTCACCTACCAGCGCCAGGGAGGGGAGGTATGGGTCAACAGCATCTGGCAGCGCCCGTGACGGTCGCCCTGGTCGAGGACCACCAGGTGGTGGTGGACGGCGTGCGCTCCTGGTTCGGGCCGGGCAGCGGCGTCGAGCTGGTCGCCCAGGGGCCCACGATCGAGTCGGTCCGCGGCGTGGCCGCCGACGTGCTGCTGCTCGACCTCAACCTCAACGGCACGATGGTCGCCGACCGGGTGGGCGGCCTGTGCGCGGACGGCCAGCGGGTGATCGTCTTCTCCGAGCACGAGGAGCCCGAGATCGTCCGGGCGGTGCTCGACGCGGGCGCGTCGGCGTTCATCGGCAAGGGACGCGCCACCCGGGAGTCCTGCCTGGAGACGATCATGGAGGTGGCCGCCGACCGGCCGTCCGTGACGCTGCCCATGGCCCAGGCCATCGCCACGGACGAGGGCCCCCACCGCCCCCAGCTGTCGGACAAGGAGCGGGCGGCGCTGCTGTTCTGGTTCCAGTCGATGTCGAAGGCGTCGGTCGCGGCCCGCATGGGCATCAAGGAACGCACCGTGCGCCAGTACATCGACCGGGCCAGGGTCAAGTACGCGGCGGCCGGCCGGCCCGCGCCGACCAAGGAGAAACTGCTCATCTGCGCCATCCAGGACGGCCTGATCCGCCCCGACGAGGTCGGGATCTACACCTCGCACGCCCGCCAGGGCCCGCCCTCCTGAGCCGCCCCCTCACCAGCCGCTATACGATGTCGCTCGCCCGGAGGCCCGACGAGGCCCCGGAACCCCGAGGAGGATCGTGGACCTGGCCGAGCTGGGCGAGGAGTTCGCCGCGTTCTGGCGGGAGCGGCACCTGTGCACGCTCGCCACCGCCCGCGACGGCGGCCCCCCGCACGTCGTGCCCGTCGGCGCGACCCTCGACCTGGACACCGCGACCGCCCGCGTGATCACCTCGGGCTCCTCCCGCAAGGCCCGGCTGATCGGCGCGGACGGCGCGGCGGTGTCGCTGTGCCAGGTCGACGGCCGCCGCTGGTCCACCCTGGAGGGACGGGCCGTGGTGCGCACCGAGCCCGAGCAGGTCGCCGACGCCGAACGCCGGTACACCGCCCGTTACAAGCCGCCCCGGCCCAACCCGTCCAGGGTGGTGCTGGAGATCCAAGTGACGCGCGTGATGGGCAACGTCTGATCACTGGCGGTTCGTCATGACTTCCGCACGCCCGAGCCGGATGCTAGCTTTCGCCCGTGGAGTCTGAGCACGACCGGCCGCCCGCGGCGTTACCCGAGGGCCCGGGCTGACGTGCTCCTCGACGCCGTCCACCTGCTCGCGGCCCTGGCCCTGATCCTGGCCAACGGCATCTTCGTCGCGGCCGAGTTCTCCCTCGTCACCGTCGAACGCGGCCAGGTCCGCCAGCTCGCCGAGGACGGCGACCGGGGCGCCCAGGGCGTCGAGGCCGCGGTGCAACGGCTGTCGTTCCACCTGTCGGGCGCCCAGCTCGGCATCACCGTCACCTCGCTGCTGCTCGGCGTCGTGGCCGAGCCCGCCATCGCCGACCTGCTCGATCCGCTGCTGGGCGGCGTCCCGGTGCTTCCGGTCGTGCTGGCGATCGCGCTGTCCACCGTGGCGCAGATGGTGCTGGGCGAGCTGGTGCCCAAGAACGCCGCCCTGTCCAGGCCGCTCGCGGTGGCCCGGCTGGCGACGCCGCCGCAGCGGGCGTTCTCGGCGGCGTGCGGGCCGCTGATCCGGCTGTGCAACGCGGTGGCCGACGCGATCGTCCGACGGCTCGGCGCCGAGCCGCAGGAGGAGCTGGCCTCCGCCCGCTCGCCCGAGGAGCTGGGCCTCCTGGTACGCCTGTCGGCCGAGGCCGGCGTGCTCCAGCCCGGCACCGCCGCCATGCTCCAGCGGGCCCTGCGCTTCGGCGGCAAGACCGCGGCCGAGGCCATGACCCCGCGTACGGACTGCGTGACCGTCCCCGGCACGACCAGCGTCGCCGACTTCCTCAAGCTGGCCAGGAGCCGCCGCCACCTGCGCATCCCGGTCTGCGGCGCGGAACGCGACGACATCCTCGGCATCGCCAGCGTCCCCGGCGCCTGCGCGGTGCCGCCGTCCGAACGCGACACGACCCCGGTGGCCGCGATCGCCCGGCCCGCCCTCCAGGTGCCCGAGACGCTGCGGCTGGAGGTCGTGCAGGAGCGACTGGCCTCCGCCCGCGCCGAGATGGCCGTCGTGATCGACGAGTACGGCGGCCTGGCCGGCGTCGTCACCGTCGAGGACCTGGTGGAGGAGCTGATCGGCGACATCGCCGACGAGTACGACCTGCCCGAGGAGCAGTCCGACGAGCCCACGCCCGTGCTGCTCGCGCCGGGCGCCTCCGTGGGCCTGCCGGCCCTGCTGCGCGCCGACGAGGTCGAGGAGCGCACCGGCTTCCGCATGCCGCAGGGCCCCTACGAGACGCTCGCCGGGCTGGTGCTGGCCGTGCTCGGCCGCATCCCGGACCCGGGCGACGAGGTCACCGTGCGCGGGTGGGTCCTGCGGGTGGAGACCATGCGGGGACGCCGGATCGAGCAGGTCACGCTCACCGCGCCGGGCCGGGCGGGGGAGCGCCGGTGAGCGTCGCCCAAGGGCTGGTCATCGTGCTGCTGCTGGCCGTCAACGGCTTCTTCGTGGGCGCGGAGTTCGCGCTCATCTCCGCCCGCCGCACCCTGATCGAGCCCCGGGCGCGCGAGGGGTCGCGGCGGGCGCAGGCCGTGCTCGCCGCCATGAACGCCGTCCCGACCATGCTGGCGGCGGCGCAGCTCGGCGTGACGCTGGCCTCGCTGGTGCTCGGCGCGGCCGGGGAGCCGGTGGTGGCCGGGGCGGTCGGGCCGCTGCTGGCCGCCGTGGGGCTGCCCGGGCGGCTGGTCCATCCGGTCGCCTTCGCGCTGGCCCTGCTGCTGGTGGTGGCCGCGCACGTCATCATCGGCGAGATGGTGCCGAAGAACCTGGCGCTGTCGGCGCCCGACGTGGCCGCGCTGTGGCTGGTGCCGCCGCTGTTCGTGCTGGCCAGGGCGACCCGGCCGGTGCTGACGCTGGTCAAGGCCATGGCGGGGGTGGTGCTGCGGCTGCTGCGCGTCCCGTCCGCCGAGGAGGTCCGCACGGTCTACACCTCCGGGGAGCTGCCCGTGCTCATCGAGGAGTCGCGCCGCCACCGCCTGCTCCGCCAGGACGAACGCGACCGCCTGATCGCCACCCTCGCCCTGCACGCCCGCCCGGTCGGCTCGGTGATGGTGCCGATGAGCGAGGTCGTCAGCGTGCCCGAGACCATCGACAGCGCCGGCCTGCAACGGTACGCCGGCCGCCACGGCCACTCCCGCTTCCCCGTGCACGGCGCCGACCCCGCCGAACTGCGCGGCTACCTGCACGTCCTGGACGCGCTGAACGGCCACGGCGCCGCCGAGCCGCTGCCCGTGCGCGCCCTGCCGCAGGTGCCCGCCACCGCCACCCTGGCCCAGGTGCTGGCCGTCATGCGCGCCCGCCGCGCCCAGCTCGCCGCCGTCGCCGACGAGTCTGGACGGGTGCTCGGCGTCGTCACCCTGGACGACGTGCTCGGCGGGATCCTGACTGGCTGAGGCGGGGGTCCGTGCGAGATCATGGAGCAGGGCCGCGGGCCGTGGTGACCGCGACCGGGAACTCGCCGGAGGGCAACGCTCGTGACGACGGTTTCGCTGATCGTGCCGTGCTACAACGCGGCCAGGACCCTGCGCCTGTGCCTGGAGTCGGTGCTGGCCCAGACCCGCCTGCCCGACGAGATCGTGGTCGTCGACGACGCCGGCTCCGACGGCTCGGCGGCCATCGCCGATGAGCTGGGCTGCCGGGTCGTGCGCCTGCCCGCCAACCGCGGCGTGTCGGCGGCCAGGAACGCCGGCGTCGAGCACACGACCGGCGAGGTGATCTTCTTCCTGGACAGCGACGTGGCGCTGCGGCCCGACGCGGTCGCCAATGCCGTCGCGATCCTGGAGGCCGATCCGGGCGTCGGCTGCGTGCACGGCGTCTACGACACCGAGCCGCTGATCGACGACGGCCCGGTCGAGTGGTACCGGCTGCTGCACCAGGTCCACTGGCGGCGCCGGCACCTGGGCGAGGTCAACAGCGTCGTGTTCGCCCTGGCCGCCATCCGCCGCGAGGCGCTGACCCGGGCCGGCCGGCTCGACGAGAGCCTGCGCGACTGCGAGGACGTCGAGTACAGCAGCCGCCTGGCCGTCCACACCCGGATCGTGCTGACCGACGCCGTGGCCGGCCGGCACGACGAGGGCCACCGGTTCCTGCCCGTGCTGTCGGAGCAGTGGCGGCGGGCGCTGCCGCTGATCCCGCTCGCACTGGCCACGGCCAGGCGGGGCGCGGCCAAGCCGGAGAACGCCAACAGCCGGGCCGGGATCCTCGCCTGCGCGCTGGCGCTGGCCTGCCTGCCGCTCGGCCTGTTCGCGCCGGCGCTGTTCGCGGTGCCCGTCGTGCTGGTCGGGTGGTTCGTGGTGGCCGATCCGGAGCTGCTGCGGTTCGTCCACCGGGAGCGCGGCCCGGCCTTCACCGCCTACTTCATGGCCGTGCACCTGGCCGTGCACGTGGTGCTGGTCACCGGGCTGGCCGTCGGCTCCCTGCGCGTCCTGCGGGGCGGCCCGGCCTGAGGCTTCAGGAGGCGGGCGGCTTGAGCGCCGCCCGGTAGACCGCGGTCGTCGCCGCCGCCGCGCGCTCCCAGCTCAGGCTCTCGCGGACGAACCGCTCGCCGCGCTCGCCCAGCGACCGCCGCAGCGCCTCGTCCGACATGACGTCGATGATCCCGCGCGCGATGTCGGCCGGCTCGGCGGCCCGGACGAACCGCGCCGCGGGCCGCGCCGGGTCGTCCCCGAGGAAGATCCGGGAGAAGCCGTCGCCCAGGACCGTCGCCCGTCCCAGCGCCATCGCCTCGGTCGCGACCAGCCCGAACGGCTCGAACAGCGAGGGGAACACGCAGGCGTCGGCCAGCTCGTAGTACTCCAGCAGCTCGCGGCCGGTGACGAACCGGCCCGAGGTGAGCACCCGCCCGCGCAGCCCGGTCGCCCCCACGATGCGCCGGACGCCCACCTCGTCCCCCTCGCCGACGATCAGCAGCCGCAGCCCCGGCACGGCGGCCGACGCCGTCCGCATCGCCTCCAGCAGCTGGTACACGCCCTTCTGGCGTTCGATCCGGCCGACGAACAGCAGCACCTTGTCCCGCTCCGACAACCCCAGCCGCCGCCGCAGCGCCGCCGCGCCCCGCCGCAGCGCGTCCCGGTCGAAGGCCGGATCGGCGACGACCCGCTCGTACGTGCCGCCGAGCGGCACCACGTCGATGGGCGTACGCCGCCACCCCGCGGCGAGAAGCTGCTCGCGCACCTCGGGCGTGGCCACCACCACCCGTCGCGAGATCCGGGCCAGGTGGCGTTCCAGCGCCGCGAACAGGTTCAGCGGGTCGCGGATGCTGCGCTGCGCCGCCACCCCGTACTCGGTGGTGTGCACGTGCAGGACCACCGGCAGCCGCAGCAGGTGGTGGCAGAGCAGGGCGGCCAGGAAGTTCGTCGAGTCGTGCACGGCGACCAGGTCCGGCCGCCCGCCGCGGCGCAGCCGCCGCACGTACCGCCAGTCGCTGACCACGACCTGCGCGGCCAGCAGCAGGAACTCGGCGCGGCGGGTGCGGTTGAGCCGCCGCCCGCGCGCGCCGGGCAGCCGGACGCGCGGCCGGTGCACCGTGACGCCGTCCACGCGCTCGTCCACGGGCAGGCCGCCGACGTTGAGCGTGTGGACGGTGAGCTCGTGGCCGCGGGCGAGCCAGGGGGTGATCAGCTCGACGTAGCGGCCGAGCCCCGCCGTGACGTTGGGCGGGAACTGGTTGACGACGCAGGCGATTCTCATGACAGGTCCTTGAGGTAGACGCGCGCGGCCGTCACGGCCACGACGGCCAGCAGGAGGAGGTTGACCAGCGCGAACCCGGCCAGGCCCCCGGCCACCCCGTGCCATCGGACGCACCAGGCCGGCACGGCCAGCGCGACCGGCGCGCTCGCCAGCAGGCAGCCGATCAGCACGCGGGCGCCGCGCACCCCGTCCATGGACAGCGCGACCGCGTACAGGTTGAACGCCGTGTGCGCCCCGATGCCCAGGGACGACAGCGTCATCAGCCCGGTCGCGTACGGGTACTCGCCGCCCATCAGCAGGAAGAACACCGTGCTCGCGGCGAAGGAGAAGACCGCCGTCACCCCCGCCACGGCCGGGACCAGCCGGGCGATCCGCCGCATCAGCGCCGGTTTGTCGGCGGTCGCCATCGCGGGCAGCAGCACCAGCAGCACGCCGTCGGTGAACACCACGCCGAGCAGCCGCTTGGGGAAGCCGTTGTAGACCGCGTACACGCCGACGTCGGCCGGGGCCGCCCAATGGTTGAGGTAGAGCACGTCCACGCCGAACAGCAGGCCGGTCAGCGCGGCGACGGCCGTCACGTACGCGCCGTGCCGGTAGAGCGAGCGGGCCAGCCGCGCCGAGAACGCCCGCGGCCGCACCCCGGCCGCCGCCGTCGCCGCCACCGCGAACGCCGCGTTCGTCGCGATCAGCGCGACCAGGTACGGCCCGGCGTCCCTGATCCCCAGCACCAGCAGGCAGAAGCAGGCGGCGCCCAGGTAGGCGACCGCGACCGCCAGCTTGAGCCGGGCCACCAGCGCGAACCGGCCGAGCCCGCGCAGGAACCCGTCCGCGAGCTGGTTGACCGTCATCGACACCGCCAGCGCCAGCCCGTAGGCCAGCGCCGGGACGTCCACGTTCAGCGCGGGCGTGAGCAGCGGGGCGGCCAGCAGGCCCAGCGCGGCCAGCCCGGCGCTCATCGCCAGCGTCGCCGCCAGCGCCGTCGTGACCAGCGCCGGACGCTCGCCCGGCGCGGCCCGCGGCAGCTCCTGGAGCACGACGTAGTGCAGGCTCGTCAGCATGACCACGGTGACGATCAGCGCGATCGACAACACCACCGTGAACCGGCCGAACGCGCTCGCCCCCGCGCCGCGCGCGACGACCAGCGTGGTGGCCGCCGCGATGCCGCTGGCCGCCGTGCTCACCAGCGTCGGGCCCGCCGCCCACCGGTGCCCCCGGACCAGGCCCGCCGCGCGGCCCCTCAGCCCGTGCACCGCGCGTACGCCCGCCGGGCGAACTCCAGGTCGTCGGCCGTGTTGACGCCGCGCGCCTCGGCCGGGTCGGTCACCGGCACGACCGTCACCGGCCATCCCTCGGTCCGCGACAGATGGGCCAGGAACGGCAGGAAGTTCACCTCCCCGGTGGCCGCGCCGCGCGCCGCGCCCGCCGCGTACCGCTCCCACGCCTCCCGCAGGCCCGCGGTGGCCAGGCAGAACACCCCGATGTCGCTGAGCCCGCCCGGCCGGCACCCCTCGCCCTCGCGCGACTGCCGCACCCGGACGAGCTCGCCCCCGGCCAGCTCGTACTCCACGTACGGGTCCTCCATCGGCACCAGCGGCAGCGTCAGCCCCTCGCCCGGATGGGCGGCGACGACCCGGCGCACGGTCCGCGCCGACAGGTTCGCCTGGTCGCCCCAGACGACGAGGATCGTCTCGTAGCCGGCCCAGTGCCCGGCCGCGCCGAAGATCGCCGCGCCCATCCCGGTCGGCCGCTCCTGAACGCTCACCGACACCCCGGGCGTCCCCGCCACCAGCTCGCCGAACGGGCCCGCGCCCGCCGGGGACACCACGACGTGCACGTGCCCGGTGACCGGGCGCAGCCGCCGGTGCAGCACGTCCCACACGGTGACGCCGTCGGCCAGGCCGATCATGATCTTCGGGAGGTCGTGGCCGAGCCGCGTCCCGCGTCCGGCGGCCGGGATCACCGCGCACACCCGCCGTTCACTCACCTCGCCGATCACCTCTCCAGCAGGGACACGATGTGGTCCAGGTCGGGGGCCGCGACCGCGCCGGGCGCGGGCTCGGCGGTGTGCACGTGCAACGTCGCCAGCCCGGCGCCGACGGCCGAGGCCACGCCGTGCGCGCAGTCCTCCAGCGCGACGGCCGCGGCCGGGCGCACGCCCCAGCGGCGGCAGGCCGCGGCGTAGAACCCCGGGTCGGGCTTGCTCACCGGCACGTCGTCGGCGGTCAGCACGCCGCGCACCGGCAGCGGGCACGCGGCCAGCACCCGCTCCACCGAGGCCCGGCTGCCGCCCGTGACCAGATAGGCGGCCCGGCCCGCCGCGCCCAGCGCGTCCAGCAGGCGGCGCGCGCCGGGGAACGGCCGCACCAGGCCCGCCTCGACGTAGCCGCGGTAGAGCCGCTGCTTGTGCCGCGCCAGCCGGCCGGCCGCCGCCGGGTCGCCGGTCAGCCGGGCGGCCACCGCGGCGGTGCTCGCGCCCGCGTGGTCGGCGTAGCGGAAGGTCTCCAGCGCGCCGGGCGCGTGCTCGGCCAGGGCGTGGCGGAAGGCGGCCTCGTGCGCGGGGGCGGAGTCCACCAGCGTGCCGTCGAGGTCGCACAGCCAGACCGTCCAGGGCAGCATCCGGCTCACCCGGCCCGCGCCAGCGGCGCCTCGCCGAGCACCGCGAGCAGCGCCTCGGCCGTACGCGGGCCGCGGTGGGCGCCCGGCCTGGCCGGGTCCTCCAGGTCGGCGCTGATCCAGCGCGCCCCCGCCCAGGAACCCCGGTCCAGCACGCGGGCCGGCACGGCGGGAGCGCCCGCGCCCCGGCCGCTGAGCACGTGCGTGATCGTGGCCCGCTCGTTGCCCGGGTCGCCCAGGTAGGCCAGCGTGCGGTCCACCAGGTCGGTGGCCGTCAGCCCCTGGACGTCGTGGTCGCCGCCGACGTTCACGACGAACACCCTGGCCGCGGCCCCGCTCCCGGCCCCGCTCCCGGACAGGGCCTCGGCCAGGCCCGGGGTCAGGTAGCTGGGCAGCAGCGAGGAGTGGGGGGTGCCGGGGCCGTACACGATCAGGTCGGCCTCGGCCAGGGCCCGCAGCGCCTCGGGGTTCGGCGTGACCACGGCGGACCGGCGGGCCAGCAGCTCGCGCACCCGCTCGGCCGGGCGGCCCGCCAGCGCGGCGCGGTCGGCCGCCGACAGCGGCTCGCGCAGCAGGAACAGGCCGGTGATGGCCACGCCGTCCTGCGGCGCGACGATGTCGGCCTCGTCGGCCAGCACCCGGCCGTCCTGCTTGAGCGCGACGAGGAACGCGTTCTCGCCGCCGGTCACGTTCAGCAGCCGCACCGGCGAGCCGAACGTGCGCGCGCACGCCCGTACGGCCGCGTTGAAGTCCTCGCCCAGCCGCAGGTACGCCCCGGCGAACACCAGGTTGCCCAGCGCGCAGTCGGCCAGGTCGAGCCCGCCGGGCCGGGCGGCCAGACGGTCCGCGACGACCCGCAGCTCCCGCGCCGCCTCCGCCGGGCCGGTCGCGGCGACGTCGCCGATCAGCGCGTCCAGGTCGGCCGGGGTGGTGCCGGGCGGCAGCCGGCGTTCCAGCAGGGTGTGGCGCGGATCGCCGGGGTCCAGGTGCAGCAGCAGGTTCTTGCGGAAGTCGGACGGGCCCAGCATGCCCGGCAGCCAGCGGCGCAGCGCGCCCGTGGACAGCCCGTTGTCGTACCCGTTGACCAGCAGCGACAGGCTCGTCCCCGGGGTGCGCAGCAGCGCGCGGGCGATGCCGGCCCCGCCGCGCCCGCCGCCGAACAGGGCCACCGACACCGGGCTCGACACCGGGCTCGACACCGGGCTCGTCACGGTGCTCATCGCACCTCCTCCAGCGGGGAGCGGCCCAGCGGGAACGGCGCGAGCGGCGCCCGCAGCACGCCCCGGCGCAGCAACCAGCGGCGCAGCCCGAGGTAGCCGACGAACAGCGCCCGGTCGCGCGCCCCGCGCCAGAACCGCCAGCCCCGGCTGCCGCCGCCCCGCTCGCGGTGCTCGATCGGCAGCTCCTCCCACACGTGACCCAGCTCGGCCACGCGGGCGGTGATCTCGGTGGAGCAGTTCATCCCCGCCGACTCCAGCGGCAGCGCCCTGAACAGCGGGCCGCGCACCACCTTGAAGATCGAGTTGAAGTCGCGGTAGCGGGTGCGGTGCAGCAGGTTGCTGACCGCGCCGCTGGCCGCCGACCCCCACCGGTACGGCAGGCTGTCGGCCTTCCTGACCCGCGCCCCCGAGAAGGCGGGCCCGCCGCCGTCCCGGATGCGCTCCAGGAACGCGTCGAGGTTGGCGATCGGGAACTGGCCGTCGGAGTCGAGCAGCACCACCCAGTCCAGCCGGGTGCGCGCGACGGCCGCGGCGATGGCGGCCCCCGCGCCCCGGTTGCGCGCGAAGGTGACGACGACGAGCTGCGGGCAGTCCTCCCGCAGCTCGCGCAGGATCCGCCCGGTCGCGTCGGAGCTGCCGTCGTCGCACACGACGATCTCCCACGTGGCCACCCCCGGGTGGCGCTCCAGGTACTCCCGCCATTCCGTCACCGCCGCCGCGATGTTGTCCGCCTCGTTGTACGCGGGTGCCGCCACGGAGACGTCGACGGCCGGCCTGTTCGGCAAGGGGTCACCTCCTCCGGGTGGCGTCCGGGTCGGCGCCGGCCCCGGTCAGGCGCCCGATCCAGCGGTCCAGGGGCAGCAGGTTGATCCCGGCGACGACCGGGACGTGCGCCAGCGTGAACACGACCGCCCCCCAGAACGGGATCGGCCCGCCGGTGAACAGGTTGATGTGCGGGGCGTCGATCAGGTCGGGGATCTCGACCGGGTTGACCACCTGCCACATCACGTCGAGGAAGCCCGAGAACACGATCAGCACCCCGCTCGCCATGATCTTCAGGCAGCGGCCCGGCGAGCCGCCCCCGATCCGGTACGCGGCGGCGACCGTCAGCACGATCCCCGGGTAGAGCAGCAGGTACAGGTGCGTGTAGAAGTCGTCGCCCTGGGCCCGCGCGCCGTCGCCGTAGTAGAACCAGCTGATCCTCGGGATGAGATAGCCGGTCAGGAACACGAACGGCGCGTACAGCAGCCAGTGCAGGCGCGGCGACACCCAGGGGAAGAACGTGATCGCGCAGCACAGGCAGGCGAAGGCGAGCAGCTTGGCGGCGAGCTGCCAGGCGGCGTCGATCTCGCGGGCGTGCGGGGTGGCCAGCCAGACGAAGGCGAAGCCGGCCGCGCCGACGGCCAGGGCGATCCACCAGATGTGGGCGGCCCAGGGGCGCGGGGCGTCGAGCAGGGGGTCGGGATGGTTCACTACCGGTCCTCGTGGGCGTCATCGAAGGGTCACGGGAGCGCTCCCAACGCAGTATGTCACCTGTCCCGGCGGCGGCCACCGCAATATCGGATATCGGACTCACCGGAACTTGCGGGCATGCTGACTAACAGTAGTGTCCGCCTGAAAGTCCAGCTCAGAGGTCATGGCACGGCTGGTGGAACGATGCAGGAGAAGAGTGACCGCAAATGGCCTGCCTGCGATGTCAAGACCTGGCGTGGAGTCGGGAGGCAAGACGTTCCGCCTCTTGCTTTTTGTGTGAAAGTTTGACCATCTTCGGATAAGTCCAGCTCGACAGGCATTTCGGTTCTTTGGGAGCGCTCCCGCGACTTCTCATCTTTCAGGCCCGTAACCTTTGTTTCGGGCAGGTTCAAATCGTCGTCAGCCGACCACGCCCTCCGCGCGCAGGCCGGCCACCTGTGCCGGGGACAGGGACAGAAGATCGCCCAGCACCTCGTCGGTGTGCTCGCCCAGCTCCGGCGCGAGCGACGGCGGGGTCTGGCGGCCGTCCAGGAGCAGGGGGCCGCCCGGGGCCAGGTGCGGGCCGACGCCCGGCTGGTCGAGCGGGGCCATCAGCGGCTCGGCGCGCAGCGCCGCCGCCCCGCCGGCGGCCAGCTCCTCCAGCGTCCGGTACCGCGACCACAGCACCGACGTGCCCTTCAGCCCCTCCTCGGCCTCGGCCGCCGTACGCGCGGCGAACCACGGCGCGAGCAGCCCGCCCAGCGCCTCCCGGTGGACGTAGCGGTCGGACTCGGAGCGGAAGTCGGCGGGCAGCGCCTCCTCCAGCGCCGACACCACGCGCGACAGCCCGGTGGCGGCGACCAGGTCGCGCCAATGGCGTTCGGTGAGCACCAGGACCATGAGCCGCCGCCCGTCGGCGGTGGCGAAGTCGCGGCCGAAGTCGCCGTAGAGGTCGTTGCCGATGCGCGGCCGGCCGGCGCCGCGGAGCTGGGCCTCGGCCAGGAAGCCCAGGTTGCCCATGGTCGCCAGGGCGACGTCGTGCAGGGCCACGTCGAGGCGGCGTCCCCGGCCGGTCGCGGCCCGGTGGCGGTCGGCCGCGAGCAGGCCCACGGCCAGGTACAGGCCGCAGGCGACGTCCCAGGCCGGCAGCACGTGGTTCACCGGGCCGTCGTGGCCCGCGGGGCCGGTCGCGTACGGCAGGCCGAGCCCGGCGTTGACCGTGTAGTCCACAGCGGGACGGCCGTCGCGGTGGCCCAGCAGCCGCGCGTACACCAGATCGGGACGGCGCCCGGCCAGCTCCTCGTACGACAGCCCGGCCCGTGGCGGCGCGTTGGTGAGCACCGTGCCCGCCGCGACGGCCAGGTCGGCCACCAGCGCGCGCCCCCGGGCCGAACGCAGGTCGACGGTGACCGAGCGCTTGCCCTTGTTCAGCCCTGCCCAGTAGAGGCTGCGGCCGGAGGGCGCGAGCGGCCAGCGCCGCGCGTCGGGCCCGCCGCCGACCGGATCGACCCGGACGACCTCCGCCCCGAGCTGAGCCAGCGTCATCCCGCCGAGCGGCGCGGCGACGAAGCTGGACAACTCCACGATCCGCATCCCGGCCAGCGGTGCGGCAGGCTCCTGCGCCACGGCCACCTCCATGTCGATCCGCCGATCCTACGCGCGGACGGCGGCCTGATGATCTAGCCCGGAAGTTCTGGTAACAAACATTTCCCGAAATAACCGGTCTGCCCCATTGTCATTAACTGGAATTGTTGGAACATATGGTCTGAGTCACGAGTGAAGTCCAAAGATCGCCTACCGCAAGAGGGTGGCGGCGAGGGGAAAGGGGCAACGCTCATGCGCCAGCGTGCTGTCCGCAACTTGGCCAGGCTTGGCACGGCGCACGCCAGGATCACGCGGATACTTGACGCCGCCGCGGGCGGGAAGAACAACTTCCTCGCCGACAGAGACCTGGTGCGCCATTTCGATCAAGTAACTCCCGTCGCCACCACCGCGGCCCGTGCCGTTCTTGAATACCTGTCGCGGGTGATCCGTCATTTGGCCGCTGTCGAAGGCGTGGACCAATTCATGATCGTGGGGAGCGGGGTGCCGAACGGCCCTTCGGGCGGCAGCCGCCTGCACGAGGTGGCCCGCCTGACCTCGCCCGGCCCGGACGTCCGCGTCGTGTACGTCGAGAGCGACCCGATGGCCCTGACGCTGGCCCAGGCCACCATCGAGCCCTTCTGCGACCTGGTTCGCGTGGTCGACGGCGACGTGCGGGAGATGGACGAGATGCTCGGCGACCCGGTGGTGCAGACGTTCCTCGACTGGGACCGGCCGATCGCGGTGCTGCTGCTGTCGGCCCACAGTCTTGACGACGAGTGCGCCCGTACCGTCGTCAAGCGGCTGCGGCACGCCGTCCCCGAGGGCAGCTTCCTCGGGCTGCTGCACATCACGTTCGACGGCGTGCCGGGGGAGCTGGCCCCGGCCGTGCGGGGCATGCTGGCCATGACGTTGCCCGGCCTGAACGTGCGCACCCGCGCCGAGGTCGCGGACCTGCTGGACGGTCTCGACCTGCTGGAACCGGGCCTGGTGTGGGTGCCCGAGTGGCGTCCCGCGGGCGACGACCTCGCCTGCGCGGACGCCCCGGCCTCGTCCGGCAACTACGGAGCCGTGGCCCGCATCCCCTGACCTTCCACCGCACGGCCCCCGCGGCCTCCTAGCCACCCGCCGCGAACGATGACGCGGCCTCTCCGTTCCTGCCGTGAACGACGACGCGGCCTGCGGGCGACGGCGCCGCGCTGTTCGACCGCCACGCCCGGCGGATCCACCTCGACGTCCCCGCGCCGGCTCGGCCCGCAGGCCGCCGACGACATCGCAGCGGAGACGTTCCCGGCCGCCTTCCGCCGTCGCGGCCCCTGTGATCCCGCCGCCCGCCTGCAGCTCCCATTCGCCCGGCGGCGCGACCACGCTGATCGTGGCGCTGGGCTTCCTGCGCACCCCGCTGAACCTGGCCGTGCTGCTGACCGCCGTGGTGCTCACGACCCTCGTCCTGCTCGCGCTGGGACGCCTGCGCTTCTCCCGCATGGTAACTTCGCAGAAGAAGTTACTTCTTGGAGGATTTATCTTCCCCGAGAAGGAGGACAGGAAGTGAGGACCGCGTGCCGAACACCCCCGACCCGTCGGACGCCGGCCGGCGCTACCGCCGCTACCTGAGCGCGGTCATGCTGCACGGCCACGCCGGCGCCAAAGCCTGCGGCCTGGGCGCCACCGACCTGTACGCCCTGAACATCCTCGAACTGGCCGGCCCGATGACCCCCGGCGAGCTCGGCGTCCGCACCGGCCTGACCACCGGCCCGACCACCCGGCTGATCGACCGGCTGGAGCAGGCCGGATACGTCCGCCGCGTGCCCGCCCCCGACGACCGCCGCAAGGTGATCGTCGAGCCGGTCGGCAAGCCCGCCGAGCTCGACGCGGTCATGGCCCCCGTCCGGCAGAAGATCGGCGACATCCTCGCGGGCTACCCGGCCGAGCACCTCGACGTGCTCTACGACTACTTCGACCGGGCCGCCCGCGCCTACCAGGAGGCCGCCGAGGACCTGCGCTCCGGCTCCTGACGCGGCGCTCAGCGGAAGACGCGGCGCTCAGCGGAAGTCGGAGATGCGCAGCACCGCCAGCATGTCCGTCGCCCGCGAACCGGTCGAGAACGACGCCTCCACCCCGACCCAGCCGCGGAACGCCCCCGTGTCGTCGATGATCTGCATCAGCGGCTTGACGTGCGAGTTGCCCGTGTAGCAGAACTCGCCCCGCTCCATCGCCAGGCACGTGCACCAGTGCCACAGCGTGTCACGCCGGTCGGACTTGGAGATCGTCGTCAGGTAGTACTGGATGGAGCTGACGTTGGCCTTCGTGCCGCCGCCGTACTTGGGGCAGCCGCCCGACTTCTGGCACGCCCCCCGCGAGGACGGCTGCAGGTAGGTCAGGCACGAGGTGGTCGACTTGCAGGCGCGGAAGGAGGAGTGGCCGAACGGCTGGTTCGCCGAGTTGACCAGCGTGCCGCTCGCCCAGCTCGTCAGGTCCTGCCTGAGCGAGCCGGGGAAGGCCCGCACCGAGCTCATCGCGCGCCGGGTGCCGATCGCGGCGTTGCTGCCGTAGCCGTAGCCGTGCGTGGCCAGGCTGCTGCCCTTGAGGTCGAGGCGGGCCAGCTTGCCGTCGGGGGAGGTGCGCACGTACCACTGCTCGGTCCAGGTCTGGGCGATCTTCCACCGGATCGTGAGCACGTTGCCCGCCAGCGTGTACGTCCCCGTACGGGTCTCGCTCGGGCCGCCCGTGTAGCCGCCCGCGGTGAGCACCTCGCAGCCGCGCGGCCGCGACGAGACGCCGCCGGCCTTGGTGGTGCAGCTCGGGTCGGGCACGGTGCCGGTGCGCTGCCTGGCTTTGGGGAAGCGCTGCCACCACAGGTACAGGGCGGCGCTCACCGTGCCGTTCGCGGCGAAGCGGTACGTGCCCAGGCGCACCCAGTTCTGCCGGGAGGCGGCCTGGAGATGGCCCTGCGAGACGACGAAGGTGGACTTGCCGCCCGGCAGCGGCGAGGCGGCGGTGGTGGCGGTGGCCGCCACAGTGGCCGTCACAGTGGCCGTCACCGGTTGGACGGGGAGAAGGGCGAGGGCGAGCACGAAGGAGAGGACTGCCGCTGCGGTACGCATGGAGGGACTCCGTAGGGCTTGCGGGCGTTGGCCGATGGTCAACGGCCCACCGTATTCCGGCTCGACCGGATCTGTCCTCGAAACGCGGTCAGGAGGAAGCTGACAGCGCTCGACGTCCGCCGGTGAAGCTAGGATGAGGGGGTTCCCAGCACCGCGAGGAGGTTGATCATGTCGTTCCCACCGCCCGGCATGGTTCTCGGCGACGCCCCGGCGCGCACTTCCTCGCGGGAGGCCGCCACAGGCTGACCCTCTCCGCGTCGAAGTGCTTCTCATGGCCATCACTGGTTCGATCATGAGGAGCCCTGAGTGCTCGAGATCCGCTGGACCGAAGGCGGCGAGGCCCGGTCGGCCCGCTGGCGTTCCGAGAACGGCTCGCCGCCGCCCGCGCGGGTGGCGATCGCCGACGAGCGCCTGGCCGCGGCCACGGCGTACCGGCTGGCCTGCGAGGGCACCGCGCTGCTGTGGCGCGGCGACTTCCACGCCGCCCGCCGCCTGCTGCGCGCCATGACCCGCCGCGCCGACCACCACGCACCTGCACCCCGCCCTTCCCGCTCCCCCTCACCCCCGCCCCCGCCTGCGTCTTCGCTCGTGCAGGCCTTCCAGCAGCACCGGCAGGCCCGCTCCCAGCGGGCCGTCACGCTGGGCCGGTTGCTGGTGCCGCTCGACCCGGACCACAGCGTCCCCCTGCGGCGCGCCCCCGACGTGCGGAGCGCCTGCGCGCAGGTCTACGGGCCCGCGACGGAGGCTTCGGTGACCTCGCTGCGTGAGCTGCTGGGCATCGTCGGGGCCTACGAATGGCGCAGGCGAGGCGTCGAGGTGCCCGCCCTGAACGACCGCATCCACCCCCACTACGGCGTCTTCTCACCGGTGCGCGGCGAGTACGTCGACCTGGTGGCCGCGGCCCCGCTGGTCTCGCGCGCGGGGGCGTTCGACATCGGCGCCGGGACGGGCGTGCTCGCCGCGGTCCTCGCCCGCAGAGGCGTCGAGCGCGTCGTGGCCACCGACCGCGACCCGCGCGCCGTGGCCTGCGCCCGCGACAACGTGCGACGGCTGGGGTTGTCCGGCCGGGTCGACGTCCTGGAGGCCGACCTCTTCCCGCCGGGACGCGCGCCGCTCGTCGTCTGCAACCCGCCCTGGCTTCCGGCCAAGCCCGCCTCGCCCCTCGACCACGCGGTCTACGACCCCGGGAGCCGGATGCTCCGCGGCTTCCTCGACGGGCTCGGCGAGCACCTGACCCCGGAGGGAGAGGGTTGGCTGATCCTGTCGGACCTGGCCGAACGGCTGGGGTTACGGACCCGTGCCGAACTGCTGTCCGCCTTCGCGAGCGCGGGCCTTCGGGTCGTCGACCAGCTCCGCACCCGGCCACGCCACCCACGCGCCTCCGACCGGACCGACCCCCTGCACACCGCCCGCACCACCGAAACCACCTCCTTGTGGCGCCTCCGCCGCACTTGACCCCCCCTCCACCCGCGCCCGGCCGGGCCCCTCCTTCCGCGCGCGGCCGGGGGGCCCGGGTGCACGGAACCTTCACCTGGTGTCCCCGGGATCTGCGAACCCGTCTGGTTGGCTGGGTTCATGATCGACATTGATCCCGCCTCCCGTCCCGACCCCATCGCCTACCTCGACCACGTCGCCTCGACCGACGTCGGCAGGGGCTACAAGCGGCAGGTCCTCGAACTGCTGGACCTGCGGCCCGGACAGACCGTGCTCGACCTCGGCTGCGGCCCCGGGACCGACCTCGCCGCCATGGCCGACGCCGTCACCCCTGCCGGACGGGTGATCGGCCTCGACCGCGCCCCGGCGATGGTCGCCGAGGCGGCCGCCCGTCTGGCCGGACGTCCCCAGGTCGAGGTGCGTTCCGCAGACGTGCACGAGCTGCCGTTCGAGGACGGGAGCGTCGACCGGGCCCGTACCGACCGGGTGCTGCAGCACGTGGACGACCCGGCGCGGGTGCTGGCGGAGTTCCGCCGGGTGGCGCGCCCGGGGGCGCGGATCGTCATGGCCGAACCCGACTGGGAGGGCATGCTCGTCGACTCCCCGCGCCCGGACGTCGGCCGGACGCTGGCCCGGTTCATCTCCACCGAGATGATCCGGCACGGCACGCTCGGCCGCAGCCTGGCCCGGCTGTGCGAGGAGGCGGGCCTCACGGTGCGGTCGGTGGCGACGGTCGCGCCGGTCTTCCGCGACCTGGCCACCGCCGACCAGGTCCTCGGCCTGCGCCGCAACCTGGTCAGGGCGGTCGGCGCCGGATATCTCGAACCCGGCGCCGAGGAGTGGTTCGACGACCTGCGCTCCCGCCCCTTCCTGGCCTCGGCCCTGCTGTTCCTGGTGACGGCCGAAGTCGCGTGATCGGCGCCCTGGCGGGGGCCAGGGGCGGGCGCGGGTCAGGTGATGCGGAGCGGAAGGGTGCGGGGGCCGCGCACCTGGCCCGTCGCCCAGGTGACGGCGTCGGGGTCGGCGAGGGTGAAGGCGGGGATGCGCTGGAGCCAGACGTCGAGGGCGGTGCGCAGTTCCATGCGGGCCAGGTGGGATCCGACGCAGCGGTGGATGCCGAGTCCGAAGGCGGCGTGGCGGTTGACCTCGCGGTCGATGCGGATGTCGGCAGGGTGGTCGAAGTGGGCGGGGTCGCGGTTGGCGGCGGGGAAGGAGAGCAGGACCCAGTCGTCGGCTTTCATGTCGACGCCGTTCCAGTGCATGTCCTGTTTGACGAGGCGGGCCATGGTGACGGGGGCGTAGGCGCGCAGGAACTCCTCCATGGCGGTGGGGAGCAGGGCGGGTTCGGCGACCAGGCGTTCGCGGTCGGCGGGGGTCCTGGCCAGGTGCCACAGGGACGCCCCGATCGCACTCCAGGTGGTGTCGATACCCGCGATCAGCAGCAGGGCGATCGTGCCCGCCACGTGCCCGGCCTCCAGCTTGTGGCCGTACAGCTCGGCCTCGACGAGGTACGTCGTGAGGTCGTCGCGCGGGTGCTGCACGTGGTCGCGGATCTGGTCCAGCAGGTAGTCGAAGAGCCGTCCCATGTTGGCGGTCCGCTGCTCGGGCGGCAGGTTGACGCCTTCCAGGGCGTTCTCGATGAACTCGCGGAAGCGCGGGCCGTCCTCGGGCGGGAAGCCCAGCATGTCGGCGATCACCCGCATCGGGATGTGCTGGGCGTAGTCGCGGGCGGCGTCCACGACGTCCTGGCCCTCCAGGGCGTCGATCAGCTCGTGGCACAGCGCCCGCGTCGACTCCTCCCGCCTGGCGACCGCCGTCTTGGTGAACGCGGGCAGCAGCAGCTTGCGGGCGTCGTGGTGGAAGGGCGGGTCGGACGAGATCGGCGGCGTGCCGCCCACCGGCGCGCTCTCCCGCGGCGGCCGGAAGTTGCTCATGATGATCGAGCGTGAGGAGAACCGCTCGGTGTCGTAGGCGACGGCGGCGACGTCCTCGTAGCGGGTGGGCAGCCAGCCGCCGCCGAACCGGTCGGTGTGCGCGATCGGGCAGCGCCGCCGCAGGTCGTCCTGGATCGGGTACGGGTCGGCGGCCCATTCCGGCTCCAGGTGGGAGAAGTCGGTGGCCCAGTCCGAGACCGGGCCGGTGACGATCTCGCTGCGGGTGCCGAGCTCCTCGCCGTCGCCCGGCTCGCCGAAGTTCTTGACGAAGCGCTCGTCCACGCTCATGTCACGCCTCCCCGAGCAGGTCGATCGCCCGCTCCGGGCAGTTGGAGACGGCCAGCCGCGCCGTGCGCTCCTGGCCGGGCGGCACCTCGCCGTCGCCGAGGACCGTTCCGTAACCTTCGTCGTCCTCGCCGAACAGGTCGGGGGCGAGGTCGTAGCAGCGGCCATGTCCCTGGCAGCGCTCGGGGTCGATCTGTACTCTCACGGCGTTCCTTCGTGCGGTGGGGCGGGGGAGAGGGCGGCGACGACGCGGATGAGCAGCCTGGCCCACTCCTCCTCGTCCACCTGGTGGGGGTCCGGGGCGATGAGCGCGCTGCCCATCGCGAGCAGGAGGCAGAAATGGGCGATCGCCTCCGGTGACAGCGCGTCGTCCAGCTCGCCGCCGTCCTGGCCGGCGCGGACCAGGCCGGCCAGCCGGTGGGCGCGCTCGCCGACGTAGTCCCGCATGGGCAGGGCCACGTCCTCGTCGCGGCGGGCGGCGGCCAGCGCCTCGACGACGAGGTCGCCGCCGGCGTCCAGGGGGCGGGGGAGCCGGCGGCCAGCGGCGACGAGCAGGTCGGCGACCGGCCGGTCGGGGTCGTCGGCGAACAGGCCGTCCATCAGCCGCCGCCCGTGCGCGCCCAGCGCGGCCACGAGCAGGCCGGCCTTGGAGCCGAAGTGGGCGTACAGGGCGCCGTTGCTCACCCCCGCGGCGGCGGCGATGTCGGCGACGCGGGTGCCGTCGTAGCCGCGCCTGGCGAAGACGTCCGCGGCGGCGCGCAGCAGGCGTTCCCGCGTCTCGGCGGCGGTGACGCCGGCGATACGTCCCATGGACGAATTAAAAGATCGTTCATTTCATACGTCAAGAGCGGCCCCCTATCCCGTGATCGGCGCCTTCACCACCAGCACCTCCTCTCCCGCCGCGCCGCTCAGCCGGACCGACAACTCCCACACCCCGGCCATCGGGAACAACTCGCCCTCGGCCACGTAACGGCCCGGCTGCCGCGGGTCGGCGACGATCTCCGGGGTGGCGTGGCCCATGCCCGGCATCACCGTGGACAGCGCCACCGTGTGCGGGTCGCCGGAGGTCACCCGCACCTCGGCCGTGACGCGGCCCGTCGTCGGCCTCGGGACCACGACGGTGACGGCGTACCGTTCGCCGGTGCTGGTGAGGGTGAGCGGGCCGGGCGCCGAGCCGCGCACGTACAGGAACACCGCCAGGGCCGCGGCCAGCAGCGCGGCGACGGCCAGGATCCGCCTCATCCGAGAGCCTCCGCGACCTCGACGGTGAAGGGCACGGTCACGATCCGGCCGGCGGCCGCGTACTGCGCCCAGGCCAGGTAGCGGCCCGGCGCCGGGAAGCTGAACGTGAAGCGCAGCCGGGGCGCGGGGGCGCCCATCTCGTGCACGTGGCCGAGGAACGCGCCGTCCTGGCTGCGCACGATCAGGTGCCCCGACATGCCCAGCCACTGCCGCGGCGTGACCCCGAGCCCCACCTCGATCGCCGCCGGACGCCCCGCGACCGGCACGGACGGCCGCACCACCGGCGTGCCCCCCGTCCCCGGCGGGACCGGCGGCGGAGCGGCCACCGCGGGCCCGGCGACCCGGAACTCGCCGTCGAGCAGTTGGCCGCCGGAGTCCTCGCGTTCCAGCTCCGCGTAGGCCAGGAACCGGCCCGGCCGGTCGGCGCGCAGCCGGACCTCCAGCCGTCCGGGCGCGGTGCGCAGCGGGTGCAGGTGCCGGAAGTAGGCGCCGTCCTCGCTGGTGACCACCAGGTGGGCGAGCGCCTCGTGGTGCAGGACGAGGTCGTCCACCGGATGCCCGGTCGAGCCGTCGGTGAGGTCGAGGCGCAGCGTGAACTCCTCGCCGGCCGCCGGACGCGCCGGGACGGTCGTCACCCGTCCCCGCGCGAAGGGCCGTCCGAGGGCCGTCGTGCTCACCGCCGGGGCGGCGCCGTCCGGCGGCGGGGGCGGCAACGAGGGCTCGAACACGACGACCATCGCGGCCACCGTCACCGCGGCCGCCGCGCCGCCGGCCAGCAGCATCGCCGGGGTCCTGCGCGACAGCGCCCCGGTGAGCAGGCCGCCCACCAGCAGCAGCCCGGCCACCAACAGGCCGCCGTAGATCAGGAACTCGCCGGCGGAGCCGCGGTCCACCAGGACGCGGAACGGCAGCACGGCGACCTCGCCCCCCGCCGTCAGCCTGAGCTCGTGCGGCCCGGTGCGCTCGACCGCGATCTTGACGTACCGGGGGGTGGCGGACGGCCGCGCGGTGGCCGTCGCCTTGTGGCCGTCCTCGACCGAGCGCACCTCCAGGCCGATCGGCGGCCCGGTCGCCGGCTCGTAGGCGATCACGCCGATCTGCAGCGGCCCCGGCACCCGCGACGTGCCCTTGATCACGACCGTGAGCTCGGCGCCGGCGATGGTCTGGGCGAAGCGCAGGTCCGCCCCGGCCGTGACGTTGTGGGCCGCGGCCGGGGCGGCGCCCGCGAGCAGGAGTACGGCGACGAGACACAGGACCCGGAGCGGCCGGATCATGCCCGTCCGGCGTCGGCCGCGTCCGCGGGGAGCGCATTCGGCAGGAACAGCGCCCCGAGCGCCAGGCCGATCAGCCCGGCCACGACCGGCGCGCCGGTCCACAGCTCGGGCACCGCGGGCAGCCCGCCTCCGGCCGCCGAGGCGATCCCGATGTAGAGCGACCAGGTGACGAAGGCCGACAGCCCGGCGAAGGCCCAGTAGGCCCCCCGCCGCGCGCCGGACGGGCGCAGCAGGCGGATCAGCACGTCGCTCGCCAGGCCCGCGGCGACGAACGTGAGCAGGGTCGGCGCGTTCTCGAACGCCGTCTGCGCGCCGGGCATCAGGACGGCGATCGTGTACATGACGGTCACCGCGCCGAACGGCAGGTTCCAGCGCCGGGCCACCAGCAGCACCGGGGCCAGCAGGACGACGTTGCTGATGACCATGGAGGTGGCCAGATGCTCGGCGCCCGGCCCGTCCACGCTGGAGAACGCCTCGACGACGCGCGCGGACCGGTACTGCAGGGCGTCGCCGTACGACAGGAACAGCGACACCAGCGTGGCCGCGAACGCGAGCCCGGCCAGCGCCGGGAACAGCCGCCCGAGCGAGGGCCGGACGCCGACGTCGGGGGCGTTCCAGGCCGAGCGCAGCGGCGTGGTGATGATGAGCAGCATGGTCACGATCAGCCCCAGGTGCGACGGGCTGAACAGGATGTCGACGCTGGTCTCGATGCCGAGCACGGTGTGCCAGGTCATGTCGGCCAGCCCGAACAGCGCGAACGCCGGGATGGCGACCAGCCCGGCCAGATAACCCTGGGGAACGGCCGCGACCCCCTGCCGGCCGAGCCGCACGTTGCGGAACACCTGCCAGATGATCCAGCCGGACACCGCCGCGAACCCGGAGTAGAACGCCGCGTGCCACGGCGTGAAGAACGTCTCCAGGTCGCTGCGATTGGTGTGCGCCCAGGCGTCGATCATCAGTCCGACGCCGAACCAGACCCCCAGCAGCGCCGTGACGAGATCCGCCCGGAGCGGCACCCATCCGCGCGGCTCCCCAGAGTCCGCAAGTAATCGCCGTACGCCCGCGTTGGCCTCTGCCACTTCGCGTCTCCCTTCTTCCATGATCGAATACTTCCAGAAGCCGCGAAGTGGCGGGAAGCCCAAGATCACCATCGCCGAGCGGCCCCGGGCCGACGCCCGTGGCCGCCAGTCTCGCCGACGGCCGCCGCGAGTGCGCGGCGGCCGGGGCCTCACGCCGGAGCCGGGCGCTGCCTGGCCACCACCAGGTGCAGCCCGTGGGGCAGCGGCTCGGTGCGGGCGACGTGCAGCCCCGCGGCCCCCAGCAGGCTCTCGACCTGGGTCAGCGTGCGTTCCTGGCCGCCGCTGAACAGCGTGAGCATCTTCATGTCCAGCGCGACCGCCGACGTCGTCGAGCGGTGCGGGTCGTCGTCGAGGACGGCGTCCACGATCCACAGCTCGGCGCGGCCGTCCATCAGGGACGCGAGCCGCGCCAGCAGCTTGGCGGCCTGCTCGTCGGGGTAGTTGTGCAGGATGTTGCCCAGCAGGTACAGGGCCGCCCGGGGCAGCGGGTCGGTGAACATGTCGCCCTCGGCCACCGTGATGCCCGCCCGCCCGTCCAGGTGACGGCGGGCCTGGGCGGCCACCTCGGGCAGCTCGAACAGCACGCCGCGCAGCCGCGGGTGGGCCGCCAGGATCGTGGCCAGGACGATGCCGGTGCCGCCGCCGATGTCGGCGACCACGTCCACGCCGGTCACGTCCTGCTCGGCGAGCGCGCGGGCCACGGTGACGCTGCGGGTGGCCATGAACTCGTTGAACAGCGCGCCGGCCGCGGGCCGGGCCCCCAGCCAGGCGTAGGGGGAGTCCACCTGGTGCAGCTCCAGGGCGGCGGGCTCGCCCCTGGTGATCGTCCGGTGCAGCAGGTCGGCCGAGTCGCGCCACAGCTCCTCGCCCCACATCAGCGCGGCGGGGGCCAGCGAGTCGTCCCGGCCGCTGGTGAGCAGGTCGCCCTCGCCGGTGAGCAGGTAGCGGCCGCGGGCGTCCCGCTCGACCAGCCGCAGGTGCTCCAGCGCCCGCAGCAGGCGGCCCAGCAGCATCTCGTCCGGACGGCCGGCGCCGCCCGCGGAGATCTCGTCGGCCAGCTCGTGCACGGCGCACGGCCCGGCGGCCAGCAGGTCGAACACCGACAGCCGCAGCGCGGCCCGGACGGCGGCGTACAGGATGAAGTCGTCGATCAGGCGCAGCACCCGCGCCCGCTCCGGCGTCTCGCTCATGGGTTCCCCTTCCCCGACTCCCAGGCCGGCCGGACGATCATCTCTTCGGCCCGCAGCGGCGCGGGCAGGTAACCGAACCTCACCATGGTGTCCACCACCGACTGCAGCCTTTCGGGCTCCAGCGCGGCGGGGAACGTGCCGAGCGTGATGGTCGGCAGCACCTCGCGCGGGATCTTCGTGTACGTGCCCAGCACCCCGGTGACCAGGTTCCGGTCCCGGGCGTCGAGCTGGGCGTGCGCCATGGCCCGCTGGAACCCGGCGACCGCCCGGGGATGCGCGGCCGCGTACGAGGCGGTCGTGGCCCACCCCGCGATCGGCCACCCGGCGGGGACGTTCGCCATGGCGTCGCCCAGCGACCGGCCGCCCTGCCGGCGGTAGGCGGTGATGAACGGCTCGGTCATCCACGCCACGTCCACCGCGTGCGCGGCCAGCGCGGCCGGCATGTCGGGCAGGGGGATCTCCTTGAACGCGACGTCGTCCGCGGAGACCCCGGCCGCGGCGAGCACGGTCTCGGCGCTCAGCGTGCCGACCGAGCGCAGCGTGGCCACCGCGACGCTCTTCTTCGCGCCGCCGGAGCGCCGCAGGTCGCGCGGGCTCCTGATCGGGCTGCCGGGCGCCACGAAGAGCTGGAACGCGCCCGGCGCGGCGTGGTAGGCGTCGGCGACCAGCTTCAGCCGCCCCGGCTCGCGCCGCTGCTGCAGGAACGCCGTCACGTAGTTGACCAGCCCGAACTCCAGGGCGCCGCCCTTCATCCGGTCGATCGCCGGGCCGCCGCCCTGCACGGTCACCGGCTCGGCCGACAACCCCTCGGCCGCGAAGTAGCCGCGGTCGCGGGCGAGGTAGACCAGCGCGCTGTCGGGGATCGGGATGACGCCGATCCGGATCTTCTCCAGCGGCGCGCCGGAACCGGTCGCGCGCGGGCCGCTTGGAGCGGGTCCGCCGCAGGCCGCGAGCAGCGCGGCGAGCAGGAACAGCAGTAGGGGACGTGATCGTCGCACGGTTCTCCCTTCGAGGTCCGCCGCCGGCCCTCGCTCCCGCTGGCGGCCTGGACACAGGTCGGAACCAACGCCCTTGAGTGCACCATCGGGAGGCCCGCCTTGCAACGCCCGGTCAGAACGGGATGGCCGCCGTGTCAGACCGCCGTGATCGACCGCGCCCCGTCCGGCGCGGCAGCCCGGCCGCGACGGGGTGAGCGTCGTCCGCGGTCCGGACGGATGAGAAGATCGAGAGTGCTCCGAATCGCAGAAGCAGTACTCGCGAGGTTACCGGCGCCGCTGCAGGCGCTCGTGCTGAGGCACCGTGAACTGCTGAAGTTCGCGGTGGTCGGCGGAGCGACGTTCGTGGTGGACAACGCGGTGTTCTACGGGCTGAAGCTGACCGTCCTGCAACCGAAGCCGGTGACCGCGAAGATCATCGCGGTGCTCGTGGCGACGATCGTGTCCTACGTGCTCAACCGCGAGTGGTCGTTCCGGCTCAGGGGCGGTCGCGAGCGCCGCCACGAGGCGGGGCTGTTCTTCCTGGTCAGCGGCATCGGCCTGGTGCTCAGCTCGGCGCCGCTGTGGGTCTCCCGTTACGTGTTCCGCCTGGAGGCCCCCGACGTGGGCCTGGCGGCCCAGGAGATCGCCGACTTCGTGAGCGCGCAGCTCGTCGGCACGGTGATCGCCATGGTCTTCCGCTTCTGGGCGCTGCGGAAGTGGGTCTTCCCCGACGAGAAGACCCACCCCGTCGGCGTGCGGCCGGCTGCCCTGCCCCGGTACCACGGACGCCGCACCCTGCCGGTGGCCAAGCGCAAGCCCCGCAGGTCCGGCGTCCGGCAGGGACAGCGTTAGACAGGGTCAGCGGTAGGCGGCGGCCTGGAGGGTGTAGAGGTCGGCGTAGAGGCCGTTGAGCGCCATGAGCGCCTGATGGTCGCCCTGCTCGGTGACCTTGCCGTGGTCGAGGACGTAGATCCGGTCGGCGTAGCGCACGCTGGCCAGGCGGTGGGTGATGAGCAGCACCGTGCGGCCCTCGGAGTGGTCGCGGATGCGCTCGAACAGGGCGTGCTCGGCGCGGGCGTCGAGGGCCGCCGTGGGCTCGTCGCAGATGAGCAGGTCGGCGTCGCGGTAGAACCCCCGGGCCACCGCGATGCGCTGCCACTGGCCGCCGGACAGCTCGCAGCCGTCCTTGAAGCGGCGGTCGAGCAGCGTGCGGTAGCCGAGGGGCAGGCCCGCGACCACCTCGTCGGCCCCCGCGACCGAGGCCGCCGCGACCAGGGCGGGCTCGCCCTTGTCGGCGCCCATGGTGATGTTGTAGCGGGCGGTGAGCGGCCAGCGGGTGTGGTCCTGGGCGATGACGGCCGTGCGCAGGCGCAGGTCGTCGGGGGGCACGTCGGCCAGGTCGACGTCGTCCCAGAAGACGGTGCCGGTGTCGGGCTCGTACAGGCCGGAAAGGATCTTGGCCAGGGTGGTCTTGCCGGAGCCGTTCTCGCCCACGAACGCGATGACCTCGCCGCGCTTGATCTCGACCGTCACCCCGCGCAGCGCCGGCTGGTCGGCGCCCGGGTAGGTGAACGTCACGTCGTCGGCCACGATGCGCTCGAACCCCTCGGGCACGGCCGCCGAACGGGCCGTGGGCACGCGGCGCTCGGCGTCGGCGCAGAACTGGAGGAAGTCGGTGAAGTAGAGGCCGTCCTCGTAGAGGCGGTTGGTGGCGTACAGGAGGTTGGCCAGCGAGGACTGGCCGGTCCTGATGGCCAGCACCGCGGTGCCCGCGACCGCGAGCGGGATCGCCGCCACGGCCAGCAGCACGCCCAGCGCGACGTAGACCAGGGCGGTGCCGAGGCCGCCCAGGGCCTCGCCGACCAGGCCGGCCAGGGTCTGGCGTCTGGCCAGGGTGAGCAGCACGTCCTGCTCGGCCCTGGCGACGGCGTCGTACATGCGCAGCAGGAAGCCGCGCATGGTGAACGAGCGCACCTCGGCGGCGGGCTCGCGGTCGGCCAGCAGCTCGGCGATGATCCACTTGCGGCGGCGGGCGGGGATGAGGGAGTACATCGTCGAGTAGCGCATACGGGCGCCGCGCACGGTGGCCCACGCGTCGGGCAGCACGGCCAGCAGCAGCAGCGGCAGCAGCACCGGATGGAGCACGCCCAGCACGCCGGCCGCCGCCGCGATGCCGACGGCGGCGGTGACGACGTTGATGGCCGAGCTGACCACCGCGCCGGCCACGCTGACGCCGCGCATGTTGGCGCGTTCGAGGCTGTCGTGGAACTCCGGGTCGTCGTAGGCGACCAGCTCCACCTGGCTGGTCAGGCCGTAGAGGCGTTCCTCGGTGTGGCGGGAGATCTGCGGGGTCAGGCGTGACTGCGCCCAGCCCGCGCCGGCCTGCACCGCCGTGCGCAGCACGGCGGCCACGCCGACCAGGACGAGGCTGGGCAGGGCGGCCAGCACGCGGTCGGGGGTCGGGCCCTCGCTGAACAGGGCGCTCAGCACGCCGGTGGTGGCCAGCAGGCCGAAGGCGGTGAAGACGCCGCCGAGGAGGTTGAGCGCGATGGTGGCCACGGTGTCGCGGGGGCCGGCCCGCCAGGACATGCTCATCGCCTGCGCCACGAGCGAGGGCAGGCGCCTGGCGATGGTCAGGAAGCCGACCTCGGCCATCTTGTCGTTGTGGGCGTACCAGTCGGAGACGGTGATCTCACCGAGTTCCAGAGGCTCATCGGGCATGCGCTGAGTGTGCGGGCGGGCACCGACGGTTTCCGCCGTCTCGCGCTCCGGAGTGACAGGACGGTGGCCCGTGCGCCACCGGCCTGTCCACGGCCCGCCAGGCAAAGACGCGCGGGCGGCGGCGTGTCCCGGTCGCCCCGGCGGGCGCGGGCACGATTTCATGTCCCCCGGTCACTCCACGTAACCAGAACGACACAGGGGACGGAATGCGAAGAATCACGGGGTTCGCGGTCGCGTGCGCGGTCGCCATGAGCGTCACCCAGCCCGCCTGGGCGGCCCCGCGGGAGGAGGTCCGCATCACCCGGTATCTCGGGGAGCAGCGGCTGCCGTACCTGATGCAGTTCGACGGCACCACCGTCGGCGGGGTGTCGGGCATCGACCGCGACCCGCGCACCGGCGCCTGGTACCTGATCTCCGACGACCGCTGGCGCTACGGTCCCGCCCGCTTCTACACCGCCCGCCTGGACATCGACCGGGACTCGGGCGCGTTCACCGGCATCAGCCTGACCGGGGTCACCACGCTGACCAGGCAGGACGGCACCCCCTACCCCGGCTACGGCAAGCCCGGCTCGGCCGACCCCGAGTCCATCAGGTACGACCGGTGGTCCGGTCGCCTGCTGTGGGGCGACGAGGGCGACCGCCCCGACGCCGGCCACCCCGACCTGCCGCCGGCCGCCTCCGGCGTGCGCGCCGCCGACCTCCAGGGCCGGCACCAGGGGGACCTGCGCCTGCCGGGCAACCTGCGCCTGACCACCACCGAGCACGGCCCGCGGCGCAACGCCGGTTTCGAGGGCCTGGCCGTCACCGCCCGCCGGATCACGGCGATGACCGAGGGCCCCCGGTACGAGGACGGCGAGCCGTCCACGGTCCGGCACGGCGCGCCCGCCCGGCTCACCGTGTGGGACCGGCGGGGCGTCCCGCGCGGCCAGTTCGTCTACCCGCTCGACGCGCTCCCGGCCGCGCCGGTGCCGCCCACCGGGGAGTCCGACAGCGGGGTCTCGGAGATCCTGCCCATCGACGACCACCGCTACCTGGCCCTGGAACGCTCCTGGATCGAGGGCGTCGACTACAAGGTCAAGCTGTACGAGATCGACCTTACGGGCGCGACCAACGTGCTGAGCCAGGACGACCTGAGCGCGGGGTACCGGCCGGTGAGCAAGCGGCTGGTCTACGACCTGGGCGACTTCCGGCCGCCGGTGCAGAACCTGGAGGCCATGTCGTGGGGGCCGCGGCTGGCCAGCGGGGAGTGCACGCTGGTGATCGGCTCGGACGACAACTTCAGCAGGAACGAGGTCAGCCAGTTCACGGCCTTCGCCGCCACAGGTTGCCCCTGACGCCCCGCCACCGGCCCGGGACCGCGTGGGAAGGCCCGCCCGGCCGCCGGACCGACACCGCATAGGCGGCCCCGCCTCGCCGCCGGCCCGGCCCTCCCGCGCGGGGGCCGGGCCGGACTGAGGGTGGCGGATATATACGAATTGGAATATTTTCCCGGGAAAGCATCATGGCTACGCTCGACAGCCATGACTCTCCTGAAGCCCGCACGCCGGGCGGCCGCCGCTCTGGCGCTCGCGCTCGCCGCCGGGTTAACCGCGGCCGTCCCCGCGCACGCGCGCGAGGCGGCCCCGCCGTCCGCCGGCACCGTCCTGCGCGGGCTGGACCTCGACCGCGCCACCGTGCTCGACCTGCAACGCGCCATGGACCACGGCCGCTTCGACGCGGTGACGCTGACCCGCTTCTACCTCGACCGCATCCGCGCGGTGGACCCGCTGCTGCACGCGGTCATCCAGACCAACCCCGGCGCGCTGGGCGAGGCCGAGCGCAGCGACCGGCGCCGCCGCCGGGGCGCGCACGGGCCGCTGGAAGGCGTCCCGGTCCTGCTCAAGGACAACATCGACACCGCCGCGCCGCTGCGCACCACCGCCGGCTCGCAGGCGTTGCTCGGCGCCCGGCCGGCCGCGGAGGCGTTCCTCGTCCAGCGGTTGCGGGCGGCCGGCGCGGTGATCCTGGGCAAGGCCAACCTGTCGGAATGGGCCAACTTCCGCTCCAGCCCGTCCTCCAGCGGGTGGAGCGCGATCGGCGGGCAGACCAACAACCCCTACGTCCTCGACCGCAACCCCTGCGGGTCGAGCAGCGGCTCGGCGGTCGCCGCCGCCGCCACCCTGGCCGCCGTCACCATCGGCACCGAGACCGACGGCTCGATCGTCTGCCCGGCCGGGATCAACGGCGTGGTGGGCATCAAGCCCACGATCGGGCTGGTCAGCCGGGCCGGCGTGGTGCCGATCTCGGCCCGGCAGGACACCGCGGGGCCGATCACCAGGAACCTCACCGACGCCGCCGCCGTGCTCTCGGCCATCCAGGGGCCGGACCCGCGCGACCCCGCGACCGTCCCGGGCGGCGACCGCGACTACCTCAAGGCCCTGCGTCCCGGCGCGCTGAACGGCGCCCGCGTCGGCGTGTGGCGCTCGGTCGCGGGCGACAACCAGGAGGTGCGCGCCGCCCTGGACGCCACCGTCGCCACGCTCAAGGCCCGCGGCGCGACCGTGGTGGACGTCGAGCTGGAGGGCATGGACCAGGCCGGCGAGGCCGAGTTCCCGGCGCTGCTGACCGAGTTCAAGCACGACCTGAACGCCTACCTGGCCGCCACCCCCGGCCGGCACCCCGCCGACCTGGCCGGGCTGATCGACTTCAACCGGCGGCACGCCGGGACCGAGCTGCGGTACTTCGGCCAGGAGGTCTTCGAACAGGCACAGGCCACCACCGGCGACCTGGACGACCCCGCCTACCGCGCCCTCCGCGACCAGGCCACCACGCTGGCCCGCCGCGCGATCGACTCGGCGATGGCCGCCGGCCGCCTGGACGCGCTGCTCGCCCCCACCAACCACGCGGCCTGGCTGACCGACCTGACCAAGGGCGACGACTTCACCGGTTTCGTCTCCTCCTCCGCGCCCTCGGCGATCTCCGGCTACCCGGCGGTCACCGTCCCGGCCGGGTACGCCAGGGACGTCCTGCCGCTCGGCGTCACGTTCTTCGGCGGGCGGTTCTCCGAGCCGTCCCTGATCGCCCTCGGATACGCCTTCGAGCAGGCCGCTCAGGTCCGCAAGCCGCCGACGTACCTGCGCACCCTGCCCTGAGCGGCCCGGCGGCGGGCTACGGTAGGGGCGACGGTCACGACGGGAAGGAGGCGAGGTGCGCAGCAGACTGCCCGCCGCGCTGCTTCTCGTCCTGTCGTGGCTGCTCCCCGCGACGGGCCATGCCGAGGTAGCCGCCCAGGTCGCCGCCCCGGCCGTCACGCGGGCCGTCACGCAGGCCGTCACGCAGCTCACGGCGATCCAGGCGGCGGCCGACCCGCCCGCCGTCGCCCAGCTCGGCTCCACCCCGCCGCCGCCGCCTCCGCTCGCGCAGGTCAGGCAGGCGGGGCACGACCAGGCCGGGCCCGGTGGGCAGGCGCTGCCCGCCGCGGCCTCGGCCCGGTCGCTCCACGTCTGGTCGGCCGTCGTCCGGCGGCCCGCCGTCCGTGCCGCCGCCGACCGTCCCGGGGGCGCGGCGGCGGCCCGCGCGCCTCCCTCCACGGTGCTCTGAAGATCCCTCTTCCGCACACCTGAGCCTGTGGAGGCCTCATGTCACGTGCGCCCATGTGGCGCGCGCTGGCGGCGTTCGCCGTCATCGCGACCTCGATCATCCTGTCCCTCACCGCCACGCCACGCCTCGGCCTCGACCTGCGCGGCGGTACCCAGCTCGTCTTCGAGGCCAGAGACTCCCCGACGGTCACGGCCGACTCCTCGGCCACCGACCGCGCCCTCGACGTGCTCCGCCGCCGGGCGGACGCGCTGGGGGTCGTCGATCCCACCCTGGCCCGCTCCGGCGAGAAGCGGATCATCGTCGAGCTGCCCGGCGTGCTCGACCCGAGCAAGGCGGCCGAGGTCATCGGCCGCACCGCCCAGCTCGCCTTCCACCCGGTCACCGGCCCCGGCAAGGCCGGGGACGCCACCGCGCTGCCCGACGAGAGCGGCAGCCCGCTCGCGCTCGGCCCGGCGGCGATCAGCGGCGACGGCGTCAGCGACGCCACCGAGCGCAGCGACCCGCAGCGCGGGCCCGGCTGGTCGGTCACGGTCGACTTCCGCGACGCCGACGCCTGGCAGCGGATGACCGGCGCGGCCGCCTGCCAGCCGGCGGGCGACCCGAAGCGGCGCGTCGCCATCGTGCTCGACAAGAAGATCATCTCGTCGCCGCAGCTCGACCCGTCCGTGCCGTGCGGCACCGGCATCCCGGGCGGCAACACCGAGATCACCGGGTCCTTCACCCACGAGGAGGCCCGCGACCTGGCCGTGCTGATCAAGGGCGGCGCGCTGCCCGTGCCGCTCGACCTGGTCGAGCAGCGGACGGTCGGCCCCACGCTGGGCGCCGACGCCATCGAGGCCAGCGTCAAGGCCGCGATCGCCGGGCTGGTGCTGACCGCCCTGTTCATCATCGTGATCTACCGCCTGTCCGGCCTGCTCGCCGCCATCGCGCTCACCTGCTACGGCCTGATCTCCTACGCCGCGCTGGTCGCGATGGGCGCGACGTTCACGCTGCCCGGCCTGGCCGGGTTCGTGCTGGCCATCGGCATGGCGGTCGACGCCAACGTGCTCGTCTTCGAACGCGCCAGGGAGGAGTACGGCCTGGCCCCGGCCCGCGGGCTCGCCCCGGCACTGAACCGGGGGTTCAAGAACGCCTGGAGCGCCATCGCCGACTCCAACGTCACCACGCTCATCGCCGCCGCGCTGCTGTTCGGGCTGGCCTCCGGGCCGGTCAAGGGGTTCGGCGTGACGCTGGCGATCGGCGTGCTGGCCTCGCTGGTGTCGGCCATGCTGATCACCCGCGTGCTCACCCAGGCCGTCATCGGCCGGATCGGGCCGCGTCTGTCGGGCCTGGCCTCACCGGGCGCGGTCCGGACGTGGCTGGCCCGCCGGAACCCCCAGCTCATGAAGGCCAGGAAGCTGTGGCTGGCGGTCGCGAGCGGCCTCGTCGTCGCGGCGCTGGCCGGGCTGTTCACCCGCGGCCTGGACTTCGGGGTCGAGTTCACCGGCGGCCGGCTCGTGGAGTTCGGCACGTCCAGGCCGGTCGACGCCGACACGGCCCGGCGGCTCGTGAGCGAGGCCGGCTATCCGGGCGCGGTCGTGCAGGCCGCCGCCGACGGCGTGACCGTGCGCGCGGGGCAGCTCGACCCGGCCAAGGTCCAGGCCGCGCTGGAGGGGCAGGGCGGCGAGGTGAGCAAGGTGCGCGACGAGTTCATCGGCCCCACGCTGGGCGAGGAGCTGCGCCGCAACGCCGTCATCGCGCTCGGCGTGGCCGTGGCGGCGCAGCTGCTCTACCTGGCGGTGCGCTTCCGCTGGACGTTCGGCACGGCGACCGTGCTGGCGCTGCTGGTGGACCTGGCCGTGGTGATCGGGCTGTTCGCCTGGCTCGGCAAGCCGGTGGACGGCGTGTTCCTCGCCGCGATGCTGACCGTGGTCGGCTACTCGGTCAACGACAAGGTGGTGGTGTTCGACCGGGTGCGCGAGCTGTGGGCCGCCCGCCGCACCGCGCCGCTGGCCGAGGCGGTGAACACGGCGATCCTGCAGACCGTGCCGCGGACCGTCAACACCGGGCTCGGCGCGCTGTTCGTGCTGGTCGCGCTGGCCGTCTTCGGCGGCGACTCGCTGCGTGACTTCGCGATCGCGCTGGTCACCGGCATCGTCGTGGGCACGCTGACGTCGTCGTTCGTGGCCGGCCCCGCGGCCATCGGCCTGGCCCGGTACGACCGCCGTCCGGCCCCCCAGCCGCCCGCGCCCAAGGCCGCCCGGCGGCCCCGCGAGGGCTCGGGAGCCGTGTTGTGACCGGCGCCGCGGGCCCGTCTCGCGCGGGCGGGCCCGCGGCGTCGCGGGTCAGAGCCGGGCGAGCCAGTCCAGGAGGATGGCGTTGACCTCGTCCGGGCGTTCCTGCTGGATCCAGTGGCCGCAGTCGTCCAGGAGCCGGGAGGAGACCAGGCCGGGCAGGGTGGTGGGGAAGGCGTCGATCGCGGCGGAGAGCCACCGGGTCGTGTCGTCCTGCGCGCCGCCGACGAACAGCGAGGGCTGGACGATCGGCGCGCCGTCGTGGGGCGCGAGGTCCTCCCAGTCGCGGTCCATGTTGCGGTAGCGGTTCAGCGCGCCGGTCAGGCCGGTGCGCTCGAACTCGGCGGCGTAGAAGTCGAGGTCGGCCTCGCTCAGCCAGCCGGGCAGCGTGCCGCCGGCCGGGAACCGGTCGCGCAGCCTGCCGCCCGGGGCCACGAACAGCGGGTGGGGCGCGTCCGGGCCCGGCATCGTCCCGGCGGACAGGGCCGCGTACACGCCCGCCAGCCAGCCCCGGACGTCTGGCTCGATCTCGGCCTCGGCCCGGCCGGGCGTCTGGAAGTAGCTGACGTAGAACTCGTCCGTCCCGCCCATGGCGGCGAACGCCTCGGTGGGACGCGGCCCGCCGCGCGGCGTGTACGGCACGCTGAGCATGGCGACCGCGCGGAAGACGTCCGGCCGCAGCAGGGCGCTGTGGGCGGCGATCGAGGAGCCCCAGTCGTGGCCGACGATCACCGCGGTCCGCTCGCCCAGCGCCCGCACCACCGCCACGGCGTCCTCGACCAGCTCGGTCATCCGGTACGCGGCCACGTCCGCCGGCTTGGACGAGCGGCCGTAGCCGCGCACGTCCACCGCCACCGCCCGGTACCCGGCGGCGGCCAGCGCCGGGAGCTGGTGCCGCCAGGAGTACCAGGACTCGGGGAATCCGTGCACCAGCAGCACCAGCGGCCCCTGCCCCGCCTCCACGAGATGGACCCGGCCGGCGGGGGAGGGCACCAGACGGTGGACGCCCTCGGCGACCGGGTTGAGCTGCGACATCGTTCCTCCATGCACATGAGTCCTGGGCTGTCACCAGGATCATGCGCGGCCCGTGCCGCGGCGCGCGAACTCCGTTGCCGTTTCGGCAAACCCTGCGCTAAAGGTCGGTGGCGATGATCTTCTCGATGTTCCGCTCGGCCAGCGCCGTGATGGTGACGAACGGGTTCACCGTGGTGTTGCCGGGGATCAGCGAGCCGTCGATGACGTACAGGCCGGGATGGCCGGTCAGGCGGCCGTAGTTGTCGGTGGCCCGGTTCAGCACCGCGCCGCCGAGCGGGTGGTAGGTGAGGTGGTCGCCCCAGATCTTGTACACGCCGAACAGGTCGGTGCGGTAGATCGTCCCCTCCTTGGCGTTGATCTTGTCGAAGATCGTTCTCGCCATGTCGATGGACGTCTGCTTCCAGGCGGTCTGCCAGCTCAGGTCCACCTTGCCGGTCGCGGCGTTCCAGGAGAACTCCGCGCGGCGCGGGGTGTTGGTGATCGACAGATAGAACGAGGCGTACGTCTCGATCCCGGTCGGCAGCGGCGCCACCTCGGCGAAGGCGCCGCCGGCCGTCCAGTTGTCGATGCCCGCGCACGGGATGGCCGACTGCAGCTTGCCGGTCGGGTCCCACAGGTGGTTGGCCCGGCCGCACATGACGTTGCCGTTGTCGCCCCAGCCCTTGCCGACCTCGTCGCCCAGACCCGGCAGTGCGCCGGTGGCCTTCAGCCTGACCAGCAGCTTGCTCGTGCCGACGCTGCCCGCGGCGAAGAACACCCGGGCGGCCGTGACGGTCTTGGCGGCGGTGACCGAGCCGTCGGTGGCGAGCTGGTCGATCCGGACGGTGTAGCCGCCGCCCGCCGCCGGGGCGACGGAGGTGACCTGGTGCAGCGGCGAGATCGTCACCCTGCCGGTGGCGCGGGCCCGCGCCAGGTAGGTCTTCTGCAGGGACTTCTTGCCGTGGTTGTTGCCGTAGAGGATCTCGCCGGCCAGCGCCGACTGGGTGGCCGTGCCGGCCGCCTCCTGCTTCATGTAGTCCCAGTCGTACACGTCGGGGACGAAGGTGAACGGGAAGCCGGAGCGCTGGGCGTGCTTGCGGCCCACGCGGGCGTACTGGTAGCACGCGGTGGTGTCGAACCAGGCCGGGTCCACCAGGCCGACGCCGAGGCCGGAGTTGGCGCGCGGGTAGTAGACGCCGTACATCTCGTCGGCGTCGACCGACGGGAGCACGGCGGCGAAGTTCTCCCGCTTGGGCGTGACCGCCATGCCGCCGTTGACCAGCGAGCCGCCGCCGACCCCGCGGCCCTGGTAGACCGTGATGCCGGCGAACTCCTCGGCGTCCAGGATGCCGGTGTAGCGGGGGATGTCCCGGTCGATGGGGAAGCCGAGGAAGTAGTTGAGCGGCGCCTTGGTCCTGGTGCGCAGCCAGTACGAGCGATAGTCGGGCTCGCGCGTGTTGCAGAAGATCTTGCCGTCCGAGCCGGGCGTGTCCCAGGCCATGCCCATCTCGATCATGTGCACCTCGACGCCCGCCTGGGCCAGGCGCAGGGCGGCCACCGAGCCGCCGTACCCGGTGCCGATCACCAGGACGGGCACGCGGGCGCCGTCGGCGATCGGCCCGTCGGCGGCAGCGGTGGCGACGGTGGCGGCGGCGCGCCCGGGCAGTGCGGCGGCGCCCAGGAGGGAGGCGGTTCCGGCGATGAAGGTGCGGCGGCTGGTGTTCATGTCACGTGCCCTCGCTCGGTCGGTCTGACGCGGACTCGGTCGGTCTGACGGAGGGTGCCGGGCCGCCGGTCAGCATGCAGGCCGTGTCCAGGCCCAGCACGTGGTTGAGCCGGCCGAAGGCCCACCAGGAACCGATGCTCATGCTCAGTTCCACGATCTCGTTCTGGCTGTAGTGCTCGGTCATCCGGGACCAGAACTCCTCGTCGAGCCCGTGGTGGTCCAGGGCGTAGCGCTCGGCGTACTCGGCGGCGAGCCGGGTGCGCGCGTCGAAGGCGTCCGTGGCGCGCCAGTCCGCGACCGCGTCGGCGAAGCCGTCCTCGACCTTGACGCCGTCGCGCTCGGTGCGCCAGTCGAGGCAGAAGACGCAGCCGTTGATCTGCGCGATCCGCAGCCGGGCCGCCTCGAACTCGCGCAGGCCCAGCGTGGTGTGGGCGTAGACGGCCATGGAGAACTTCGAGGCGGCGGTCCCGATGCCGGGGACCAGCTCGCCCCAGACGTACGCGATCGGGTCCTTGCCGCCGGGAACGTCGACGATCACGGGTTCTTCCTTCCGAGCCGGCCGGACGCGGGGCGCAGCGGGACGTCGAGCGCGTCGTACAGGCCGGGCGGGGCGGCGGCGAGCCAGTCGATGGCGTTCACCAGCCGGCCCGCCGCGGTGGCGTTCCCGCCCGCCGAACGGCTGCCGCCCTCGTCGGTGGCCTCGATCGTGACCTCGATGCGCGGGCGGCCCTCGACGATCACCCGGTGGGCGCCGTCGCCGCCGTCCGGGGGGAGCGGCCAGTCGGGGGCGCAGGCGGGATGGATGCGGGTGACGTGCTCGATCACGATGCGCGGCACGCCCTCGACGACGCCCTGCACCTCGAACCGCACCGCGCCCTGGGTGCCGGCCTCGAAGTCGCCCATGCCGGCGGTGGTGACCGTGCGGTCGAGCGCACGCCGCTCCACGACCTCGCGGATCTCCTCCAGCGTGACGCCGAGGGCCCGCGCCATCAGCCGTACCTGCCCGCCCCACACCATGGACGGGACCGTGGGCGCGATCATCGGCGGCTCGTAGTCCATGGGCTGGCCCATGCCGACCATGTACCGGACCGCGTCCGGGCGGTCGTAGCCCGAGTAGTCGAAGATCTCCTGGCAGCGGATGGCGTCCACGACCGAGCCGAGGCCGCTGAGCAGCAGGGGCAGCAGGTCGTTGCCCCAGCCGGGGTCGATGCCGGAGGCGAACAGCGAGCCGCCGCCCTCGGCGACGGCGGCCAGCACCTGGTCCCGCAGCTCGGGCGGCGCGCCGCGGTGGTCGTAGAGGGCGTACAGGGACGGCGTGACGACGACGGCGCCGGCCCGGACGGCCCGCAGGACGTCGGCCAGGGCGTCGTCGGGACGCAGGTCGCCGGAGGCGGCGTACACGACGGCCCTCGGGCGGGCGGCCAGGACGGCGGCGGCGTCGTCCGTGGCGGTGACGCCGAGGTCGCGGCCGAGTCCGGCGAGCTCTCCGGCGTCGCGGCCCGCCTTGTCGGGGGAGTGCACGACGACGGCGGCGAGACTGAGGTCGGGATGGGCCTCCACGGCCCTGATGGCGGCGCGGCCGACGTTGCCGGTACCCCACACCACGGTGGACGTCATGGGCGGAGCGTAGCAAGCGCTTGGTTTGGTGTACAGGGCCCACGGCCGGCCCTCCTCAGCCCTCGACGGCCTTGACGACGGGCGCGTCTCAGCCTTCGACGGCCTTGATGAAGAGGTCTCCGGTGGCGGTCTTGACGAGGTCGGCCTCTCCGGTGGCGGGGTCGACGAGGGCCACGTCGGCGGCCCCCTGCATGGTGACCACGATCCGGCTCCCGCCGAACGCGATCCCCCGGTGCGCCGTGTCGGCGAGGTAGTCGCCCGTGAGTCGGCGGTCCCGCGTCTGGTCCCTCGGGGACAGCAGCAGCAACGCCGGGTCGTCGTGGTCGCCGCCCAGGGCCGCCACCCGGCCGTCGGCGGAGGCGGCCAGCTCGGCGTCCCAGGGCTCCCGCACGGCCGTCACGGTGCGGATGACCTTGAGGTCGAGGTCGTAGAAGCGCAGTCGGCCGCATGGCGGCGAGAACACGGCCGGCCCGGTGCCGGGGACGTACACCAGGCTGTCGCCGAAGCCGGCGCAGGGCCTGCCGTCGTCGTCGCGCGGCGGCCGCAGCCGTACCGCGCTCAGTCTGCGCGCCGTGACGTCGCGGACGACGGTGACCGCGCCGAGGGGCGAGTCGTCCCGGTCGCCGACGTCCTGGCGGCCGGAGCCGTCCGCGTACTCCTCCGGGGCGCCGATGACGAGGCCCACGCCGCCGCCGGCGAGCGGGCCGAGGGCGAGCCGGTCGCCGAACCGGTCGGAGACCTCGGAGCTGCCGGGCACGCCGGGCGTCTCCTGGGTGATCCGCCGGACGAACGCGCCCTTCCTGAACAGGTAGACCGCGCCTCCCGGCCGCTCCCGCGGCGCGCCGATCGCGACGAGGTCGCCGTAGGCGGCGACGGACTCGCCGAAGGCCGCGTCCTCCTGCGGCAGCGGCGAGACGAGCCGGCGCGGCGGCGCGGCGGCCCCGCCGTGCAGGACGTAGACCCCGCCCGCCCCCTTCAGGCCGGCCACGGTCAGGGTACGGGTGCCGACGACGAGGTCCGCGCAGCGGTCGTCGTTGACGTGGGCCATGGTCACCGACCAGCCGAAGCCCTTCATCCGGTTGCCCGGCGGGGTGGGGAGGTGGATGACCTTGCCCGCCGACAGGACGTGCACCCGGCCGGTGGCGCCGAGATAGCCGAGGGCGACGTCGTCGCGGCCGTCGCCGTCGAAGTCGCGGGCGCTCGCCCCGTCGCAGCCGCTGCGCGCCGGTCGCACGACCGGCGGCCGGGTCGCGGCCTGCACGGTCGGGACGTGGGTCGGCACGGGCGGGGTGTGGGTCGGCACGGGCGAGGCGTGGGTCGGCGCGGTCGTCGGGCCCGGGCTCGTGTCCGGCGCGGGGACGGGACCGGGAGCGGCGGCGGGCCCCGCCGTGGAACACGCGGCCAGCGCCCCCACCAGCAACACCACGAGCGGACGGCCCGGGACCCGCATAAGACGACCTCCCTTGTCGATCGCGCCATCCTCGCCCGCACCTCCAGCTCGCGGCAACCGGGGCCCAGGCCCGGCGCCCACCCGTCCGACGCCCGACAATTGGGGTCCGGCGCCCGCCCGTCCGGCTTCCGGCGACCGGGGGCGCCGGTCAGGCGGCGTCGAGGGCGATGCCGTACAGGTGGTCCACCCGGATCCTGATGACCAGGCGGCGGCCCCTGGCCATCTCCGCCAGGAAGGCGGCCTCGTCCGCCGGGTCGGGGAAGCCGCCGGCCATCTCCAGCAGCTCGCGTCCGGTGGCGTCGCCCGGCGTGAGCGACGGCTCGGAGACCTCCGCCCGTCCTTCGGCGACGGCGTACGACAGGACGTCGTCGCCCTGCAGGTGCACCGTCGCCCGCGGGTCGGCGAGCAGGTGCCGCACCTTGACGCGGCCCTCGGCGGAGGAGATGCGCAGGACGCGCCCGGCGGCGTCCCAGCGCAGGGCCATCGAGGCCAGGTGCGGGCGGCCGTCGCGCTTGAGCGTCGCCAGCACGCCGAAGGGCTGGCGGGCGAGGATCCGCAGGAGTTCGTCCTCGGTGAGGGGGCGGGCGCCGGGGCCCTGTCCGGGGCCGTAAGAGGGCTCGGTCATGATGATCGGCTCCGTTTCGCGGTGAGAGGAAGGGGGTTCAGCGGGCGGCGGGCTGGTCGAGCCGCGACGCGTCGGCGGCCGCGGCGGCCCGGGGGCGGCGCAGGACGGCCAGGGCGACCACGACGGCCGCCGCGAGCAGCCCGGCCGAGGTGGCGAAGGCCAGGTGGTAGCCGCCGGTCAGCGCCGCCGCCTCGGCCGCCCCGCCGGCGCGCAGCTCCTGCGTACGGGAGGCCGCCAGCGTGGTCAGGACGGCCACGCCCAGCGCCATGCCGATCTGCTGGGTGGTGTTGAACACCCCCGAGGCGAGGCCGGCGTCGTCCGCGCGGGCGGCCGACATGCCGAGCGTGGTCAGCGCCGGCAGCGCCAGCCCGCCACCCGCGATCAGCACCATGACCGGCAGCAGGTCGGTGACGTAGTCGGCGTCCACCGGCACCCGCGTGAGCCAGGCCATCGCGGCCAGCAGCAGCACCAGCCCGGCCAGCAGCACGGCCGGCGCGCCGAAGCGGGCGCTCAGCCGCGCCGACACGAACAGCGACACGCCGCCGATCGCCACGGCCGCCGGGAGCATCGCCAGCCCGGTGGCGAGGGCGCCGTACCCCAGCACCTTCTGCATGTAGAGCGCGACGATGATCTGGAAGGCGAACATCGCCGACAGCGCCAGCATCTGCACGACGTTGGCCCCGGCCACGTTGCGGGAGCGCAGCACGCGCAGCGGCATCAGCGGCGTGCGCGCGGTGGCCTGGCGCAGGAAGAAACCGGCGAGCAGGGCCAGCGACACCGCGCCGAACGCCAGGGTGTGCACGGCGAGCCAGCCGTGCTCCTCGACCTTGACCACGGTGTAGATGCCCAGCATCAGGCCCGAGGTGACCAGCAGCGCGCCGGTCACGTCGGCGCCCCGCGCGAGGCCGAGGCCCCGGTCGGCGGGCAGCGCGGGCAGCGCCAGCATGATCGTCGCCAGCCCGATCGGCAGGTTGATGAAGAAGATCCAGTGCCAGCTCAGCGCATCGGTGAGCACGCCGCCGAGCACCTGCCCGATCGACGCGCCGGCCGCGCCGGTGAAGCTGAAGGCCGCGATCGCCCGCCCCCGCTCGCGCGGCTCGGTGAACAAGGTCACCAGGATGCCGAGCACGACGGCCGAGGCCATCGCGCTGCCGACGCCCTGCAGGAACCGGGCGGCGATGAGCAGGCCCTCGCTGTTCGCCAGGCCGGCCAGCAGGGACGCGCCGGTGAACACCGCGTTCCCGGACAGGAACATCGTCCGGCGGCCCACGAGGTCGCCGAGCCGTCCGGCCAGCAGCAGCAGCCCGCCGAACGCGAGCAGGTACGCGTTGACCACCCAGCTCAGCCCGGCGGGGGAGAACCCCAGGTCGCGCTGGATGGCGGGCATGGCCACGGTGACGATGCTGCCGTCGAGGATGGTCATCAAGGCGGACGTCGACAACACGGCCAGGGCGGTGCGCCGGGAGGTGAGGGACATGGTCGTCTCCTGTTTCAAGGGGTGCAACAGGAGAGACCGTAGCAGATAGTTCCGTTACAGACGATATGTCACGGAACTACTTAGCCGCGCTCCCTGGCCCGCCGGACCGGCTGCGGCGCCTCGGCCGGGGTCTCCAGATGGCCGGTGACCAGCCGGTTCAGGGCGCGTACCAGCACCTCCCGCTCGTCGTCCGGGATCGAGCCGAGGGCCGCGGTGTGCACGCCGTCCACGATCTCCTGGCTGCGCCGGGCCACCTGGGCGCCCTTCTCGGTCACGGCGATGATCCGGGCCCGCCGGTCGGTGCTCGACGGCCGCCGCTCGGCCAGCCCGGCCTTCTCCAGGGCGTCGACGGTGACCACCATCGTGGTCTTGTCCATGTCGCCGATCTCGGCGAGCTGGATCTGCGTGCGCTCCTCCTCCAGGGCGTGCACGAGCACGCAGTGCATGCGCGCGGTCAGCCCCAGCTCGGCCAGGGCCGCCGCCATCCGGGTGCGCAGCACGTGACTGGTGTGGTCGAGCAGGAACGACAGGTCGTGCTCGGTACGCGAGGGCGCCATCGAAGTCATGTCATCGAGGCTACCAACTCATCCCGTAGCGGATTATCCGCTGAAGAACGTCCACCCTGACGGTCTAGCGCAAGTTGATCTCACTATGTATGTTCGGACCGAAGGAAAGTTTCGTCCATGGAGGCATGGTGGGCAAGAAGTTTCACGTTCTGGCGTTACCGATCGCCGTGGCCGCGCTGGCCGCAGTGGCGTCCCCCGCGCAGGCGGCGACGGGATACGACCGCTGCCAGGAGGGCAACTACTGCCTGTTCTCCGGTCTCGACGGCACCGGCGACATCGTCCAGCTCCAGGCGAGCACGGCCAACCTGGCGGCCCTGGGCATGGGCGACCGCGCCAAGTCCGACTGGAACCGCACCGACACGCTCATCCATCTCTACTCCGAGGCCGACTACGGCGGCTGCTCGGCCGTCACCGGCCCGCGCGGCAAGGGCAACTTCTACATCACCTTCCGCGACTTCTTCGACTCCGTCCGCTTCGGCGGCCCGAACGGGCCCTCCTGCTCCATCGGCGGCGACGAGCTGAGCATCAAGCGCGCCGCGACCATCGACTCCCACGGCTGACCTTCGAACCCTCCGGCCGGCCCCGCGTACCCCGCGGCGGCCGGCCGTCGCCGTTCCCGGTCCGTGGGGGTGTCGCATTGATCGTTCCGCTCGTACGCTCCCTCCATGCCGGACCTCGTCTCCCTGATCTTCTTCCTGGCGCTGATTGGCGGGCTCGTGATGCTGGCCTGCGGCGCGACCGTCTTCGCCGCCGAGACCGCGCCGCGAGGCCGGCAGGGCCGGATGCACTCCGGCCATCTGGTCGCCGGCGCATGGGTGGCGGCGGCCGGGCTCACAATGATGGCGCTGGTGGCCTGGTCGACGCACGAGGACGTGCACTATGACGACTCCTTGTTCCCTTATCTGGCCGCCGTGGTGGGCGCCACGACGTTCGTGCTCGGGCTCGGCCCCTTCGTCCCCTGGCTGCTGGGCGTGCTCGGGCGGGGCGGCGCCCGGCTTCCGGCGGCCCTGCGGCTCTCGGCCCGGCACCTGGCCGACCGGCGCGCGCGGACGGCCCCCGCGGTGGCCGCGACCATGATCGCCACGGCCTTCGCCGTCGCGGTGGCGACCATGGCTGCGGCCGGGACCGCGCAGTCCAGGGCGCAGTACGTCCCGCAGGCGCGGCCGGGGGCGCTCGTCGTGCGGCTCGATACCGCACGACCGGCGCCCGGGATCGCCGCCGTCCGGCAGGAGCTGCCCGGCACGGACGTCGCCCAGGGCCTGACGCCGGTCCACCCGTTCGACCTCACCGTGTCGACGGCCGACTCCGCGACGTCCTCCTCCCGCGCCTACATCGGCGACCAGGCGCTGCTGCGCTACCTCACGGGGGACCCGTCGTTCCCGTACGACGAGAGCAGGGCCGTGGCGGTCACGTCCGAGCAGGGCCGGCACGACACCGTCACGATCGAGTACAGCGCCCCCGAGGACCCGCCGGGCGAACCGAGAATCTCCAGGACGGTTCCCGCGACCGTCGTCCCGCCGCCGGTCGGCGGTGTCGAGGCGGTCTTCCTGCCCGCGAAGCTGGTGCTCGGCATGGGCGTCAAGCTGGAGCTGGAGGCGCTGATCGTCGATCCCTCCCTGCACCGGGTCACGGCGGCCGACCGGGACCGCGTCCAGGAGCGGCTGGGCGAGAGCGGGCAGGCGTACCTGGAGGAGGGCTTCGTGCCTTCGTACGGCTGGCTGCTCTTCCCGGGGGCGGCCGTGCCGGCCGCTCTCGCGGGGGCGCTCGCGGCCACGGTCAGGTCGCGCCGTCCGGACCGCCTCCTGCTCCGGGCCGGCGGCTCTCCCGCCGCCGCGCGCGGCCTCACCGCCTGCCGGGCGGCCCTGGCGGCGGCCTGCGGCGCGGTTCCGGGCGCCGTCGCCGGATGTGTCGCCGGGCTGCTGCTGGCCTGGCCCTTCACGACCTCGGTGGACTGGGACCCGGTGCCGCGGGTGCCGTTCGAGACGCCGTGGAGCTCCATCGCCCTGGCGACCGTCGCGCTCCCCGTGCTCGCGGCGGCGGTCGCGCTGCTGTTCAGGCCCGGCCGCCGCCCGTAGGGCGGTCAGGAGAAGGCGGATTCACCGGTCAGGTCGGCGGAAAGTCTCCACAGGCGGGCGGCGGAGTCCGGATCGAGGGCCCAGGGTTTGACGCCGCCGATCAGCATGTCGTCGCCCGTCGCCGGCTCGGCCAGGTCGCCGTCCTGGCAGTAGGCGCCGCCGTGCGCGTCCAGCAGGGGTGAGGTGGCCGCCCACACCGCGGTCGCCGCGCCCTGTTCCGGGGTCTTGAAGCCGTCGGCCCGGCGTCCGTCGGCCGTGATCCAGCCCTGGGCGACCTGTTCCTCGTGCGGGATGCGGCGCTGCAGCGGGGTGAGGATGCTGCCCGGGTGCACGGCGAAGGCCCGCAGGCCGTCGGCCGCGCCGAGGGCGTCGAGATGGACGGCGAACAGGGCGTTGGCCGTCTTGGACTGCCCGTAGGCCGCCCAGTGGTCGTGGCCGTGGCGGAAGTGCGGGTCGTCCCAGCGGATGTCGGACAGGAAGTGCCCCGAGGAGGAGACCGACACCACCCGGGCCCCGGCGAGCGCCGGGCGCAGCCGGTTGACCAGGGCGAAGTGGCCGAGGTGGTTGATGGCGAGATGCGCCTCCCAGCCGGGGCCGACCGGCCGGTGGGGGTAGGCCATGACGCCCGCGTTGCCGATGACGATGTCCAGGCCGCGGCCGGTCTCCAGGAACCGGTCGCCGAAGGCGCGGACGCTGCCGAGGTCGGCCAGGTCCAGCTCGGCCACCTCCGTGCGGGGGAGGTCGCGCAGCGCGTCCCTCGCCACGCCGGGACGGCGGGCGGGCACGACGACGTGCGCTCCCGCCCGTACCAGCGCGCGGGTGGCCGCCAGGCCGAGGCCCGAGTAGCCGCCGGTGATCAGGACGTTCCGGCCGGACAGGTCGATGCCGGCCAGGACGTCGTCGGCCGTGCTGTGCGCGCCGAACCCCGAGCCGATCTTCTGTTGAGTACGTGCCATGCCCAGGACCGTAGAATCTAGAGTGCAATCTAGGTCAAACTATGGCGAGGTGCCATGAGCAGGGACGCCGACCGCCTGTCCATCGGGGACGTCGCGCGGGCCACCGGGCTCGGCGTCCACGCGCTGCGCTTCTTCGAGCGCGAGGAGCTGTTCCTGCGCCCGATCCCGCGTACGGCGGGCGGGCAGCGGGCCTACGACCGGGCCGACGTGGAGTGGCTGCTGCTGTGCAACCGGCTGCGGGAGTCCGGCATGCCGATCGCCACCCTGCGCACGTTCGCCTGCCTCGTACGCTCGGGGCCGGGCAACGAGCCGGAGCGGCTCGCGCTGCTGGAGGAGCACGAGCGGGCCGTCCGCGACCGGATCGCCGACCTGACGGCGAGCCTGGACATCATCCACGGCAAGGTCGTCGCCTACCGCCGGCACGTCCGGGACGGGACCGCGGCCGGGGTCTGGTCGCCGACGCCTTCGCCTTGAGTGGCGGCGGGGCTGCCCTAGGATCAAGGACCCATGAGCCCGTCGCCCACGCTGTCCGCCATGGAGATCCGCGCCGAACGCCTGCTGCTGCGCAAGGCCCACGACGGCGACCGGGACGGTCTCGTCGAGCTGATGACCGACCCCGAGGTGCGCGAGCACCTGGGCGGCCCGCGCCCGCGGGACGACGTGGAGCGTTTCCTCGACGCCGCCGGCACCGCCGCCGCGACGGCCGCACCGGGCGGCTACGTCATCGCCGACCTCGTCACCGACCAACTCCTCGGGACGCTGGCGCTCGACCGCCGCGCGGCCGACCGTCCCGGGCACGTCACCGGCGACGGCGAGGAGCTGGAGCTGTCCTACGTGCTGCGCCGCCCGGCCTGGGGCAGCGGGTTCGCCCACGAGGCGGCGACGGCCGCGCTGCGCGCCGCGGCGGCCGAGCTGCCCGACCAGCCGGTGGTGATCGTCACCCGGACGGCGCACGGACGATCGCTGAGACTGGCCGCCCGCCTGGGCTTCCGGCCGGTCGCCGCCTTCGAGGAGTTCGGCGCCGAGCAGACCCTCTGCGCCGCCCGGCTGTCCTGGTTCAAGGGCTGACCTCACCGCCCGCGGGCCGGCTCCTCCGGGGTGAGCAGGAGGGCCATGATGCGGTCGAGCGCGGCCAGGTCGCCGGGGTCCAGGGCCAGCAGGGAACGCGGCGGACGGGCCAGGATGCGCTCGGCCTCCTCGGCGGCGGCCATGCCCGCCGGGGTGAGCGTGACGATCTTGCTGCGGCGGTCGTCGGGGGAGACGCTGCGGGTCACGTGGCCGCGCCGCTCCAGGTCGTCGACCATCAGGGTGGTGTACGGCTTGTCGGTGGACAGCTCGGCGGTCAGCTCCCGCATGCTCATCGGGCCGGCCAGCAGGCGGCGCAGCGCCTTGACCCGGAAGAAGCTCATGCCGAGCGTCTCGGCCACCTCCTTGCGGCGGTCCTCCTGCCGCAGGACGAGGTCGTACATCGCCGCCCAGACGCGGGCCACGGCGTCGTGCCCGGAGCTGCCGGAGTTGCCGGAGGTGTCGGTCATGAGGCGTCCGCCGTTCTGTCGGGTGCGTGGGCGAGCCGTTCGGCGGTACGGGTGGCGCTGCGGCGGGCCCAGCCGGTCGTGGTCAGGATACCGAGCAGCAGGATGGCCAGCCCGCACCCGGCGACGATCCACCAGCCGATGTGGCTGGCCTGCGGGAACCCGGCGGCGAACGGGCCGGCCACCGCCGAGGTGACCAGCGAGCCGATGACCGCGACGCCGAGCGACTGGCCGATCTGGCGGCTGGTGGAGGCCACCGCCGCGGCCACGCCGGCCTGGGCGCGCGGCATGCCGGACACGGCGGTGTTGGTGATGGGCGCGTTCAGCATGCCGAACCCCACCCCGAAGAGCACGTACGCGGCCATGAGCCGCCAGGTCGGCGTGTCCGCCGCCAGGTCGGTCATGATCAGGCCGCTGGCCGCCATGGTGACCCCGGCCACCACCAGCGGGACGCGCGGCCCGGCGGTCCCGACGATCCGGCCCGACAGCGGCGCGCAGACCACGGTGAGCCCGGCCATGGGCAGCGTGTAGAGGCCGGCGTGCAGGGCGGACAGGCCCAGCACGTCCTGGAGGTAGAGGGTGTTGACGAACAGGAACCCGGCCAGCGCGGAGAAGCCGCACACCGCGATGACCGTGGCCCCGGTGAACGGCGCGCTGCGGAAGAAGCGCAGGTCGATCAGCGGGTCGGTGCGGCGCAGCTCGTACGGCGCGAGGACGGCCAGCGCCAGCGCCGCGACCGCGAAGCAGCCCAGCGTGCGCGGGGACGCCCAGCCGGCCGACGGCGCCTCGATGAAGCCGTACGTCAGGGTGGCCAGCAGCACGATGACCAGCGCCTGCCCGACCGGGTCCACCCGGCGCGGGCGCGGCGCGCGCGACTCGGGCACGAACAACGCGCACAGGGCGAACGCGGCCAGGCCCACCGGGATGTTGATCCAGAAGATCGCCTGCCAGCCGACCGAGTCCACCAGCGTGCCGCCGACCAGCGGGCCGAGCGCCATGCTGATGCCGATCACGCCGCCCCACACGCCGATCGCGCGGGCCCGCTCGCGCGGCTCGGTGAAGGTGTTCGTGATGATCGACATGGCGACCGGGTTGAGCATGGACCCGCCGACGGCCTGCAGCGCCCGCGCCGCGATCAACCAGCCGAGGCCGGGCGCGAGCGAGCACATGAGCGAGCCGAGCGTGAACAGCGCCAGCCCCGTCTGGAACGTGCGCCGGCGGCCGACCCGGTCGCCGGTCGAGCCGGCCAGCATGAGCAGGCTCGCCAGGACCACCGTGTAGGCGTCGATGATCCACTGGAGGCCGGACATGGAGGCGTTGAGGTCGCGGCGGATGGCCGGCAGCGCGATGTTCACGATCGTGTTGTCCAGCCCGACGATGAACAGGCTCATGCAGCAGATGGCCAGCACGAGCATCCGCCGGCGGGGGCTGAGCGCGGGGGCGGGGGAGATGGGCGCTCTACTCGTTATAGGCATATAACGATTATATTCGCACAACTAAACACATGTCCGCCCCGCCCCCCGGAACGCGGTAAGGCCCCCGGCAGCCGGACGGGCTACCAGGGGCCTTACGGGTCGCGGCCGGATCGGTGTACCGCAACATGCACGACTGGCTCGTGCACGCCCCGGGGTTGCTGGTGCCGCCGCTGCTGCGCCCGGTGCCGCCGCTCGGCGGCTCGGCGACGCCCTCGGCCAGGCCAACGCCTGCGACAGCCTCGGCTACGCCTGCCACCGTCTGGCCCCGCCACGAGCAGGCCGCCTCCTGGTACGGACGCGCGTGTGGCGCCCGGAACAGCCTCGGTCCACACCGCGCCAGTAGCGAACAGCCATGCCAGGTGGAGTCGCCGCGAGCGATCAGTGAGGCTTTTCCAACCTGATCGGGCTGATCAGCAGGAGAGAACCGGGACTGGTTGGCATGACCAGAGGCTCTCGGCAGCTCGTACGCCCGGGTCTGACCCCATGAAGACCAATAGGCTCCTGGTTGTCAGATGTGCCGGTTGAGCGGTCTTTTGACGGCTCGGATCAGGTGTGGAGATCTCGGTGATGATGATCAGCCAGCTCGTGATCGCGGGGCTGTTGCTCCCGAACCTGTCCGTACAGGCACAGCCACCTCTCCTCCACGTGATGACGTGGAACGTCTGTGCGGGCACCAACGCCGGGTGCGCGCTCTTCCGCCGCTCGACCGCCGAGCTGGCCTGGCACGTGGCAGTGCTGGCGACCGAGGCGGACGTGGTCTTCCTCCAGGAGTTCTGCACGGGCGCCGACGCCGACCTGAAACACGAGCTCGAACGCCGTACCGGCCGGAATTGGAGCGTCCGGTCGGCGGGGCTGATGTATTCGGACGGTTCTCCGTACCAGTGCCTGCCCGACAGAAACGGCAGGCCGCGTGGGGTGCTGAGCGTCACCCTGGCCGTGGCCGGAGCGGACACCGGCCTCGTCGTGCACGCGCTGACCTCGCCGCCGTGGGGAGCCCGCAGGTACGCCGTCTGCACGGCCGACCGGGCGTTCTGCACCGCGCACTTCTCGTCGGGATCGAGCTACGACGACAGGCAGAAGGGCAGGCCCTACCGCCACATCCAGTTGCGCGAGCTGTTCAAGCTCGGCCGGGGTGTGATCGGCGGCGACCTCAACCTGGTGCCGCGCGACGCCGCCGCGGCCTACAAGGGCCGCGACGAATGCGACCCACGCCGGCGCTGGACCTACGTGACCCGCAAGCGGAAGATCGATTACGTGTTCGCCGGCGACGGCCGCGTACGGAAATGCTTCGTCGATTACGCCCGGAGCACGTGGTCTGATCACGTCCCGCTGCACGCCTGGGTGAGAGCAGGCTCAACGCCGCCTGCATCGCGCTGAGCCGGCTGAGGCCTTTCATCCGTGGGTGAACTCGTAGTCTTGCAGGACGGCGATCGCCTTGCATGGCTGTCCTGCCTTGTGCGGGCAGCAGCGAAGCTTGCGGAGGATGCGCCAGCCCCTGTGACAGGGGCTTGTTGCGGCCCTTGTACGGTGTGGCCACCGGGCCACCGGGCCTTCGGCGCCTTGGTAGCCCTTGTCGGCCAGGGGCAGCATGCCGGAATCCAGATGATCGTGCCGTCTGGAGAGGCGATGACCTGGATGTTCATCCCATGCATGCGGTGCTTGGCCGAGCAGTACGGCCGGTCGGCGCGCAAGCGGTCGATGGGGATGAGCATGCCGTCCAGCACCAGGTAGTGCAGGCCGTCTCGCGCGGCGTTGCGTAAGGCGCGGTCAAGCTAGCCGGCTTCGAGAACGAAGAACAAGAAGCACAGGAACCTCGTGCGAGTGGGCTCGAACTCGCGGAGCTCCTCGGCGAACAGTTCGCGGGCTTCCGGCGCGAACGGCGGTTCGCTGATGACGCTGATACGAAAGCCCGCCGCAGTGAAGGCTTCGGTCATCGCGTGCAGGGGCCGGTCCCAGAAACGCATCTGGACGGTCTGCCCGCCCATGGTCCATTCGTCGGTCCGGCTGCGGGTCTCGAAGTACTTGGGCTTCTCCCCGGCCATGTGCTGAAAGAGGGTGACGCTGAAAGGATGGTCGACCGAGACGAGGAGCCGGCCGCCGGGCTTCAGCACGCGTCTCAGCTCGGCCAGTGTCGGGCCCCAGTCTTCCAGGTAGTGCAGCACCAGGGACGCGATGACGTCGTCGAACGCCTCGTCGGGGAAGGGCAGCGGGCCCGCAAGGTCGGCGACCCGCAGATCGGCGTCGGCCCCCAGCCGCCGTCGGGCCTGCTCCAGCATTCCGACGCTCGCGTCGACGCCGGTCACGACGGCCCCTCGATCGCGCAGCTCGGAGAACAGGGGACCCGCGCCGCAGCCGGCGTCGAGGATGCGCCTTCCGGCCACGTTCCCGGCGAGCTCCAGCATCGCGGGCCGCTCGTAGTACGCGTTGAGCAGACTGGCTTCGTTCTCGGCCGCGTACCCCTCAGCCATCCTGTCGTAGTCGTTGAGCGAGGAGGGGTTCGCGGTCTCAACGTGATCTTTGGGCATGGCAGACATGCGGGCCATTGTGGCCCAGCAGTCTCGGCGGCACAGACATACGGCAGATCTTGGTCAAGCACGCAAACGGCATCCTCGCTGCTCGTGTGCGCCGATCGCGCCTCAAGCGCCCATCCACCAACTGAAGCGCTCGGTCTGCCCTACCCGGACGAACTGCCGCCGGGCAGGAACGTCGGTCGTGGGGGTGTCTTGACGTATCAAATGAATGCTTTTTTAATTCGGGTGAGGGTGCGATTCACCTCAGATCGACTCCGACCGGTTCATCGACGTCAGGGATGGAGCTGCGAGATGACCGTGGACGACCGCTTCGGCCCGGAGCTGGAAGAGACGCGCAGGAACCGGCTGCGCGGCACCGTCAGCGAGATCGTCACCGATCCGGTCTCCGACTGGGCCACCGACTTCTCCCACGTCGACCCCCAGTGGGCCGCGGACCCGTACCCCATCCAGGACGACCTGCGGCAGCGTTGCCCGATCGCGCACACCGACCGGTTCGGCGGGGTGTGGCTGCCGACCCGGTACGAGGACGTCGCCGCCATCGCCTACGACACCGAGCGGTTCTCCTCCCGGGCCGTCGTCGTCGGCAACGTCAAGCCGCCCCGCGAGCTCGCGCCGGTGGGCGGGGTTCCGCCGATCTCGTCCGACCCGCCCTTCCACCACGACGCCCGCAAGTTACTGCTGCCGGCCTTCACCAAGACGGCGGTCGCCAAGCGGGAGGCCAGTACCAGGGCGTTGTGCCACGAGCTGATCGACGGCCTGGAAGGGCGGGAGGTCGTGGACGCGGCCCGTGAGTACGCCCAGGACATCCCGATGCGGGTGATCGCCGACATGCTGGGCTTCCCGCCCGAGGACGCCGACCGGTTCCGGCAGTTCGTGGAGAACGCCCTGGAAAGCGTGAACGAGCCCACCGAGAAACGGCTGGAGCGCTTCGCCGAGCTGTCGTCCTACCTGGTCGAGCAGATCCACGACCACCTGGCCCACCCGCGGGACGACCTCACGACGTACCTGCTCGGCGCCGAGCTCAACGGCGCGAAGCTGGACCCCGTCCACGTCGTCGGCACGATGACGCTGCTGCTGATCGCCGGTATCGACACGACGTGGAGTGCGATCGGGGCGTCCCTGTGGCACCTGGCCAGGACCCCCGCCGACCGCGAACGCCTGGTCGCCGAACCCGCCCTGCTCCCCACCGCCATGGAGGAGTTCCTGCGCGCCTACGCCCCCGTCACCATGGCCCGCCTCGTCAAACAGGACATGCACTGGAACGGCGTCGACATGAAAGCCGACGACTGGGTCCTGCTCTCCTTCCCCGCCGCCAACCGCGACCCCGCCCACTTCGACCACCCCGCCGACATCCGCATCGACCGCGAGGTCAACCGCCACGCCGCCTTCGGACTCGGCATCCACCGCTGCGTCGGCTCCCACCTGGCCCGCATGGAACTGCGCACCGCCCTCGACGTCTGGCTCCAGCGCATCCCCGCCTTCACCCTCGCCGACCCCGACGCCGTCACCTGGGCCGCCAGTCAGGTCCGGGGCCCTCGGACCCTGCCCCTGCGCATCGGCTGACCGCCCAGGAACGCCGGCGTCACCCGCGGGGGAGGTCGATGCCGGACGCTCGCAGCTCCGCCTCGACCAGGGCGTTCAGCCGGGCGATGGACGGTTCCCGGTCCTCGCCGTGGTGGTTGACCAGCCCGTAGCGGGCGGCGGTGTCGGACCGGTTCCAGAACCCGGCCGGCATCGCCCGCGGCCCCGGGCCGGCCAGCAGCTTGGCGGCCAGGGCGGCGGCCAGCTCCTCGATGCGCGGGTCGTCCGGGTCCCAGGCCCGCGCCTCCAGGGCGCGTTTGACCAGCTCGACGTGCTCGGGGTCGTCCAGTGAGTGTTCGAGCCGGGTCAGGAGGCTGTCGAAGATCGCCGGCATCAGCGCCCTGGTCAGGACCATGGCTTCCCGCTGGGTGGACACGTAGCCGGGGTCGAAGCCGAGGGCGGCCAGCCGGTCCAGGACGGCGCAGGCCCGGTCGGGCAGCAGGACCCGGTCGCCGTGGGCCAGGCGATGCAGTGTGTCGCGGCGCGCGGTCAGGTCCTCGATCCGCTCGGTCAGCCGGCGGCGGACGTCGTCCAGGGCGGCGGCGAACGGCTCGGGATCGGCGTCGAGCAGGTCGCCGATCTCGGCCAGCGGCACGCCGGCCGCGGCGAGGGTCCGGACCTGGACCAGCCGGACCAGGTGGGCCGACCGGTAACGCCGGTAGCCGGAACTGTCGCGTTCGGGTTCGGCGACCAGGCCGAGCCGATGGTAGTGCCGCACGGTCTTGACGGTGACGCCGGTGAAGGCCGCCGTCTGACCGATCGTGAGCCCGTCCGTCATCGGCTCGGCGCGGCGGCGGACGGCAGGCGGACGCGCGCCGGTCGCCGGTCGGCGAGCGGCGCTCCCGGGTACGGGGTGCGGGCATTCACAGGGCCGAGAGTAGCGCGCACGGCCATGGCGGGGTTGACCTTGACCTTGGGTCAGGGTTCAGGCTCGTCGCACGGCCACCTCGAAGGCGCCGGTGGCCCGTCCATCACCGCCTTCGAGCCGTGGCGGACGACGACCACCACCGAAAGAGGGATCATGACGATCGAGAACGACAACGGCTTCTCCGGAGCAGGGCTGCGCCGGCTGCGCGAGGTGCTGACCCGGCACGTGGAGTCCAAGCGGATTCCCGGGCTGGTCGCCCTGGTCAGCCGGGGCGAGGAGACGCACGTCGAGGCGATCGGGACCATGCGCCACGACGGCGGCGCGCCGATGAGCCGGGACACGATCTTCCGGATGGCGTCCACGTCCAAGCCGGTCACGATGGCGGCGGCGATGGTCCTGCTGGACGAGTGCCGGCTGCGGCTGGACGACCCGGTCGATCCGTGGCTGCCCGAACTGGCCGACCGGCGGGTGCTGCGGCGTCCCGACGGCCCGCTGGAGGACACCGTGCCGGCGCTCCGGCCGATCACCGTACGGGACCTGCTGACCTCCACGTTCGGCCTCGGCATGGACTTCACGCTGCTGGACTCCCCGATCAGGGCCGCCACCTTCGAGCGGACCGACTACAGCGTGGCGTCCGGGCCGGCGCCGGAGCCGGACGAGTGGATGCGCCGCCTCGGCGAGCTGCCGCTGTCGTACCAGCCGGGGGAGCGGTGGCAGTACGACCTCAGCAACGAGGTGGTCGGCGTGCTCGTCGCCAGGGTCGCCGGCCGGTCCCTGGAGGCGTTCCTGCGCGAACGCGTCCTGGACCCGCTGGGGATGAAGGACACCGCCTTCCACGTGCCCGCCGCGAAGATCGACCGGCTGCCGCCCCTGTACGGGCCCGACCCGGCGACCGGGGAGTTCCTGGTGTGGGACGAGGCGGAGGGCGGCAGAACCGCCCGGCCCCCGGCGTTCCAGGGCGCCGGCGGCGGGCTGGTCTCCACCGTGGACGACTACCACGCCTACTTCCGGATGCTGCTGAACCACGGCGTCCACGACGGCGAACGCATCCTGTCCAGGCCCGCGGTCGAGCTGATGACCACCAACCGCCTCACCCCGGCGCAACAGGCCGCCCGGGACGCCATGTACGGGAACATCGTCCATGTGTCCGCCGGCCAGGGGCTCCAGGGCGGCTGGGGCTTCGGGATGGCGGTGCGCACCCGCCGCGGCGACTACGCCTCCGTCGGCCAGTTCGGCTGGGACGGCGGGACCGGCACCACCGCCTACGCCGACCCGGCCAGGCGGCTCACCGGGATCCTGCTCACCCAGGTCGGGATGTCCACCCCGGACTCGATGCGGCTCATCAACGACTTCTGGACCACGCTCTACCAGGCCCTCGACGACTGACCGGCGCGGGCGGGGGATCCGGTCGATGGTCACGTCCCGGGTGGGCGGGCTGTTTAATGCTGCCATGGGCCGAATCGCCGGCGTCACCGCCGCCGAGACTCGTGAACGGTTGTTGCGCGCCGCCGCGGAGGCGTTCGCCGAACGCGGCTACGACGGCACCCGCGTCGCCGACATCGCCGCCGCCGCCGGGGTGAGCAACGGCGCGCTGTACGCGCACTTCGGCTCCAAGGCCGAGCTGCTGGTGGCGGCGCTGCGCGCGCACGGGCGGCGGGGGCTGGCCGACCTGTTCGCCGCCGACCCCGACCGGCCCGTCCCCGACCTGCTGCTGGAGATCGGACGCTGGCTGCCGCAGCGGCGCGACGCCCGCGGCTACCTCATCGTCGAGGCGCTCGTCGCGGCCCGCCGGGACGAGGACGTCGCCCGGCCCATGCGCGACTACGTCGGCGAGCGCGCCGGGTCGATGGCCGCGCTGGCCCGCCTCGCCCAGGACCGGGGCGAGCTGGACCCGGCGCTGTCGCCGGCCGCGCTGGCCCACTTCTGCCTGCTGCTGTCCATGGGCAGCGCCCTGGTCACGCCCGACCTGCACGCCGTCGGCGACGAGGAATGGGCCGCCCTGCTCGCCCGGGTGGTCGGCGCGCTCATGCCCGAACCGTCCTGACCGCCCTGCTCGCCCGGGTCGTCGGGGCGCTCATGTCCGAACCGTCCTGACCATGCTGCTCGCCCGGGTCGTCGGCGGGCTCACGCCCGAATCGCGTTGCGACCCGCCGCGGCCTCTATGGCGGCGGTGATCAGGGGCCAGGTGCTCGACTGGGGGTCGATCAGGCTGAAGTGGCCGGCGTCCGACGGCTCGATCAGCACCGCCGACGGCTCGGCCGCCGCCGTCCGGCGGCTCATCGACACCGGCAGCACGCGGTCCCTGACCCCGTGCACCAGCACCAGCGGGCCCCGGTCGTAGGGCAGCAGGCGCGCCGGATCCACCTCGTCCAGCAGGTCGGCGCGGTCGTGGAGCAGGGCGCGGGCCGCGCCGCCGCCGAGCCCCGCCGTGAACGCCTCGCCCAGGTCGCCGACGGCGGCCAGCCCCACCACGCCGCGGACCGCCGGTTCGGCGTGCCAGCGGGAGCCGGGCGGCAGCCGGTGCCGCAGCGCCGACCAGAGCGCGAGGTGACCGCCCGCCGAATGGCCCACCAGCAGCACCCCGGACGGGCAGTGCGCTCCTACGAGGTCGAGCGCGGCGGCCACGTCGTCGAACGTGCCCGGGTGGCCGCCGCCCTCCTGGCCCACCCTGCGGTACTCGGGCACCCACACCGTGTGACCGAGCGCGGCCAGGGCGACGGCCATGGGACGGGCGTGCCGCCGGTCGTACTCGGCCATCCAGTAGCCGCCGTGCAGCAGGACGAGGGGCGGGCGGCCGGCGCCGTCGTAGACGTCGATCACCTGGTCGGGGTGGCGGTCGCCGTAGCGGAGCACGCGGTCGGGCGGGCGTACCGGTCGGGACAGCAGGTCTTGGTAGGACATGTCGTGATCGTAGGAGCGCGTCCAGGGGGTTGACCTGGGGTTGCGCTGGCAGGAACGTGCCGCGGGGCGGCAGCAAGAAGACGGGCCGCGTACCGCCGCCGGGTGCCTCGCGCCGCGACCATGGGGGAGTGACGTCCGAGGGAAGCGAGGTTCGGCCATGTCCCCAATCCGCCGTGTCGTGGTGATCGGCTGTGGGTTGATCGGCACGTCCGTGGCGTGCGCGCTGCGGCGGGCGGGCGTCCGGGTCGAGCTGGCCGACCACGATCCGTGGGCGCTGGCGCAGGCCGCGCGGATGGGCGCGGGCACCGCGCTGCGGGCCGGGGCCGGTCCGGCCGACGTCGTCGTGATCGCCACGCCGCCCTCGTCGGTGGCCGCCGTCCTGCGGGAGGCGCAGGCCCGCGGGCTGGGGAGGGTCTACACGGACGTGGCCAGCGCCAAGACGCGGATCCTCGCCGAGGTCGAGCGCGGCGGTTGCGACCTGTCCTGCTACGTGCCCGGCCATCCGATGGCCGGGCGGGAGGTGTCGGGGCCGGGGGCCGCGCGGGCGGGCCTGTTCGAGGGCAGGACGTGGGCGTTGTGCCCCCATCCGGCGCTGTCGCCGCGCGCGCTGCGCACGGTGGCGGCGCTGGCGACCGCGTGCGGGGCCGAGGTGCGGCTGCTCGCGCCGGACGCCCACGACCGGGCCGCCGCGGCGGTGTCGCACCTGCCGCTGGTCCTGTCGGCCGCGCTCGCCGCCCGGTTCGCGACCGGCGCCCAGGACGGGCCCGCCGAACCGCCCCCGGGCGAGGGGACGGGCGCGGAGACGGGCGCGGAGACGGGCGCGGAGACGGGCGCGGAGACGGGCGCGGAGACGGGCGCGGAGACGGGCGCGGAGACGGAGACGGGCTGGGAGGTGGACCGGGATGCGGGCGGGTTGTCGCTGGCCGCCGGGGCGTTGCGGGACGTGACGCGGGTGGCCGGCAGCCCCGCCGGCATGTGGCGGGACATCCTGGCGCACAACGCGACCCCGGTGGCCGACCTGCTGGACGAGCTGACCCGCGACCTGAGCCGCGTCGCCGCCGCCCTGCGCGCCGCCGACGACGGCCCGGTGGCCGAGGTGCTGGCCAGGGGGAACGAGGGGCACGCGCGCATCGTCCGGGCGCTGTCGCGCACGCGGGAGGCGGAACGGGCGGCGTCCTGACCCCGCCGCGCGACCGACGGGCCCGCACGGGCGAACGGCCCCGAGTGCGCACGTGAGGACAAGCGCCCGCCGCCCCCGCGGCTTATGGTCCCCCCAAGGAGAGCCTCACGGGAGGACGCGCGACGTGGACCCGGCGGACGTCGACAGGCACGTCACCGACATCTGGAACACCGTGCTCGGCGTCGGCCCGGACGAGGCCGGCGCCACCTTCGGCGAGCTCGGCGGCACGGCGCTCGCCGCGCTGCGGATGGCCGCCCGGATCGAGGACCGGCTCGGGGTGGCCGTCGAACCGGCCGTCCTGCTGTGCGACGGGACGCTCGACGCGCTGCTCGGCCAGGTCAGGGCCAGGGCATCCTCGGAGATGTAGCCGCCGCGGCGCCGTTGCGACAATCACCAGCAGACCTTGAGGAGGGACGGCCCATGACCGGCGGACTCAGCCTCGCCGAGCTTCGCGAGAAGGTCGGCGACATCTGGAACGAGGTGCTCGACGTGCCCGAGGGGCTGGAGGCGGCGACGTTCTCCGACCTGGAAGGGGAGTTCGCGGCCGCGGCGCGGCTGGTCGGGCGGATCAAGGAGGAGCTGGGCATCGCCATCGACGTCGGCGACGTCTTCGACGCGGACCCGAACCTGGAGGCGCTGGTCGAACGCGTCGCCCTGGACGCGCACGTGCCGATGGCGGTGTAGCCCCCGCGATCACACCCGGGTTCCCGCGGGGGCCCGGGTTTCCGCGTGGTCCAAGAAGGATTCAGGCGGGGAGCGGGCCGAGGTGGTCGGCGTCGGCGGGGAGGGCGGCGTCCTCCAGGGCACGCGCGCAGCCGCACGTACGGGTGCGGGGCAGCCGGGCCACGGTCGCCAGCACCAGCGCCCGCAGCCGGTCCAGCCCCTCGTGGAAGATCGTGAACAGCTCGTCGCGCCGCGCGCCGGAGCCCACGCCGAGCCCGGCGTCCAGGTCCGTCACCAGCGCGACGGGCACGTAGCACAGGGCCAGCTCGCGGGCGAGCGCCGCCTCCGGGCAGGCCGTCATGTCGAGCAGCGACCACCCCTGCGCGGCGTACCACTGCGCCTCGGCGCGGCTGGCCAGGCGCGGGCCCTCGACCACCACCGTCGTCCCGCCGTCCACGCAGTCCTGGCCGGTCGCCGCCGCGGCGTCGAGCACCGTCTCGCGGCCCACCGGGCAGAACGGGTCGGCGAACGGCACGTGCACCGCCGCGTCGTCGAAGTACGTCCGGACGCGTCCGCAGGTCCGGTCCACGAGCTGGTCGGGCACCACCACCACGCCCGGCCCCAGCTCGGGCCGGAGCGAGCCGACCGCGCACGGCGCGATGATCTGGCGCACGCCCACCGAGTGCAGCGCCCACAGGTTGGCCCGGTAGTTGATCCGGTGCGGCGGCCGGCGGTGGTCGCGCCCGTGCCGGGGCAGGAAGGCGACCGTGCGGCCGCGCACCCGGATCAGCGAGAGCGGCGCCGACGGCTCGCCGTACGGGGTGGTGAGCGCGACCTCCCGGGCTCCGTCGGCGACCGAGGAGAACCCGCTCCCGCCGATGATCCCGATCTCCGCGCCGATTCCGTTCATGATCAGCCTTTCGTCGCCGGTGCGGCCGGGACCCGGCGTAGGTGATCCGCCCGGCGGGAAGAGCCGTCCGGGCATCAGGAGCATCGTGGCCTCCCGCCGCGTCCGGGGCATCTCCTGGATTGCCCGACCGGTCCCGACGCCGCACAGGGAAAGAACCCGCCACGCCGGGCCGTGGTTATTCTCGGAAGCGAACCTCCGTCGCGCAGGTCATCGGAGAAGAATGCTCGACGCGAAATCTTGGATGATCTGTGTCCGGGAAATTCGAGTTTTCCCGCCGCCGAGATGTGGAGCAATTCCATGCCCAAAGTGATTCGCGTGCCGAGGCCGAAGAAACCGCGTACCCCCGTGACCGCACTCGACCTGCGCACGCCCGCCGGGCGCCGGCTGCCCTACTAGGAGGCCCCGGTGTCACGTCGTTTGTTCACCTCAGAATCGGTCACCGAAGGCCACCCCGACAAGATCGCCGACCGGATCAGCGACGGCATCCTGGACGCCCTGCTGGCCAAGGACCCCGGCAGCCGGGTCGCGGTCGAGACGCTGATCACCACGGGCATGGTGCACGTCGCGGGCGAGGTCACCACGCAGACGTACGTGGACATCCCCGGCCTGGTCAGGGAGACGATCCTGCAGATCGGCTACGACGCCTCCCAGAAGGGCTTCGACGGCGCCTCCTGCGGCGTGTCGGTGTCGATCGGCACCCAGTCGCCCGACATCGCCCGCGGCGTGGACGACGCCTACGAGCACCGCGGCGCGGCCGCCGCCGACGAGCTGGACCGGCAGGGCGCCGGCGACCAGGGCCTCATGTTCGGCTACGCGTGCGAGGAGACGCCCGAGCTGATGCCGTTGCCGATCATGCTGGCCCACCGGCTGGCCCGGCGGCTGGCGGAGGTTCGCAGGTCCGGGACGGTGCCGTACCTGCGGCCGGACGGCAAGACGCAGGTCACCGTCGAGTACGAGGGCGACCGGCCGGTCCGCCTGGACACCGTCGTGCTGTCCACCCAGCACGCCGCCCACGTCGACCTGGCCGACATGCTGACCCCCGACGTCACGCGCGAGGTCGTCGAGCCGGTGCTGGCCGAGGCGGGGATCGACACCACGGGCCACCGGCTGCTGGTCAACCCGACGGGCCGGTTCGAGGTCGGCGGCCCGATGGGCGACGCGGGCCTGACCGGACGCAAGATCATCATAGACACGTACGGCGGCATGGCCCGGCACGGCGGCGGCGCGTTCTCCGGCAAGGACCCCTCCAAGGTGGACCGGTCGGGCGCCTACGCCATGCGCTGGGTGGCCAAGAACGTGGTGGCCGCGGGGCTGGCCGGGCGGTGCGAGGTCCAGGTGGCGTACGCGATCGGCAAGGCGCGGCCGGTGGGCCTGTTCGTGGAGTGCTTCGGCACCGAACGGGTGCCCAGGGAGCGCGTCCACGACGCCGTGCGCGAGGTGTTCGACCTGCGCCCGGCCGCGATCATCCGGGACCTGGACCTGCTGCGTCCCATCTACGCGGGCACCTCCGCCTACGGGCATTTCGGCCGCGACGAGTTCACCTGGGAGCGGGTGAACCGGACGGAGGAACTGCGGGCGGCGGCCGGGCTCTGACCATGGGCCCGGTACACACTCCGGAAAAAAGAAAATGGCTGGAAACGGCGGCGGGAAGTCAGCTTCCTGCCGCCGTTCCGCATTTCGAGGGACGCCGTGGCGGCACATCATGGAAACAGCCTCAAAAAGCTGCGAGAAATTCGGAGGTCGCCGTGCCGGTCGTTTCAGAGATCGAGCCCTACCCGATGCCGGACGCCGCCGAGCTGCCGCCCGCCGCGGTCACCTGGACGCCCGACCCGCGCCGGGCCGTCCTGCTGCTGGTCGACCTGCAGCACGCCTGCCTCGACCTCTTCCCGCCCGGCGAGGCGCCGCTCACCGACCTGGTGCGCAACGTGACGGCGCTGCGCGAGCTGTGCGCGCGCCTCGGCGTGCCCGTCGCCTACGCGGCCCAGCCGGGCCTGCTGACCGGCGAGCAGCAGGGGCTGGCCAAGGACTTCTGGCGGCGCAGCGACCGGCTGGAGCCCGCCCGGCGCGGCTTTCCCGAGCCGATGGCGCCGGGACCGGGCGACTGGGTCTTCACCCGGCGGCGCTACAGCGCCTTCCACGAGACCACCCTGCTGTGGTGGCTGCGCGAGTCGGGACGCGACCAGCTCCTCATCGCCGGCGTCTACGCCCACATCGGCGTCCTGACCACCGCGCTCGACGCCTTCACCCACGACATCCAGCCGTACGTGGTGGCCGACGCCGTCGCCGATCTCACCGCAGCCGACCACCGGCAGGCGCTCGGCTACGTCGCCGGCCGCTGCGGCGTCACCCTGACGACCAAGCAACTGCTCGCCGGACTGCCGCGCAATTTGTGAGTTGTCAGGCGCGGGATCGCAGCGGACACTGAACTCGCGATCTCCCGGAGCAGGCGTAACCGAAGGGGACCGAAGACCGTTCGCCGGCGACCTCGCCGTGCCGGGACGACGCGTGACCGACGATCCCGGAAGCCGAGGTTCCCCGCATGGCCACCCACACGGTGTCGACGTCCGGCGGCCTGTTGAGCGCGCTCAACACCCGCTACCACAAGCCCGCCCTCACCCTCTACCTCGTCGTCGTGCTCGCCCACTGGGCCGAGCACGTCGCCCAGGCCATCCAGGTCTACGTGCTGGGCTGGCCGCTGAAGGAGGCGCGCGGCGTCCTCGGCATGCCCTTTCCCTGGCTGGTCAGCTCCGAGTGGATGCACTACGGCTACGCGCTGCTGATGCTCATCGGCCTGCTGATGCTGCGCTCCGGCTTCACCGGCAGGTCCCGTACGTGGTGGAACATCTCCCTGGGCATCCAGGTCTGGCACCACCTGGAGCACCTGCTGCTGCTCCTGCAGGCGCTCACCGGCAACAACCTGGCGGGCCGTCCGGTGCCGACGAGCATCATCCAGCTCCTCGTCCCGCGCATGGAGCTGCACCTGTTCTACAACGGGCTGGTCTTCGTGCCCATGGTGGTGGCCATGCTCCTGCACCGCAGCCCCCGTCCGGCCGAGCGGGCCGACATGCGCTGCGCCTGCGCGGTGTCGCCCGCGTGATGGCGCGCTCCGGGCGCCGCGGGGTCTCCCCGGCCTTCTCCTTCGCGCTCAGCCTGGTGGCGGGTTTCCTGCTGTTCCTGACCGTGCCGAACCTCGGCACGGTCGTCCGCGCCGCCCGCGCCGACGGCGTGCCCGGGGTGTTCGTGCCGCGCACGCTGGCGTGCATCACGCATCCGGGGCACGAGTCCTGCGTCTGGACGGGCGACTTCCGCTCCGACGACGGCGCCACCGGCCGGACGGGCGTCGAGATGTACGGCAGCGACCGCTACACCCACCGGGCCGGGCAGCCGGTCCGCGCGGTGGACATCGGCTCCGGCGGCCGCGTCTACGGGCCGGGCGGGTCGAACGAGTGGGTCTTCAGCGCCCTGCTCCTGGCCGTGGCGCTGGGCCTGCTGTGGTTCCTGCACGCCGGTTCGCTGCGGCGGCTGCTTCCCGCGTCCTCGCGGCCCGGGCCGGCACCGGGCCCGGAGGCCGCCGGCCGCTCAGTGGCGGCCGGCGACGGCGTCGGACAGCAGAGCGCTGAGCGGGCCGGGCGCTGAGACCATCGGCCAGCAGCCGGTGTCCAGGGTGTGGAAGTCCCAGGACGGCGCCGCGCGCAGCGCGGACACGTCGGGCGACAGGCTGCCCTGGAAGTGGTCCAGGTCGCACACCACGTAGCTGGCCCGCTGCCGCTCCAGCGGCGTGCTGAGCACGGCGGCCTCGGCCACGGCGCGGCCGGGGTGGCCGACGAACCGGGCGGCCAGCCAGCGCGCCTGCGCCGCCGTGAGGCCCTGTCCCTCGGCCACCAGGGTGTGGTCGGGGGCGGGCCAGCGGCCCCCGCCCGACTCGATCAGGCGCAGCTCCTGCTCCCGCTGCCGGTCGGGGAAGGCGTGCAGCATCGAACGGCCGTCGTGCGGCAGGAACGCCTCGACGTAGACGGTGTGGGCGACGCGGCCCGGCGCCCGGTCGGCGACCTGACCGGCCACCAGCCCCGAGTAGCTGTGCCCGACGAGCACGACGTCGCGCAGCCCCTCGTTCTTCAGCAGGGTCAGCACCTCGTCCACGTGCGTCTGGAGACCGACGCCGGCGACGTCGTCGCGCGGCCCGGACAGGCCGCGCAGGGTGACGGCGCGGGCGTCGTGCCCGAGCAGGCGCAGCCGCCGGACGACGGGCTCCCAGATCCACGCGCCCGACCAGGAGCCCGGCAGGAGGAGGAAGGTCCTTCGCATCTGGATCGTCCTCCTTCTCACGCGACGCCGGCCAGCGGCCCCGGCAGGGGGCCCCGTGCGAAGTCTGCCCGCGCGGCGGACAGGTGGAACTCCACCGCCTCGATCGGGCGGCCGGTGATCACCGCGACCGCGGCGACGTAGCCGCGGCCCGGCGACAGGACGCGGAACCGCAGGCTCTCCGGCGGGATGTCCAGCGGCCAGCTCAGCAGGGCCGGGTCGTCGGCCGGCCCGCTGACCGCCACCTCCGTCGGAGGCACCCGCAGGCCGTGCCCGGTGGCCTTGAGCGCCGCCTCCTTGCGCACCCAGACCTTCGCGAACGCCTCGTACCTGTCCTCCTGGGGGAACGCCTCCAGGACGGCCAGCTCGGCCTCGGTGAGCGCGCAGCGGGCCAGGTCGTCCACCGGGTCGGCGGGCACGGCCTCCACGTCCACCCCGAGCGGCCCCTCGGTCGTCACGGCCACCGCGACCCGGTCCTCGGAGTGCGAGACCGACACGTGCAGCGGGAAGCCGGGCGCCCGGACCTGCGGCTTGCCGTGGTACCGGGTGCAGTCGGGGCACGACCGCTCCACCACGACGTCCTCGGGACGGACGCCGAGCTGCACGGCGCTCGCGGTGCGCAGCAGCCAGGAGCCGGTCAGGAAGCGCCTGCGGTCGGGCTCGCGGCGGAACCGCGCGGCCCGTTCGAGCTCGGGCTCGCTGAGCACCGACAGCAGGGTCCCCTCCGGATGGTCGCGCGGGCCGGCCCACCAGACCTGGCACTCTCCTGGCGCCACCACGGATGCGATCACTGGTCTTCCTCCCTTGCGGCTGTGCTGCTGTGGGACAGGACGCGGCAGGCCACCAGCTCCCACCGGTCCACCTCGGGGTTGGCGAGGGTCTGCGTCACCTCGGCGCGCACCTGCGCGCTGGTCAGGGGCTCGTCCACGCGCATCCGGATGACGATGTCCCCGCCGGCCTGGGTGAGGTCCTTGTGCCAGTGGCCCGGCAGGAGCGCCATGATGCGGATCCCGTCGATCGGGGAGCCGAGGATCGGCATCCCGCGCACCTGGCGCATCGTCACCTGGATCAGCATGGCTTCCTCGTCGCCGTGCGGCGTGAAGGGGCGAACATGGGGTCTCATCTCCATCTCGTCTGCCGGAGGTCTGTCTCTCGTACCTCCACTGTGGGATCCGGGAAGGGTGCGATCCAGGGATGGGGACGTCAGGAAGCTGCAGGCCGCCGCCGCATGCTGTCACCGGGCCCGCCCGGCCCCTGGTCCCTGGTCCTAGGTCGAAGGTCCCGGCTCACGGTGACCGGACGGCCGATCCCGCGGGCCGCGGCGGACGGCATAGTCGTCCCGGAGACGGCGCGGAGCACCTGGGGAGGGGCGATGACCGGACCGGACGGCCCGAGCCCGGGCGCCGCCCACCCGAGTGCCCTCAGGGGGTGTGCCAACAAATGTCCGCCGGTTCGGGTGCAGCCATGACAGGCCACCGGACCCCGTACGGACGAAAGGCACATCCATGTCCATCACCCGCTCCCCGGACCGCATCCGGCGGCCGGGATGGACCCTCGCGCTGCTCGCGCTGGGGCATCTGATCATCAGTCTCGACTTCACCATCATCTACGTGGCACTGCCGGACATCGCGTCCGACGTCGGCTTCACCGCGCACACCCTGCAATGGGTGGTCACCGCGTACGCCGTTCTGTACGGAGGCTTCCTGCTGTTCGGCGGGCGCCTGTCCGACCTGGCCGGACGCCGGCGGATGTTCGTGCTCGGCATGGCGCTGTACGGCGTGGCCTCCGTGCTGGGCGGCCTGGCCACGGCGCCGGGGGTGCTGCTCGCCGCGCGCGCCGTCCAGGGCCTGGCCGGCGCGGTGTTGTTCCCCGCGGTGCTGGCCCTGGTCAACACCGCCTTCGCCGAGGGCAGGGAGCGCAACCGCGCGCTGACCGTCTGGGCCATGGCGGGCGCCGGCGGGCTCACGGCGGGCGCGCTGGCCGGCGGGGTGCTCACCCAGGCCCTGGGCTGGCAGGCCGTGTTCTACGTCAACGTGCCGCTGACCGCCGTGGGCGTCGCCGCCGCCTTCGCCCTGCTGCCCCCCGACGGCCGCGCCACCCGGGGCAGCGTGGACGTGCCCGGGACGCTGACCGGCACCGCCGGCATCACGCTGCTGATCTTCGCGGTCGCGCACGGCTCGGAGGCGGGCTGGGCGCGGGCCGAGGTGGTCGCGGCGGCCGTGCTCGCGGTGGTGCTGGTGGCGGTGTTCCTGCGCCTCCAGGCCCGCGGCCGGACGCCGCTGATGCCGCTGCGGCTGTTCGGCAACCGCGCGCTCAGCGGCGCGGTCGTGGTCATCCTCCTGTTCGGCCTGACGATGCAGGCCGTGCCGTACTTCCTGACCCTGTACCTCCAGGACGTCCTCGGCTTCGACGCCCTGGAGACCGGCCTGGCGTTCCTCGCCCCCACCCTGTCGATCACGGCCGGCAACTTCCTCAGCGAGCGGCTGGTCCACCGGCTCGGCACCCGCGGCACGCTGATCGCCGGCATCCTCGTCAACGCCGCAGGCGCCGTGCTCCTGGCCCCCGGCTTGCAGGGGGACGGGTCCCTCCTCACCGTCCTGCCGGGGGTCGTCGTCATCGGCCTCGGCATGGGCATCACGTACGAGGCCATGTGGATCGCGGCCGGCACCGGCGTCCCGGCGGACGAACAGGGCCTGGCCTCCGGGGTGGCCTCGACCGCGCTGCAGGTGGGCACCGCGGCGGGCCTGGCGGTCCTGGTGGCCGTCGCCAACCAGGGCATCGAAGGGCTGGCCGGGCAGGCCCTGCGCGACGCCTCCGCCCAGGGGATGCGCGCGGCGGTCCTCGTCCTGGGCGCCGTCATGCTGACGGGCGTCCTGGCCGCGCTCAGGCTCCCCGGGCAGCGCGCCCGGACGGCCGCGGCCGTCCCCTGCGCCGACCAGGGGAACTGACGGGAAGCCCTACAGGGGAAGGTTGCCGTGTTTGCGTGGCGCCACGTGCTTGCGCTTGTCGCGCAGCATGGCCAGCCCGCGCGCCACCGCCGACCTCGTCTCCACCGGGTCGATCACGGCGTCGACCAGGCCGCGCTCGGCCGTGTACGCCGGATGGACCAGCTCGCGGGTGTACTGCTCCAGCAGCTCAGCCCGCCGGGCGGCGGGGTCGGCCGCCGCGGCCAGCTCCTTGCGGTGGATGATGTTGACCGCCCCCTCGGCGCCCATCACCGCGATCTCGTTGGTCGGCCAGGCCAGTGACAGGTCGGTGCCGATCGACCGGGAGTCCATCACGATGTACGCCCCGCCGTAGGCCTTCCTGACGATGACCTGGACGCGCGGCACGGTCGCCTCGCAGTAGGCGTACAGCAGCTTGGCGCCGTGCCGGATGACGCCCGCGTGCTCCTGCTCCTTGCCGGGCAGGAAGCCGGGCACGTCCACGAGCGTGACCAGGGGGATGGAGAAGGCGTCGCAGAACCTGACGAACCTGGCCGCCTTCTCCGCGGCCGACACGTCCAGCACGCCGGCCAGCACGGTCGGCTGGTTGCCCACCACGCCGACCACCTGGCCGTCGATCCGGGCCAGCGCGCAGATCACGTTGGGCGCCCAGCTCTGGTGCAGTTCGAGGAAGTCGCCGTCGTCCACCACCTCGGCGATCACCAGCCGCATGTCGTACGGCTTGTTCGGCTCCACCGGCACGATCTCGGCCAGCCGGGGCCGGGCGTCGCCGGCCGCGGCCCGCGCGGGCAGCGCCGGCGGGCGGCTCATGTTGTTGCTCGGCAACATCGAGACCAGGTCGCGCACGGCGGCCAGGCAGCTCTCCTCGTCGTCGTGCACGAACGTGGCCAGCCCGGACCGGCTGGCGTGCACCTGCGCGCCGCCCAGCTCGGCGTGCGTGATGCGCTCGCCGGTGACCGCCTCGACCACGTCCGGGCCGGTCAGGTAGAGCTGGGCGGTGTCGCGCACCATGAACGTGAAGTCGGCCAGCGCCGTCGAGTACGCCGCCCCGCCCGCGCACGGGCCGAGCACGACGGCGATCTGCGGGATCACCCCCGACGCCTGCACGTTGCGCTGGAAGATGCCGCCGTAGCCGTTGAGCGACAGCACGCCCTCCTGGATCCGGGCCCCGCCGCTGTCGTTGAGCCCGATGAACGGCGACCCGCTGGACAGCGCCAGGTCCATCACCTTGTGGATCTTCTGGGCGTGCGCCTCGCCGAGCGAGCCGCCGAAGACGGTGAAGTCCTGCGCGTAGACGAAGACGCGGCGGCCGTCGATGGTTCCCGATCCGGCCACGACCCCGTCGGTGTGCGGCCGCTGGGCCTCCATGCCGAGCCCCTGGGCCCGGTGCCGCCGGAACATCTCGATCTCCAGGAACGAGCCCTCGTCCAGCAGCAGGTCGAGCCGTTCGCGCGCGGTGCGCTTGCCCAGCGCGTGCTGCCGCTCCACGGCCTGCGGGCGGCCGCGCGCGATGTCCTCGCGCGCGCCGGCGAGCTCCTCGCGCAGACGGTCCATGGCCGACGGCGGGGCTTCCTGGAGGACCTCGGGGGAGATGGTCATCGTTTCCTCCTCGGACTCTTCCGGTACGTCCAGTTAAGGAGCGATGGCCGTTTCCTGTCACCTCCTGCAGTGCTTGACCCCGCCGGACGTGGCAGGAAGCGGAAACGCTGATGCAGCTTGCTGCCTCGCCGAAGCCTGGTTCGCGCCCCCGCCGCGGCGCAAAGTTGGAAGTGCAAGGGAACAGCGACACGAACCGCCGAGAAAGAGGCAGTGAAATGACGAACAGCATTGTTGCCAAGAGGATTTCCCAGTGGATTATCGCGATTGTCTCCGGAATGCTCCTCTGGGCCGTCGGCGCCACCGCCGCGCAGGCCGCCGCTGCCGCCGACACGGTGGTGCTGCAGGCGGACGGCAACACCTGGCCCGCGCCGGCCGGCACTGACGGCAACACCTGGCCGCTGCCCACCCCGCTGCCCTCCCCGCAGGGCAACACCTGGCCGTAAAAAGCCCCGACACCGGAAAGGAATTGACCGTGAATTTCCCCGAGGAGGTCTGCCCATAGACAAAGTCCGAACACGAGAGAACCCCCGCGACCGGGTCGCGGGGGTTCGTCATGCCGTCCGGCGAGAAACGACGGAAGAAACGCGTCAGATCCAGTTCTCCTCCTTGGCGCGCAGCGCGGCCTGGAAACGGTTGACCGCGCCGAGCCTGGCCATCAGGTCGGCGACGTAACGGCGGTAGGTGCGCACCGAGATGTCCAGCTCCCTGGCGGCGATCTCGTCCTTGTCGGCCGTGGCCATGACCGCCAGCACCCGCTGCTCCATCTTCGACAGCGTCGGCTCCTCGCCGGGCGGGTCGAGGTGGTCGGCCAGCGGCACGGCCGCCTTCCACAGGCCCTCGAAGTAGATGACGAGCTGGGAGATCAGGCCCGGCTCGCGGACCAGCAGCGCGCCCGTGGAGTGCGCCTTGGGATCGATCGGGACGACGGCCACGCTGCGGTCGTACATGAGCATGCGGTCCATCGGCTGGTCGGTGACGCGGATCTCGGCGCCCAGGTGCGCCAGCTCGCGCAGGTACGACACCATGCGCTGGTCCTCCAGCGCCTTGGGGTGGAAGATCTCGCGCAGGGCCAGGCCGCGCCGCAGCGAGCGCGTGTCGAGCGGCAGCGCCGACTCGATCATCACCTCGTTGAACGGCCCGCCCGGGTGCAGGCAGAGCGTCTCCTTGTAGGAGAAGAAGGCCAGGTCGTCCAGGCGCTGGCGGACCCGCGCGCCGCTCTCCACCCGCTCGATGTCCAGCACCGCGTTGGAGCGGTCGCCCTCCCGCTTGTCCTCCAGGAAGCTGGAGATGGCGTCGCGGGCGCCGAACACCCGGCGGATCTCCGCGTTCAGCTCCTCCAGGCGCTGCTCGACCAGGCGCTCGATGGCGATCCGCGGCTCGGTCGCGGTGACCCGGTGGCGGTCGTTCAGGTCGAGCATGGCGAGCCGCTCGAGCGTCTCCACCGCCGACTCCACCGTCTCGGGATCAAGGTCCAGGGCCTCGGGCACCGAGCCGACGCTCTCGCCCCGATGGCGCAGGAAATAGCGGTAGACCGCCTCCGCTTCGGGGGTGACTCCAATGACGGACAGATCCACGCCCCACCTCCCGGGGGTTCGGCGGCCGGAGCTTGCACTTCCATTATCGGAATCCGGACGGCCGGCGCTCCTCGCAGGTTGCGGTGTCCGCTCAGGTCAGGGCACGGGACAGGGCAGCACGGTGGCCCCGGACGCGGCCCGGTAGCACGCGGCCCCCGGGCACAACACCTTGACGACCTCGCCGCCGGCCCGCACGGCGACCGGCTCGTGCCCGAACCGGCGCGCGGCGATCTCCGGCCAGCCGGACGGACGCAGCCCGCTCACCTCGTCCACCAGCCGCGGATCGGCGTCGACGGCCAGGCGCTCCAGATGGGCGGCGTAGTCGCCCTCCCGCTGCCACACCGCGAACCGGCGCAGGCAGTCGGGCAGCTCCAGCGTGCTCCACGGCTGCGCCCTGGCCGCCATCGCGCGCAGGAACGCCTCGCACACGGCCGACTTCACGGTACGGCCGGCCGCCGCGGCCAGCGTCGCGCCCTCGCCGCCGACGGTCACCAGGGCGACCCGGAGATCGGGCACCGACAACACGAACGCCGACATCCGCAGCCCCAGCCCCGAGGCCGCGGCCGTCACGCCGGGCGGCAGCAGGCGGTCCAGCGAGCCGGAGACCCGCAGCAGCGGTTCGCGCGGCTCGGCCCACCAGCGCGCCACCACGTCGTGGGCGACCACCTCGGCGATCGCCTCCGGCACGCCGCTGTCCACCACGCCGCTCGTGACCGGCTCGACCAGGCATTCGTGCCCGCCTGTCCACACCACCTCGACGGGCAGCCGGTAGCGCCGCCCGCTGAGCAGGCCGGTGCCGGGCACGTGCCGCCGCAGGCTCGCGGGCGGGTCGGCGACGAAGTCCGACAGGCGAAGCTCCGTACCCGTCCACGCGGGCCGGGGGCCGTCGCCGGGCAGGCGGCGCAGGCGGCGCAGGGCGGCGAGCCGTGCCAGGGCGCGCGCCCGGCTCTGGGCCTCGTAGCCGGCGAACCCGGCGACGATGACGGCGAGCTCGTCCTGCGGGGATTCGGCACAGGCCAGATGGACGGCGCCGCCGAGGCAGTCGGCCATCGGCGCGGCCATCGGCGCGGCCGTCCCGATCGCCGTCTCACCGGTCATGTCACCGGTCGTGTCACCGGTCATGTCACCGGTCGTGTCACCGGGCGCCTCACCGGTCGTCTCCGTCACCGGCCACGAGCCCGCGGGCGTGGATGCCATCGCTTCTCCTCCGCAGCGCGACGGCCGTCGCGGCCGCCGCATCCCCAGTACACGCGCGGCCCGGCGGGCCCGTCAACGCCGCGGCGGCCATCCCGCAATCCGGGAGAAACCCGTCAGCAAGCTGCCACGACCGCCAGCTTGCTGACGCCTCCCGACCCCCTGCGGACGGCCCGCGCCCGGCACCGTGGAAGGCGGAACCAAGCCCGCGAGCAGAGCAGCGAGAAGGCATGTCATGGACTCTTTCAACATCGCCGCACGATTCCTCGACCGCGCCGACGGCGCCAGGACCGCGCTCGTCACCCGGCAGGGCCGCGTCGACTACGCGACGCTGCGCGCCCTGGCCGACCGCGCCGGCAACGCGCTGCGCGAGCTCGGCGTACGCCGCGGCGACCGGGTGCTCATCGCCGCCGACGACAGCGTGGAGTCGGTCGCCACCTGGTACGGCGCCCAGAAGATCGGCGCGGTCACCGCCGAGGTCTACACGTTCCTGCGGCCCAAGGACTACCGCTACTTCGCCGGCTACGCCCGTCCGCGCCTGGTGGTGGCGGGGCCGTCGGCGCTGGAGAGCCTGCGCGCGGCGGGGCTGACCGGCCTGCTCGTCACCGGCGTGCCGCGCCACCTGCTGCGCCCCGGCGAGCACCACTTCGACACCCTGGTCGGCGCGCAGGAGGCGCGCCTGGACCCGGTGCCGGTCGCCGCCGGGGACGTGGCGCTGTGGAAGTTCACCACCGGCAGCACCGGCGCGCCGCGCGCCTGCGTGCTGCCCGCCAGGAGCCCGCACGTCAGCTTCGACTCCTACGCCCGCGGCGTGCTGGCCCTGCGCCCGGACGACGTGGTGCTGCCCGTGCCCAAACTGTTCTTCGGCTACGCCCGCGACCTGACCGCCCTGTTCCCCTTCGGCGTCGGCGCGGCCGGCGTGATCTTCCCCGAGCGCAGCCGGGCCGAGACGATCTTCGAGCTGATCGCCGAGCACCGGCCCACGGTCCTGGTGAACGTGCCCACGATGATGAGCGCCATGCTCGCCCACCCCGACGCCGGCCGGCAGGACCTGAGCTGCCTGCGGCTGTGCACGTCGGCGGGCGAGGCGCTGCCGCCGGAGCTGCACCGCCGCTGGAGCGACACCTTCGGCGTGGAGGTGGTGGACGGGCTCGGCTCCTCCGAGGCGTACCACATCTTCCTGTCCAACCGCCCGGGACGGGTCCGGCCCGGCACGCTCGGCCAGGTCGTCCCCGGCTACCGCGCCCGCGTCGTGGACCCCGAGGGACAGGAGGTCCCCGACGGCGAGACCGGACGGCTGGAGGTCACCGGCGACGCCGTCGCGCTGGAGTACTGGCAGGACCCGGAGCGGACCGCGAGCACGTTCGTGGGCGGGCGGACCGTGCGCTCGGGCGACCTGGTCACCAGGGACGCCGACGGCTACTTCCGCTACCGGGGACGGGCCGACGACCTGCTGAAGGTGGGCGGGTCCTGGGTGGCGCCGGCCGAGATCGAGAACTGCCTGCGCGAGCACCCGGCCGTGGTCGAGTGCGCGGTGGTCGGGTATCAGTTGCGCGGCCTCACCCGGCCGCACGCGTACGTGGTGACCTCGGCGGCGGTCGAGGCGGCCGAGCTGAAGGCGTTCGTCCGGGCCCGGCTGGCGGCCCAGAAGTTCCCCCGGCGCATCACGTTCGTGGAGCGCCTGCCGCAGACGGCCTCGGGCAAGGTGGACCGCCGCGCGCTGGAGGTCGGGACGTGAGAAGCGGGCGCGCCCGGGACTGGGGGAGTTCCGGACGGGCGCGCCCGCGGTTCGGGAAGGCGTCTCAGACGCCGCTTCTCAGAGGCGGCCTGTCAGACGCCGCTTCTCGGACGCCGCCTGTCGGACGCCGGTGGTCAGACGCCGGCGCGGGCGAACTGGCCGGGACGCCGGCCGGCGCCCGCCGGTCCGCGGTAGGCCTGCGCGATGTCCAGCCAGCGGTCGGCCTCGGCGCCGGTCGCCGTGACCGCCACGTCGGCGCGGTGCCGCCGCCTGGTCACCAGCAGACAGAAGTCCTCGGCCGGGCCCGAGACCCGCTGGGTCGCGTCCTCGGGGCCGTAGGCCCACACCTCGCCGGAGGGGCCGGTGATCTCGAAGCGGAACTCCTCGGCCGGCGGGGTCAGCCCGCGCGACAGGTAGCCGAAGTCCCGGGTGAGCACCGCGAAGACGACCAGGTGCCGCAGCCGGTCCGTGCGCTCCAGCCGCACGCCCAGCGCGTCGGCGACGTCCTGCCCGTGGGCGAAGGTCTCCATGATGCCCGCGCATGCCAGCACGATCGGCGGCAGCGGGTTGACCAGCCACGGCACGACCTCGCCCGCGGGCACGGCGGCCAGACCGGCGTGCACCTCCGACCGCCCGGCCCGCCACTTGGCCAGCAGCGTGTCCGGCGAGTCGTTCTCGAACGCCTTGAGCGCGGCGTTCACCGCGCCGTCGAAGTTCTTCTCCGCGCCGGCCGTCATGGCCGCGAACGCCTCCGCGTCGGTGGCGGCGGCGGTGGCCAGGCGGAAGATGAAGGCCAGGTGGGCGATCTGGTCGGCGATCGTCCAGCCCGGCGCGGGGGTGGGCAGCTTCCACTGCTGGGCGTCCAGGCCCGACACCAGCGCGTCGAGCTGGTCGCCGTCGGCCGCCAGGTCGTCGAGCACTACCTCTAGCTCGGTCACGTCCTCGTTCCTTTCAGTCGGCTGTCGATGCGGTCGGAAGCGGGGTGGCGGGCAGCCCGGACCAGACGCCGGTCCGGCGGGCGGCGGTCATGGCAGCCCAGGAGGCCGCCTCGACGAGCGCGGCGTCGGTGAGCGCGGCGTCGGCGAGCGCGGCCGAGCCGGTCGTCGCGGCCCGGAACTCGCCGACCGTGCGCGCGTCCACCTGGTGGGAGGCCAGCGCGGTCAGCAGCGCCAGCCGGGCGGCCGGACGTTGCGCGGGCGGCAGCGCGGCGGCGGCCTGCCCGGCCCAGCCGCTGCCGGGGCCGGGCGGGACGCCGTCCCAGCCGGACACCCGCTCGGCGACCAGCTCGCGGACCTGGACGGGCAGCCGCCGCGCGCCGCCCTCCTCGATCGCCGCCGCGGCCCTGGCGAACGCCTTCCCGAGCCGCGGGACGCCGCCCGCCCAGGCCAGGTCGTCCGGCAGCGGCGCGCCGGGCAGCAGGCCCAGCGAGCCGCCGGGGGTCGCGGGCCGCCGCGCGGCGGGCCGCATGAGCGCGCCGAACACCCGCAGCGCGGGCCCGCGCGCCGCGCCCGGCAGCTCCGGCGGCAGCGGCGAGTCGCCGAGGAACACGTTGACCATGCGGTTGAGGTACTGGAAGGTCACCGCGACCGCCACGAGCTCCACGGCCGCCGCCCCCGTCACCGGCGGCCCGCCGGCCCCGGGGGCGGCGCTCGCCCTGGCCCAGGTGGCCAGCGGCCGCAGCCCGGGATCGGCGGGGGTCAGCGCGCGCAGGGTCGCGCCGTGCACGTCCACGCAGTACGGGCAGGCGTTGCCGGCCGAGACCTCCCTCGCCACCAGCTCCCCGGCCACCCGCCCGGCCGCCCCGGCGGCCAGCAGCGACTCGCGCAGGACCAGCCAGCACGCGGCCAGCGCGCGCGGCGCGGGGGAGTGCAGGGCCACCGGCGGCGCGAGCATGCCGAAGTCCCGCTCGACCTGCTCGTACACCCGGGCCACCAGGCCGCGGGCGGCGCCCGGCCGCACCGGGCGGACGTGCCGCACCTGGGCGAGCGCGCCGGGCGCCGTCATCCGGCTGAGCAGCCGTCCCATCGCCGGCGCCCTAACCGCGCAGCGCGGCGGCGGCCAGCGACGCGGTGGCCCGGCGGCCGGCGGTGGAGCCGTCCGGGGCGGGCGCGCCGTAGGAGACCTGCACGCCCCGCTCCCGCGCGGCCCTGACGATCCCCGGCACGGCCCGCTCGGCCAGCGCGGAGATGGTCATCGCCGGGTTGACGGTCAGCGCGCCCGGCACGGCCGAGCCGTCCGTGACGAAGATCCCCGGGTGCCCGCGCAGCTCGTGCCCGTCGTCCAGCGCCGAGGTGTACGGGTCGTCGCCGATCCGGCACGAGGCCAGCGGATGCACCGTGTACGCGCCGACCAGGTCGTTCGTCCACGGCGTCACCGTGGCCAGCCCGTCGCGCTCCAGGATCTCCTTGCACTCGGCGTCGGCCATCGCCCAGGCGGCCGAGGTGTTCGCGGTCGGCTTGTACGACAGCCGGCCGACGCCCAGCATCTGCTGGGACACCCGGTCGGCGTTGCCGCGCACGGGCGGCGGCCCGAAGACGCCCTCGTTGTCGTCCTCGATCATTTGGAAGATGATCAGCCAGGACCGCCAGCGTTCCAGCATCTCCTTCTTGCGCAGCCCGAACCACGCCGGGTCGGTGCCGCCGGCCAGCGCGAGGATGGTGCCCAGGCCGGGCGGGAAGTAGAGCTGCTCCAGCGAGTAGCGGGTGTACTCGGGCAGCGAGCCGTCCAGCCGGTCCCAGTTGGCCACCGTCGGGCCCTTGCCGATCTGGTTGGCCGCGTACGCCAGGCCGTCGCCGCGCTCCAGGCCCAGCACCTCGCGTACGCGGTCCTCGTTCAGCACGGCGGTGTTGAGCCGTTCGCCGTTGCCGGAGAAGTAGCGGCCCACGGCGTGCGGCATCGCGCCGAGCGCGGCCTCGCTGCGCTGCAGGATGACCGGCGTGGCGGCGGCGCCGGCGGCGAGGACCACCACCTTGGCCTCGATCGTCCCCTCGCCCTCGGTCAGACGGTAGTCCTCGCCATGGACGATCTTGTAGTGCACCCGGTAGGAGCCGTCGGGCGTGCGCTCGATGCTCTGCACCTCGTGCAGCGGCCGGATCCGCGCGCCGTGGGCGAGCGCCGCCGGCAGGTAGTTGACCAGCAGCGACTGCTTGGCGTCGAACCGGCAGCCGGCCATCATCCAGTTGCAGTTGACGCAGGCCCCGGTGTCCACGGCCGCGGGCACGGGGTTGGCGGTGCGGCCCGCGTGCCGGCAGGCCGCCGCCCACAGGCCGCCGGAGTAGGAGACGTCCTCCCAGCCCTGCTGGGTGATGGAGATCGACTCGGCGACCCGGTCGTACCAGGGGTCGAGGGTGTCGCGGCTGATCGCGGCCGGCCACATGCGGCGCCTGATGCTGCCGCGGCGCTCGAAGACGAAGCGCGGCGCGCGTGGCATGGCCGCGAAGTAGACCACGCTGCCGCCGCCCACGCAGTTGCCGCCCAGCACGCTCATGCCGTCGCCGACGGTGAAGTCGAAGATGCGGGTGTAGGACGAGCCCAGCTTGAAGTCGTGCTCGTAGTCGGCCGACTCCAGCCACGGGCCGCGCTCCAGCATGACCACGTCGGCGCCGCCAGCGGCCAGGTGGTAGGCGGGGATCGCGCCGCCGAAGCCGCTGCCGATCACCAGCACGTCGGTGCGTTCGACGCCGTTCATGCGGGGCTCCCTGAAGCTGTCGTGTCCGGGTGGAGGTCGGCGAGGGGACGGCCGTAGGAGTAGGCGGGGAAGCGCCAGAGCCCGTCCGCGTCCGGCGGGGCGATGCCCATGGCGGTCAGGCCGGGATGCCCGGCCCTGATGGCGTCGGCGGTGTGCAGGTGGGCGGCGGAGTCGTAGGCCATGTAGCAGAACAGCACCAGCAGCACCCACAGCGCCTTCTCCGGGTGGCCGGGCGCGGTCAGCGTGCGCACCAGCGCGCCGCGCTCCTCGAACGGCAGGGCCACGAACGCCGGCACGCCCTCCTCCAGCACGATGCCGTGCTGGTCGGCGTGGGCGCGGGCGTGCTCGTTCAGCGAGCGGGCGTAGTCGTCCAGGCCCTCGGTGACGCCGGTGGCGTCCCATTCCAGCAGCTCGACGGCGCCGGCCGCGACCGCGCCGCCCGTCGGGCTCATGCCCGCCACCGCCCGGTCGTCCGGACCGCGCTTGGGGCCGGGCACGATGGTGTCCGCGAGCGCCTCCAGCGTCTCCACCCTCGTCTCGTAGAGCAGTGGACCCATGGGTACTCCCTCGTTCAGGTCGGCTTTCGGTCGGTACGGTCGGCGGGGTCGGTGCGCGCCAGCGCGGCCCGCAGGGTGCTCAGCGCCCTGACGGTCTGGCTGCGGACCGTGGAGGACTCGTTGCCCATGACCCGGGCCGTGTCCTCGGCGCTGCGCCCCTCCCAGAACCGGAAGAAGATCGTCGCCCGCTGCCGCGGCCCGAGCCTGGCCAGCGCGCCCATCAGCACGATGCGCTCGCCCACCAGGTCGTAGGGGTCCAGCGCCGCGGCCGCGTCGGGCGGCGCGCCGCTGAGCACCTCCCGCGACCAGCGCAGCGACCTGCGGTCGCTGATGAGCAGCCGCCGCATGATCTGCCGCGCGTACGCCTCGGCGCGGTCGCGCCGGTCGAGGCCGTCCCAGTGCCGGTGCAGCGCCAGCAGGGTGCGCTGGACGAGGTCGTCGGCCTCGTGCCAGTCGTCGGAGAGCCGGAAGGCCACCCGGCGCAGCATGGGCCTGGCCTCCCGCGCGAAATCAGCGAATTCCTGCCCCCGTACATCGGCCATCACCCTCACCCCCGGAACACGGCCGTGCAATTTCCGCTTTCTTCGGCATGCTCAGAATTGAATGCGCGGTGCGCCGCAACAACCCCTAACGGACGCCCCCACGCCCTTATCCACAAAGGCTCCGCCGCCACCCCCTATTCGCTCCTGTGGGACCCCTGTTTTTCTCGCCGTGCGCTTCCCGGTCGTTCTCGCGCGCATACGCTCGCGGCGTGAGCGCCTCCGGTGCGGCATTACTGGCGATCAGCGACCTCCACGTCGGATTTCCCGAGAACTGGGCGGCCGTCGAGAAGCTGCGCCCGCGCACCGAGGACGACTGGCTGCTGGTGGCGGGGGACGTCGCCGAGCGGCTGGACGCCTTCGAGCGCACGCTCGGCCTGCTCGCCGAGCGCTTCGCCAAGGTGGTGTGGGCCCCGGGCAACCACGAGCTGTGGACCACGCCCGGCGACCCCGGCCTGCGCGGCGAGGAGCGCTACCGGCGCCTGGTGCAGATCTGCCGGCGTCTCGGCGTGCTCACGCCCGAGGACCCGTACGCGGTCTGGACGGGGGAGGGCGGCCCGGTGGCCGTCGTCCCGCTGTTCCTGCTGTACGACTACAGCTTCCGCCCGCCCGGCACCACCCGGGAGCAGGCGCTCGGCCTGGCCCGCGAACAGGGGGTGGTGTGCAGGGACGAGTTCCTGCTGCATCCCGAGCCCTATCCCAGCAGGCAGGCGTGGTGCCGGGCCCGGGTGCGCGAGAGCGAGCTGCGGCTGGACGCGCTCGACCCGGCCCTGCCCACGGTCCTGGTCAACCACTTCCCGCTGCTGCGCGCCCCCACCCGGGTGCTGCGGCACCAGGCGCTGGCGCAGTGGTGCGGCACCGAGCAGACGGCCGACTGGCACCTGCGCTTCCGCGCCGCCGCGGTCGTCTACGGCCACCTGCACATCCCGGGCACGAGCTGGCACGACGGGGTGCGCTTCGAGGAGGTCTCGCTCGGCTACCCGCACGAGCGGCGTCCGCACCACCGCGACGGCCGGGCGCTCAGGCAACTGCTGCCGGCCCCCCGCCGCGAATGGGCCCGATAAAAATCGCATTCTCAGAGAAATTGCCGAGGTTTCCGAAGATTTCCCAAAAAAGGGCGATTTGTCATGCAGCGTACTGCGCGCCCGAGAGCGTGTACCAGGTGGCAACCGAAAGGCAATGCATCCGGAGCGCCGAGGAATCGTCGCGCCCCCCGGGAATTCTCCGGCCGGAGAATCGACGGGGGACGCGCGCCCGAGGGCTTCCGGGTTCCGGGAGACCATATGGACGACGTCATCGAACGAGCGGTCCTGCGGGTCATCGAGAGCATGCAGGAGAACCACGGCGAGCAGCTCACCATTGACGACATGGCGCGGACCGCGATGTTCAGCAAGTTCCACTTCTCGCGCGTCTTCCAGCGCGTGACCGGGCTGTCCCCTGGACGGTTCCTGTCCGCGGTGCGGCTGCGCGAGGCCAAACGCCTGCTCGTGTCCACCTCGCTCAGCATCACGCACATCAGCCACCAGGTCGGCTACTCCAGCGTGGGCACCTTCAGCTCGCGCTTCACCCACAGCGTGGGCCTGTCGCCGAGCAGGTACCGGCAGTTCCTGAGCGTCACGGCGGCGGACCTGGCCGGCGGGGAGCGCGCGTTCGGCGGCCCGGCGGCGACCCTGCACGGCGTCGTGACCTCGCCGCTGGCCGACCGGCCGGTGTTCGCCGGCGTGTTCCCCGGCCAGATCCTGGAGGGCAGACCGGCGAGCTTCACCCTGATCGACCGGCCCGGCCCGTACGTGCTGGAGAACGTGCCCAAGGGCAGCTGGTACCTGATCGCCCAGTCCGTGGCCGAGTCCCGCGAGGACGCCGTGCACCACCCGCCCCAGGGTGACGCCGCGACGTGCATCGCGCGGATCGGGCCGATCGAGGTGGGCGGCGGCGGCAGCGAGCGCGCCGACCTGCGGCTGCGTCCCATGAACGCGCTCGACCCGCCCGTCCTGCTCGCCCTGCGCGACCTGCTCGCCTGGACCGACACCCACACCTGACAGGAGGGGGCGGCACGTGCGGAAGGGCCCGCGGACGACGTCCGCGGGCCCTTGCGTGACCTCCGGTCCCTAGGCCGGGCTCACCGTCATCGGCAAGCCGCCGCGCACCCGCAGCGACAACATGGCCTCCGGGACCGCCCGCCGGCCGGGCAGCCCGGTCAGCCGCAGCTCCCGGGTGACCATCGCCAGCACGAACGTGGCCTCCATCATCCCCAGGTGGTTGCCCACGCAGAAGCGCGGGCCCGCGCCGAAGGGGATGTAGGCGTACCGCGGCCGGTCGGCGGGCGCGCCCGGCTCGAACCGCTCGGGACGGAACGCGTCCGGCTCCCGCCAGTACGCCGGATGCCGGTGCAGCGTGTACGGGCTGATGAGCACGTCCGCCCCCGCCGGGACCCGGTACCCGCCCACCTCGTCGTCCTCCCGCGCCACCCGGGTCAGCGCCCACACCGGCGGGTACAGCCGCATGACCTCCTCCAGCACCGCCGCCGTGTAGGTCAGCCTGCGCAGGTCCTCGTACACCGGCGGCCGGTCGCCCAGCACCGAGACGGCCTCCGCCCGCACCCGCTCGCGCACCTCCGGATGCCGGTCCAGCAGGTGGAAGGCCCACGACAGGGTGCTGGCGGTGGTCTCGTGCCCGGCCAGCAGCACCGTGACCAGCTCCTCGCGCAGGCGCTGCCGGGCGGCCCGCGGGTCCTTCCGCAGCCCGGTGGACTCGATCAGCAGGGACAGCAGGTCGCCGCCGCCGGTCGGGTTCGCCAGCCGCTCGGCCACCAGCAGGTCCACGACCCGGTACAACTCCCGCCGGGACCGGCGGAACCGCAGGTGCAGCGGCAGCGGCAGCCACAACGGCACCATGGCCAGCGTCACCATCTCGAACATGGCCTGGTCCTGGACGCCCTCGAAGGCGTGCCCGATCGAGCCGTGCGCGCCGAGGTCGGCGTCGAGCAGGGTGCGGCCGAGCACCCCGAGCGCCAGGCCGGTCATCTCCCCGGCCACGTCCACGGGCCCGCCGCCCACCCGGGCCCGCAGCCGCTCGACCAGGCGGCCGGCCTCCTCGGCCAGCACGGTGTCCTGCTGGGCCAGCCGCTTGTTCTGGAACAGCGGCTGGATGGTCCTGCGCTGCTGCCGCCACCGCTCGCCGTCGCTGGTCAGCAGCCCGTCGCCGATCACCCGCCGGGCCTCGGCCAGGCCGATGCCCTTGAGGTAGTTGCCGCTGTTGTCGGCCAGGACGTGCTTGGCGTGGTCGGGATGGTTGAACAGGTAGATGCTCTTCGGGCCGATCGTCATGCGCACCGCGTCGCCGTACCGGGCGGTCGCCTTCGACAGCAGCGCGAGCCGGTCGCCGACCAGCCGCCGGTACAGGACGGGCGCCGCCCAGGGCGGCGGGCCGGGCGGCACGCGGCCGCCCAGCGCCACCGGGCGGGTGCCCAGTGTGGTCACGCCGACACCCCCTGAAGGGCGGGGGAGGTCTCGCCGAAACGGCCCCGGTAGACCAGCAGGCCGTCGCAGTCGTCCCGCCGGCTCAGGGACAGCACCTCGCCGACGAAGATCGTGTGATCGCCGCCGTCGTAGGCGCGCCAGACCCGGCACTCGAAACGGGCCGCCGCGCCCGCGATGAGCGGCACCCCGGTGACCTCGCCCGGCGTCACCTCGACGTCGGCGAACTGGGCCAGGCCGAGCGGCCGGTAGCGGTCGGCGAAGTGCCGCGCCTCGGCCTCCTGGTGCCCGGCCAGCACCGACACCCCGAACGACGTGGCCGCGGTGATGCACTGGTGCATCACCGCGCCCTTGCCGACGCACACCAGCAGCAGCGGCGGGTCGAGCGAGACCGAGGTGAAGGAGTTGGCCGTCATGGCGTGCGGGACCTCGCCGCCGGTGGTGATCACGGTGACGCCGGTGGCGAACGCCCCGAACGCGTCGCGCAGCGCCTTGGCGTCCGCGACCTGCGGCGCCGGGGCCGATGAGTGGAGTTGCACGGTGACCTCCTGGGTCCGGGTTCTAGGCCAGGTACGGTTCGAGCGCCCTGACCAGGGGCTCGGGGACCCTCGCCGGCGCGGTCTTGGTGTTCGGCCCCCGCATGCAGGCCACTCGCTGCCTGCCGCGGGCGACGAGGACCTCGGGGGCGCCCGGGGTGACCCGGACGTAGTCGAAGCCGAACTCGATCTGCGTCTGCGCCAGCTCGATCAGGCGCATCCGGATGGACAGCTGGTCGAAGGCCGTGATCTCCGCGAAGAACTCGCAGTCGACCTTGAGGGTGAACAGCTTGAGGTCGTCCTGCAGGTCGGCGAGCACGTCGCGGGCCCGTTCCATGAGGAACATCTCCCGGCAGCGTCCCTGCCAGCGCAGGTAGTTGACGTAGTAGACGTTGCCGACGAGGTTGGTCTCCTCGAAGCCGACCGTGTGCAGGTACTCGTAGTAGGTGCCCATGGGCTAGGACCGCCCTTCGGTGCGGATCGCGACGACGACGGGGGCGGGCAGGCCGTGCACCCGGGTGGCGAGCGTGGCCACGGCCGCGCCGCCGCCGGTCAGGACCACCCATCCGTCGGCCGCGGCCCGGGTGACCGCGAGCGGCGCGTCCGTGCCCGCCGCCGTGCCCCCTTCCGTGCCTGTGGTGCGCAGGCAGGCGAGTGCGGCGCGGGCGCGGGCGCGGGCGGTGTCCGCGTCCTCCCCGGAGGCCGCGGCGATCTCGCCGGCGAGCGCGTGCCGTCCGTCGTCCCCGTCGTCCCGGTCGCCCGGGTCGCCGGGCCCGGCGGGGGTGACGGGCTCGACGGCGCAGGACAGCGGCCCGGGGGCGGCCACGCACACCGTCAGTCCCGGCACGTGCGCCGACACCGTCCGCACACCCTCCGCCGTGCCCTCAGCCGCGCCGAGCCGGGCCACGGCCAGGTCGCCGGTGCCCTCGCCCGGCTCCACGACGACCGCGACCCGCGCGCCCGTCAGGTCCTCCAGCGTGCGCTCCAGGTACGGGCCGAGCAGCGGCGCCGCCCACGGACCGGCCCCGCCCTTCTTCCGCACGGCCTGCAACCGCAGCCCCTCCCAGCGTTCGACGACCTCGCCGTCCTTCGTCCGGACCGCGACGTCGTAGACGTAGGCGTCGCCGTCCCTGGACCGCTCGGAGGCGCAGTAGCGCACCTCGTCCGCGCCGGACAGCGCGGCCCCGGCCGGGTGCACGCGTTCGATGCCGGTCGGCAGCAGGGTGGCGTCGGGCACGCACACCTGGTTGCCGTGCATCAGCGCGTCCCGCATGCCGGGGTCGCCCAGGAGCAGGTCCGGCGGGAGGAACCCGGCGAACCAGTCGCACTCCTGCGCCACCTGCAGGTCGGCGTCCACCTCGCGGGCCGCGGCCCGGTGGTAGCGGCGCAGCCGCTGGAAACGCCTGCCCTGGAAGAGCACCTCGCCGTAGAGCTGGGTGTCGGGGTCCAGCGCGACCGGCGGCAACTCGTCGCCGGACTGCTCGGGCGGGCCGGCGGGCGGGGCGCCGGCGTCCAGGCGCAGCACGGCCGTGAAATGGTCGACGTCGAAGCCGGTCTCCTGGCTGCGGATGGCGACCGCGACCGTGTCGTGCCCGGTGACCGTCGCCGCCACCCGGAGCGTGGTGCTCCCGTCGGGCGGCACGATGATCGGCCGGACGAACTCCGCCTGCTCCACGACGGGCGCCCCGGGACGGCCGGTGGCCGCGTACGCCACCTGAGCCATGGCCTCCAGCCCGAACACCGCCGGGAACAGCAGGTTGCCGTCCAGCAGGTGATCGGCCAGGTACAGGTCGGTCCCGGCGTTCACCTCGACCTCGCTGACCAGCTCCACGCCGTGGTAGCGGACCAGCGGCGCGCCGACGAAGCGCAGCAGCGGCAGCTCCGGCTCCTCCCGGCGCACGGTGTGGATGCCCTCGGTGCGCCCGCTGATCACCACGACGCCGGGCGCGTCGGGGTCGCTCACCAGGCGGCGCATGATCTCCACGCCCCGGTCCACCGGGATCGGCGTGATGCCCTGCTCGACCAGCCGGTCCACGACCGACAGCCGCTCGCCCATGCCGACCTCGGACCAGACCGACCACTCCATGCAGATCGCCCGGCAGCCGGGGTGCCGCTCGCCCGCCTCGCGGGTCAGGTCGGCCAGCCACTCGTTGGCGGTCGCGTAGTGGCCCTCGCCGTGCAGGCCCGCCCGGCCGATGATGCTGCCGAACGTCACCAGCAGCCGCAGCCGTCCGGGCTCCACCGCCTCCAGCACGTTGCGCAGGCCGTCCACCTTGGGGGCGAACGTGCGGCGGAAGGCGTCCATGTCCAGCCCGGCGATGCCCTCGGGCTCGTTGCGCCCGGCGCCGTGCAGGACGGCGGTCACCGGCCCGAGCGCCTGCTCGGCCGCGGCCACGGCCGCCCGCACCTGGGCGGCGTCGGTGACGTCGGCCCTGGCGTAGTGGACGGTGAGCCCGGTCGCGGCCATGCGCCGCAGGTTCGCGGCCAGCTCCTCGTCCTGGGCGGGGTCGGAGCGGCCGAGCACGGCCACCTTCGCCCCACCCGCCATGGCCATGGCGCACTCGGCTGTGATGCCCTTGCCGCCGCCGGTCACCAGCAGCACGTCGGAGCCGGTCAGCGGCTCCTCCGCCCGCTCCTGCCGGTACGGCAGCGCCCGCAGCGTCGGCACCCGCCGCACGCCGGCGGCGTCGTAGTGCACCTCGCAGAAGGCCGTCGTGGCCGCCGCCTCCGCCGCTACCCAGGCGGCGGCCTGCGGCGCGTCCTGCGGCAGGTGCACGACCGTGGTGGGCAGGCCGCTCTCCAGGTGGAACGTCTTGGCCAGGCCCGCCGCGCCCCGGCCGTGCTGGACCAGGACGAGCCGGGTGCCCGGCCCGCCGGCCAGCGCCGCCTTGGCGCCGAGCAGCGCCTGCTCCAGGTCGTCGGCCGCGCACCGCGCGGGTAGGCACACCAGGACACCGGAACCGATCTTCTCCCCTTCGAGTGCCTCGCGCAGCGGCCCCGCCAGGGGCGCACCGGCGGGCGCGAACACCTGCCACGACCCCGCGCGCTCCTCGGCCGTCCGCCGGGGCAGCGGCTGCTCGTCCAGGTCCACGGCGAACGGGCGCACCCACGGCGCCGCGCCCGCCACGCCCCGGGCCGACTGCGCGCGCGGCTGCGCGGCCAGCCGGTCCAGGGCCTCGCCCAGCTCCTGGAGCGTCGCGGTGGCGACGTTGGCCGGCGCCATGCCCGCGGGCACGCCCAGATGCTGGGTGGCCTGGTCGATGATGTGCATGACGGTGACCGAGCTGAGGTGCAGCTCGTCCAGCGGCTTGCTGTCCTCGGTCACCATCTCCAGCGGCAGCTCGGCGCGTTCGGCGGCCAGCCGCCGCAGCAGCTCGACCGTCGACTCGCCGGGCTTCGCCGCCGTCCCGCCGTTCGCGCCGCCGTCCGGCTCGGCCGCCCGCTCCGCCGGCTGCGGGGCGGCGGCCTTGACGCGCACCTGCGGCGCCTGCTCGGCCGGGCTGGTGAAGAACGAGAACGCCGCGCCGATCTCCAGCGGCTTGACCAGCCGCCCGTGGAACAGCTCCTCGCAGGCGACGGGCACGCCCGCCACGTGCGCGGCGCCGGCCACGCCGAGCAGCCCGGCCAGCGACTCGCTGTCGGTGTCCAGCGCGACGGCCGGCACGTCGGTCAGCTCGGCCGCCAGCCTGCTGAGCACCCGGCCGGGGCCCACCTCGACCAGCAGGTCCGCGTCCGCGGCCACGGCGGCCAGCGCCTGGGCGAACAGCACGGGCGCGGTGATCTGCCGGTGCAGCAGCGCCGGGACGTCAGTCCCGGCGGCCAGGTCGTCCCCGGTGACGGTGGAGACGACCCGCCGGGCGACCGGCCCGAACCGCTCCTCCGCCAGGTATCCGGCCAGCGCCTCGGCCGCCGGGGCGACCAGCGGCGAGTGGAAGGCGTGCGAGACGTTCAGCCTGGTCCAGGTGAGCCCGGCGCGCTCGGCCCGGCGGCCGGCCTCCTCCACCGCCGCCACCGGCCCGGCGACGACGGTCTGGAGCGGCCCGTTGTACCCGGCGATCACCACCGGCAGGTCGCCCACCAGCGCCGGCACGGTCTCCGGCGCGGCCCGCACGCCGGCCATCGTGCCCGGCTCGCTGCGCTCCCGCATCGCCCGGCCGCGCTTGGTCGCCACGCGCAGCAGCGCGTCCTCGTCCATCGCGCCCGCCCAGTGCAGGGCCGACAGCTCGCCCAGGCTGTGCCCGACGGCCGCGTCCGCCTCGATGCCGAGCAGCGACAGCGCGCGCAGGCCCGCCATCGAGCCGGTGACGATGCGCGGCTGGGCGACCTCGGTGGCCGCCATGTCGCCGTCGGCGGGCAGCGCCGCCGTGGCGTACACCTCGGCGACGTCGGCGAAGCGCCTGGCCAGCGCGCCGCCGTCGGTCCCGCGGCCCGAGCCCTGCCCGGGGAAGAGGAAGCCGATCCGCGGCCGTGCCGAGGCTCGGCCGAGGAACGCCTTGCCGTCGGGGGTGGACAGCGCGTTCTCGCCGGACTCCAGCGCCGTCAGCACGCGGGTGAGCTGCCGTACGGCGTCGTCGGGCGAGGAGACCACCACGGCCGCCCGGAACGGCAGGCCGCGCAGCCGCCCGCGCAGCGTGGCGGCCAGGTCGGCGAGCTGGCCGTAGGACACCTTGGGCACGAAGTCGAGCAGCTCCGACACCAGGCCGCGCAGCTCGTCCCAGGTGCCGCCGTCCAGCAGGAACAGCTCCGCGTCCTGGGACGCGGCGGCCAGCGCCTTGACCCGGCTGGACACCCGCCGGCGCGGGCCGGTGTTCTCCAGCACCACGTGCGTGTTGATGCCGCCGAAGCCCATGGCGGTCACCGCCGCGCGCAGCGGCGCGCCCTGCGGCCACGGCTCGGCCGTGCGCAGCACCCGCAGCGTGGCGCCCTCGTCGGTGAGCACCTGGTGCGGGTCGACGCATCCGATGGTCGGCGGCAGCACCTGCTCGTGCACGGCCATGGCCGCCTTGATCAGGCCCGCCACGCCCGCCGCCGCCTTGGCGTGGCCGATCATGCCCTTGATCGAGCCGACCGCGGCCGGCCGCGCGGCCGTGGCCCTGGCCCGCGACAGGGCCGTGAGCTCGGTCGCGTCGCCGAGCGCCGTGCCCGTCCCGTGGCCCTCGAACAGCTCGACGGTCTCGGGGCCGAACCCGGCCTTGTCGTACGCGCGGCGCATCGCGAGCAGGTAGCCGCTCACCTCCGGACGGGTGATCCCGCCCTTGCCGTCGGAGGAGACGCCCCAGCCGGCGATCGTGGCGTAGATCCGCCGCCCGGCGGCCAGCGCGTCCTCCTCGCGCATCAGCACGACGATGCCGCAGCCCTCGCCGGGCCAGAAGCCGTTGGAGTGCCGGTCGTAGAGGCGGAAGTCGCTCTTGGCCAGCGCGCCGGTCTTGGCGAACCCGATCACCTCGAACGGGTCGATGGACAGGTCCACGCCGCCCGCGACGGCCACGTCCACGTCGTGGTCGGCCAGCGCCTTGCCGGCCGTCACCACCGACAGCAGGGACGAGGAGCAGGCGCCGTCCACGGTGTAGCCGCCGCCGTTGAGGTCGAAGTGGTTGCAGATGCGCCCGGCGATCGTGTTGGACAGCCCGCCCGCCAGCGTGTCCTCGTCCACCGGCGGGAAGGGGCTCTTGTAGGCCACCTCGTAGTCGGCCAGGAACGCGGCCAGGCGCTCGTCGTCCCAGCCCTGCTCCTTCAGGGCCGCGGCCAGGGTGCGCCGCACGTACGGCCAGCGCAGCCGCAGCACGTTCGCGCGGGTGAACTCGCCGGTGAGCGTGTTGCCCACGACGACCCCGGTGCGCTCGCGCGGCAGCCCCTCGCCGCCGGCGAACCCGGCGTCGGCCAGGGCCCGGCCGGCCATGTCCAGGGCCAGCCAGTGGGCCAGGTCGGTCGACCGGTACGTGCTGCCGGCGATCTTGTGTGCCACCCGGTCGAAGGCGTAGCCCTCGATGACCGCGGCGGTCTTGGCGTAGAAGCGGTCCGGCGCTGCGGGATCGGGGTCCCAGTAGTCCTCCAGCCGCATGCGCTCGTCCGGGAGCCGGCGGAAGGCCCGGCGGCCGGCCACCGCGTTCTCCCACAGCTCCCGGGGAGAGGCGGCGTCCGGGTACCGGCAGGCCATGCCGACGATCGCGATCCTCGTCATGCCTTCGCGACCTCTTCCCGCGCGTGCTGCAGCGCCTGGGCGGCGGCTGCGCTGACCCTGGCGGCGTCGAGCTCGCGCGCCTTGTTCACGATGTGCAGCGCCCACAGGAAGCCGCCGCGGATCAGGCAGACCGCCGCCGTGGCGAAGAAGATCCCGTACGGGATGTTCATCCCCATGAGCAGGCCGTACACCACGGCCACGCCGCCGCCGAAGGCGACCTGGGACAGCGGCCTGGACGGGCTCGTGCCCGGGTCGGTGATCATGTAGTTGGTGAACAGGATGAACGCCACCCCGGTCATCATCGACAACCCGCCGAGGATGGAGATGTCGTCGATGATCAGCCCGCGCACCACGGCCTGGAGGGCGAAGACGCCCACCCATCCGCCGATCAGCCACATGCGGCCGGTCAGCTTCCCGTTGATCATGGTCCCGCCGATGATGATGATCCCCGGGATGATCCAGTCGATCGGGTTGTCGACGTTCTCCGTGAAGTGGTACGGCGGCGCGATGCTGGCCCACGGCAGCAGCAGCAGGATGATCGCGATGCCGAAGTTGGACGGGTTCATGAAGTGCCGCATCCGCCCGCGCACCGGCGCCTTGAGCACCCACTTGGCGCCCACCGCGACGGTCACGCCGAACATCATGACCAGCACCTGGTCGTTGACGTAGATCAGCATGTTGAGCGCGATGGAGGTGATGTGCGCGGGATAGAGGAACTCCATCAGCCCGCGCGGCCCGTTGCCGAGGAAGCGCGGCGCGCGGCCCTCCTGACGGGCGCCGATCACCTCAAGGATGATCTCCACGGTGTAGCCGGTGGCCAGCGCCACGAACGGCCACGACCACGGCTGCTCGAAGCCCAGCACGGTGTAGCCGAGGATGTTGAAGATGGTGATCGAGATCGCGAACCGGCGCAGCGCCGTGATCACTTTGGGATCGTGACGTGGCGGGGTGATCGTCTTGTCGGCCATGCCGTCACTTCTCCTTCGCTTGCGAGCCGAGCTGGAGGGTGTGCCAGCCGGGGGTGAGCGTGAGCTCCTGCTGGTGCCGCTGTCCGGCGCGATCGCGCCAGCTCAGCTTGACCCGCACGGGGCCGGTGACGTTCGCGCCGAGGCCGATGTGCACCGCGTGCGCGCGCTTGCCGGAGTGGCCGCTGCCGCCGTCCACGCGGCCCATGAAGGAGCGGCCGTCGGGCGTGGTGGCGGTCACCGTCGCGCCGATCACCGGCGATCCGGCGGCGGGCAGCGGGCCGGCCGCGGAGGGGGTGTCGTGCAGCAGGCGCAGCCCGAGGAACGAGCCGGCCGACCGGCTGGTGTTGAGGTAGAAGGCGGGGGCCTCCCACTGGCGGGCCACCGCGAAGTCGATCAGGCCGTCGCCGTTGACGTCCCCGGTCGCGATGCCGCGCGTCGGCACGGGCACGGCCAGGCCGAGCTGCTCCGACAGGTTGGCGTAGCGGCCGTCGGGGCCCTTGGCGAAGAAGGCCAGCGTCTGCGCGCCGGCGATGTCGCCGCCCTCGGTGACGTTCGGCCACGACTTGGGGTTGCTGGTCACGCCGTCGTTGGCGGCGGCCAGCTCCTGCAGCGGCGGCCAGCGGTTGACGTCGCCCTTGACGAACCCGGTCGCCTGGACGATCTCGTTCTCGCCGTCGTTGTCGAAGTCCTCGATCTTCGGGTCCCAGCCCCAGCCGGACCAGGCGGTGCGCAGCTCGGCGCTGAGGTCCTTCCACGGCGCCTTGCCCTGCCGCAGCTTCTCGCGCAGCTCGGCCTGGGTCTTGACGGTGGACAGGAACGTGAAGTTGCTCTCCTGGATGCCGTACGGGGTGGTGATGTTGCTGACGAAGAAGTCCAGGACGCCGTCGTGGTTGAGGTCGCCGGCGTCCGAGCCCATGCCCTTGAAGGAGTCCTCGCCGAGCACCTTCGACTTCGGCACGCCGATCTCGTGCGTCCCGACGGTGGGGGAGAACGTGATCCTGCCGGGGGAGGAGGTGTTGTAGAGCAGGTGGTCGGGCCCGAAGTCGTTGTTCAGCAGCAGCTCGGGCAGGCCGTCGCCGTCCAGGTCGGCGCTGGTCGCGCCGAGCTCCCAGCCGGTGGACACGTCCGGCGGCAGCACGCCGTCCAGGCGGGTGAAGCCGCCGTTGCCGGTGCCGCGGAAGAAGTAGTCCCGGCCGCCGTTGACGGCCTTGGACAGCGAGTGGTTCATCTGCACGCCGCCGTCCACGCGGCTGTCGAGGACCGGGCTGCCGTCGGGGAAGTAGTTGCCGACGAAGATGTCCTGCCTGCCGTCACCGTCGAAGTCGGCGACGGTCGCGACGTTGCTGTTCCACACCTCGCCGGTGTACTTCGCGCCGCCCGCGTTGGGCACCAGCTCGGCCGCGTCGAAGGCGGCGGCCTCGAACCGGGCCGCGGTCGGCCGCTGCAGGTGCAGCGTGGGCGTGCGGCCCCACCAGTAGACCAGCAGGTCCGTGCGGCCGTCGTCGTTGTAGTCGGCGGGCACCGCGCCCATGGGCGCCATCGCGTCGGTGACCGGCAGCGAGCCGAGCGACAGCGCGAACGGCCGGTACCGCTCGCCGCCGCCCTCGACCGGCGCCGGGGTGAGGACCACCTGGTCGGTACGCGGGTCCACGATCACCAGGTCGTCGTCCCTGCCGTTGCCGTCGAGGTCGTTCAGCGCGATCGCGGCCCCCACCGAGGAGATCCAGGCGTCGATGTGCTTGTAGGCCTGGTTCACCTTGCGGACGGTCTTGGCCGGGCCGCCGCCCGGCATCGCGATCGCCAGGGACTTGAAGCCGTACGCGCCGGCCATCTCGGCCTTGGTCGCGTCGGAGGCGAAGGTCGGGTGGCCGATCGCGAAGACGGCGATCATCAGCGCGAGTGCGGCGACTCCGGCCGCCTGCTTGCGCAACCACGCGGCTACCGAGCTCACGAGGGAACACCTCCATGGAAGACGAACGTCTCGGCGATACGCCGGCGCCACGCCTCATAGGCGGGCGGCGAGTCCTGTGCTGTCGCGGTGGGGCGGGTCACGCGGCTCACCTCGGCCGCCTGCTCCGCCGTGGTGCCGCAGAGAACGCCCACGGCCGACTCGGTGTGCGGGAAGAGCAGCCCGGCGCGGATCCTGGCCTCGGCGGCGAACACGCTGCCCTGGGCCAGCGGCCCCCGGTGCGCTCCGGCGCGCTCGCGCAGCCACCGCAGCTCGGCGTCGTCGGCGCCGCCCGCGTAGGTGGCGGCCAGGCCGAGGCCGGCGTAGAGGTCGGCGTGGCGGGACTCGGGGAACCGTTCGAGCAGCGTGACCGCCCGCTCGGCGCTGGTGCCGGCGACGAACCACAGGGCGCGGCCGATGCCCTGGTCGAGGGCGTGGGCCGCGTAGTCCTCCTGGCCGGCCGGCCAGGAGAAGCGGGGTTCGCGCACCTGCTGGTGCACGTACCGGTCGGTGTGGAAGTAGGCCTGGTGGAAGCCGTACCCGTCGTGGACCAGCCACAGCAGCAGCGGGTCCAGCAGCCGGGGCTTGGGCCACAGGAAGCGGGGGAGCCGGGCCATGGCCCAGCCGATCCCCACGTAGATCATGTAGTTGTGGTGGTGCCCGCGTCCCTGGAGGCAGGCGTTGACCCGGCGCAGGTCGCCGAAGGTCATGCAGTCCAGGATGGCGAAGCCCATGCCCGCGCCCTCGTAGGCGAAGCCGCGGAAGCGGGCGGGCACCTCTTCGAGCCGGTCCTCGGCCTCGGCGACGGTGCGTGACTCCACGGCGTGGGCGTAACCGGCGAGAAAGTATTCGCCGACCGTCTCCAGTAATTCGGTGGACGCCGCGTTCTTCACCCAGAAGCCGCGCGTTTCGACTTTCGTCTCGCCGACGTCCGGCACCAGAATTCTGCGTCTCAGTGACCGCAATGCGCTTGCCAATTGAGCCTCCGCCGCTTATAGCCCGAACAATCCAATTTCATTGACACATGCCGCCCGGTGGCCGGACAACTTCGGGTTTGCTCAGCTAGGAGGCTCATTTTTGGGCGTGCGAAAGCGAATGACGTGCTTATTCCGGGAAACGCTCAGCGGGCCGGGAGCTCGGCCTCGGCCGCGAAATGCGCGCGCACCCTGGCGCGCCACAGCTCGTAATCCGGGACGCGTTCCGAGGTGCCCGCGGCGACTTCGCTCTCGTCGGCCAGCGCGACCGCGCCGGCCACGTCGAGCCCGGTCAGCACCGCGCCCGTGGCCGCCGAATGCTCCGGGACGAACCCCGAGTAGTGCCGGGCCTTGGTCGCGAACACCGAGCCCTGGGCCAGCTCGCCCCGGTGCTCCCCGGCCTCCTCGCGCAGCACCGCCGCCGCGCCCGCCGCGCACCCGGCGAACGTGGCCGCCAGCCCGACCCCGCTCCACAGGTCCGCCTGCCGCCCCGCGGCGAACGCGCGCACCGCCGCGGCCACGTCGCCCGGCCTGCCGCCGTGGATGAACCACAACGCCCGGCCGACGCCCTGGTCCACGGCGCGCGGGAAGTAGGCCGCGTTGCCCTGCCAGGGGTAGGGGGCCGGCACCTGCTGCCCGTCGACGTACCGGCGGGTGTGGAAGTAGGCCAGGTCGAAGCCGTACCCGTCCACGGCCAGCCAGCTCATCACCGGGTGGTACGGGGTGCCGTCCAGGTCGGGCAGCACCTTCTTCCACAACACCCGCGGCAGCCGGGCCATGGCGAAGCCGATGCCGATGTAGGCCAGGAAGATGTGCGGCTGCCCCGGGCCCATGAGCAGGTCCCGGGTACGCCGCCCGCGCCCGCCGCCCATGGCGTCCAGCACGGTGAAGGCCATCGTCGCGCCCTCGTAGGCGAAGCCGCGCTGCTCGACGTCCACCAGGGACAGGCGGCGCTCGATCTCCCACTGGTCGCGGACGTCGATGCCCCACTCGAAGCCGCACACGACGGCCTGCGGGATGGCCTCCAGACGGCCGGTGAGCGCCGAGGGGACGACGGGGAAGCCGCGTGCGCCGAAGGTCACGTCGGCCAGGGATGGCGCCAGCACGAGCCGGCGCAGCGAACCGAGCAGAGACGACATGGTGTGCTCCTCCTCCAGTACCGTGAAGACCCGGGTCAGCTCGCCCAGGCCGCCAGCCGCCAGTCGCCGCCACCGCCGGGCAGCGGGCTGCGCACCAACACGGACGGGTCCGACCACGCCGACGCCTCGCGCTCGGCCGCCTCGGCCAGGCGGCGGAAGACCGCCGCGACGACCGCTTCGAGTTCCTCGGGGGTCGCCTGCCCCCGCACCACGGTGAGTTCCATGCCTTCGACGCTCGCCCGCGGGCCCGCGCGGCCGCAACTTCCTGCATGCCCGGTGCCCACCGGGAGCACAGGTGAGCACGGGTGAACCCGGTCCGGCGGCGGAAGGCTCGCCGGACCGGGTCGGCACGGGTCAGGATCGGGCGGTCAGGATCGGGCGGTCAGGATCGGGCGGTCAGGATTGGGCGGTGTCGTCGAACTCCACCACGAGCGGGAGGTCGGCCCGGCGGCGGATGTTCAGCTTGCGGTAGGTGCGGGTCAGGTGCTGCTCGACGGTGCTGATCGTGATGTAGAGCTTGGCCGCGATCTCGCGGTTGCTGTAACCGGCCGCCGCCAGCGCGGCGACCCGGCGCTCGCCGACGCTCAGCACGCCGATCAGGTCGCCCGGCAGGGGGGACGGCGCGCCGTCCGCGTCCGCCGCCCGGCTGAGCGCGCCGATCATCGGCTCGGCCCCGCACTCCAGGGCCGCCGCCTGCGCCCGTCCGGCCACCGTGCGGGCCCGCCGGAACTCGCCCAGCGCCTCGTACGCCTCCACCAGGTCGAACAGGGCCCTGGCCAGCTCGTACCGGTCGCCGGCGAGCTGGAGGTACTCCACCGCCTGGCGCAGCAGCGCCGGACGGCGGGCCGGCTCGGAGACGGCCGCCTTGAGCCGCATCCCGATGCCGCGTCCCCGGTAGGCGCCGGGGCCGCAGCCGTCCAGGTGGGCCTTGATCAGCTCCCTGGCCTCCTCGGTCTGGCCCATCCGCAGGCACGCCTCGGCCGCGTCGGCCTGCCAGGGGATCAGCGCCGGGTTGTTCAGGCCCCAGGCCGTCACCAGCTCGCCGCAGCGCAGGAAGTCGTGCAGGGCGGCCACGAACGACTCGCCGGCCAGGTTGTAGCGGCCGCGGGCGTACAGGTAGTGCAGGCCGTAGCGGGTCTGGAACATGGCCTCGGCGACCGGCCGGTCCAGCGGGTCGCGCACGGCCTCGTGCCGGCCCATCGCGGTCAGCGCGATGACCAGGCTGGCCAGCGGGCCGCCGATGGCCACGCCCCAGCTGCTCATCGGGATCGTGTCCAGCGCGATGCGGGCGTGCCGCTCGGCGGCGGGCATGTCGCCCTGGCGGATCGCGATCTCGGCCCGGATGGCCGCCAGCCGGGCCCGGCGGCTCGGCGCCTGCCTTGCCGCCGCCTCGTCGCCGAACAGGTCGCACAGCGGCGCCGCGCGCTCGCAGCGCCCGGCGTAGGTGAGGGCCAGCAGCGAGTTCTCCACGACGTCCAGGGACATCTCGTCCAGCCGCTCGCCCTCCAGGATGCGCTCGACGGCGTCGAGGTTGTGCTCGCGCGGGCCGTGGGTGAGCACCTCGGCCAGCGCGAGCGTGGACTCCAGCCGCCGGTTGACGGCGACCGACACCATCCCGGCCAGGATGTGCTCGCGCGGCGGGTTGGCCACGTACGCGGCCAGCGGCGGGCAGGTCACCCGCAGCCAGAGCTGCGCCACGACCAGCTCGGCCAGCGTCGCGTGGTCGGACGCCGACGCCTCCTGGTTGAGCTGCTCCAGCACGTCGCGGGCGTCCTCGAAGCGGCCGTGCCACAGCAGCGCGCGGGCCAGCACGACGGCGTCGCTGCCGTGCAGGCTGCCCTTCTGCAGCGCCTCGGTGAGCTGGTCCAGGTGCCCGGCGGGGGTGGCCGGGTTGATCCGCCACTCCGCGCGGACGAGCATGGTCATCAGCTTGGAGCGCTGGAGCTCGTCGGTGCACTCGCGCCAGGCCAGCTTCAGGTAGGCCACCGCCGACTCCACCTCGCCCTTGCGCAGCGCGGCCAGCGCGGCCTCCTCCAGCGTCGGCACCACCCACGGCGCCTCGACCCTGGCGGCCTGGAGCAGGCGGTCGGCGACCACGCCGGGCCGCACGCCGCGCGTGTAGGCCAGCTCGGCGGCGCGGCGGTACAGCTCCTTGCGCTCGGACAGGTCCATGCCGGCCAGCACCGCCGAGCGCACCGCCTCGTGCCGGTAGCCGCCGCCGCGCAGCAGGCCGGTCGCGCCGATCGTGAGCAGCTCCCTGCTGACGTCCACGGCGGGCAGTTCGAGCATCTCGGCCAGCCCGTCGGCCTCGCCGAGAATGGCCAGGCCCTGCGCCACCCGGACGGTACGCGGGTGGCTGCGCCGCAGGCACGTCTCGACCGCCCGGACGAACCGGTCGCCGACGACCAGCTCGCGCGGCGGCTCCTCCACGGCCCGCAGGTGCTGGCGGTAGTCGGCGGCCAGTTCGCCGGCCAGCAGCGGGTTGCCGCCGCTGATCGTGTGCCACTCGTCGGCGAACCGCTCGGTCGCGCTGAGCCCCACCTGGCCCGCCACCAGCGCGGCCACGCCCCTGCGGGAGAGCGGGGCGAGCTGCAGACGCAGGCAGTGCGGCAGCCGCAGCAGGTCGGTCTCTAGCGGCCCGTCCGTGCCCTGCCGGTCGTTGAGCGCGAACACCGCCACGATCCGGGCGTTGCGCACCCGCCGCGCCAGGTAGGCCAGGCAGAGCAGGGAGGTGCGGTCGGCGTGGTGCACGTCGTCCACGACGACCACCAGCGGGCAGCGTTCGGACAGGTCGAGCAGCACCGTGACGAGGGCGTGCACGACCTGCGGGTCGAGCAGCCGCTCGGCGTCGGCGTGCGCCGCGGTCGCGGTCCGCACGCCCTCCGCCAGCAGTTTCTCCGAGCGTTCGCGCTCCTCCTCGACCAAGGGGGCGTCCTGGATGAGCTGGCGGAGCAGGCCCAGTTGCAGGTCCTGCTCCATGCGCGATCCTGTCGCCGTCACCGCGAGCGCGCCCAGCTCTATGGCCTGTTCGGACAACGCGCGCAGCAGCGCGCTCTTGCCCGTCCCGGCGGGTCCGCTGACCAGCGCGACCCGTCCACGGCCGAGGATGGCGTTGGCGACGAGCGACTCCAGGCAGGACATCTCCTCCTGCCGTTCGATGAGAGTCATGGCCGTCTCCCCACATGTCGTGTTGCGCTCACGCTAGGCCGGGGTGGTATTCGATCTCTATCGTCCCGCCATCAGCCGCCGGTTCCTGGCCGCGCGCCGGCGTCCGGGCTCGGGAAGGGCCAGGTCGGGGGCAGGGGCGGGGGCGGGTGCGGCGGCCGGCGGGTCCGCGCGGCGGGCGCGGGCCACGGCCGTGCCCACGGCGGCCAGGGCCGCGGCTACCGCGTCGGGCGCGGCGCCGGCGCCCCACGCCGTGCCGCCGTCCAGGCCGCAGCGGGCGTAGACGGTCACCTCGCCGCCGGCGGCGCCGGCCGCGCCGTCGAGGTGGTGCACGGCCCGGACCCGGACGCCTTCGGCCTCCAGCGCCGCGCGCAGCGCCGCCGCCGTGTCGGATCGGGCCCGCCCGTACGCGCCGCCGTCGACGTGCAGCGTGGCCACCGTCCCGGCGAGGTCGCCGGGCAGGCCGCCGGGGTCGCCGGGGGGCAGGTACTCCTGCTCGAACAGCCGCCTGATCCGCTCCGGCTCGACCTCGCCCTGCCCGGCCTCCGCCATCGCCTGGACGGCCCGGCCCAGCTCGATCTGGAGCCCGCGCGGCAGCGTGATCCCGTACCGGGCGTTCAGCAGGTACGCCGGTCCCGCCTTGCCCGACTGGCTGGTGACCCGGACCACCGCCTCGTACGTGCGCCCCAGGTCCCGCGGGTCCACCGGCAGGTACGGCACCTCCCACGGCAGCTCCGCCGGGTCGTTCCCGGTACGGGCCGCCTCCCGGTCCATGGCGTCGAACGCCTTCTTGATCGCGTCCTGGTGCCCGCCGGAGAAGGCGGTGAACACCAGGTCGCCCCCGTACGGGTGGCGCGGCGGCACCGCGAGCCCGGTGCACTCCTCGACGACGCGCCGCACCCGGTCGAGCTCGGAGAAGTCGACGCCGGGGTCGACGCCCTGGGTGGCCAGGTTCAGGCCCAGCGTGACCAGGCAGACGTTGCCCGCCCGCTCGCCGTTGCCGAACAGGCAGCCCTCGACGCGCTGGGCGCCGGCCAGCATCGCCAGCTCGGCCGCCGCGACCCCGGTGCCGCGGTCGTTGTGCGTGTGCACCGACAGGCAGACGTGCTCGCGGTGCGGCAGGTTGCGGTGCAGCCACTCGATCTGGTCGGCGAACACGTTGGGCGTCGAGCGCTCGACCGTCGTCGGGAAGTTCAGGATGATCGGCCGGTCGGGGCCGGGCTGCCAGACGTCCATGACGGCCGCGCAGACCTCCAGCGCGAAGTCCGGCTCGGTGTCGTGGAAATGCTCAGGCGAGTACTGAAACCGAACATCACCCTCTTCGAGTAATTTATCGGCATATTTCATGACCAATCGGGTTCCCTGGACCGCCAGGTCCTTGCACTCGTCCCGGTTCATCCCGAACACCAGCCGCCGCGCCAGCGGCGAGGTCGCGTTGTAGAGGTGGATCGTCGCCCCGGGCGCCCCGCTCACGCTCTCCACCGTGCGCTCGATCAGCTCGTCGCGCGCCTGGGTCAGCACGGTCACGCACACGTCGTCCGGGATGCGGTCGCGCTCGACCAGGAGCCGGACGAAGTCGTAGTCGTCCTGGCTCGCCGCCGGGAAGCCGACCTCGATCTCCTTGTAGCCCATGCCCACCAGCAGGTCGAACAGCACCAGCTTGCGGCCGGGGTCCATGGGCCTGGGCAGCGCCTGGTTGCCGTCCCGCAGGTCGGTGGACAACCAGCGCGGCGGCGCGGTGAGCACGGCGTCCGGCCAGGCGCGGTCGCCGAGCGGCATCCGGGGGAAGGGTCGATAGCGGCTGATCTTCATGTCCGGCCTCACTGTCCCTCAGCTGAGCGATCCGAAATAGACGGTCGAGAAATGCGGCGAGATCAGCACGACGATGTGGTTCACGGCGGTCTCGTCCACCATGCGGAAGGTGACGACGATCTCCGGATACGCCGGCCGCAGCCCGAGCCCGACGAAGTACGGGTCGGTGGCGAACACGATGCGGTACAGGCCGCGGTCGAGCGGGCGGTCGGCCCACTCGCTGACCGATCCGTCCTGGTCCGTACGGGTCTCGGCTTCGAGCACCCATTGCCCGTCGGCGTCATGGTCCAGGCGTACGTGCAGGTCGGCCGCCCCCCGGCCGTAGACCGCGTCCTGGGCTTGCACCGCTATTCCCATCGAACCTCTCCGAGTGGTCCGCGCGGGCCGTCCGCGCACATGGCCACCCGGACGACGACAGGTCGCGCCGCCCGGGCTCGCGCCCAAGGCTCGCGCCGCCGCCTATCCGCCGGACCTCCGGCCGCTATCGCCGCGCTATCGCCGTCCGATCGCCGCCGATCGCGAAAAGAGGCGGCCGCCTTATTTCGCGCTATCGCCGCTATCGCCGGCGGGTGCGGAGACGGGTGTGCACAGCGTCCAACGTGCGCTGATGCCCGGCGAAAAGAAGATGGATAAAGCGCGAATTGCGCACCGTGTGAGCGTCATTTCCGAAGCCGCGGCGAAGACCGCGGTAATCACCCGGAGGTAGATCGAAATGACCGCGACCACCACCGTCACCGCCCGCGTCCGCCTCACCCTCGCGCTGCTGCTCGCCGCGCTGGCCGGCTTCGCCGCCATCGCCGCCGCGCCGGCCCCCGCGCACGCCGTTCCGTCCGCCGGCCAGCACGACACCGTCAACGGCACCATGGACTGGCCGTGGGGCCTGATCGAGGGCGCCTTTCAGCGCTGACGGTGACAGGCAACACGGATCACCCTGAAACGCTCCAAAACTGGCCACATACCCAAGGGCGTTGTACCATCCACCCAAACCATGGCAGAAACTTTTGAGGGGTAAGCACCAGTTACGCCGCTCATCATGGCAATCACGCCCGGATTCCGGTCGCTTCGGGAAAGATCTTTGACCGAGGGCGATGATTTGTTTGAGGGGATGCGGGTGGAGTTTCGCGTGTTGGGTGCGCTCGAGGTAACTGCGAGCGAGAGACAGCTCGATCTTGGCGGGGCGCGGCAGCAGATCGTCCTCGCCGTCCTGATCCTGAACGCCAATCACTCGGTCACACTGGACCGCCTCGTCGAGGCGATCTACGACGAGGACCCCCCGGCCACGTCGCGCGCACAGGTGCAGATCTGCATCTCCGCGCTCAGGCGCCTGTTCAGCGCCCACGGCCACCCCGAGATGATCGTCACCACCCGGCAGGGCTACATGTTGCGCGCCCCCGCCGACGCGATCGACGCACGCCGTTTCGAGAGCCTTGTGAGCCGGGCCCGCAAGGCTCGGGACGGACGTTCCTTCCCCGAGGCCATCCAGTACTACCGCGAGGCGCTGGCGTTGTGGCGCGGCCCGGCTTTCGACGGCATCGACAGCAGGGCCGTGCAGGCGCTGGCCAGCGGGGTCGCCGAGCAGCGCGTCACCGCCAACGAGGACTGCGTGCAGCTCGAACTGGACCTCGGCCGCCACCACGAGCTCGTCGGCGAGCTGGCCGCGCTGGTCCAGGAACACCCGCTCAGGGAGGGACTGGCCGCCCAGCTCATGGTCGCCCTCTACCGCTCAGGACGGCAGGCCGAGGCGCTCCAGGTCTACCGCGACGCCCGGCGGGTCATCGTCGAGGAGCTGGGCATCGAGCCCAACGAGCGGCTCCAGCAGCTCGAATCGGCCATCCTCACCTCCGACGAGAGCCTGGAGGCGCAGCCGCCGCCCGCGGCGGCCCCGGCCGAGCCGCCCGCCCGTCCGCCCGCGGTGCCCGGCATGCTCCCCTCCGACATCGCCGACTTCATCGGGCGGCAGGCCCAGCTCGACGTCATCAGGCAGCGGGTGACCGTCCCCCTGGCCGGGGACGGCCGCTTCGCCGTGCCCGTCATCGCGGTCGCCGGGCGGGCCGGGATCGGCAAGACCACGATCGCCGTGCACGCCGCGCACAGCGTCGCCGCGCACTTCCCCGACGGCCAGCTCTTCGCCGACCTGCACGGCGGCGTCTCCCGCCCGGTCCACCCGATGCAGGTGCTCGACCGGTTCCTGCGGGCCTGCGGCGTGCAGGGGACGGCGCTGCCCGACACCCTCGGCGAGCGGGCCGAGCTGTACCGCATGCTGCTGGCCGACCGCAGGATGCTGATCGTGCTCGACGACGCCGCCGCCGAGAGCCAGGTGCTGCCGCTGTTACCCGGCAGCCCGACCTCGGCCGTCATCACCACCAGCCGGACCCGGCTCGGCGGGCTGGCCGGCGCCACCCACGTGGACGTCGACCTCTTCGACGCCGCCCAGTCCGTCGAGCTGCTGTCCCGCATCGCCGGGGCCGAGCGCGTACGGGCCGAGCCGGAGTCGGCCGCCGCCCTGGCCGAGCTGTGCTGCTTCCTGCCCCTCGCGCTGCGCATCGCCGGCGCCCGCCTGGCCTCGCGCCCCCACTGGGCCGTGGAACAGCTCGTGGACCGGCTCGGCGACGAGGCCCGCCGGCTCGACGAGCTCAAGCACGGCGACATGGGCATCAGGGCCAGCCTGTCGCTCACCTACGACGCGCTCACCGAGCACGCCCGCCGCCTGTTCCGCCGGCTGGCGATCCTGCACTCGCACATCTTCTCCGCCTGGACCGGCGCCGCCCTGCTCGACCGGCCGCTGGCCGACGCCCAGGACCTCTTCGACGACCTGGTCGACGCCCAGCTCATCGAGGTCGCCGGGGTCGGCAGGAACGTCAACGTCCAGTACCGCTTCCACGACCTCATCCGCGTCTACGCCCACGAACGCCTGGCCGCCGAGGAGCCGCCCGCCGAGCGCAGCGCGGCGCTGGCCCGCGTGCTCGACGCGCTGCACCGCCTCACCGAGACCGCCAGGACCCGCGAGTACGGCCCGCCCGCCGGCCCCCACCTGCGGCCCGGCCCCGACTCGCCGCTCCCGGCCGAGCTGGTCGAGCGGCTGGTCGCCGACCCGATCGGCTGGTTCGAACGCGAGCGCCACGTGCTGCTGGCCGGCATCCGCCAGGCCGCCCAGGCCGGGTTCGTGGAGCTGTGCTGGCGCACCGCGATGAACGCCGAGCCCTTCTTCGAGCTGCACGTCTACCTCGACGACTGGCGCGAGATCCAGGAGATCGCCCTGGAGGCCGCCCGCCGGGCGGGGGACGAGCGCGGCCAGGCCGAGATGTTGTGCGTGCGCGGCACGCTGGCCCAGACCGAGCAGCACTTCGGCGAGGCCAGACGCGACTTCGAGGCGGCCCTGACGCTGTTCGAGAAGACCGGCAACGTCGTCCAGATCGCCCGGTCCCGGCGGAACCTGGCGTTCCTGGAGCGCATGAACGGCCAGCTGGACGCCGCCGCGACGCACCTGGAACAGGCGCTGGCCATCTTCACCGACATCGGCGACCAGATCTCGGCCGCGCACACGCTGGACAACCTGGCCGCCATCCGGTCGGAGTGCGGCGACATCGACGACGCCAAGATCATGCTGGCCGAGGCGCTGGTCCGCGGGAAGAGCGGCGGCAGCCGGCGCATCATCTCCCAGATCCTGCACCGGATGGGCCGGGTGCACCTGCAGGCCGAGGAGTTCGCGCTGGCGGCCGGCGCGTTCGAGGAGGCGCTCACGCTGGTGGAGGAGATCGGCGACACCGTCGGCGAGTCCTTCGCCCTGCACGGCCTCGGCATCGCCCACCTGCGCAGGGGACGCCTGCGCGAGGCCGGCGACCTGCTGCGCCGGGCGCTGGCCGTGGCCGAGACCGCCCGCCACCGCCTGGCCGAGGCGCACGCCCTGGCCGGGCTGGGCGAGCTGGCCGTCACCGCGAACGAGCCCGGCGACGCGATCGGCCGCCTGCGCAAGGCGGTCACGCTGTTCCGCCAGATGCGCGCGCCGCTGTTCGAGGCGCAGACGCTCACGATGCTGAGCGAGGTGCTGGTCGCCCTCGGCGACGCCAGCGCGGCCGAGCGGGCGCTGTCGCGGGTGCACGAACTGGCCGACACGGTCGACGAACGGGCCGGTCAGCGGCTGCGCGACAACCTGTCCTCGGCCGCCGGGCTGGTGGAGGGCATCGGCTGACAAGCCCTGCTTCGCCGTCATCCCGCACTGTCAGAGATGCCCGCGGGGCCCGTCGTTGGGATTCTGGCGAGCATGAAGGCTCTGGTGCTGTCCGGCGGGTCGGGCACCCGCATGCGTCCCTTGAGCCACTCCATGCCGAAGCAGCTCATCCCGATCGCCAACAAACCGGTCCTGGAGCACGTGCTGGAGAGCCTGCGCGCGCTCGGCGTGACCGAGATCGGCCTCGTGGTCGGCGACAGGGAGGCGCAGATCGCCGAGGTCGTCGGCGACGGCTCGCGGTTCGGGACGCGCGTCACCTACATCCGCCAGCTCCGCCCGCTGGGGCTGGCCCACTGCGTCAAACTGGCGCGACCCTTCCTCGGCGGCGACGACTTCGTCATGTACCTCGGCGACTGCGTCCTGGCCGACGGCATCGGCCCGATCGCCGAGGAGTTCCACGCGTTGCGCCCGGCCGCCCAGATCGTGGTGCACCGGGTGGCCGACCCGCGGCCGTTCGGCGTCGTCGAGACCGACGAGACCGGCGCGGTGCTGCGGGTGGTGGAGAAGCCGGAGCAGCCGCGCAGCGACCTGGTCATGACCGGCGTCTACTTCTTCACCCCGGCCGTCCACGAGGCGGTGGACCGCATCGTCCCCGGACGGCGGGGCGAGCTGGAGATCACCGACGCCGTCCAGTGGCTGCTGACGTCCGGCCAGGAGGTCAGGGCGAGCCTCTACCGCGGCTACTGGAGCGACGCCGGCCGCGTCGATGACGTCCTGGAGTGCAACCGGCGGCTGCTGGCCCGGCTCTCCCGCGACATCGCCGGCCACGTGGACGCCGCCAGCCTGGTACGCGGCGACGTCGTGCTCGGCCCCGGCGCGCGGGTGGTCGCCTCCGTCGTCGAGGGACCGGCGATCATCGGCCCGGACACCCTGATCGTGGACAGCCACATCGGGCCCGGCACCTCCATCGGACGCGACTGCGTGGTGCGCTCCACCCGCCTGTCCGACTCCATCGTGCTCGACGGCGCCTCCATCGTGGCCGCCAGCGGCCTGCGCGGCTCGCTCATCGGGCGCTACACCACCGTCGCTCCCGGCCGCAGCGACCATCGTCTCGTGGTCGGCGACCACACGCGGATCGAGCTGACCACATGAACCCAGGGAACAAGGAGTGAGGACGTGACCGACGACGGCGCCCCGCGCGCGGGGCGGAAAGAGTGGCTCGGGCTGGTGGCGCTGTTCCTGCCCACGATGCTCGTGGCCCTGGACATCAGCGTGCTGTTCCTGGCCTTGCCGCACCTCAGCGCCGACCTGGGCGCGGACGCCACCCAGCAACTGTGGATCACCGACATCTACGGCTTCATGACCGCCGGGTTCCTGGTCACCATGGGCTCGCTCGGCGACCGGATCGGCCGCCGGCGGCTGCTGCTGGCCGGAGGCGCGGCCTTCGGCCTGCTGTCGCTCCTGGCCGCCTTCTCCACCAGCCCCGAGATGCTGATCGTGGCCCGCGCGCTGCTCGGCGTCGCCGGGGCCACGCTGCTGCCCTCGACGCTGTCGCTGATCGGCGTCATGTTCCGCGACCCCCGCCAGTTCGGCCTGGCCATGGCCGCCTGGGGCACGGCGTTCATGCTGGGCATCGCGCTCGGCCCGGTGGTCGGCGGCGCGCTGCTGGAGCGCTTCTGGTGGGGGTCGGTCTTCCTGATGGGCGTGCCGGTCATGCTCCTGCTGCTGGCCGCGGCCCCGCTGCTGCCGGAGTTCCGCGATCCCGCCGGCGGCCGGATCGACCTGGTCAGCGTCGTGCTGTCGCTGGCGGCGATCCTGCCGCTGATCTACGGGCTCAAGGCGGTCGCCCGCGACGGCTGGGGCGCCGGTCCGGCCGTCGCGGTCGCCGCCGGGCTGCTCGTGGGGGCGGTGTTCGTGCATCGCCAGCGCGCGCTGGCCCACCCGCTGCTGGACGTGCGGCTGTTCCGCCACCGCGCGTTCACCGCCGCGGTGCTGATCGGATTGCTGTGCGGGGCGCTGCAGACCGGGACCGGCATGGAGGTCGCGCTGTTCCTGCAGACGGTCGAGGGCATGTCGCCGCTGGAGGCGGGGCTGTGGCTGCTGGGCCCGGCCGTCGCGCTCATCGTCTCGATCAACCTCACCCCGCGGCTGGCCACCCGGGTGCGGCCGGCGTACCTGCTGGGCGGCGGCATGGTGATCGCGGTCGTCGGGCAGCTCCTGCTCACCCAGGTCGTCGTGGGCGCGGTGACCGCGCTGATCGTCTTCCTGGGCGTGTGCTACTTCGGCGTCGGGCCGGTCGGCGGCATGATCAACCAGGTGGCGATGAGCACCAGCCCGCCGGAGCAGGCCGGTTCGGCCGCCTCGCTGGTGGCCACCGGCGGCGAGTTCGGCGTCGCGCTGGGCGTCGCGACTCTGGGCAGCCTCGGCACCGCGGTCTACCGGGGCACGTTCGCCCCGCCCGCCGGCACCCCGGCGCTCGCCCAGGACGGCATCACCGGCGCGGTCACCGTGGCCGGTCAGCTGCCCGCCGACCAGGGCGCGGCGCTGCTCGGCGCGGCCCGCGAGGCGTTCACCGCCGGGCTGCACGCGGTCGCCTGGGCGAGCGCGGCCCTGTGCGCCGTGCTGGCCGTGCTCGCGCTGGTCCGGCTGCGCGGCGTGGCGCCCTTCGCCGGGGTTCACGACGGCCACCACCAGCCGGACCAGGAGCCCGCCCTGGTGGACTGAGCGCACGAGACCGAGCGCACGAGACCGAGCACACGACACTGAGCGCACGAGAAGGCGGGCCCGGTTCACCGGGCCCGCCTTCGCCGTCCGGAGGGTCAGTCCAGGCCGAACCGGGCGCGGGACAGCTCCCGGTTGGCCAGGGCCGCCAGGTAGATCGCGAACCCGGCGTGGCTGTGCGTGGTGGACATGTCCCGCCAGATCCGCTCCATGCGCTGGCCGTCCCTGACCGCGCTGGAACCGGCCGTCGGGAACAGGCAGCCCTCCACGGCCCGCCAGGCCAGCCGGGCGACCTCGCGGCTGACGGTGGCCAGGCGCACGTCCCGCTCCCTGGTGAACGCCTCCGGGCCCGCCGCGCAGGTCCGGCTCCACTGCTGGACGGCGTTCGTCATGGCCGCCTCGGCGGCGGTGAGCATGCCGGCGGCCTCGCCGTACCAGAACTGGTAGTCGGGGTCCTCGGCGCGGGTGGTGAACGGCGGGAAGATGGTCGTCCTGGTCCGCATCAGCTCCTCGTAGGCGTCCAGGGCGCCCTGGGCCATGCCGAGCACGACGGCCGCGCTGCCGAGCAGCATGACGCTGAGCGGGCCGCCGCCGTACTCGGGGTTGCCGTGCAGGTCCCGGCCGGGGGTGCCGCCGGTGACGACGGCCTGGCTGAGGTGGATCGGCAGCGTGAGGTGGCCGGGGACGCGGCCGCCCTGCATGGCGATGCTGTGCGAGCCGCTGCCCTTCAGGCCGAGCTGGCCGCCCCAGTCGTCCAGCCGGCGCCACTGGTCGCGCGGCGCGACGAACAACATCGGCTGCCCGTCCACGACGACGTGGCCCATGAAGTGGGTGGCGTACGGGGCTCCCGAGCAGTAGCTCCAGGTGCCGTCGAGGAGCCACCCGCCCTCGCCGTCCGGACGGGCCGAGCCGCCGGGCGCGACCGTGGCCGGGCAGACGAAGTCCCCGCAGGCGAACAGCTCGCTCTGGGCCCGCTCGCCGAACAGCGTGGCCACCGCCAGCGTGTGCGCCGCGCCGAAGGAGTACATCCAGCCGGTGGACGGGCAGCCCCGCGCGAGCGTCATCGACACCCGCATGAAGGTCTCCACGCCGAACTCGTAGCCGCCGAAGCGGCGGGGGACCAGGATGCGGTAGAAGCCCGCCCTGGCGAACGCCTCGTGGGTGTCGGGGGCGTAGTAGGTGCGCCGCTCCGTCTCGGCCTGGCGCTCGACCAGGGCGGGCACCATGGCCTCGGCCCTGGCGACGATCTCGTCGGGGGTGAGCCCGGGCTCGGGCGGAGCCATGGGGGCGTGGGTGACGGCTGTCATGCTGCGCGAACCCTTCGTCTCGGGTTTTCCCTCAAGGCTCGCCCGGCGCCGGTGACCTTCGCATCTCCGTGCGTGCCCGGCAATCCCGCACGCCGGAAGATGCGCCCGTCAACCGGCGAATGGGACGTTCAGGGAGCAGTGTCTCGACTGACGTCCCGGGAGGACATGGTGTTGATGACAGGTGCTCCGGCGCGGGAAGACCTCGTCCGCCGCGCGACGGAGGCAGGCCCTGTCCTGCGCAGGAACGCGGCCTGGGCGGAGGAGAACCGCAGGCTGCACGAGGAGACGATCGAGGCGCTGGCCGAGGCCGGCGTCTTCAGGCTGCGGACGCCGCGCCGCTACGGCGGTTTCGAGGCGGACACGCGCACCCTGGTCGAGGTCGCCGCCGAGCTGGGCCGCGCCGACGGCGCCGCGGCGTGGACGGCCTCGGTCTACTGGATCCCGACCTGGATGGCCGCCCACTTCCCCGAGGCCGTCCAGGACGAGGTGTTCGCCACCCCCGACGTGCGCATCTGCGGCACGCTCAGCCCCACGGCGATGGCCGTGCGCGCCGAGGGCGGCATCGTGGTCAACGGCAAGTGGGGCTTCGTCAGCGGCGCCCACCACAGCCACTGGCAGGAGATCGTGGCCGTCGTCGTCGGCCCGGACAGCGAGCCCGAGCCGGTCATGGCGCTGGTGCCGATGAGCGACCTGACCGTCATCGACGACTGGCACACCTCCGGCCTGCGCGGCACCGGCAGCGTCAGCACCGTGGCCCAGGACCTGTTCGTCCCGGCCGCGCGGGTCATGCCGCTGGGCGCGATCCTCCAGGGACAGCACGCCGACGGCGCCAACGCCGGCTCCCCGATCTACCGCTCGCCGCTGCTGCCGGTGGCCGCCGCCTCCTCGGTCGGAACCGTGCTCGGCCTGGCCAAGGCTGCCCGCGAGGTCTTCTTCGAGCGGCTGCCCGACCGCAAGATCACCTACACCGGGTACGCCAGCCAGAGCGCCGCCCCGCTGACCCACCTCCAGGTCGCCGAGGCCACCTTCAAGATCGACCAGGCCGAGTTCCACGCCCACCGCCTGTCCGCCACCGTGGACGCCAAGGACGCCGACTCCGCCCAGTGGACGATCGAGGAGCGCGTACGCGCCCGCGCCGACATGGGCGCCGTCTGCCGCCTGGCCAAGGAGGCCGTCGACATCCTGGCCACCGCCAGCGGCGGCTCCTCCATCTACAGCGACGTGCCCATCCAGCGCATCGCCCGCGACGTGCACGCCGTCAACCAGCACGCCCTCATGCACCCCAACACCAACGCCGAGCTGTACGGGCGGATTCTGTGCGGCCTCGAACCCGACACCCTCTACATCTGAAGGAGATCGCCATGACCACCGTGTCCGCCCCCGACCAGACCCTCGCCGTCGCCGCCCTGCCGCAGCAGATCATCGCCGCCTGGGCCGCCCACGACGCCGAGGCGTTCGCCGCCGTCTTCACCGAGGACGGCTCCATGATCCTGCCCGGCGTGTACCGCAAGGGCCAGGCCGAGATCCGCGCCTTCATGACCCACGCCTTCGCCGGGCCGTACCAGGGCACCCAGGTCACCGGGCAGCCCATCGACCTGCGTTTCCTGGCGGAGGACGTCTGCCTGCTGACCACCGAGGGCGGCGTGCTGGCGGCCGGCGAGAGCGAGGTCGCCCCCGAGCGCGCGGTCCGCGCCTCCTGGCTGGCCGTCCGCCGCGACGGGCAGTGGAAGCTGGCCGCCTACCAGAACAGCCCGCGTGACTGAGATGGCCGCTCACGTCGCACAGCGCGCGGTGGTGCTCGGCGGAGGCATGGCGGGGCTGCTGGCCGCGCGCGTGCTCGCCGAGCACTGCGCCGAGGTCCTGCTGGTGGACCGGGACACGCTGACCGGCGCGGCGGGCCCGCGCCGGGGCGTGCCGCACGGCTGCCACGCCCACGCCCTGCTGGCCCGCGGCCAGCAGATCCTGGACGAGCTGTTCCCCGGCCTCACCCAGCAGATGATCGACGACGGGGTGCCCGCCGGAGACCTGGCCACCAGCCTGCGCTGGTACTTCAACGGCCGCCGGCTGCGCCCGGCCCCCACCGGCCTGATCAGCGTCTCGGCCACCAGGCCCGTCCTGGAGGAGCAGGTCAGGAACCGCGTCTCGGCCCTGCCCAACGTGCGCTTCCTGGAGCGCACCGACATCCTCGGGCCGACCGCGACCCCGGCCCGCGACCGGGTCACCGGCGTCCGCGTCCGCGGGACGGACGGCGTCGAGGAGCACCTGGCCTGCGACCTGCTGGTGGACGCGACGGGCCGCGGCTCGCGCACCCCCGCCTGGCTCCAGGAGCTCGGCTTCCCCCGGCCGGACGAGGACCGCGTCAAGATCGGCCTGGCCTACACCACCCGCCACTTCCGCCTGCGCCGCGACCCGTACGGCGAGGACCTGTCGATCAACCCCGTCGCCTCGCCGGCGAACCCGCGCGGCGCGTTCTTCCCCAAGCTGCCCGGCGACATGAGCATGCTCTCCCTCACCGGCATCCTGGGCGACCACCCGCCGGCCGACCTGGAGGGCTTCCTCGCCTTCGCCAAGTCCCTGCCCGTGCCCGACGTCTACGACGCCGTCCGCGACGCCGAACCGCTCGACGAGGGCGTCACCTTCACCTTCCCGGCCAGCGTGCGGCGCCGCTACGAGCGTCTGCCCGCCTTCCCCGACGGCCTGCTGGTGCTGGGCGACGGCGTGTGCAGCTTCAACCCCGTCTACGGCCAGGGCATGACCGTCGCCGCCATGGAGGCGATGATCCTGCGCGAGCACCTCCAGGCGGGCGCGGTGCCGCCCTGGCGGGCCTTCTTCCGGGACATCTCGCGGGTCATCGACGTCCCGTGGGACATCTCCGCCGGCGCCGACCTCGCCTTCCCCGGGGTGGAGGGGCGGCGTACCGCCAAGGTGCGCATCGGCAACGCCTACATGGCGCGCCTGCACGCCGCGGCGGCCCGCGACGGCGCGGTCACGGCCGCGTTCATGCGGGTGGCCGGGCTCGTGGACCCGCCGCAGACGCTCATGCGGCCCGCGCTCATGCTGCGGGTCCTGTGCCAGAGCGGCGGCGGCCCCGCGCCGGCCGCCGCCCCCGAGCAGCGCCCGCAGGTGCCGCTGCTCAAGTCCTGACCCCGTCCGAACGACGAAAGGGACGCCGGCGGATCCCCGCCGGCGTCCCTTTCGTCCGTACGGCTACCTCAGGGAGCGGGCGAACGCGCGCACGTCGCCCACCAGCAGCTCCGGCTGCTCCATGGCGGCGAAGTGGCCGCCCCGCTCGAACTCGGTCCAGTGGCTGATCGTCGGGATGTCCCGGTCGGCCAGCCGGCGCACCGGCACGAAGATGTCCCTGGGGAAGACCGCCACGCCCACGGGCACGGTGATGGGCGGCGGCCGGTGCCCCTCGGCGGCCATCTTCAGGCCCGCCGCGCCCTCGTAGTAGAAGCGCGCCGACGACCCGGCCGTCGCGGTCAGCCAGTAGATCGACACGTTGGCCAGCATCCGGTCCCGGTCCACGGCGTCCTCGGGCGACTTGTCGGAGTCCGTCCAGTCGTGGAACTTCTCCACGATCCAGGCGAGCTGCCCCACGGGCGAGTCGGTGAGCGCGTACGCCAGCGTCTGCGGGCGGGTGGACTGCAGCTTCATGTAGCCCGACAGCTCCTCGTCGAACCGCGCCAGCCCGGCCAGCCGCCCCTGCTCGGCGGGCGTCAGGCCGGCCAGCTCGGCCGGATCGCCCGAGGGGAAGGCCATCAGCATGTTGACGTGCGCGCCGATCACGTGCTCGGGGGCCAGCCTGGCCAGCTCCAGCGAGATCACCGCGCCCGCGTCGCCGCCCTGCGCCAGGTAGCGGTCGTAGCCCAGCCGGCGCATCAGCTCGGCCCACGCCAGCGCCACCCGGTACGGGTGCCAGCCCGCCTCCCTGGTGTGCCCCGAGAACCCGAACCCCGGGATCGACGGGATGACCAGGTGGAAGGCGTCGGCCGGGTCGCCGCCGTGCGCGCGCGGGTCGGTGAGCGGCCCGATCACGTCCAGGAACTCGGCGACCGAGCCCGGCCAGCCGTGCGTCAGCAGCAGCGGCACGGCCTGCGGCTCCGGCGAGCGCACGTGCAGGAAGTGCACGTCGGCGCCGTCGATCTCGGTCACGAACTGCGGGTGCCGGTTCAGCTCGGCCTCGGCCGCCCGCCAGTCGAAGCCGTGCCGCCAGTGGTCGGCCAGCTCTCTGAGGTAGCCCAGCGGCACGCCGCGCTCCCAGCCGGTGCCGGGCAGCTCGTCCGGCCAGCGGGTGGCGTCGATCCTGCGGTGCAGGTCGGCCAGGTCGGCCTCGGGGATGTCGATGCGGAATGGACGCATGGGTGGGTTCGCCCTTCTCTTGTCAGGGGTGGGTCGAGCGGGTCAGCCGGTGCCGGTGCGCCGCAGCTCCTCGAAGGAGGACAGGTCGGGCACCGTCCAGCCGTCCAGGTCGTACTCGCCGAGGCAGCGGTCGACGAAGGCCGCGTACTCGTCCAGCTGGCCGCCGGCCATCTGCGAGAACAGCAGCTCGACCCGGGTGTTCTCGTGGTTGCCGCCGTAGTTGCGCTCGTAGAGCTCGTGGCGGCCGCCGAACTCCGAGCCGATCGCGTCCCACAGCAGCTTCATCACCTTGACGCGGCCCTCGGCGTCGGTGCCGTCCGAGCCGCGCAGGTATTTGTCCAGGTATGGGCGGATGTCGGGGTTCTTGAAGTCGGCCGCGCCGGAGTTGACGTAGATGAGCCCGCTGGCCACGTCCTGAAGGACGATCTCCTTGATCCGCGGGTAGCCGATCTGCATGAACCAGCGGTAGGCCAGGCCGTACTGCGGGTTGGGCAGCAGCGCGCCGTTGCGCCACTCCACCGGGTTGCGGGCGGCGGCGTCCGACAGCGCCCAGAACAGGTTGCGCCAGGCCAGCACCTCGCCGATCCGGGTCTGCACGCCGCGGAAGTCCTTGGTGCCGGTGATCTCCAGCGCCCTGACCAGCAGCCCGGCGATGAACTCCAGCTTCACCGCCAGCCGGGTGCAGCCGTGGAAGGTGAACCGCTCGGTGAAGCCCGACTGGCCGGTGAACAGCTGCGCCTTGCCGAGGTCGCCGTAGATGAACACGTTCTCCCAGGGGATGAGCACCTTGTCCAGGACGAGGATGCTGTCGTTCTCGTCCAGCCGGGAGGAGAGCGGGTAGTCGAACGGGCCGCCGGTCAGCGCCGCGTTCATGCCGTAGGACGGGCGGCAGATCAGCTTCAGGCCCTGCGCGTCCATCGGCACGGTGGCCACCAGCGCGAACTCGCGCTTCTTGACCGGCAGGCCGTAGTGGGCGATGAAGTTGTAGTGCGTCAGCGCCGAGCCGGTCGCCACCACCTTGGCGCCGCTCACCACGAGCCCCGCGTCGGTCTCCCGCTCGACGTGCACGTAGACGTCGTTGACCTCGTCCGGCGGGCGGTTGCGGTCGACCGGCGGGTGCACGATCGCGTGGTTCCAGAACAGCACCTTCTCCTGCGACTCGCGGTACCAGCGGCGGGCGTTGCCGTCGAAGGGCGCGTAGAAGCCGGCGTTGGCGCCCAGCGTGCCGAGGAAGGAGGCCTTGTAGTCGGGGCTGCGGCCCATCCAGCCGTAGCTCATCCTGGCCCACGTCGCGATGGCCCGCTGGTCGGCGACCAGGTCCTCGACCGTGCGCGGGGTGGTGAAGAAGCGGTGCGTGTAGCCCTCGCCGCCGCTGTCGGTGGGGCAGGTCAGCAGCTCACGGGTGCCGTCGGCGTGGAGGGCGTCGTAGAGCCTGGCGGTCATCCGCACCGGGTTGTGGAACGCCGGATGCTCGGTGACGTCCTTGACGCGGTCACCGTAGAGGTAGATCTCACGATCGTCACGCAGGCTCTCGACGTACTCGCTGCCCGTGAGCGGGCGGGTCTTCGGCGCGGCATCGGGCATCGGACATCTCCCTGGGCAGGCAGCACGGGTGCATCCTCAGCGTGGCACCCGCGCGCGCGGCGGCCATCTCGCGATGTGCGCTGTTCCGCCGGCGCGGGCGCGGGCGGCATTCTGGAAGGTGCCCGTGCGCGCGCCCCGATGTGACGATGACCGCGTGACGGAGCATCGCCTGTGGGCGCTGGCCCACCTCGGAACCCCGATGGCGATCCGGGTGGCCGCGACGCTGAGGATCGCCGACCGGCTCGCCAAGGCGCCGGCCACCGGCGCCGAACTCGCCCCCGCCGTGGGCGCCGACCCCGGCGTGCTGGAGCGGCTCATGCGCTACCTGGCCGCCAGGGGAGTGCTCGGCCGCGACGACGACGGCAGGTACACGCTGACCGCCATCGGCGAGGAGCTGCGCGACGACCATCCGGCCGGGATGCGCGCCATGCTGGACATCGAGAGCTGGGAAGGCCGGGCCGAGCTGGCCTTCGCCCACCTGCTGCACAGCGTGCGCACCGGCGAGGCCGCCTTCCCCCGCCAGTTCGGCCGCTCGTTCTGGGCGGACCTGGCCGCCGACCCGGCCCGCGCCGCCGCGTTCGACGCGCGCATGGCCGCCGAGGTCCCCGGCCGGGCCCCCGCCATCGTGGCCGGCTACGACTGGGGGAGTCTCGGCCGGATCGTCGACGTCGGCGGCGGCGCCGGATCCCTGCTCATCGCGCTGCTCACCGCCTATCCCGGGCTGCGCGGCACGGTCGTCGACCAGCCCGCCACCGCGCGGGCCGCCGCCGCGGCGCTGGCGGCCGCCGGGCTGTCCGGCCGCGGCGAGGCCGTGGCGGGCAGCTTCTTCGACCCGCTGCCGCCGGGCGCCGACGGCTACCTGCTGTCGTGGATCCTGCACGACTGGAGCGACGACGACGCCGCCGTCATCCTGGGCCGCTGCGCCGAGGCGGCCGGGCCGGGCGGCTCGGTCTTCGTGGTGGAGGACTTCGGCCCCGACGGCGAGTCGCCGCGTACCGGGATGGACCTGCGCATGCTCGTCTACTACGGCGGCCGCGAGCGCGCCGTCGCCGACCTGCGGGCCCTGGCCGCGCGGTGCGGCCTGGAGGTCGCCTCGGTGCATCCGGCGGGCGCGCTGCGGATCGTCCGGCTGGTGGCACGCCCGTGACCCCCGCCGAGATCGTCGCCGCCCTGGTCGCCCCCGAGGGCCGCCGCGACCCCTACCCGCTGTACGAGCTGCTGCGCGCCCACGGCCCGGTCGTCCCGGTACGCCCCGGTCTCACCGTCGCCGTCGGGTACGCCGAGATCAACCGCGCGCTGCGCGACAACCGCCTCCGCGTCCAGGACGCCGCCGGGTACGACCACATCTATCCCGCCTGGCGCTCGCACTCCTCATTGCGCGGCTACACCGACTCCATGCTGTACCGCAACCCGCCCGGCCACACCCAGACCCGGCGCCTGGTCAGCAGCGGCTTCACGCCCGCCCGGGTGGCCGGGATGCAGGAGTCGGTCGAGCGGATGGTCCACCGGCTGCTGGACCGGCTGGCCGACCTCGGCGCCGGCGGCACGCCCGTCGACTACGTCGCCGAGTTCGCCTCACGGCTGCCGATCGCCGTCATCAGCGCGCTCATCGGCGTGGCCGAGGAGGACCAGAAGTGGTTCCGCCAGGTCGCCTCGGACCTGACGATCGCCCTGGAGGGCATCACCAACGTCGCCAGGCTGTCCATCGCCGACAAGGCCATGGACGAACTGGCCGGCTACTTCGGCGAGCTGATCGACGACCGCCGCCGCCACCCCGCCGACGACATGCTGACCGCGCTCGTCCGCGCCCACGACGACGGCACCCGGCTCAGCCACGACGAGCTGGTGGGCAACCTCATGCTGCTGCTGACCGCCGGGTTCGAGACGACGAGCTTCCTGCTCGGGCACGGGCTGCGGCTGGCGTTCGAGCATCCGGGCCAGGCCGCGCGGCTGCGCGCGGAGCCGGGGTTCGCCACCGCGTACGTGGAGGAGGTCCTGCGGTTCGAGGCGCCCGTCCAGGCGACCAGCCGGTGGGCCGAGACGGCGACCGACGTCTCCGGCGTCCCGGTGCCGGGCGGGACGAAGGTCGTCCTCATGCTCGCCGCCGGCAACCGGGACCCGCGCCGCTTCCCCGATCCGGCCCGCTTCGACCCGGACCGTCCGGACGTCCAGCCGCTCAGCTTCGGCGCCGGGCCGCACTTCTGCCTGGGGGCGCCGCTGTCGCGCATGGAGGCCCGCATCGCGCTGCCGCTGCTCCTGCGGCGTTTCCCGGCGCTGTCCGCGGCCGAGCCGCCGGACCATCGCGACCGCTGGGTGGGCCGCGGCCTCCACCGCTTCCTCGTCACCACCTCCTGACCTCCAGGTCACGCCCTGACGCGCACCCGCCGGGCCGCCGCCAAGGAGGCCGCCACGAGAACGGTGAGCACGCTCCAGTACAGGAAACCGCTCACCCGGGTCACCGGCAGGTTCTCGGCCAGGTGGACCAGGCCGGGAACCAGGTAGACGGCGGCGGCCAGCGCCCAGCGGCCGTCCCGGGCGGCCAGAGTGGCGGCCAGCACCAGCAGCAGGGCCACCACCTCGACGCCGGCCCGTACGACGCCCCAGACCGTCTCGTCCGCCGGCGCCTGCGCGAGCTGCAACGCCCAGCAGACCGGCGGGACGACCAGCCACCACGGCGACCGGACGGGCATCGTCGCGCCCCACCACCGGGCCTGCCCCGACGCGCGGCCCGCCCCGGTCCGCCGGACGGCGAGCGCCGCCGACGCGGCCGCGACCACCCAGTAGGGCGCGACCGGCCCGAGGTCGCCGTACAGCGGGCCGACGTCGACCACCGGGCCGTGCAACCATCCCAGGACGATGGGCCAGCTCGTCAGGAGCGCGGCGATCGCCGCGAGAGGAGCCGCGACCCGCGTCCATCCCCGCACGAGCGCCACCACCAGGACGACCCCGACCCCGGTCCACACCTTGAAGACGAGGTGGGGCAGGACGGGCAGCTGCGCGACGGTGACGACCGCCACGGCCAGCGCGCCGAGATGCAGACCGTCGGCCCACCCCGGCACGCCGGCCGCCCGGCTGGCCCGGGCGCGCACGGTGAACCCGCCCGCCAGCAGAGACAGCGTCTCCCGATAGGCGCGCAGAAGACGGCGGTACCGCTTTTCGAGAACGTGGCTCATAGGCCCCTCACCCCGTCCGGCCGCAGGACAAGTGCGGCGGCGCGCCACGACCGGACCATCGCCGCCTCCGCGCTGCTCACTGAGAGCCTGCCGCAAATGTCGCACAGGTGGATCGATCCCTCAATGCCGGCCGGTTGGCGACGTGGCTCATAACGCTTCACGACGGTTCGTCCAAGTAGGGGTGTGGCATTCACAACTTTGCGAACAGGATTAGTGGCCGCCGTACTGGCCGGTTCCTTGGGAGCCGTCACGGCTCAGGAGCCGTCCCTTGCCGCGGCCCCGGCAGGAACCGGCCCGGTCGTGGCCGGTAGCGTGACGCTCCTGACCGGGGACAAGGTGACGGTCAGCGGCCGGGGCCACCGGGTGGAGAGCGCCCCCGGCCGGCGGGTCCGCTTCTCGGCGCAATTTCGCGACGGACACCTCTACGTGATCCCCTCCGACGCGTTCCCGCTGGTCAGCGAGGGCCTGCTCGACGACCGGCTCTTCGACGTGACCCGGCTTCTGGCGTGGAAGTACGGCGACGCCGACACGGACGAGATCCCGCTGATCAGCCAGACCCTGGGGGAGCAGCCGGCCCCGACGCTGAGCGGCACCCGCGTGACCCGCAAGCTCGACGACCTCGGCGTGGCGGCGGTGCGGCTGCCGAAGAGCACCGCCGCGCGGACGTGGCGGGACCTGGTGAGCGGGGCTCGTACGTCGGCCGCGGGGAAGGGCAAGATCTGGCTCGACGGGCGCCGGTCCTTCTCGCTGGACCGCAGCACCGCGCAGATCGGCGCGCCCGAGGCGTGGCAGCAGGGGTTCACCGGCCAGGGCGTCACGGTGGCCGTGCTCGACAGCGGCTACGACGCCGGTCATCCCGATCTCAAGGGCGTCGTCACCCAGGAGCGCAACTTCTCCGACGAGCCGGACATGACCGACCGCGTCGGCCACGGCACGCATGTCTCCTCGATCGTCGCCGGGGCCGGGACGAAGTACCGGGGCGTCGCGCCGGGGGCCCGCATCGCCGTGGGGAAGGTGGGCGGCGTCGACGGCATCGCCGACTCGGCGTTGCTGGCGGGCATGGAGTGGGCCGCCACCGAGGTCCGCGCCAAGGTCGTCAACATGAGCCTCGGCACGGTGGACGAACCGAGCGACAATCCCGTCGAGCAGGCCGTGAACACCCTGTCGGAACGGACGGGCACGCTCTTCGTGGTGGCGGCCGGCAACGGCGGCGGCGAAGGGACCGTGTCCAGCCCGTCCACCGCGGACGCCGCGCTCTCCGTGGGCGCCGTCGACCGGTCGGACCAGGTGTCCAGGTTCTCCAACCAGGGCCCCAGAACGGGCGATCACGCGATCAAGCCCGAGATCACCGCCCCTGGTGTGGACATCGTCGCCGCCGCGGCCGAGGGCACCGCCGACGGGCCGTACGTGGCGCACAGCGGGACCTCCATGGCGGCGCCGCACGTGAGCGGCGCGGCGGCGATCCTCGCCCAGCGACACCCCGGCTGGACCGGGCAGCAGCTCAAGGCCGCGCTGGTCGACAGCGCCAAGCCCACCAGCGGGACCGGCCTCTACGAGCAGGGCGCCGGGCGGGTGGACGTGCCCCGCGCGCTGGCGCAGCAGGTGGTCGCCTCTCCCGCCACCGTCTGGGCCGCCTTCCCGTGGCAGCACACCGGCGGCCAGGCCACCCGGACGATCACCTACACCAACGACGGGGACGCCCCCGTCACCCTGAACCTCACGACCGACACCGACGTGCTGAAGCTGCCGCAGGACAAGCTGGAGGTCCCGGCGCGCGGGCAGGCGTCCCTCACCCTCGCTCTCGACGTCACCGGCAAGCCCGCGGGCGACTACCCCGGCGTGCTCACCGCCACCTCCGGCGACACGATCCTGCGTACGCCGGCGGGCGCGTACGTGGAACCGGAGTCCCACGACGTCACCGTCACCACTGTCGCCAGGTCGGGCGCCGCGCCCGGCGTGGCGTTCGGAATGGTCTACGACCAGGCGCGCGGCGCCCAGCGGATGCTCACCTTCCGCGACGGGGTGGCGAAGACACGGCTCCCGAAGGGCGCCTGGAACCTCTACACCGAGATCTACGACTTCGACCCCGTCGTCCTGACGGTCGGGCACCGGCCCCTCGCGGTCGGTGCCGACGACCTGCGCGTCACGGTCGACGCACGCGAGGGCAGGCAGGTCCGGTTCGCCGTGGACGACCCGACCGCCGCGGCCGACCCGCAGTTCGGCCTCTACCTCGCCAACGGCCCATGGCAGTACGGCTGGTACTCCTCCGGTCCGGACCCCAATGAGGGCTACTACGTCATTCCGGTCCGGCAACCCGGGCTCACCTACGAGTCCTGGACCGTCTGGCACAAGAAGGACGCCGCGCCCAGCCCCTACCGTTACGACCTCGTCGACCGCCGCACCGGCGGCATCCCGGACGACCCCACCTATTCCGCGCGGACCAAGGACCTGGTCAAGGCGTCCGAGACGTTCCGCTCCACGGGCGCGGCCGGCACCGGCACCATGTGGACGGGACCGCTGGACCCGGCCGGCATCGGAGCGCTCACCCTGCCCACCAAGGACATCCCGCTGCCCTCCGCCATGACGCACTACCGCAGCCCCGGGCTCGCCTGGTCCTCGGAGTTCCAGACAGGCGGTTCCCGGCAGATCGGCACGAGCCCGGTGCGGAAGCGAGCCTTCTCCGAGGTCTGGAACGCGGCGGTCGCGGGCCCGTCGTTCGCCACGCCCGGCGGCAGCCGCACCGGAGACACGCTCCAGTTCTTCGCGGGCCGGCTCCACACCGACGGCGTCGCGGGGCTGACCGGCATGGACGCCACCGCCACCGGCACCCTGACCCTCTCCCGCGACGGCAGGCAGATCGCCACGAGCGGCATCGCCGGCTGCGCGCCGGGCGACAGCGACCAGTGCGCGCTGTCCGCCACGCTGCCGCAGGACGCCGGCACCTACACCCTCGCCGCGTCCTCGCGCCGGGACACGTCCGCGAACACCCTGTCCACGGGCGTCGACGCCGTCTGGACGTTCCGTTCGGCCCGTACCACGCAGGCCACGCCCCTGCCGCTGATGGCGGTCAGGTACGCGCCCAAGGGCCTCGACACCGCGAACCGGGCCAGACCCGGGTCGCGAACCCCGCTGTCGATCTGGATCGAACGCAACCCCGGCGCCCGCGGCGCCGCGGTGCGCACGGTCGAGCTGGAGTTCTCCACCGACGACGGCGCCACCTGGCAGCCCGTCAGGACCCGGGCGGCCGACTCCGGCTGGACGGCGACCGTCGCCAACCCGGCCTCCCCGGGGTTCGTCTCCCTGCGCGCGACGGCCCAGGACACCGCCGGTGACGGCGTCACCCAGACGGTGACCCGCGCCTACGCGGTCGGCTGACCGTGCCCGGGCCGCGGGACGGGCGACGTCCCGCGGCCCGGTCCTCGCCCGGCGACGTCCCGCCCCGGCGCGCTCTCAGCCGGTCACGGTGAGGACGAGCTTCAGAAGTGGCTGGCCCAGCGGCGGCCGGCGCACGCGCGGCCGCTGCTGAACGCCCCGGATCCGACGACGGCTCGTCAGGGTTGCTTCAGCCCGTAGGCCTTGTGGATCGTCTGGTCCACGGTGTTGCCCTCCTGGTCGGTGGCCTGGGCGCGGAGGCCGACGGCGCCGTCGGTCCGGGACAGGGGCGGGTGGGTGATGGTGCCGGTGAAGGCGCGGTCGCCGGAGGCCGACATGAGGACGGGCACCCAGTGGGCGCCGCCGTCGAAGGTGGCCGAGAGCCGGAGCGCGGTCAGCTTGGCGTCGGGCTGCCCGAAGGAGCCGTTGTAGCCGGTGACGGTGATGCGGCGGGCGACCCCGGCCGTGGCCTGGTTGTCCAGATCGAGGTCCAGGTCGTAGCTGAGGTTGAGCCGGCGTACCGGCGCGCAGGGAGCCAGGACCTGGGTGACGAGCCAGCCCGCGCACAGGCCGTCGGTGAGGTCCTTCATCCCGGATTCGGGGCGCTTGGAGCGGAACGTCCAGGCCGTTTCGACGTCGGTCGCGAACCGCTGTCCCGGCTGCGGGGTGTGGAAGGTGTCGGTGAGCCGGTATTCGGCCTCATCGGGCGGAAGGGTGAAGGTCGGCAACTTGATCGCGACAGGCCCGAGCGCGCCGATCCTCTCCTCCAGGGGCACCTCCCGGCCGTCGCGGTAGAGGTGCAGCTCGTCCTTGCCGCCGGCCCACGCCTGGAAATTGGCGCTCCAGGTGAAGGGCTCCTGGTGGTGGGGTTCGGGGCCCATGACGGGCACCGCCGACGTGAACAGGTCGCCGGTACGGCACGCGAAACAGGTGACCGTGCCCGAGTCGATCACGCGGTCGCCGTCGCGCGGGCCGCCGGGGACCCTGGGCTGCATGCCCCACCGCTCCGTCCGGCGTCCCGCCTTGGTGAAGACGTCGAGCGCTACCGTGTTGTAGCCGGTCCTGGACAGGTCGCCCTCGTCGTACCGCATCCTGACCTCGCGCTGCCAGGTCACGTCGGGCGAGACCGGCCCGACGTACTCGGTCACGGTGGTCCGCGCCTGCCAGGCCCCGCCGAGACCCCACGCGGCGAACGGTTCGGAGCCGTTGATCAGCACGGGGGTCCAGCTCATGCGCACGGCGCCGGGGCGGTCGGAGTGGAAGCGGTCGTCGATCTCCTGGAGGTTCTTCCTGGTCACCCGGTAGTCGAGGCCGGCGGGGATGCGGCCGCGCTCGGGGAAGAACAGCGAGTACATGTACGGCGTGGCCGGGCTGCCCTCGACCTTGACGTCCACCGGCTTGCGGGCCAGCGCCCTGCCCTGGTCGGCGGGCAGGCTCATGGTCGGGATCGGGTAGAAGGCCCAGCTTCCGGTCGGGTCGAGGAAGGCCCGTCCCGACGCGCCGTAGCCGAGCACGCCCACCGCGCCGGCGGCCGCCAGGGCCTGCACGCGGTCGAGCCCGTCGCCGGAGCAGGTCGTGTCCGGGCAGAGGTCGCCCAGGTCGAGCAGGGCGAGCTTGCCCCGTACGTCCAGGCCGGACAGGTCGGTGCCGTGGCCCACGTCCACCAGCGGGAGGGTCTGCTTGCCGGTCAGCTTGGGGAGGTCGGGGGTGACGCCCGCGTAGCGGGGGGCGAGCGTGCGTCCGCCGGCCTTCATCGTGACGAGCGGCGCGCCCTGCCAGAACTGGCCGGTGAGGTCGAGGGCGCCCTGCTTGACCGGTTCGGTGGGCAGCATCCAGTAATGGTGCAGCCCGTACGCCGGGTAGGAGGAGAGGAAGTCGGCCACGACGCCGTTCGCGGTGGTGCGCCGCAGGGCGTAGTGGGACAGGTAGGTCTCGGTCGTGCGGGGGGTGTCCAGGCGGACCTCGCGGGCCTTGCGCAGGTCGAGGGTGACCGTGGTGTCCCGGTCCACCTTGACCTCGGGTGCGGTCGGCAGCGACTGCTGCCACTCGCCGTCCTCACCCCGCCAGGCGGCGATGGTGTTGACGCTGAAGGTGCCCGGGTAGACGCTCGCCTCGCCCTCGGCCGTCTGGTAGAAGGAGTCCAGGTCGTCGCGGTCGTCGGTACGCAGGAACAGCCACGGGACGGAGACCGCGTCGGCCGCGCCGTCCGGCATGATCAGTTCGGTCCTGAGCTTGACCCTGCGCGGCTCGACGAACGCGCCCACGGCCGTGCGCACGACCACGTCGCCGCCGGTGGCCGCCACCGCCCCCTCGTACCAGGTGGCCGGTCCCGACGGGTCGAAGGCGACGGCCACGTCCGCGGCGCCGTGGGCGGGGACGGTCACCGTGTCGCGGTCCAGCTTGAGCGCCTGCTCGGGGGCGGTGCCGCGGTGCGCCGCGATGCTCGCGCGCAGGGTCAGCGTCACCGGCTGGTCGCCGTCGTTGGTGTAGGTGATCTTCCTGGTGGCCGGGCCGCTCCGCGGGGAGCTCAGGAAGCCGAAGTCGAGGTTGCCCGAGCCGCGTACCTGCTGGGTGACCGCCCTGGCCACGTCGATGCGCCCGGCGCCCTGCTGGTAGGCGGTCAGGCCGTCGTCCTTGGCGGTGCCGATGAGCGCCGCCTTGAGCTGCGGGCCCGTCCAGTCGGGGTGTTGCCCGGCGAGGATGGCCGCCGCGCCCGACACGTGCGGGGTCGCCATCGAGGTGCCGGAGGCGGCGGTGTGGAGCTCGTCCACGGGCGAGCCCATCGACGTCCCCCGCGCGCGGGCCGCGACGATGCCGACGCCGGGCGCGACCACGTCGGGCTTGAGCCCGTAGTCGAACGGGGCCGGGCCTCTGCTGGAGAAGGGGGCCAGTCTCTCCTCACGGTCGACCGCGCCGACCGTCAGCGCCGCCGCCGCGGATCCCGGCGCGTTGACGGTACGGCTGCCGCCGTCGTTGCCGGCGGCCACGACGAACAGCGCGCCCGTCTCGGCGCTGAGCGTGTTCACCGCCTGGTTGACGGGGCCGTTCTGGTCCTCGTACTCGCCGCCGATGCTGATCGAGACGACCTTGGCCTGCGCGGCGGCCCACTGCATGCCCGCGATGACCTGCGACGAGGTGCCCGTGCCCGACGAGCTGAGCACCTTGCCCACCAGGAGCGTGGCCTCGGGCGCCACGCCCGTGTACCGTCCGGAGCCGGCGATCGTGGAGGCGACGTGGGTGCCGTGGCCGTGGCCGTCGCGGGCGTCGGGATCGTCGGTGAAGTTGGCCGTCGCCCCGATCCGGCCGACCAGGTCGGGGTGGTCGGGATCGACGCCGGTGTCGAGCACGGCGACCTTGACGCCCTTGCCCTTGTAGCCGGCGGCCCAGGCCTGCGGCGCGCCGATCTGCGGCACGCTCTTGTCGAGCACGGCCGTCAACTTGCGGTCGAGCCAGATCGCCGTCGGCGCGGTCGCGCGCGCGGAGGGGGACGCGGTGGGGGACACGGCGGTCGCGGCCCAGAACTCCCGCGCCGCCTTCTTGTCCACCTTGACCGCGGCGCCTCCCACGCTGGCCAGGGCGACGGGCGAGGCGGTGGCCGGGAGCGCGTCGGCCCGTGCCGACAGCGTCGCGGCGGCCTGCTCGGCGGCGCCGTACTGGACGATGACCGGCAGGGTCGGGCGTTCGGCGTCGGTGTAACCGTTGGCGGCCAGGTACGCCACGTCGAACAGGCCCTTGTCCACCTGGCCCGAGGCCACCGGGGCCAGCGCGTCGGAGGGGAAGACGTAGAAGGAGCCGCCCTTGCGCAGGGTCATGAAGGACACCGGCGCTCCTCCGGCGCGCCTGGCCGGTTTCACGTCGGCGCGCGGGGTGCCGTCGGCGGCCTTGCCGTACGTCACCACGTCGCCGGTGATCAGGGTGAGCTGGGTGGTGGCGGGTAAGGCGCCCGGGGCGGGGGCCGGGGTGTCGGCGGACTCGGGTGAAGGGGAGGGCGTGGCCATCCCCATGGACAGGACCAACCCCAACGCGGTCAGCCCGGCGAGCGGGCGGCGAGCCATGGTTCTCCTCGGAGTAGTTCATGATCGAGCACACAAAACCTCCCATTCCGCGCCATATCCGGAAAGATGACCTTTCGTCCTCTTCACGCCGTTGGCGGGAAGAGGACACGATGGGCGCATGCTCGAATCCCTGGGCCTGTCGACGGCCGAAGAGGCGCTGTACCAGACGCTGATCGAGGTCTCGCCGATCACCGCCGCCGACCTTGAGCGGCTGGCGGGCCCGCAGGCCGCGCTCTGCGCGAGGCTCCAGGAACTCGGCCTGGTCACCCGGCTGCCGGAGGACCCGCCCAGGTACGCCGCGGTCGCCCCGAGCATGGGCCTCGACGCGCTGATCAGCGCCAGGGCCAGGGCGCTGACCGCCGCCCGGGGCCGCATCGCCGGGCTCAGCGCCGCCTTCCACCGGGCGGGCACCGAGCGCGAGGCCGCCGGGCTGGTCGAGGTGGTGATCGGCAGGCAGGCGGTGAACGACCGCTTCGAGCAGCTCCAGCGGGAGACGCGCCGCTCGATCCGGGTGTTCGACGCGCCGCCGTACGTGGGGGTGGTCGGGGCGAACGCGTGCGAGTTCGACCTGCTGGCAAGGGGGGTGAACTACCGTGTCCTGTACGACAGGAAGGCGATGGAGCTGCCCGGGGCGCTGACGGTGGTCACCGACTACATCACCGCCGGCGAGCAGGCCAGGGTCGGCGAGGTGCCGATGAAGCTCGTCCTGAACGACCGGCCGACGGCGATCGTGCCGCTGCGGCACGACCGGCACCTGGTCGAATCCGCGCTGGTGGTGCACGACCCGACGCTGCTGGAGGCGCTCGGCGCGCTGTTCGAGATGAACTGGCAGCGCGCCGTCCCGCTGGGCGTGCGGCAGGGGCAGGCCCGGCTGCCCGAGGAGCGCAGCCCCGCCGACGCGCACGCGGACCTGCTGCCCCTGCTCATCTCCGGGCTGACCGACGCGGCCATCGGGGCGCAGCTCGGCTGGAGCGCGCGCACGGTGCGCAGGCGGGTGCAGGCGATGATGGTCCAGCTCGACGCGCAGACCCGGTTCCAGGCCGGCTACCAGGCCGTCCTGCGCGGCTGGCTGCGGTGACGCTCGAAGCGCTCGGGCTGGGCCCGGCCGAGGAGGAGCTCTACGAGCTGCTCGTCGAGTGCTCGCCGGCCACCCTCGACCGGCTCGCCGCGGGCTTCGCCGGCTCCGGCCTGCCCGCGCTGCTGGCCGGGCTGGAGAGCAAGGGCCTGGTCGACCGGCTGCCGGACGAACCGGCGCGGTACGTCGCCGTCGCCCCCGCCGTCGCGCTCGACGCGCTGCTCACCGTCGCCGAAGAGGGGCTCGCGCGAGCCAGGGAGCGCGCCGCCGACCTGGACGACGCCTTCCGGCAGCGCGCCTCCGGGCAGCAGCCGCCGCTGGTCGTGGAGGTGATCACCGGCGCCGCCGCGGTACGGCAACGCCTCCTCCAGCTCCAGCGCGCGGCCCGCCACCAGGTACGGACCTTCTCCCAGCCGCCGTACTTCGACCGGCACGCCAGCGTGGCCGCCCACCGCGAGCTGCTGGAGCGCGGCATCACCAGCCGGGTCATCTACGAGCGCGACTTCATCGACCGGCCGGGCGCGCTGCGGCTGATCGAGGGGATGATCGGCGCGGGCCAGCTGGCGCGGGTGCTGCCCAGCCTGCCGATGAAGCTCTACCTGGTCGACGACCGGTTCGCGCTGCTGGTGCTGCGCTACGAGTCACCCGACTCCGCGGCGCTCCTCGTGCACCCCTCCGGGCTGCTGGAGGCGCTGAGCGGGCTGTTCGAGGGGATCTGGGCGCGGGCGCTGCCGATGCGGCTGACCGGTACGCGCGAGGCGCCGCAGGACGACGAACGGCTGATCGCCCTCCTGCTGACCGGCCTGACCGACGAGGCCATCGCCCGCCAGCTCGGCATCGGCTACCGCACCGCCCAGCGGCGCATCGCCGAGCTCATGGCCAGGCTCGGCGCCCGTACCCGCTTCCAGGCCGGCGTGCAGGCCGCCCGCTCCCAGGCCCGGAGCACCCCGCGGGACCCGCACGGCCCGTACGGGCGGCCGGGCTCATGAGCCTTCCCGGCCGGCCGGCGGTGGGGTGACGGGCAGCCGCCTGGTGCGCATGGCCACGGCCCCGAGGACGGCCAGCGCCGCGAGACAGAGCCAGGCGAACACGTCGCCGATACGCGCATATATCGTCGGATCACTGGCGACAGGCACATACGCCGCCATCGTCTGCTGCCTGGTGGTGAAGTAGTCGGCCGAGGTGAGCGTCCGGCCCTGCGGGTCGAAGACCGCGGCCAGGCCGTTGGTGGCCTGCCGGATCAGCGAGTAGCCGTTCTCCACCGCCCGGACGGCCGCCTTCTCGGTGTGCGTGGCGCCGAAGCCGTACCAGTCGTTGGACGGCACCAGCATCAGGTCCACGTCGGCGGCCTGCCTCATCAGGGCGGGGAAGTCGGCGTCGAAGCAGATGACGTTGGCCAGGCGGCCGAACGGGGTGTCGGCGGTCGGCACCCTGCCGTCCCCGGGGGCGAACGGGTCCATGCCCGGCACCGGGCGCGCCTTCTCGTACGTCCATCGGGCCCGTCCGTTCGGATCGACGAGCACCGTCTCGTTGCGCATGTACGGCGGCGTGCCGGTGATCACGATCAATCCGGCGTCCACATAGCTGCCGGTCCGGACGGCGACCGCGGCGATCGCGTCGATCAGCCGCTGCTTGTCGGCCTCGCGTGCCGCGCCGCCCGCCTCCGGCCAGACCACGATCCTGGCTCCGGCGCTCGCCTCCCGTTCGGTGGCGGTCAGCAGGGAGTCGTTGACCGGGGCGAACGCCCGCCGAACCGCGTCGGGATCGGCCCCGGCGAGCTGTTCCGGCGAGGGGAAGCCGTTCAGGGCCTTGTCGGACGCCTCCAGAACCGAACGTGCGGGACTGACCCCGGCCACCCGCACGGTCTCGCCGGCGGGCGCCGCGAGCGCCAGGCGCATGCTGCCGCCGACGAGCACCAGCGTCAGCACGGCCCCGATGGGCGCCACCCGCCGCCAGGTGAATCCGTCCTGCCAGAGGTGGTTGCAGACGGCGGCGAACCAGGCGATGAGGAAGCTGACGCCGTAGCCGCCGGTCACCGAGACGAGCTGGAGCAGCGGGAGGTTGTCGTGCTGGGTGGCGGCCAGCGAGCTCAGGATGTTGCCGACGGGACTGACGTTCGCGAGCGCGTACTCCACGCCGACCACCCCGAGGGGGAAGACCAGCGTGGCCCACGCGCCGGGTAAGCGCGCCGCGACGAGACGGTCCAGGGCGTACGGCACGACGCCCGTCAGCGCCATGACCAGGGAGAGCGCCAGCACCGGGCTGAACACCGGCAGCCCGCTCTCGTAGAGCCAGAACGTGGTGGACACCACGGTGGCGAGTGCGATGCCGCCCAGCGCCGGAAGCGTCCGGCTCGTGCGGGAGAAGCGCAACAGCAGGATCAGATAGATCCACGCCGCCCCGGCCACCTCCCATCGGCCGTGCGCGGCCACGAGCGAGAGGGCGGTTCCGGCAGCGAGCGCTGCCCAGCGAGTCACATGATTCATGCGGCGAATGTAGGCAGCGCGGCCCTCACCTCCCCATCCCGAACTCCCCCCAACCGCAGTAGGGAACACCCCCGGCGGTGGCGTCCCCGCCGGGCCGGTGGCGCGGCGGGGACGCGCGACCGGTAGCCTGACTTTAGGGCTAAACTTCAAGGAGGGGTGAGCATGGCACGCACGATCGTGGTCAGCGGCGGCGGCACCGGCATCGGCAGGGCGGTGGCGGCCCGCTTCGCGGCCGACGGGGACCAGGTGGTGGTCGTCGGCCGTCGCGCCGACGTGCTGGAGAAGACGGCCGCCGAGATCGGCGCCCTCGCCCTGCCCGCCGACCTCAGCGACCCGGCCGACGTCGAACGGATGCGCGGCGAGCTGGCCGAACGGTTCGGCGCGATCGACGTCCTGGTCAACAACGCGGGCGGCAACGTCGAGGGGCGCGGCGGCATCGACGACCTCGCCGAGCGGTGGACGGCCAACTTCCGGGCCAACGTGCTGACCTCGGTGCTGCCCACCGAGGCGCTGCGCGACCTGCTCAATCCGGCCGGACGGGTGGTGTTCCTCAGCTCGATCGCCGCCTTGCGGGGCTCGGGCGGCACGTCGTACGGGCCGATGAAGGCGGCCCTGCACCCGTACGCCTACGACCTCGCCGCCGCCCTCGGGCCGCGCGGCATCACGGTGAACGTCGTCGCGCCGGGGTTCATCGAGGACACCGAGTTCTTCGGCGGCGCCCTGGACGACGACCGCCGCGCCACCCTCGTCGCCCAGACCTGCACCGGCCGCCCCGGGACGCCGGGAGACGTCGCCGAGACCGTCCACTGGCTCGCCTCGCCCGGCGGCAGCCATGTCACCGCCCAGGTCGTCCAGGTCAACGGCGGCGCCGAACGTGGCCGCTGACCTGCCCCGCGACGGAGCCGACGCGATCCAGGACGCCTGGCGGCGTGAGCTGCCGGGCGTCCCGGTGGACTCGATCGGGGTCATCACCCGCATCTGGTGGGCCGCCAAGGTCTTCGGCGACGAGCGCCGCCGCCTGCTCGCCGCTCTCGGCGTGGACGTCGCGACGCTGGACCTGCTGTCCACCCTGCGCCGTGCCGGGCCGCCGTACCGGATGAGCCCCGGCGCGCTGGCCGAGGCGTGCATGGTGACGCGCGGCGCGATCACGCAGCGCGTGGAGCGGGCCGTCACGGCGGGTCTGGTCGAACGGACCACCGCCGGATCGGGCTACCACACCCGCGCGGTCACCCTCACCGAGGCCGGTCACGCCCTGCTCGACCGCGTCGTCGCCGGTCTGCTCACCGCGGAGGACCGCCTCGTCGGCCACCTGCCGCTCCAGCGCCGCGAGCAGCTCGCCGACCTCCTGCGCGAACTCCTCGCCGGATTCGGCGGCCCCGAGCCGACCGGCCAGGTCGGCGACTGACTCCCGGTCGGCGACTGACTTCCGGACGGCGACTGACTTCCGGACGGCGACTGACTTCCGGACGGCGGCTGCCACGCCGACGTGACGTTCGTCCACCTCGACCGCATGCGCGAGCCTCGGTGGCGGGTTCTTGCTCAAGAAGCCGGGGCTCGTCCCAGGCTTCTCCGCCGCCGGGTCAAGGCGGCCGCGGCGGTGAAGGCCAGGGCCGCGCACCCGAGCTGGGCAAGGGCCGTGAAGGTCGGCACCGACGGGAGGTCCCCGAGGTCGCCGAGGGCCGCCGCGGGCACGAACAGCAGCAGCGCCGCCCGCCGCCCCACGGCCGACCGGCACGCGTACCCGGCCGCCAGCCCGACCACGACGAGCCACGGCACGGGTTTCCAGCTCACGACGTCCTGCTGGGTGATCACGTCCACCCAGCGCACGATGGCCTTGCTGGCGGTCAGCTCGACCACGGCGAGCGGCCCCCACAGCAGGAACGCGCGCCGCGGAACGGCCGTGATCGCGCGATGCGCCGCGGGCGCGAAGGCGATGGCGACGGACGCGAGCTGGGCCAGCAGGACCGGGCCGTGGTTGGGGAACAACAGTGTGTCCAGATCCAGGAGACCGGGAAATGGATCGCCTGCCTGATGCAGCACGAACGCGACCACGCCGAGCACGGCGATCCACCGCCGACCGAGCAGCACGGCCAGCACCGGCAGGGCCGCGATGACGATCGGCTCGGCCAGGTACAGGATCCAGGTCGGCCGCGCTACGGCGACCCCCGGGTTCCCCACGGATTCGGCACCCCGGAGCAGTCCGGTCGCCAGCTCACCTGCCAGCATCAGGAACGGCCACAGCGCCACGGCGAGCGCCAGCCCGGCGCGCCAGGCCGGCGAGGACACCGGGCCGAAGGCGCGCCGCCCGTGGACGCGCAGCGCGCCCCACAGTAAGTCCGCCGCGTCGGCCGGTTGAGGGCGGGTCTGGCCGGGCCGCGCTCCGGCGAGGAGCACGCCGATCATCTCTTCCTCATGCCGCGCCCGGTGGTCTCGCGGGTAGGTGGCCAGGAGGCGGCGGTAGCGGGCTTCGAGCAGGCTCATGCCGCGCCCCCCGAACCGATCGCGCGCAGGCGTTCGGTGGCCGCCTTGGCGTGCCTGCGCATCCGCTCGGCCTCCGCCGCCAGTCTCGCGGCGCCGTCGCCGGTCAGCCGGTAGTAGCGGCGCACCCGGCCGTCGACGATCTCCTCCCGGTCCTCGGCGATCAGACCCTCTTCCTGGAGTCGGTCGAAAGCGGCGTACAGGGTGCCGGCGCGCAGGCGGACCTGGCCGTCCGAGATGCGCTCCACGTCGGTGATGATGCCGTATCCGTGTTGTGGACCGGCAGCCAGCGCGGTCAAGATCAGGAAGGTCGGCTCCTGCATCTGTCTCATGTGATCAATATATACCGGCCATCTACCTATCGACGGGACGACCGTCACAACCGACCGGGTTCGGCGTGGTGGCGGTCGCCGGCTAGGGACACGCCTTTCTGTACGGCAGCGCGTGCACGATCACCCGCCACCGGGCCGCGCTCAGCCCGCCCGCCTTCGCGCACACCGCCGCCGCCATCGCCTCCCCGCCCACGGCGTGCCGCCTGACGAGGCCGTTGCCGTCCACGGTCAGCACCGCCGACCCGTCGGGAGTGAAGGCCACGTCGAGCGGCTGCCCGATCTCCGGGTCCTGACCGCCGCCCTCGTCGAGCAGCGTGCCCAGGTCCGTGCCCGACATCACGTCGACGAGCCGCACCCTGCCGCCCACCTGGAGGCTGGCCAGCAGGTCCTCGCGCGGCGAGTAGGCGGCGGGGACGTCGAACCCGCGCGCGGTGGCCAGCCTGCGGCGCGTGGCCACGTCCCAGACCGTCATCCGTTGCCGCGCGTCGAGCACCACGACCGCCTTGCCGGAGCGGGTGAAATACGCGCGCACCCCCTCGGCGTTCCTGCCGCCGCCGCCGAACGCCGGCCCCACGGCCTTGCCGCCGGCCGTCTCCAGCAGGTGCACGCGGTCGCCCGCCACCACCAGCGTCCGGCCGTCGGCGGAGAAGGCCGCGTACGTCGCCGCGCCCGCCTTGGCCGACCACACCCGCCGCCTGGTCCGCCGGTCCCACAGCTCGACCCCGCCCTGCTCGGTGACCACGGCCAGCCCGGCGCCGTCGGGGGAGAAGGCCACCTGCGCCGCGGACGTGCGCAGCGTGCCCTGGACGGCGGCCGAGGCGGTGTCCACGATCCGCACCTCGGGCCCGTACGTGGCGACGAAACGGGCATCCGGGCTGAACACCGCGTTCTCCGCCTCCGGCAACGCGCCGATCTTCCGCCCGCCGACGGCGGACAGCTCGCCGTCGCGAACCACGAGCCGCCCGTCGCCGCTCAGCGTCGCCATGCCCACGAGGTGATCGTCGTTCTCGACGGCCAGGTCGGCCACGTCCACCGAGAAGACCTGGTCGCCCAGCAGGTAGCGGAAGGTGCTTCCGTCGAAGGCCCCCTGCGCCGCCCCCTCGCCCCCACGTACCTGGACCGAGGTGAGCAGATGCGTGTCCGACCTGCGCCAGAACTGGATGGACCGCGGTCCCACCGTCGCGATGAGGCCAGGGCCGAACACGGCCGCGCCGCCGTTCCAGGTGCCCTGGGTGCCGGCGCCGTCCTTGTCGCCGATGACGTCCTTCGCCCCGGTCCTCAGGTTGGTCAGCTCCAGCAGGCGACCGCGCCGTGCGGCCTGCCAGACCCCGTCCCGGCTGAACGTGCCCGCGGGGGCGGGCCCGAGCGCCTTGGCGGCGCCGGTTCGCAGGTCCCAGCGGGTACGCCGGTCAGCCTCCAGGAGCAGGACGGAGTCGTCCCGCTCGAACGACACGTCGACCCACTCGCTCGTGAAGTCCTTGGCGGTGGGGAAGGCGTAGTCGCTGATCGGCCTGCCACTGGCGAGGTTCACCGCGGTGGCGCGACTGGCCGTCACGGTCACCAGCACCTTGCCCGACGGGCTCAGCGTCACGCTGTCCAGCGGCTCGGCCGCCCGGGTGGCGAGCGTCCGCAGGAGGCGGCCGTTGCGCACGTCCCAGACGCGCGTCGTGGTGGAGTCGGCGCTGATCAGCGTGCGGCCGTCGGCGCCGAGCGTCCGTACCGTGTCGCCCGCGGTGGACGGGTCGCCGAACATCGCCGTCTCGCGTTGCGCCAGCGAGGCCACCAGGGCCGCTCTGGTGGCCGGCGTGTGGTCCAGCCGCCAGGCCGCGAGGCTCGCCAGCATCGCCTGGTGCGGGTCGCTCCGGCGGGTCGTGGTCGCCGCCGCCGCCAGCCTGGCCGCCTCCGACCTGGTCAGCTGCCCGGCGATCTGCTCGGCCCGGTCGTCGGCCACCGCGCTCTGCTGCACGGCCAGCCCGCCGGCCACCAGCGCGATCACCAGCAGCCCGCCCAGGCTCAGCGAGGTCAGCCGGGCCCGCCTGGCCCGGTGCCTGGCCAGGGTGGCCGCCGCGGCCAGGAAGTCGCGTTCGGTGGGCGACAGGGTGATGTCGCGGCGGGCGGTGGCCGCCCACTGCATCGCGTTCTCCAGGCTGCTGCCCTGGAACAGGTCGCCGTCCCGGCGTCCCGCCGCCTCCCAGCGCCGCGCCGCGGTGAGGATCTGCCGGTGTACGGCCAGGCCGTCGAGGTTGGACTCGATCCACCGGCGGTACCGCGGCCAGGCATGGGGCAGGGCCGGCCTGGCCAGCCGTACGCCGCCGTCCTGGTCGGCCAGGAGGTAGCCGAACACGGCCAGGATCCGCCGCACGGCGGCCGCCTCGCGCGGCGCCCGCCCCTCCACGAGCTCGGCCAGCTCGGCGTGCCGGGCCGACAGCTCGCCCGCCTCGTCCACCGTCACCAGCCGCAGGAACACCTCGGGGACCAGCTCGCGCTCGGCCGGATCGAGCATCGTGTACGCCTGCTCGGCCAGCGTGCCGAGCGCGGGATCGTGCCCCTGCGCGCCGATCCCGGCGGCCCGCCGGCCGCCCTGGGCCAGCAGGCGGGCCGTGTCGAGGGCGCCGTCGCCGCTGACCAGCGCCAGCAGCAGCTCGCGGGCGGTCGGCCGCTGGGCCGGCTCCTTGGACAGCGCCGAGGCGACCAGCCGGCGCAGCGTCCTGGGCAGCGCGGACAGGTCGGGGGTGGCCGACAACACCTGGTGCATGATGCTTCCCAGGTTCTCGGCGTGGAACGGATCACGGCCGGTGGCGGCGAAGACGATGACGCCTCCCCAGGCGAACACGTCCGCCGAGGCGTCCGCACGCTGGCCGATGAACACCTCAGGGGCCATGTAGGTGGGCGTGCCGCTCACCACGCCGGTCGCGGTGAGCGACATCTCGGCGGTCCTGGCGATGCCGAAGTCGATCACGCGGGGACCGTCCGGGCCCAGCAGCACGTTGTCGGGCTTGAGGTCGCGGTGGATCACCCCGGCGTCGTGGATGGCGGTCAGCGCCGTCGCGATGGCGGTGGCCAGGCGGTGCAGGTCGTCGCCGGCGAAGATCCGGCCCGCCGTGCGCAGGCTCGGGCCCTCCACGTACTCGCTGACGATGTAGGGGCGCGGGCCCTCCAGCCTGGCCTCGATGATCGGCGCGGTGCAGAACGAGGCCACCCGCTGGGCGGCCGCCGCCTCCCGGCCGAGCTGGGCCGCCTGATCGCCGTGCAGCACCTTGATCGCCACGCGGCGTCCGTCCTCGGCGTAGGCCTCGTACACCACGCCCTGGCCGCCGGCGCCGAGCCGCCCCGCCAGCCAGTAGCGGCCGAGCCGCTGAGGGTCTCCTTCGATCAACACGCTGGGTTTGATGCGCTCATCACGGATGAAGTTCCGCCCAGAATGCCGCGAAAAGAGTGCCGAACCCTTCTTGATCCGGACGCATCCAACCCTGACATGCACAAGATTCAGAACCTTGCCGCCCTGGCCGTGCTCCCCGTTGCCGCAGCTCTCGTGGCCCTCCCCGCGCAGGCGGCGGAGCGTCCCGGCTGTCCCGCCCCCTCCAAGGCGGACGTCCGGCGCTCGTCGGCCGCGAAGGTGGACAAGCCCGCGAGAGGCGCGGCGGCGATGAAGGGGGTCCGCGTCAACCACATCCCGAAGGGCTTCACCTACGGGCAGGTCCTCGTCAACAAGCACGACGGCATGGTCGAGTACAGCTACCAGTGGTCGGACGACCGCGACGACATGAGCCGCCGGCACCGGTCGCTGTGGGTCAGGGTGGTGTGCTGGCCGAAGGCGACCTCGGTGGCGCAGCTCAAGAACGCGCCGTTCCGCATCGGGACCTTCTCCGGTGACACGACCACCACGAAGATCGGCGATCGCGAGGTGCTTCGCCAGGGGGGTGACGGCGCGCTGGGGGCCGGTGTGTACTCGGGCTGGGTCGAGCGCCCCGGAGTCGTCGTCACCGTGATGGCGACCCCGCCTCTCGTGCCGGGGCTGACGAAGATCATCAAGGGCATCCAGCTCTGATCCTGCCGATTAAGTTTCCGCGCCGCGCCCGTCTGTACACACGTGACATCGACTCACGGAAGGCCGGCACGATGCGGAAACTGATCTTCGGCATGAACGTGACCCTGGACGGCTACATCGCCGCGCCCGGCGACGACATCGGCTGGAGTGCGGGGGAGGGGCCGGACTCGTCGCCGAGCGCCGAGCTGTTCCAGTGGTGGTACGACCAGATGCGGGCGAGCGAGCTGACGCTGTACGGCCGCAAGTTGTGGGAGGCGATGAGCCCCCACTGGCCGACCGCCGACCAGCGGCCCGGCGCCACCCCGGCGGAGATCGCGTTCGCGCGCCTCTGGCGGGACATGCCGAAGGTGGTGTTCTCGTCGACGATCGACAAGGTCGACTGGAACACCCGCCTGGTCACCGGCGACGCGGTCACCGAGATCACCAGGCTCAAGGCCGAGGACGGCGGCCCGATGGACATCGCCGGCGCGACGCTCGCCGCGGCGGCCATGCGGGCCGGGCTGATCGACGAGTACGCGATCGTCACCCATCCGGTCCTGGTGGGCGGCGGCACGCCGTTCTTCACCGCGCTGGACGGCTGGGTGAAGCTGAACCTGGTCGAGACGCGCGCCTTTCCCGGCGGCGTGGTGCTGACCCGGTACGAGACGCGGCGATGAGCACAGGGCCGGCGCGCCGAGGACGAGGAGGACGGTGCCGCCGGCCCGTGCGCCGGCCCTGTCCGATCACAGCGTCGCGGGCAGGCCCAGCCATGGTTTGTCGGCGGCGTCGAACCCGGTCAGCTCGGCGATCCTCCCGTCGGCGATGCGCAGGACCGCGATGGTGAACAGACGGTGTTCCGGGCCGTCGGCGGTGCGGAGGTACAGCGCGGCGGCGGGCATGAGGTTGACCGTCGTGGCGAGGCAGCGCCAGTCGTCGTAGCCGCGCTGGAAGAGCCCATGGGAGACCCAGCCGTCCACCGCGTCCTCGGCCGTGACGACCAGGGTGCCGGGGTCGGGCAGCATCGTGAAGCGCAGGTCGTCGCGGAGCAGGGCCGTCAGCCCGTCGAGGTCGTTGCGTTCATGGGCGTCCATGTACGACTTCACCACGCCGCGCTCGTCACGCGACAGCTCGTGCGTGGCAGGGCTCCGCCAGTCGAGGCGGCGGCCGGGCAGCTGCTCGCGCATCGTCACGCGGGCCCGCTGCAGTGCGCTGGTCACCGATGCGACGGTCAGCTCCAGGGCGCCGGCGGCCTTCGACGCCGGCCAGCCGAGGACGTCGCGCAAGATGAACACCGCTCGCTGCCGCGGCGGCAGGTGCTGGACGGCGACGATGAACGCCAGCTCGATCGTCTCCCGCGCCACCACCGATTCCTGCGGATCCTCCGGGAGCATCCGGTCCGGGTAGGGCTGCAGGTGGCGCACTTCCGAGCCCGTGCCCGGCAGCTCGGCCGGCACGGGGGTGCGGTCGTTGCGCTTGTCCAGGAAGTCGAGGCAGGCGTTCGTCGCGATCCGGTACAGCCAGGTCCGCAGCGCGGCGTGGCCCTTGAACGACTCCCGCTTGTGCCACGCCCGCAGGAACGTCTCCTGCGTCATGTCCTGCGCGTCGTCGTAGTTCGCGAGCATCCGGTAGCAGTGCACCTGGAGCTCACGCCGGTAGGGCTCCGTGATGAGCGCGAACCGGGCCGCGTCATGCGAGCGGGCCACCGCGATGAACGTGGCTTCGTCGTCGCCTGCCAGTCTGGCGTCGGTCATGGTCGTCAATCCTTCCGCGGGTGGCGAGGGGCTGCCAGTACTGACGACGTGGCGGAGGATTTCTGAGCGGTGCACCGCCAGGGCCTCGGTGTCAGCTTGGAAGGCGCCAATTGCAGATGCCCTCGATGCACAGCTCGGTGGTCGTCTCGCGGGGGTCCGGCGCCGTGATCGACACCTTGCCGCCCCACCGGCTGTAGCGGGTGTCGACGTGGAGGGTCCTGCCCACCAGTTCGTCGAGGCCGGCGGCGAACGTGAACGTGCTCTGCACCCTGCCGACCAGGCCCGCGGAGGTCAGCGTGACGGTGTAGGCGAGCCTCCCGTCCCGACTCCATCCTGCGTGGGTCGAGTGTCCCGCCCAGCGGGAAACCCGCGTGAGCTGCTTGAAGGTGATCGCGCCGGTGACGGTGTCCCCGCTCCGCCGTCCGTTCTTCAGCAGGGCGGCCAGGGTCGCGGGCTCGGCCGGGTTGACGAGTTGCTCGTCGTAGCCGAGCAATTCGGTGTGCCAGAGGTGCAGCTGGTGATTGTCCTTCCACCAGGTCTTGCCCTTCTTCAGCCACTTCCCCATGAAGCCGCCGGACTGATAGCTGGTGCCGCCGATGTCGTGGTTGAAGCCGATGACACGTTCGCGCCCGTGCTCGCCTCCGGTAGTGGTGACGTCCAGGGCCTTGACGCGGCCCTGGGCGTCGAATGCGAAGACCCCCTCGCGCCGGCGTTCGGCTCGTTCGCCGGCGCCACCCGAAAGGGTGGTCGTCTCGGTGAAACGCACGCCGTGCCCGGCCCCCAGAACGGCCTTCAGCGCCCGCACGGGGTCCTTGCTCACTGCCTGCGCGGGGGCAGCGCCCGCCAGCAGGGCGGCACAGGCCACCAAAGTTGTGATCATCCGTCTCATGACGGTGATCCTGCCGCGATCGGATCACGTCCGGAACACGGACCAGATGCAACCACGTGCATGAGGAGCAGGCGGGTGGGGGCTCGGTTGGGCCGTAATTTGTCCAATTTGTCCAAGCTTCGATCTTGTGAGCGGACGCGGGCTACAGTGACGACGGCCAGCAGTCAATGGCAGTAAAGGCTGGCCGAAACCCAAGGAGAAGATGAATGAGAAGAACGTGGCCAATGGCGTTGGTGGCGCTCGCCGCTGTCGTCATGGGCGGCGCGACGCCGGCGAGTGGCGACGCCGGCGATCCGGCGACCAAGGCGACGACGGCGACGACGGCAACCAGAACAGCCACGGCGACGGCGAAGGCCGCGGTCTGCGGAAGCGCGTCGCTGAACGGCCCCACCACACCGCCCGCCGGCGCGGAGGTGGTGCCCGCGGGCGACAACAGCGGCGTGAACTTACGCAAGGCGAACACCACGTACTACTTCGAAACAGGCACGCACACGCTGGAACAAGCCCAATACGCCCAGATCCTGCCCGGTGAGAACGCGACGTTCATCGGCGCGCCCGGCGCGGTGCTGGACGGGAACGGCGTGAACCAGTACGCGTTCGGTGACACGGCGACCGGCGTCACCATCCGGTACCTGACCGTCACCGGGTTCGTCGCGCCGCAGGAAGAGGCCGTGGTCAACCACAGCGCCGCCGACGACTGGGTCGTGGAGCACAACACGTTCCGCGACAACTCCGGCGCGGCGCTGATGGCCGGCGCCAGGAACCAGATCCGCGGCAACTGCATCAAGGACAACGGCCAGCTCGGCCTGAACGCGTCCCAGCACGGCGACCACATCACCGGCCTGGTGGTGGCGGACAACGAGGTCACCGGCAACAACACCGACGACTGGGAGCACCAGGGCCAAGGGTGCGGATGCACCGGCGGCCTGAAGTTCTGGGCGGTGAACGGCGCCGACGTGACCGGCAACTGGGTGCACCACAACCACGGCCCGGGGATCTGGGCGGACACCAACAACAACGACTTCCTCATCGAGAACAACCTCATCGAGGACAACGAGTCGATCGGGATCTTCTACGAGATCAGCTACAACGCCGTGATCCGGAACAACACCCTCCGCCGCAACACCTGGAAGGCGGGTGCCGAGCGGGCGGCGAAGGGCGACTCGTTCCCCGACGCGGCGATCTACCTGTCCGAGGCGGACGGCGAGCCGCGCATCCCGGCGCGGACCGGCAAGATCGAGGTCACCGGCAACCTGCTGGAGAACAACTGGGGCGGCATCACCGCGTGGGCGAACGCCGACCGGTTCTGCGGCAGCGCGGCCTCGACCACCAGCGACTGCACGCTGATCGTCGGGCCGGCCAACACCTCGAAGTGCGCGCCGCCCGCCATCAAGGACGAGCCCCTCTACACCGACTGCCGCTGGTGGACGAAGAACCTCGACATCCACCACAACACCTTCTCCTTCGACCCCGGCGCCGTCGGCGGCGGCTGCTCGACGCAGTACTGCGGGCAGATGAGCCTGCTGTCCAACTGGGGAACGGCGCACCCGGAGTGGTCCCCGTACCTGGGGGAGAAGATCGAGAAGTCGATCGTCTTCCAGTCGAACAACTCCTGGCACGACAACACCTACACGGGACCGTGGCAGTTCAGGATCTACGACATGGGCAGACGCGTCACGGCCGCGGAGTGGGTCGGCCCCCAGTACGGCCAGGACGCCGGCAGCACGTTCGACGGCAAGGCGCCCGAAGTGCCGCCGATCACCGAGCAGACCTTCGAGGACGTCTCGACGGCGCCCTACTCCGCCTGGTACGGATCCAGCCTGGCGCACCAGACCGGCGACGCGCACGGCGGCACGGGCTCGCTGCAGCTGACCAGCACCGAGGGGTCGGGCAGCGCGGTGGCGCTCGACAAGTACCCCGGATACAGCGGGGTGATCGCCGGCAAGAGCTACCGCGTGTCGCTGTGGTACCGGGAGGCCGCGGCCACGATGCCCACCGTCACCTGGAACGTGCGCTGGCGCGACGAGGACGGCACGGTGCTGCGTACCGACCCCGTCCCCCTGCCTCAGAGGACGGCCTGGACCGAGGCGGCCGGCACGTTCACCGCGCCCACGGGCGCGACCCGCGTCGACTGGACCTTCGTCTGGAGCGCCCCCACCGGGTCCGCGTTCCGGATCGACGACGTGGCGATGCGGGCCGCGCAAACGTAGGAGGCATGAAGAACACCGAGGCCCCTCCGACGGGGGGCCTCGTCCCGACGCCGTCGTTCCGGCACCGAAGCGCAGACGGAGGAGATCACCCATGCCTGATCAACCCAGGCTCATGCGGACGGGACGGGCGATGGCGATCGCCACCTTCGTCTCAAGGGCCACCGGCTTCGTCCGCACGCTGGCGCTGGTCGCCGCGCTCGGGCTGGGAACCAAGCTGCTGGACGCCTACACCGCGGCGAACGTCACCCCCAACACCGTCTACGAGCTCGTCTTCGGCGGCGCGCTGGCCGGCGTGCTCGTCCCGCTGCTGGTCCGCACGGCCGCCGACCGCGACATCGACGACGACCTGTTCGCCCAGCGGCTGCTGTCGCTGGTGGTCTACGGCCTCGGAGCCGTGGTGATCGTGACGATCGTCGCCGCGCCGTTCGTCGTGGACCTCTACGTTCCGGGGTTCAGCCCTGACCAGCGGCATCTGGCCGTCGTGTTCACCCGGTACTTCATGCCCCAGATCCTGTTCTACGGAGTGAGCGCGACCCTGGCCGCGATCCTCAACGCGCGCAGCCGCTTCGTCTCGCCCATGTGGGCGCCGGTGGCCAACAACCTCGTCGTCATCGCCACCGCCTCGGTCTTCCTGCTGATCGGCGGCACCGGGAAGCTGGAGTCGCTGACCGGCGGCCAGGTGCTGCTGCTGTCGATCGGCACCAGCGCGGGGGTCGCCGCCCAGATGACGGTCCTCCTCGTGGTCAGCCGGCGAACCGGGTTCCGGCTGCGGCTGCGCGCCGACCCGCGAGGCATCGGCGTCCGGCGCATCGTCGCCCTGGCCGGATGGACCATCGCGTCCGTGGCCGCGGCCCAGGCCGTCTTCCTCGTGATCACCCGGATCGCCTCGCAGGCCGGGCCCGGCGCCGTCGCCGTCCAGTCCAACGCCTACACCCTGTTCCAGCTGCCCTACGCGGTCATCGCGGTCACCGTCATCACCGCGGTCCTGCCCAGGATGAGCCGGGCGGCGGCCGATCGTGACCTCGCCCGGGTGACCGCCGACCTGTCCCGGAGTCTGCGGCTCACCGGCGTGGTCCTGGTTCCCGTCGCCGCGGCTCTGATCGTGCTCGGCCCGCAGTTGACGACCGTGCTGTTCGCCCACGGCAACGCCTCGCCCGCCGCCGCCCGTCTCACCGGCTCGGTGCTCGCCGTCCACGGCCTCGCCCTCGTCCCGTTCGCCGGCTACCAGATCATGGTGCGGGTCTTCTACGCGCTCGGCGACACCCGCACCCCGGCTCTGCTGAGCGTCGGCGCCTCCGCCGTCACCGTCGCCGCCGGCCTGACCGCCGCACGACTCGCGCCCGGACCGAACGTGGTCATCGCCCTCGCCGCCTGCTCCGCCGTCGCCTACACCGCGGGGATGCTCCTCACGGCCCAGCTGCTGCGCCGCCGGATCGGCAGAGTCGACGGACACCGCCTTCTCGGCGCCCACACCCGGATGCTCGCCGCGGCGATCGTCGCGGGTCTGGCCGCGGCCGTCGTCAACCGCGTTCTCGGCGCCAGGCCCGGGACGGACTGGACCGGCTCGCTCGTCACCCTCTGCACCGCGGCCGCGATCGGCGCCGCCCTCTACGCCCTGGCCGCGCGGGCCTTGCGCATCACCGAGTTCAGAGCCCTCACCGCCGCCCTCCGGTGGCCGGTCAGGCCTTGACGGCGAGGCCGCCGTACATCGAGACCATGGAGTCCTCCACGAGCAGCGCCCGGTCGTCGGGCCGCCACCGGTGCACCGGCACCACACCCGGCTCGATGAGCTCGAACCCGGTGAAGAACTCCTCGATCTGCGCCCTGGTACGGGCCTTGGACATGATGCCGCGCCGGTTGTACTGGGCGACGGCCTCGCTGACCAGCCGGCTCGGCGCGCTGTCCAGCGTGATGGTGGACAGGGCCAGGAAGCTGCCCGGCGGCAGCGGCTTCATCAGGTGCTCGATGATCGAGCGCACGTCGGAGTCGTCGGGGATGAAGTGCACCACGGCGATCAGGCACAGCGCGACGGGACGGGTGAAGTCGAAGGTTTCGCGGACCTCGGCCGAGCCGATGATGGCGTCCGGGTCGTTCAGGTCGGCCTGGATGTAGCGGGTTCTGCCCTCCGGGCTGCTGGTGAGCAGGGCGCGGGCGTGGACGAGGACGAGCGGGTCGTTGTCCACGTAGACGACCCGGGCGGCGGGGTCGGCCTGCTGGGCCACCTCGTGCAGGTTGGGCGAGGTGGGCAGCCCGGTGCCGACGTCGATGAACTGGTCGACGCCGCGCTCGGCCGCCAGGTGGCGGGTCACCCTGACCATGAAGTCGCGGTTGGCGCGTACGGACGTCGGCATGTAGGGGGCGATCTTGATGACCTCCTCGGCCGCCGTGCGGTCGGCCGCGAAGTTGTCCTTGCCCCCCAGGAGGTAGTCGTAGACCCGCGCCGAGTGCGGCACGTTCGTCCTGAGATCGACCCCCGCCCGCCTGTCGCCGGCCACCCCCGCACCTCCGTGTTGATCAACTGCCATGTGCCCCACGTTAGCGGGATTCAGGGGGTGGAATCCGGCGAATCCCACCTGGAACAACAACATCCTGGAGTCAGCGAGAAGAGGGCTTGCTCTTCCTACGGGCGCGGCGGTCGGGGACGGGGGAGCGGCCCGCGGAATGGTCGGCGAACGCCTCGGCCGCCTTGGCGGGGTCGCCGTCGCGCAGCAGCGAGACCAGGCGGCCGTGCTCGTCGGCCATCGCGTGCCAGTCGCCGTCGAAGAGCGGGTCGGCGATGGCGCGCAGCGCGCGCAGGCTCGGTTCGAGGACCTCCCACATCCGGGTCAGGAACGGGTTCCCGGCGATCTGGCTGACCCTGGTGTGGAAGGCGATGTCGATGTCGCGGAACCTGCCGACGTCGTTCATCGCCACGGCCTGGTGCATCTGCTCGACCAGCTCCTCCAGCTCGCGGAGCTGGTCGTCGGTGACGTGCCCGGCGGCGAGCTGGGCGGCGAGGCGTTCGAGCGGCTCGCGCACCTGGCGGGCGTACTCGGCGTGCTCGGTGGAGATCTCGACGACGAAGTTGCCGCGGCGTGGCACGTGCACGAGCAGCCCCTCGCGGGCCAGCTGCTTGACGGCCTCGCGAACCGGCGCTTGACTCACGCCCAGACGGCGTGCGATCTCCGACTCCACCACGCGCTCGTTCGGCGCGAGGTCGCCCTCGACGATGGCCTGGCGGAGCAGCTCGTACACCCGATCGGAGATCAAGGTGGGACGGACCGAGTCTTTGCTCGTGGCCAGTCTGGAGGCGAAGTCACTGTTGGCTTGCCGTGTCGATGCCATGAAGTCCTCATCATGCGATCTCGCGCGTCCCCGATCCCCGCTGTCATGATACGCGATCATCGGTTAGCAGGTATCGATTGCAGCCGGTCCGCCAGCCAGGCGAGCTTGACGGCCTCGTGCGCCGGGCCGCCGCCCTCGTGGTCGTTGAACGGGTAGACGCTGATCCGCTTGCGCGCCTCGGGCAGGTCGTGGAGCGCGCCGTAGTGGTTGAAGGCCGCGTACACCGTCGAGGGCGGGCAGATGCGGTCCATGAGGCCGACGGAGAAGAGCGTCGGCGCGTTGGCCCGGCGGGCGAGCGTCGCGCCGTCGAAGTACGACAGGGTGCGCATCGCCGTCTCGGCGTGTTCCCGGTGCAGCTTCACGAACCGGGTGAACTCCACGTACGGCGGCTGGTCGGTGAAGGTCGTCGCCCGCCCGAAGTGGCACAGGAACGGCACGTCCGGCATGACGGCCACGAGATCGGGGACGAGCCCGGCCACGGCCAGGGCGATCCCGCCGCCCTGGCTGGTCCCGGTCACCGCGATCCTGGACGCGTCCACCTCCGGATGGGTGCGCACCGCCGCGACGGCCCGCACGGCGTCGGTGTACAGGCGGCGGTAGTAGTACCGCTCGGGGTCGAGCACGCCGCGGGTCAGGAAGCCGGGGGCCGCGACGTCGCCGGTCGCGGGATCGGGGTCGGGCGTCTCGGCGCCCTGGCCGCGGGTGTCCATGACGAAGTGCGCGTAACCGGCGCACGCCCACAGCCGCTTCTCGTGGGCCACGCCGCGGCCGCTGCCGTAACCGAGGTACTCCACGACGGCGGGCAGGGGGCCGGTCCTGGTCACCGGCAGGTGCAGCCAGCCCTTGACGGGGTGGCCGCCGTAGCCCGCGAACGTGACGTCGAAGGTGTCGATCGTGGCCAGCCCGTTCGGCGCCGGCTCGGCCGTCACGGCGAGGTCGATGCCGCTGGTCCCGGCGAGCGTCTTCGCCCAGAACGCATCGAAGTCCGCCGGTTCCGGCAGGGTCGGCAGGTACCGTTCGAGCTGGTCCTGGGGGAGATCAAAGTGGGCCATCGATTAACCAATCATCGCTTATCGATCAACTGTCGCATCGAAGCAGGGGCTCCGGAGCGTTGTCAACCGGGGGTGCCAGGCGGTACGCGCGTTCGGCGGTGGTGCGCAGCACCCGTTCGCGCTCCGCGGCCGTCAGCCCGGCGAGCCCGAGCGTGGCAAGCCGCAACGACTCGGCACGGGACCCCCGGGGCAGGCAGATCGGCCAGTCGGACCCGACGACGCACCGGCCCGGACCGAACGCCTCGACCACGTGGGCGACCAGCGCGGCCACCCGTTCCGGCGGCACGCCGTGCTGCTGGGTGAGCAGGCCGGAGATCTTCATGATCACGTTCGGGGTGCGGGCCGCCCGGCGCACGTGCTCGCGCCACTCGCCCGGGTCGGCCGCCAGCAGGTTCGGGGGGTTGCCGAGGTGGTCGACGACCACGGTCAGCTCCGGGTGCCGCGCGGCGATCTCGGCCGCGACGCCGACGGCGGCGTCGTGCAGGTTGAGTTCGAGCGCCACCCCGAGCTCGGCCAGCACGGGGACGAGCGCGCGGGCCGAGGCGGGCGTGGCCGCCCACGAGGGGCCGCCGAGCCGCATCCCGTTGGGGCGGGCCTCGTCCATGAGGTCCCGGAACCGGGACGGCTCGATCCCGGCGTACACGTTGAGGTTGCCGACGTGCCCGGCGATCAGGCCCGGGTGACGCAGGCGCAGGTCGCGCAGCCGCCAGGTCTCGCCGCGGTCGCCCCTGGACGCCTCGACCAGGATCGTCCCGGTCAGGCCGAGGCCGTCGCCCGCCGCGGCCAGGTCGCCGGCCGTGAACGACCGGTGGTGAGGTGACTCCGGCGTGATCCACGGATAGCCGCCGTCGAGGTCCCAGAGGTGGGCGTGGCAGTCGATCACCTGTGCTCCGTATGTTCGGCCAGTATTGACACGTTGATCCGCGCTCATGATGATTCTAATCATCGGCTATCGATCAGCGATTACAGGTGTTCTCATGCGCATGGCAGCAAGACGTCCCGGCGGCGCGGCGGAGCGGGGTGGCAGGCGGTGACGGCCTTCGACGCCTCGCGCGTGCCGGAGGTGCGGGCCTCCCGCGGACTGACGACCCCGCCGCGGTGGGCCGTGTTGGAGCGGGAGCTGTTCGCCGTCCAGGACAAGGCGTGGCGGATCTTCTCCGACCGCTACACCGAGGACGACGGCCGGCTGGTCTTCCGCGACAGGCTGGGGGAGGGGCTCGACGGCCGCGACGGGGTCGACGACTTCTACGAGGCGTTCTTCAACTGGCCGACGTTGTACCTGCTCGGCGGCAGCGCGGACGTCCTGGCGGCGGCGCGACGGCACTGGCGGGGGGTCACCGCCCAGCTGGCCGGGATGGGCATGCTGGTCGACGGGTTCGAGCGCGGCTACGACTGGTTCCACCAGGGCGAGGGCATGCTGCTGTTCTACGGGCTCTGCCTCGCCGCGCCCGGCGACGGCGAGCTCAGGGAGCTGGCCGGGCGCTTCGCCGACCTCTACCTGCCCGGCGGCCCCAACTACGACCCCGAGCACCGGATCATCCGCGCGCCGCACAACGGCGCGGCCGGCCCCCGCTGGGGCTTCAGCGACCACGACGTCTACTTCCCGTGGAGCCTGGCCCTGCGCCCCTACGGGCTGCCCCTGGACTGGATCGACGAGGCCGCGCCCTTCGACGACCTGGCCGCCGATCCGGCGCGGGCCCGCGCGTACGGCCGCGTGATGTGGGAGCGCATGGGCCGCGGCGACACGATCGTCAACCTCTGCGCGACCAGCCTCGTCACCAACGCCTACCTGCTCGGCGGCGAGTCCCGCCACGCCGACTGGGTGGTGGAGTACGTCGACGCCTGGCGGCGGCGGCTGGACGGCCGCGACGTCGTCCCCGACAACGCCGGCCTGCACGGCGTGGTCGGCGAGCACCTGGACGGCCGCTGGTACGGCGGCCACTACGGCTGGTCCTGGCCCCACGGCCTGCCGCCCGTCGGGACGGCGGCGATCGTCGGCGCGTCCAACGCGACGCTGCTGACGGGCGACGCCTCCTACCTGGACCTGGCCAGGAACCCGCTGGACGTCGTGCTCGGCCGGGCCGAACGGCGCCGCCCCGCCGACGTCTCCACCATCACCAAGCGCTGGCGGCCCCACCTGCGCGGGCTGGAGCACGAGCCGACCCTCATGGCGCCCATGCGCCGCGACGACTCCGGGTGGTTCGACCACAACATCATGCCGACCCAGCTGCCCGTGGCGTTGTGGCAGTTCAGCCGGGCCGCCGCCGACCGGGAGCGCGTCGACCGGCTCCGCGAGGAGGCGAGCTGGGACTGGACGGCGGTGCACACCCAGCGCACCAAGGAGGAGTCCGGGCACGAGGAGCCCTGGTACGAGTACCTCGCCGGCCGCAACCCCGGCTTCCCCGAGCGGATGCTGCGCAGCGCCATCGACACCTGCGCCCAGCGGCTGGAGTCCATCGCGGCCGACCCGGTGGACCCCGCCGTCGGCCCCGACGCGTTCGGCATCCACGACTGGCAGGACCGCAACCCGGTCGTCACGGAGGCGCTGCTGCAGCTGACCACCGGATCCCCGCAGGTGCTCTACAACGGCGCGCTGGCGCAGATGCACCTGCGGTACTTCGACGCCGAGGAGCGCCGTCCGGGCCTGCCGGCCGACGTCGCCGCGCTGGTCACGAGCATCGACGCCGAGCACACCGTGGTCGAGCTGGCCAACCTCGGCGCGGCGCCGCGCTCGCTCGTGGTGCAGGCGGGCACGTTCGCCGAGCACGTCATCCACGAGGTCCGCGCCGACGACGAGCCGCCTGCGCCCGTCGAGGGGCCGCATGTCCACGTGCGGCTGCCGGGCTCGACGCACGTACGGCTCACGCTGACGATGACGCTGCGCGGCGGGACACCCACGTACGAGGCTCCGCCGATGGAGGTGCGGCGATGAGGGCCGAGCTGCCGCGGCTGGGCCTCGGCACCGCCCCCATCGGCAACCTGTTCCAGGACGTCTCCGAGCAGGACGCGGCCGCCACGGTGGCCGCCGCAGTCCAGGAGGGCGTCACCTACTTCGACACCGCGCCCCGCTACGGCCACGGGGTCGCCGAGGACCGGCTCGGCCGCGCGCTCGCGACCGGTGGCGGGGCCGCCGAGCCGGTGATCTCCACCAAGGCGGGCTGGCTGCTGCGCCCCGGGCAGAAGGTGGTCACCGACTGGACGGAACGCGGCATCCGCCGGTCGCTGGAGTCCAGCCTGGAACGGCTCCGGCGGCCCTCCGTCGACATCCTGTACCTGCACGACCCCGACGACTTCCCCGAGGACGTGCGCCGTACCGCCTACCCGGCCGTGCGCAGGCTGCGGGAGGAGGGGCTGGCCGGGGCCGTCGGCTTCGGCATGAACCACAGCGAACCGCTGGCCGCGTACGTGGCCGAGTTCGACGTGGACGTCGTCCTCATCGCCGGGCGTTTCTCGCTGCTCGACCACGACGCGCTGACGACCCTGCTGCCGCTGTGCCTGAAGACCGGCACGGCGGTGGTCGTGGGCGGCGTCTTCAACACCGGGCTGCTCGCCGACCCGCGTCCGGAGGCCATGTTCGACTACCGGCCGGTGCCGGACGGAGTGCTGGCGCGGGCCGAGCGCTGCCGCGCCGTCTGCGCGGAGTTCGGGGTGCCGCTCGCCGCGGCGGCCGTCCAGTTCCCCTTCCTTCATCCCGCCGTGCGGTCGGTCGTGGTGGGCTGCCGGTCGGCGGCCGAGGTGAAGGGGAACGCGGCCGCCTGGCGTACGGAGATCCCGCCGGAGCTGTGGCGCCGGCTCGCCGAGGAGGGCTTCGTCCCGCACGAGCTGCTGGACGGATAGAGGAAGACCCCGGCGGGGCGGGTTCGCCGCCCCGCCCCCGTTTCTCAGTCGTTCTCGCGAGCGGCCAGGTACTCGGCGAGGCCGGCTCCGGTCAGCGGGTAGTAGTCCGACAGCCGGCCGCCCTCGTCCAGGCGGCGGCGGGCGAACTCCTCGCGGTCCTGGTGCAGGAGGGCGTCCTCGGCCACCGCCAGGGCGCTCCGCTGCGGGACGACCACCGCTCCGTCCTCGTCGGCGACGATCAGGTCGCCGGGCGTCACCAGCGTGCCGCCCACCCCCACCGGGACGTTGAAGGCCGAGGGGAACAGCTCGGCCTGCGAGGCGTAGTGCGGCGTCACCCCCGTGCACCAGATCGGCACGCCGAGCGCGCGTACCCGCTCGGCGTCGCGCACCCGCCCGTCCACGACGATGCCGGCTCCGCCGCGCAGCTTGAAGTAGCGGACGAGCATGTCGCCGAGGCAGCCGGTGAAGTGGCTGGCCTGCGCGGAGACGACCAGCACGTCGCCGGGCCGGATGGATTCCAGCACCGCCCACAGCGCGGTCTTGCGCTCGGCGTCCTCCTGTCCGGTGCCGGAGAAGACGTCCTCGCGCTGGGGCAGGAACTGCAGGGTCACAGCGCCGCCGGTGATCCGTACGCCCGGCTCCCGGTGCAGGGGGACGGGGCCGTCGATGAAGGTGCGGGTTATGCCCATCTGGTGGAGCTTGGCGCACGCGGTGGCGGCGCTCACGTCCGCGAGGGCGTCCACCAGGCCCGCGCCGGGCCGGACGAAGGGCGAGGAGTGCGCCGGTCCCAGCATCGTCTCGTAGACGCCCGTCTCCGGTGCCCCGACATGCCCGTTCGTGCTCATTTCTGCCTCATCCCAACACATCGACAATTATCGCCTATCGATGGTAGATGTAACTGCCGACCGATGAGGGCTGTCAACCGTGAGAGGAGACCGGGATGCCGGCGGGGCCGACGGAGTGGTTCGAGGAAGCGCGGTTCGGGATGTTCGTCCACTTCGGGCTCTACAGCCTCGCCGCCCGGCACGAGTGGGTGCGCAGCCGGGAGAAGATGTCCGACGAGGACTACGACCGCTACCTGGAACAGTTCGACCCCGACCTGTTCGACGCGGCCGAGCTCGCCAGGAACGCCCGCGCCGCCGGGATGCGCTACGCGGTGCTGACCGCCAAGCACCACGACGGGTTCTGCCTGTTCGACTCCGAGCTCACCGGCTACACCAGCGCCCGCGCGGCGGGCCGGGACCTGGTCGCCGAGTTCGCCGCGGCCATGCGGGCCGAGGGCCTGCGCGTGGGGCTCTACTACTCGCTGCTCGACTGGCGTCACCCCGACTTCACCATCGACCAGTACCACCCGCTGCGCGACAGCGCGCCGCCGGACGCGAACGCCACCCGCGACATGGCCCGCTACCGGGCGTACATGAACGGGCAGATACGCGAGCTGCTGACCGGGTACGGCCCGATCGACCTGCTCTTCTTCGACTTCACCTACCCGGCGAAGGGGCCCGCCGACTGGGGCGCGGAGGAGCTGATGGCGACCGCGCGCGCCCTGAACCCGCAGATCGTGGTGAACGACCGCCTCGGCATACCCGGCGACTACGTGACGCCCGAGCAGTACCAGCCCGACCGGCCGCTCACCCGCGACGGCGGCCAGGTCAGGTGGGAGGCGTGCCACACGCTCAACGGCTCCTGGGGCTACGACCGCGACAACCACGACTACAAGGACCCGGCGCTGCTGATCCGGATGCTCGTCCAGTCCGTCGCGTGCGCCGGCAATCTGCTGCTCAACGTCGGGCCCACCGGCCGGGGCGCGCTCGACCCGCGGGCCCGGCACACGCTGGGCGCGATCGGGGAGTGGATGTCGCTGCACGCCAGGGCCGTGCACGGCGCGGGGCCGAGCGCGTTCACCCCGCCGCCCAACGCCCTCTACACCCAGCGGGCCGGCCGCCTCTACCTGCACCTGCTGTCCTGGCCGCTCAAGCACGTCCATCTGCCCGGCCTCGCCGGACGCGTGCGCTACGCGCAGTTCCTCCACGACGGCTCCGAGGTGCGCTTCCACCGGGCGGACGGAGACCAGCACGAGCACAACAACCTCGCCCTGCCGGGCCAGCCGCCGGGCACGCTCACGCTGACCCTGCCCATCGCCGCGCCGGACGTGCCGCTGCCGGTCGTCGAGCTCGTGCTGCGCGACGACGATGGTTCCTGACGTCACCGCGCGGCCGGTGTGGGACGCGGTGCCCGCCGAGGCCCGCGACGCCGTCCTGGCCGCCGCCGCCGAAGAGCTGGCCCGGCCGGCCCCGCGCCTGTCCCTGGACGACTGGGCCCGGACGTTCCGCGACGGGGCGCGGGCCGTGCACGAGGACAAGGCGCGGCGGCTGCGCGAGCGCGTGGACGTCCTCGCCCTCGCCGCCGTGCTCACCGGCGAGGTGGCCCCCGCGACCGCGCCCCCCGGAGCGTGCCCGCACCTGGACGCCGTCGTGGACGGCCTGATGGCGCTCGCCGAGACGAGCACGTGGTGCTGGGCGCCGCACGATCGGGGGGCCGCGGCCCGGGGCGAGGTCGTGCCCGATCCCGACGACCCCTTCCTCGACCTGGGCGCGGCCGAGATCGCGGCGCTGTTCGCCTGGGCCGACCACGCGCTGGGCCCGCATCTGGACGTCCGGGCCCCGGGGCTGCGCCGCAGGTTGCGCCGCGAGGCCGACCGGCGGGTGCTCACCCCGTTCGAGCGGGTGCGCGACTGGCACTGGATCGGCCGCGACGGCCGGGCGAACAACTGGAACCCCTGGATCCACGGGGCCGTCCTGGCGGCCGCGCTGCTGCTCTGCGACGACGTCCGGCGGCGCGAGCGCCTGGTACGCCTGGTCGCCGAGGGGCTGGACCACTACGTCACCGGGCTCCCCGACGACGGCGGGATCGACGAGGGCATCGCGTACTGGTGGCAGGGGGCGTGCCGGCTGCTGGAGGCGCTGGACCTGCTGGACGACCCCGGCCCGCCGGTGCTGCCCGCCCTGCTCGCCTACCCGCCGCGCATGCACCTCGGCGCGGACTGGTACGTCAACACCGGCGACGCTCCGGCCCGGCTCTCCGGCGAGCGGCCGTGGCAGGTGCTCTTCCGCTGGGGCGAGCGCCTGGGGCGACCGGAGACCGTGGCGTACGCGGTGGCCGCCGCACGCGCGTCCGGCGGCGTCGTCCAGCCCAGGGCCGGGCTCGGGCGCGCCATGACCGCGCTGGCCGACCGGCGATGGCGCCGGGCGGTCGCGGCCGGCGGGACGCCGGACGGCTCGCCCTGGCTGGCCCGCGAGTGCTGGCTGCCGCGCATCCAGGTCATGGTCGCGCGCGAGCGGGCCGGGAGCGCGGACGGGCTGACCGTGGCGGCGAAGGCCGGCCACAACGGCGAGCACCACAACCACCTCGACGTCGGCTCCTACTGGGTGGCGCTCGACGGACGTCCGATCGTCGTGGACGTCGGCCAGCCGACCTACACCGCCGCGACGTTCGGCCCGCGCCGCTACGAGGAGTGGCCGTTCCAGAGCGCCTGGCACAACGTGCCCGAACCGGGGCACGGGCAGCTCCCGGGGCCGGAGCACGGCGCGCGGGACGTCGCCGTCCGGTTCGACGAGGGCCAGGCCGTCCTGCGGGCGGACCTGAGCGCCGCCTATCCGGCGGGCCTGCTCACCCGCTGGGAGCGCGTCGTCCGGCTGGTGCGCGACGGCCCGGAGCCGTACGTCAGCGTGGAGGACGAATGGGCCACGGGCCCCCGGACCGTGCTGTTCCGGCACGTTCTCGCCGGCGAGGTCGAGTGCGGGCCGGGCCGGGCGGTCGTCACGGCGGACGGGGGACCGCCGCTCGAACTGCGCTGGGATCCCGCCGTCGGCGCCGCGTCCGTCGAGCACCGGGACATCGACGACCCGCGTCTCGCGCGCAGCTGGGGCTCCCGGCTGACCCGGCTGACGCTGGCCGTCACCGGCCCGGGGGGCGGCGGCCGGTTCGCCGTGAGCTTTCGCCGGCACGCACGAAATGACTCTTGAACAAGTTAGGTATGCCACATAACATCACCTATCGATAGGCGATGGACGTTGATGGTGGTCGATGTCGCCGCGTCGATCGTGTCGAGCCGTCACGCCGTCCGCCACGCCGGCCCGCGCAGCCCGACCCCCTCACTCAGGTGGCCCCCGGGCGGGCGGCTCCCGAAGGCGGCCAGTCCACCCCCGACCTTCCACCGGTCATGACTATGCAATTGGAGCGTGCAGCGGATATGGGAACACAGTTGCGCCGGGCGTGCGCGGTCGCGGTCGCCGCCACCACCGTGGTGGCCGCGGCCACCGCCTGCGGCGGCGAGGACCCGGCGCAGGCCGGCGCCACGGCTCTGCGGATCATCGTCAACATCAGCCCGAACCTGACCGAGCAGTACTGGAAGGGACTGTTCGCCAAGTACGAGCAGAGCCACCCGGGGGTGAAGGTCAACCTGGAGCTCACCGGGACCGTCTCGGCGACCGCCAAGCTCACCCAGGACCTCGCCGCCGGCGACCCGCCGGACATCGCCCAGCAGATCACCCCGACGAAGGAGAACGCCGCCCTGTTCGCCGACCTCACCGGCGAGGCGTGGACCGGCCAGACCCCGCTGGCCGACCAGTACGCCGTGGACGGCAAGCGCTACCTGGTCGGCGTCGGCCAGCAGATCCAGTCGCTGGTCTTCTACAACAAGGCCGCCTTCGCCAAGGCCGGTCTCGACGCCACCGCCATCAAGACGCTCGACCAGTTCCAGGACGCCATGGCCAAGCTGAAGAGCGCCGGCTACACGCCGCTGCAGAGCGCCGGGCAGTGGGTGCCGGGAGCGCAGTTCTCCCTGATCGCCGACTCCGGCGTGCTCACCGCCGACCCCGACTGGACGGTCAAGCGCAAGCAGAACCAGGTCTCCTTCGCCACCGGCGACTACCTGAAGTACCTCCAGCGCTTCCGCAGCTGGATCGACCAGGGCTACCTCGACAAGAGCGCGCTCGGCCTCACCTACGCCGACGGGCAGACGGCCTTCCTCGACGGCAAGTCCGCGATGTACGTCATGGGCTCCTTCTTCGTCCCGGCCGCCGACGCGGCGAAGAAGAGCGACGAGATCGGCGTCTTCTCCATGCCGACCGACGGCTCCCACCCCACCGGCCAGTACGGCAACATCGCCAGCCCGTACGTGGTCGTCAACGCCTCCAAGCACAAGGCCGCCGCGATCGATTTCGTGAAGTGGCTGGTCACCGACCCGGCCGCGATCGAGAGCCAGCTCGCCGCCGACGGCAACCTGCGCAAGGGCTTCACCTACAAGATGTCCAGCCTCGGCACGCAGGTCCAGAAGATCCTTGAGGAGGCGCCGTCCGTGCTGGTCAAGTCGGGCGAGCGCCAGCCGGTCGAGGGCTATCCGGCCGAGCTCAACACGCAGGTGCAGAAGCTGTACACGGGCGCCACGGCCGAGCAGGTCGCCGCCGGTTTGGACAAGTGGTGGAACTCGCAGAGCTGACCCGGCGGCCGGAGCGGCAGGCGTCCGAGCCGCGGCGCCCGCGCCGCGAGTGGCTGCCGGCCAGGTACCGGGCCAAGGCGGTGACCTTCGGGCTGGTCGCGCCGTCCGTGCTGGTCTACACGGTGATGACCGTCGTCCCGGTGGGCGTGGCGGTCTACCTCAGCCTGACGGACTGGAACGGCTTCTCCGACGCGGTGTTCGTCGGCTTCGAGAACTACCTGCACCTGTTCGACGACCCGAGCTCGACCAGCGCCTGGTACGTGACCGCCCTCGTCGCCGTCACCGGCACCCTGCTCATGATCGGCGGCGGCCTGGCGTACGCGCTGCTGCTCAAGGAGCGCTCGCGCACGAACTCGTTCTTCCGCACGCTCGCCTACTACCCGCACGTGATCAGCGCGCTGATCCTCGGCTTCCTCTGGGCCGCGATCCTCGGCACGAACGGCGCCGTCAACAGCACGCTGCAGCACTTCGGCATCGGGCCGGTCGGCTTCCTCTTCGAGGAGAACCTCGCCCTGGTCTCGCTCATCGCGGTGATCGTGTGGGCCGGCTTCGGGTTCAACGTCGTGCTGTTCGTCGCCGCGCTCCAGACGGTCCCCGCCGAGCTGCTGGAGGCCGCGGCGATCGACGGCGCGACCCGGCGCCAGGCCAACCTGCGCGTGGTGATCCCGATGATCTCCCCGGTGGTGACCGTGGCCACCGTGCTGAACCTCATCGGCCTGATCAAGACCTACGACCTGGTCGTGAGCCTCACCAACGGCGGGCCCGCGGGCGCCACGCAGACGTACTCGTTCCTCATCCTGGCCAGGTCGTTCGAGGGGACGAAGGTCGGTTACGCCAACGCGCAGGCCGTCTTCCTCATGGTCGTGTGCGCCGGCCTCGCCCTGCTGGTGACCGCCGCGCGCAACCGGCAAGACCGCGCCACGACGAGTTAGGGGACGGTGATGATCGAACAAACGCGAGCCGCCCACGGCAGGCGCCGCTCCTTCGTGCGCCCGGTCATGCTGGCGCTGCTCCTGGTGGCCATGACCGTGCCGGTCTACCTGCTCGTGGTCAACAGCTTCAAGTCCCAGGACGACATCCTCGGCAACCCCTTCTCCCTCCCGTTCGGCGACCTCACCTTCGAGTACCTCGCCAACGCCGTCAACAGCCCCCAGTACAACGTGATCCGCAGCTACGGCTTCACGCTGTTCCTCGTCGTCGTCGTGGACGTCCTGTGCATCCTGCTGGCCGGGCCCGCGGCGTACGCGATCGCGCGCAGCCTCAGCCGCCGCTCCCAGCTGCTGCTGCTGTACTTCCTCGCGGGCACCTTCATCCCGGGCGCCGCGCTGGTGATCCCGGTGATCTACGTGCTGCGCTCGGTCGGCCTGGCCAACACCGTGGCCGGCCTCGTGGCCCACGACGTGGCCTCGACCCTTCCGGTGAGCATCTTCCTGTTCGTCGGCTTCATCCGTACCATCCCTGCCTCCATCGACCAGGCGGCGATGATCGACGGCGCGGGGCGGCTGCGCACGTTCTGGACGATCATCTTCCCGCTGATGCGGCCCGCGGTGGTCACCGTGCTGATCCTCAACTCGATCGGGATCTGGAACGACTTCGTCAGCCCGCAGATCCTGCTCAGCCCCGGTTCCGGCCGGTACACGGTGACGACCGCCATCTACGCCGGGATCAGCCAGTACTCGACCGACCTGACGCGGGTGTTCCCCAACCTGCTGCTGGCGGTGGCACCGGTCGTCATCTTCTTCGTCTACATGCAGCGCCACATCATCAGCGGCCTCACGGTCGGCGCGGTCAAGGGCTGAACGGCCCGTCACGGAAAGAGGGACCATGACCTTGTTACGCCTTCGGCGGCCGCTCGCGGCCATGGTGATCACGACGGTGATCGCGACGGTGGTCGCGACGGTGCTCGCGACGGTGGTCGCGACGGTGTCGGCGGCCGTCCCGGCGGCGGCCGCGCAGGGCACGAGCGCGGGCGGCACCACCTACCACGTCGCGCCGTGGGGCAGGGACTCGGCCGACGGCCGGTCGGCCGCGACGGCCTACCGCCACATCCAGCGGTGCGCCGACGTCATGACGCCCGGCGACACCTGCCTGATCCAGTCGGGCACGTACGAGGAGACCGTCGTGCCCGCCCGGTCGGGCGCCGCCGGACTGCCCATCACCTACCGGGCGGCCCCCGGCGCGCGCGTGACGGTGAGCGGCGCCAAGCGGATCAGGGGCTGGTCCCCGGTCACCGGCCAGGACCTGGCCCGCATCGCTCAGTCGGACCCGTACGCGCCGGGCTCGCCCTTCGCCCAGGCCGTGCGCGACGGCCACGTCTACAGCGCCCGCGCCGACCTCGGACGCGACGTCACGACCGTGCAGACCTTCACCGACAAGCGGATGAACGTCGAGGCCCAGTGGCCCTACCCCGGCCTCGACCTGCTCGAACCCGCGGTGCGGTACGCCGGCCCGGGCAGCGCGGAGGCCACCGTCGCCGACGACGCGCTGACCCGCCCGGCCGGCTACTGGAACGGCGCCCGCGTGACGACGAACTACTGGTACATCACGGCGACCTCCACGATCAAGAGCTCCGACGTGGGCTCGGTCGTGCTCGACGTGGCGCCGCCGTGCGTCCACAAGGTGATCCCGAAGGACACCCGGTACGCGCTCACCGGCAAGATCGGCGAACTCGCCCACCCCGGCACCTGGTTCTACGACCCGGCCGGCAAGCGGCTCTACCTGTACAGCGAGGACGACCCCGACCGGCACGTGGTCGAGGCCAAGGCCCGCACGCTGGCCTTCGACCTGCGGAACGCGAGCCATACGACGATCGCCGGCGTCGGCCTGTTCGCCTCCACCGTCGAGACCGGGCCGGGCAGCAGCCACGTCGTGATCGACGGGATCACCGGCACGTACCTGTCGCACTACACCGACATCACCCGCGGCGCCACCGACTGCGGCTCCACCGTCACCCGGGGCGTCGCCGACACCGGCATCGTGCTCAACGGCACGGACAACAAGGTCGTCAACAGCGACCTGTCACTCAGCGCCGGCAACGGCATCGCGCTGCGCGGCATGCGGAACACCGCGACGAACAACGTCATCCACGACGTGGACTACCTGGGCACCTACGCGGCCGGCGTCGCCGTGCAGGGCAACAGCCAGACGGTCACGCACAACACCATCTACCGGGTCGGCCGCAGCGGCGTGAACCTGCAGTGGGACAACGCCGCCGGCGGCACGCCGGGGCCGGACCGCATCGCCTACAACGACATCTCCCAGTACGCCCGGCTGAGCCTGGACGTGGCCGCGGTCTACACCTGCTGCGGCTCCGACATGCTGGGGACCTCGATCGACCACAACGTGCTGCACGATCCGGCGCCGAGGTGGGGCGCCACCAAGTTCGGGGTCACCGGCGTCTACGCCGACAACGGGCAGAGCAACATCACCATCGCCGCCAACGTGGGCTGGGGCAACCCCGAGGGGACCGTCATGCTCAACGGCCTCGGCGGCGGCTCGCACAACAACGGCGTCTACAACAACACCGGCGGCATGACGATGTTCTACGTCAAGGAGCCCGGCAACTCGACGGGCACCAAGGTCTACAACAACATCGGCCCGATCCGCGGCCTCGACGGCGCCACGAACGGCGGGATGGTGCTGTCCAACAACCTGCCGGCCGACGTCGACCCGCTGTTCGTCGACCCGGCCGGGCGCGACTACCGGTTGTCGGAGGCGTCCCCGGCGCGCAACCAGGCGATCCCGCTGCCCGGCGTCAACGACGGCTCGACGGACCCGCTCCCCAGCCTCGGCGCCTACCAGTACGGCGCCCCCAAGTGGGTGGCCGGAGCGACCCGGTAGGACAGAAGCCCCCGGCGTCCGTGGACTCCACCACGGGCGCCGGGTCCGGCGCGCGGTGCGCCTTCCGGGAGGTCGTCAGAGGGCGCGGTACATGATGTGCAGTCCGACGTAGCCCTTCGCCGGGCTCCGGAAGCCCTCCGGCACGGTGCAGAGCACCTCGAACCCGAGCTTCCGGTACAACCGCACCGCCGTCTCGTTGGTCTCCACGACCGCGTTGAACTGCATCGAGCGGAAACCCGAGGTGCGGGCCCACTCGATCGTGTACTCGCACAGCGCGCGGCCCACACCGCGCCCGGAATGGGCTGGATCGACCATGTAGCTGGCGCTCGCGACGTGCGAGCCGTTGCCCATCTGGTTGTTGTTCATCTTCGCGGTGCCGAGGATCGTCCCGTCGTCGTCGACCGCGACGACCGTACGGTTCGGGGCGGGCAGCAACCACCAGCCGCGCCCCTCCTCCTGGCCGAGATCGAGCGGATAGGTGAAGGTCTCACCGGCGGCGACGATCTCGCGGAAGAACGGCCAGATGGCCGACCAGTCGTCCACGGTGGCTTCCCTGATCAGCATCCGCCCAATATACCGGCGACGCCGAGGCGTCAGGAGATCCTCCGGAGCGCTCTGATGCTGCCACCCTTGTGCCATGGTTCGCACATCACTGACCGCATGCTGCTTAGCCATCTCGCTCACCGGCTGCGCGGGTGACCCGGTGCCGGTTGAGCCGTCCAGGTCCGCTCAGCCGGAACCCGCCGCCGCCCCGCAGACTCCACTGCAGCAGAGCACCGTTCCCGGCACGCAACGGTATTACGCCACCGAACTACGCCCCGGCGACTGCATCGAACCCTTTCCCCAGACGTACCTGGTGACCGTCGTCCCCTGCCACGTGCCGCACTCGGCCGAGTTCGCCACCACGTACGTCCTCCCGGAGGGGCCGTACCCGGATGCGGACATGACGCGGCTGGCGCAGAACGGCTGCCTTCCCAGAATGCGCATCAAGAAGTCGAAAAGGGATGACATCGGGATGGCGTGGGTCGGGCCGGCCCCGGAGGACTGGCCTCGCGACAGGACCGTGTACTGCCTGGCCGTACGCATGGACGGCAAGAAGGCGACAGGCCGGGTGGTCGAGTGATCGCCGACCCCTGGCGGTCATGACCGCGGCCGTCGTCAGGTGGACTTGATGAAGGTGTGCAGGTCGTCGTTGAACCGGTCGCGGTGGGTGACGAACAGGCCGTGCCCGCCGGTCGGGTACTCCAGGTAGGTCGCCCCGGGAACCAGCTTGGCGGTGCGCCGCCCGCTGACGGCCACCGGTATGGAGGCGTCGGCGGCCCCGTGCACGACCAGCGCGGGCACGGCGATCTCGGCCAGCGAGGCCCGGTGGTCGAAGGTCATGGCGGCCCGCTGGTACTGGCGGATCGCCCACGGCGAGACCTCAAGGCACTGCCGCAGCGTGAACTCCACCTGTGCGGGGGAGATCTCGTTGCCCAGGTGCGTGGCGAAGAACGCCTGCGCCCGCTGGGCCAGCCACTTGGGGCGGTCGGCGTCCAGGGCCGCCATCGAGGCCTCCAGCACGGCGCCCGGCACTCCCTCGGGGTTGTCGTCGGTCTGCAGCAGGAACGGCAGCATGGCCGAGACGAACGCCACCCGCGCGACGCGCTCGTCGCCGTGACGGGCCAGGTACCGGGCGACCTCGGCGCCGCCCATCGAGTGACCGACCAGGGTGATGTCACGCAGGTCGAGCAGCTCGATCAGCTCGGCCAGGTCGTCGGCGCCGGTGTCCAGGTCGTAGCCCGTCGAGGGACGGTCCGAGCGGCCGTGGGCCCGCCGGTCGAGGGCGACGCAACGGTAGCCGCGCTCAACGAAGTACGGGATCTGGTACTCCCACATGTCCGCCGAGAGCATCACGCTGGCGACGAAGACGATGGGCTTGCCCTGGCCGTAGTCCTCGTAGGCGAGGCGGGTGCCGTCCGTGGTCTGGAAGAACATCTCAAGACTCCTTATGTCGTTCGATGTCCTGAGTTTTTCAGTCAGAGGTAAGGGCGACAATTACGTCCCAGGTAAGCGCGCGCGGCCTGCACATCAGCATGTTGACGCTGTTGGCGCCGCATGTTGTGATCCACACAGGCGTATTTCGTACTTAATTAGTATGAAATGAGGTGGTCATGAGGCTCCTCCAGAGTGCGGCCGCGGTTGTCATGCTCCTGGTGAGCGCGGCCGGCATCCAGACCGTGCGGAGCGGACCGGCGCAGGCGGCTCTGCCCACCGCCGCCGTCGCGCTCGGCGACAGCTTCATCAGCGGCGAGGGCGCGGGGAACTACCAGCCCGTCGTCGACGCCTCCGGCACGGCACAGGCCTTCCCCGGCTGGTCGGCGGCCAACAGCAACGCCTACTTCTGTCACCGGTCGGCGAACGCCTCGGTGTTCGCGGCGTCGCTCCCGGGCATCCAGCAGCGTTTCAACCTCGCGTGCTCGGGCGCCCAGCCCGCCGACATCGCCGCGCCCTCCAGCGCCCGGGCCGAGGGCCGCACCGTCGCCTCGCAACTCGACCAGCTGCGCGCCGTCGCCCGGACGCACGACATCGACGTCGTCCTCGTCGGCCTCGGCTCCAACAACACCCAGTTCACCTTCGGCGACGTGGCCACGCTGTGCGCCAACCGCTTCATCGCCGACGCCTGGACGGGCTGGTGGGAGTTCTGGGCGTACCTGAAGGGCGAGGTGCCGCAGCGGCCCTGCACCGCCTCGGACCTGGCCACCGACACCGAGGTCGCCGCCGCCACCGCCGAGACCACCGCGGCCCTGCGCCAGATCCTGGACACCCTCGACCAGATCGACGCCGACGGCGTCCACCAGGTGATTCTGCAGACCTACACCAACCCGCTGCCGCCCGACGTCGCCCCGCAGTACTACGACGAGGACGGCCGCACCGACACCCGCGACAAGTTCCGCGCCCTCGGCGCCGAGCGCTACGCCGCCGGGTGCCCGATCCACCGCGCCAGCCTCGCCCCCGGGCACGTGTTCTCCCAGAACCTCGGCCAACTGGTCAAGAACGCCTTCACCACGCTGGCAGCCGAACGCCCGGCGGCCGACCTGCGTGTCCTGGACGTCCAGAGGGCCTTCGACGGGGCCAGGCTCTGCGAGAACCCCGGCAGCCCGGCCGGTGCGCTCGCGACGCCGGTCCGGGTGCAGGACGGGCCGTCCGGCACGTTCATCACCAGCCTGTCCGGCTGGGACAAGATCGGTATCCAGCGGGCGGCGAACACCTGCGTCACCTACTTCCAGACCTGTCAGGAGTCGTGGCACCCCAACGCCGCGGGCCACACGGTCCTCGGCCAGTGCCTGACCGGCGCCCTCGCCGCGACGCCCCGCGCGATCGTCACGTGCGCCCGTAATCCGGACGGCACGCTCACCATCTCCTGACGTCTCCGCAAGGCGGGTGACCGGCGGGGACGCGCCGCGACTGAGGCGCCGGCTCAGGAGCCGCCGGCTTCCAGAAGACCGTGTTCTCGTACGAGGTCGAGGAAACCGGTCGTCAACGGGCCGGACCGCCCGTCCTTCCACACCACGGCGATCTGCCATTCGGCCGCCGGATGGCGGATCGGCGTGATCGTGACCGAGGACGGCGCGATACGGCGGGCGCTGGCCGGCACGAGGGCGACCCCCGCGCCGGCCGCCACCAGCGCGAGCACGGTCTGCAGGTCCTGAGCCTCCTGGACGACGGCAGGGCGGACCGCGACGGCGGTGCACAGGTGGTTGATCTGCCGTACCAGCCCGGGCCCTCTCTCCCGCGCCAGCTGGAGGAAGTCGTGGCGGGCCGCCCATCTCGCGAGATCTCCGACGTCGTGCGGAGGCCGGTCGTCATGGTCGGCCCAGGCGAGCGCGAGACGGTCGCCGGCCAGCGGCAGCCGTCCCCATCCGCCGTCGAGCGGCAGCCGGACGAAACCGACGTCCAGGTCGCCCGCGTCGATCCGGTCAAGCTGGGCCTGTGACGACATGTCGTCCAAAGTGACGTGCGCGTCGGGGTGGCGGCGCCGGAAGGCGGCGACGATCCGAGGGGCCAGGTCGATGCTCGACAGCCCGAAGCCGACCGCCAGCCTTCCGATCTCGCCGGTGGCCATTCTCGCCATCCGCCGGGTGAGCGCGTCCGCCCGCCGCAGGAGAGCCTGCGCGTCCGGGAGCAGGACGGCGCCCAGGCCGGTCAGCACGGCGCCGTGCCGGCCGCGGTCGAACAGCCGGCCTCCCACCTGCGCCTCCAGCGACTGGATCTGTTTCGTGAGCGTCGGCTGGGTGACGTTCGTCGGGACGGGCCGCCACCTGGGTGCGCAGCAGCAGGTCGGAGCACGCCGAGCTGATCGCGGACCATGTGCGTGGCCCCTACATGGGGCGGCGACGCGGGCGCGCTGCCCCCCGAGGCGGCCCGCCACGTGATGACGATGCTGGCGATCTCCAAGCCGGGCGACCCGTACGCCGGTCTCGCCGTGGCCAAGCAGGCCTGCGACGGCCGCAGCCTCGCCGACTTCGCCTGGGCGCTGTTCCAGTGCTGGCAGGCGGCCGGCTACCCGTCCAAGGAGAGCTGGGTGATGGACGCGCAGGCGTTGCTCGGCGACGACGAGACCGTACGGCGGCTGACCCCGCTGATCAGGACCTGGCCGGGCGAGGGCGGGCACGCGCGCGCGGTCACCGGCCTGGACCTGCTGGCCTCCATCGGCTCCGAGGTGGCGCTGATGCACCTGCACGGCATCGCCGAGAAGGTCAAGTTCGGCGGGCTGAAGAACCGGGCCAAGCAGAAGATGGACGAGGTCGCCGCCGAGCTCGGCCTGATGCCGCAGGAGCTGGCCGACCGGCTGGTGCCCGACTTCGGCCTGTCCGACGACGGCAGCCTGACCCTCGACTACGGCCGCAGGCGGTTCGTGGTGGGCTTCGACGAGCAGCTCAGGCCGTACGTGGCCGACGCGTCGGGCAAACGGCTGAAGAACCTGCCCAAGCCGGGCGCCAACGACGATCAGGAGCTCGCGACCGCCGCCTACCGGCGCTTCGCCGGGCTGAAGAAGGACGTGCGCTCGGTGGCCGGGGACGCCATCCGCCGCCTGGAGCAGGCCATGGTGAACCGGCGTCGCTGGAGCGCCGGCGACTTCGGCCGGCTGTTCGTCGGCCACCCGCTGCTCCGGCACATCGTCCGGCGGCTGGTGTGGGGCCTGTACGACCCGTCGGGCCGGCACGGCCGCCAAGGACAACCCGGAGGACCTGGCCAAGCTCCGCAGGTACCTGGAGCGCAGGCGGCACGGCGACCAGTGGCAGGCCCTGTACGAGGCCCGCCACCTGCTGCCGGGCTGACCGATGGCGGTCATCTTCCTCGGCGTGCGGCACCACAGTCCCGCCTGCGCCCGGCTGGTCGCCGACACCATCCGTTCCGTACGTCCCGCGTACGTGCTGGTCGAAGGCCCGGCGGAGATGAACGACCGGATGGACGAGCTCCTGCTCGGCCACGAGCTGCCGATCGCCGTCCACACCGGCTACCGCGACCACGAGCGGCGCCACGGTTCATGGACGCCGCTGTGCGACTACTCCCCGGAGTGGGCGGCGCTGACCGCGGGCCGCGCGGCCGGCGCCGAGCTGCGCTTCATCGACCTGCCCGCCTGGCATCCCGCGCTGGCCGACGTCAGCAACCGGTACGCCGACGCCGAGGCCCGCCACGCCGAGGCGACCCGGCGGCTGTGCCGCGCCTTCGCCGTGGACAACATGGACGCGTTGTGGGACCACCTGTTCGAGATCGAACCGGCCGACGGGCTTGCCGAACGGCTGGCCACCTACTTCGACCTCGTACGCGGCGACACCGGGGCCGATCCTGGCGACACGGCCCGCGAGGCGTACATGGCGCAGTGGATCCGGGCGGCCGCCGGCGACGCGGGCGAGCGGCCGGTGGTCGTGGTCACGGGCGGCTTCCACCGTCCCGCGCTGATCCGGCTGGCCGAGCAGGGCGACCGGAGCTGGCCGGAGGTGCCGCGGCCGCCGGAGGGGGCGGCGGTCGGCAGCTACCTGGTGCCGTACTCGTTCCGCCGGCTGGACGCCTTCGACGGCTACCAGTCGGGCATGCCGTCGCCCGGCTACTACCAGGACCTGTGGGAGCACGGCCCCGACGGAGCCGCCCGCAGGCTCGTCGAGGCGGTGACGGCCCGGCTGCGCGCCCGGCATCAGCAGGTCTCCACCGCCGATCTGATCGCCGCGCGCGCCACCGCCGACGGGATCGCGCTGCTGCGCGGCCACCCGTGTCCGGCCCGCGTCGACGTGCTCGACGGCCTGGCCACCGCGCTGGTCGGCGAGGCGATCGAGATCCCGCTGCCCTGGGCGTCCCGCGGGCCCCTCCAGGCGGGCCACCACCCGGTCGTCGTGGAGATGATCGCGGCGCTCAGCGGTGACCGGGCAGGCCGCCTGCACCCCTCGACCCCGCTGCCGCCGCTGGTCCACGCGGTGCTCGCCGAGCTGGGCGGCCCCGGCGACGAACGGCTCGACCTCGGCGGGCAAGCCGGCCGCGCGCGCAGCCGCTTCCTGCACAGGCTGCGCGTGCTGGGCATCCCGGGCGTCGTCCGCACCGCGGGACCCCGCCCCGCGGGCGGCGCCGAGCTGGTCGAACAGTGGACGTTGACCGAGACCGACGCCCGCCTGCCCGCCCTGATCGAGGCAGGCGGGTACGGCGTGGACCCGCAGGAGGCGGCGGCCTCCGTGCTCGCCGAGCGGATCAGGGGCGCCGACCTGGACCGGCTGGCCGACGTGCTGTTCGACGCCGCGCTGTGCGGCATCGGCGAGCTGGCGGGGCAGGTGCTCGACGACCTCGCGCGGGCGATCGCCGCGGCGGCCGACCTGGGCTCGCTGGGCCGCACGCTCACCGTCGCCCTGGCGATGTGGCGCCACGACGAGCTGTTCGCCACCAGCGGCAGCACCACCTTGGGGACCGTGGTCCGGGCCGCCGCCCTCCGGATGTTGTGGCTGGCCGAGGGCGTGCGCGGCGGGCCGGTCCCCGCCGATCCGCCCCGCATCGGCGCCATGGCCGCCGTCCGCGACGCGCTCAGGCATGCCGGGCCGCCGCTGGGCCTGGACCTGGACGCGGCGCTGGGCGTCGCCGACCGCGTCGCCGCCTGCCAGGACGCGCCGCCCGACCTGCGCGGGGCGGCGCTCGGGCTGGGCTGGTCACTGCGCGGCGCCGCCGCCGCGGACCCCGCGCGGGCGGTACGCGGCGCGTTCGTCCCCGCGTCGGCCGGCGACTGGCTGGCCGGGCTGTTCGCGCTCGCCCGCGAGGAGGTCCTGCACACCGGCGGCATGCTGAGCTGCTCGACGAGCTGGTCGCGGCGATGAGCGACCACGACTTCCTGGTGGCCCTGCCGGCGCTGCGCCAGGCGTTCGGCTACTTCCCGCCCCGCGAGCGGCACCTCATCGCCACCCGCCTGGTCGAACTGCGCTCCGGCGCGGGCGCGTCCGCGTGGGACCTGATGCGGCTGGAGGCGGCGCCGGAACTGGTGGCCGCAGGCATGGCCCTGGACGAACGAGTCGATGCGGCACTGCGCCGGGAGGGACTGATCACGCCATGACCGACCCCACCCTCGTACGGTGGCGGCTGCTGCTCGGCGAGGCCGGCGGCGCCTGCCTCGGCGGCGGGCGGCTCGACGAGGCGGCCGCCGGCCGCGACGCCGCCATGGACTAGCTGTACGGCCGCGACGAGGAGCTGCGCAGGCGCGGCGTACGGCGGCAGGCCGGGGGCGGCCCGTCGAACCTGACCACGTTCGACTGGCTCGACGACATCACCCGCCTGTTCCCCAAGGAGACCGTCGAACGCCTGCAACGCGACGCCGTCGAACGCTACGAGATCCACGACCTCGTCACCGACCCCGACGTGCTCGCCCGCATCGAGCCCAACCCCGCGCTGCTCAAGGCGGTCCTGCACACCAAACACCTGATGAACCCGCAGGTGTTGCGGCTGGCCAGGCGCATCGTGGTGCAGGTCGTCCGGCAGCTCATGGACAAGCTCGCCACCGAGGTGCGCAGCGCCTTCTCGGGCACGAGAGCGCGCCGGCCGGGCCGGCTGCGGCAGGCCCGCAACTTCGACATGGTCCGGACCCTGCGCGCCAACCTCGGCCGCTACCAGCCCGGCGCCGGCAAGGTCGTGATCGAGACCCCGCTGTTCTTCTCCCGCACCCGCCGCCACCTCGAACAGTGGCAGGTGATCCTGCTCGTCGACCAGTCCGGCTCGATGACGGACTCGGCGGTCACCGCGGCCTGCCTGTGGGGCCTGCCCGGCGTGCGCACCCACCTGGTCGCCTTCGACACCGACGTGGTGGACCTGACCTCCGACGTGGACGATCCCGTGGAACTGCTCATGAAGGTCCAGCTCGGCGGCGGCACCGACATCGCCCGCGCGGCCGCGTACGGCGCCGGGCTGGTGGACCAGCCGCGGCGGGCCGTCGTCGTGCTGATCTCCGACTTCTACGAGGGCGGCGATCGTCACCGGCTGGTACGCATCGCGCGTGACCTGGTCGAGCAGGGCAGCAAGGTCCTCGGCCTGGCCGCCCTCGACGAGCAGGCCAACCCCGACTACGACCGGGAGCTCGCGCAACGCCTGGCCGACGCCGGGGCGTACGTGGGCGCGATGACCCCCGGCGAGCTGGCGTCCTTCGTCGCGGAGCACGTGGGCCGATGAGAACGGATCTGCTCGGGCTCACCACCGACTCCCTCGCCGCGCTCACCAACCGCGGCCTGGTCAAGCGGGCGGGCAAGGAAGCCGCGCCGGACCTGCGTACCGACGCCGACGGGACCGTGCACGGCGACTTCGCGGGCGGGCCGACCGCGAGCCTGCCACCCGGCGGCCTCGACGCGGCCCGCTGCACGTGCGGCGCCACCGGGGTCTGCCGACATGTCGTCGGGGTGGTGCTGGCATACCAGCACCGGCACGCCGCGACCGTCGAACATGCGCAGGGTGAGGGCCCCGATCCGGAACCCCCCGCCTGGTCGCCGGGGCAGGTGAGCGACGACGAGCTGACCGCCAGGATCGGCGCCCGCCTGATGGCCGCCGCCCGCCGTACCGAACGGGCCGGTTACACCGCCCGCGTGCGCCGCGCCACCGCTGCCGATCCCGCGCCGCAGGTCGAGCTCGCCACCGCGACCGTGCGTTTCCTGATCCCCGGCGACCTCGGCTTCGTGCACACCGACGCCGTCGCGGGCAGCCGCGACGACGTCATCGCCCTCGCCGTGTGGGCGTTCCGGGTGGCCGACGAGCTGCATCCCGGGACGCCGGAGGCACGGGTCGACGTCGGCGGCGAAGCCGGGACCGGCGCCGGATCCGGGCTGGAGCGGGCCCTGGGGCTGGCCGGCACGGTCCTGCGCGAAGGCGCGGCGCACCTCGGTCAGGGACTGGCGGCGACCATCGCCGACGTACAACGCCATCTGGACGCCGCCGGATCGCGCTGGCCGCTGCTGGCCGTCGGCGACCTCGCCGAGCAGCTGGCCGCCTACCGCGACCGCGGCGCCCACTACCGTCCCGAGCTGCTCGCGAGCCACCTCGCCGAGCTGCACGCCCGGCACCGGGCCGTGACCCGCCCCGACGCCACCCTCCGCAGCAGCGTGCTGGGCACCGCCGAGGCCGCCGAGACCCCGCTGCGCCGGGCCCGCCTGGACAGCCTGGGCTGCCGGATCCGCAGCCTCGGCGACCGGCGGATCGCCGAGATCTACCTGGCCCACGGCGACAGCGCGATGGTCCTGGTGCTCCGCCGCGAATGGGACGGCGAACGGGACGGAGGCGACGGCGACGGCGCCGCCCTGGCACGGCGACGCGTCGCCGGCTCCACGCTGGCCGCCCTGGCCACCGGCAACCTCGTCACGGAATCCGCCGTCCGCAGCGCCAGCCGTACCGTGCGGCTGGCGACCGGGCGGATCGCCAGGACGACGGTCAGCCCGTCGCGGGGCGACTGGGGTGAGCTCTCGCCGTCCCTGGTGGTGACCGACCTCGCCGCGCTCGGCCGCGAACTCGACGCCCTCACGCTCCGGCCCGTCCGCCCGCGCGTCGAGGCGGAGCTGGTCCGCGTCGTCGCCGTCTCCCAGGTGGTGGCCATGACCTATGCCCCCGGCGACCAGCGCCTCGACGCCCTCATCGCCGACCAGGCGGGCAACCTCGCCACCGTCACCGCCACCCACACCGGCGCCGCACCCGGCCGCCTCGACTCGCTGGCCGCCGTGCTCGCCGGGGAGGAAGGCGAGCTGCGTTTCGTCAGCGGAGTGGCCGGCCGTACCGCGGGCGGCGTCGTCCTCGACCCCATCGGCCTGGCCGCCGGCGGCCGGGTCGTCGTGCCCGACCTGCGACCCGCCGGAGGCGGCGGCCGGCCGGCGGCCGCGGAGGACGTCCGGCACGACCCGCTGACCGCCGTGCTGATCGACACGCGCGGGCTGCTCGCGGAAGCGGCCCACCACGGCCTGTCCCACCTGCCGCCGACCTACGACGCCCGGCTCGGCACCGCCGCGCGGCGGCTGACCGCGCTCGGGCTCCACCGCATCGCGCGGGGCGTCACGGCGTTCGCGGCGGCGCGGGCGCAGGACTCGGGCGAGGCGGCCGAGCAGACCTGGGTCGACGCCTACCTGCGCCTGGAGGTGGCCCTGGAACTGACCTGACCCGATCCGCGGCATCGCCGCGCACGGGTTGCTGATTTGACTTCTGTCGAAACAGTGGCACATGATGACTCCTGCTTAGACAAACTTCTATTCAGGAGGTCGCGTGATGCGCGCTCTGTTCAGCCGCCGCCCGTCCGTCGAGAGGGCGGAACAGTCATGAGTGACAGTTGCTGCGGCCCCGCCGCGATCGCGATCGAGCAGCTCACGGCCCCTCGGCAGGCCACCTCGGGGTGGCGGGACGACCTGCCCGTGGTCGTGATCGGCGCGGGCCCCGTCGGCCTGGCCGCCGCCGCGCACCTGACCGAGCGCGGCATCGACTTCCTGGTCCTGGAGGCCGGTGATCGGGTCGCCGCGTCGATCGCGCAGTGGGGGCACGTACGGGTGTTCAGCCCCTGGAAGTACGACATCGACGCCGCCGCCCGCCGCCTGCTGGAGGCCGACGGCTGGACCGCGCCCGACCCCGAACGGCTGCCGACCGGCGCCGAGATCGTCGCCGGCTACCTCGTCCCGCTGGCCGAGCTGCTCGGCGACCGGGTGCGCACGAACGCGCGAGTGACCGCCATCAGCCGCCTCGGCTATGACCGGGTACGCACGGCGGGCCGCGAGCAGGCCCCCTTCCTGATCCGCCTGGCCGACGGCGGCGAGCTGCGGGCAGGCGCGATCATCGACGCCTCCGGAACCTGGACCACGCCGAACGTGCTGGGCGCCGCCGGCCTGCCCGCCCACGGCGAGGACGACGTGCCCGTCGACCACGCCCTGCCCGACGTCCTCGGCGCCGACCGCGACCGCTACGAGGGCAGGCGCGTCCTGGTCGTCGGCGCCGGCCACTCGGCCGCCACCACGCTGCTCGCCCTGGCCCAGCTGGACGACACCCCGATCACCTGGGCCATCCGCGCGGGCGACGCCGGCCGCGCCTACGGCGGCGGCGACGCCGACGCCCTCCCGGCCCGCGGCGCGCTCGGCACCCGCCTGCGCGCCCACGTCGCCTCCGGTCGCATCACGTTGCTGACCGGCTTCTTCACCCACCAGGTACGCGTTACCGGCGACGGCGTCGAAGTGACCAGCCGCGCCCCCTCCGGCGCCGAGCAGTCGATCACCGTGGACCGGATCGTCAGCGCGACCGGCTACCGCCCCGACCACTCCATCGCCACGGAACTGCGTCTCGACCTGGACCCGGTGCTCGGCTCCACCCGTGCCCTGGCTCCGCTCATCGACCCCAACCAGCACTCCTGCGGCACCGTCCCGCCGCACGGCGTCGACGAGCTGGCCCACCCCGAGCCCGGCTACTACGCCATCGGCGTCAAGAGCTACGGCCGCGCTCCCACCTTCCTGCTCGCCACCGGGTACGAGCAGGCCCGCTCCGTCGTCGCCGCGCTGGCCGGCGACTGGCAGGCGGCCCGCGACGTGCGGCTCGACCTGCCCGAGACCGGGGTGTGCTCGTCCAGCCCGGCCGAGGACCAGGAGCGGCGGGCCGGCCTGGCCACGGGCATCGGCGGCGGCCTGCTGTCGGCCCCGCTCCCGCTCGCCACCGTCAGTGCCCCGGCCGGCGCCGGTGCCGAGTCCGGCGGCTGCTGCGGCTGAGAGGGGCGCCGCGCCACGGCCGTGGCGTGTGCCGTCTCCGCGTTCGCGCCGGTCGCCTGCCACCGCCTATGATTTAGACCGGCATCGAATTAAGGAGTCACGCCATGGCCGCCCCCGCCACCGCCCAGTGCTGTGCGCCGATCGCCCGCGAGCCGCTCGGCGAGGCCGACGCGGCCGAACTGGCCACCCTTCTCAAGGCCGTCGCCGACCCGGTACGGCTGCGCCTGCTGTCGCTGATCGGCTCCCACCCCGGCGGCGAGGCGTGCGTGTGCGACCTGACCGGCGTCTTCGACCTGACCGCCCCCACCATCTCCCACCACCTGAAGGTGCTGCGCACCGCCGGGCTGATCGACGGCGAACGCCGCGGCACCTGGGTCTACTACCGGATCATCCCCGAGGTGGTGAACAGGCTGGGCGCGCTGTTCACGCCGCTCGCCGCCCCCGCCAAGGCGCAGAACGGCCCGGCGGACGTGGAACTCCTCACCGTATGACCGGCGCGGCCGCGTTCAGTCGAGCGTCCGAAGCCCCTTGCGGGACAATGTCTGACTTGCGCATCTGAGCAATTTTGATGCAGTCTGCGCGGTCGGCCGTTCGTTGCGGATCTTCAAGGCCGAGACCACCAGGACGGACGAGCCGGCCCCCTCGCTGGAGGAGCAGGCCCGGCGTCTGGAGGAGCAGGCGGCCAGGTTGCGGGCCGGCGCGCGACAGGACGCCCAGTAACAGGTGCGACGCTCGGGAGCCGCCGCGCCGCGCGCCTAGACTTGGCACCTGTCCGAAGAAGGAGTGAAGGTGGCCGGCGCAAAGACCCCTGATCCGCCCGCCGAAGTGCTGGCCGAGGCCGCGGCCGCCTTCGCGCTGCTGGCCTCGCCGCCCAGGCTGCACATCGTGTGGGCGCTGGCGCAGGGCGAGTGCGACGTGTCCGGGCTGGCCGAGCGGGTGGGTGGCGCGCTGCCGGCGATCAGCCAGCACCTGGCCAAGCTGAAGCTGGCCGGCCTGGTCCGCTCCCGCCGGGAGGGCCGCAGGGTCGTCTACCTGATCGACGACGAGGACGTCGTGGCCACCGTGCGCGGGCTCGTCGGACGGCTCTCGCAACGGGCCGGCGCCTCCGGAGGACGCGTCCATGGTCTGGGCGCCTGACGCGCCGACCACGCCCGGCTCCGGTCCGGCCCCGCTGAGCCAGCTCCAGACCCTGCGCCTGCTGGACACCGGGCCACGCGGCCTGACGGAGGAGCAGGCCGAGGCCCGCCTGCTGGAACACGGCGAGAACACGATCCCCGGCCGGCGGCCGGTGTCCTGGCCGCGCCGCCTGGCCCGCAGCCTGCGTGACCCGTTCACCATGACGCTGCTCGCGCTGGGCCTCGTCGCCGCCGCGATCACCTCCTGGGGCACGGCGGGCGTCATCGTCCTGCTGGTCGTGGCGAGTTGCCTGCTGCGCTCCAACGGGGAGTTCCGGGCCGACCGCTCGACCGCGGCCCTGCGCGAGCTCGTGGCCACCACGGCCACCGTGCGACGGCGCGCGACCGAGGGAGGCGAGCCGCGGGAGCGGGAGATCCCCGTCGACCAGCTCGTCCCCGGTGACGTGCTCAAGCTGGGGCCCGGCGACCTGGTCCCCGCCGACGTGCGGCTGCTGCGGGCCGCCGGCCTGACCGTCCATCAGGCGCCGCTGACCGGGGAGTCGGCGCCCGTGCCCAAGCGGGCGCGTGACCTGCCCGACGGCGACGACCACCTGTGCTGGCAGGGCAGCAGCGTGGCCTCCGGCAGCGCGCTCGCCGTGGTGACGGCCACCGGCGGCGGCACCCTGTTCGCCGGCGCCCACGATGCTCCGGCGCGCGGACGCTCGGCCTTCGACCAGTCGGTGAACGGCATCTCCTGGATCCTGGTCCGGCTCATGCTGGTCGTCCCGCCCGTGGCGCTGGTGGCCGGCGCCGTCCTGCGCGACAGGGGACTGGAGGCGCTGCCGTTCGCGGTGGCGGTGGCCGTGGGTCTGACGCCCGAGATGCTGCCGGTCGTGGTGACCACGGCGCTCGCCCGGGGAGCGGCGCTGCTGGCCCGCCAGGGCGTGATCGTCAAGCGGCTGCCCGCGCTGCACGACGTGGGGGCGATCGACGTCCTGTGCATGGACAAGACCGGCACCCTGACCCGCGACCGGCCCGTGCTCAGCGGATCCGTCGGCCCTGACGGCAAGCCGGATCCCGAGGTGCTGCGCTGGGCGGCCGTCAACAGCTTCTGGACACTGCACCTGACCGATCCGCCGATCCCCGACCCGCTCGACGAGGCGATCCTGGAGTGCGCGCCCGACCTGGGCGACACCGAGGGGCTGGAGGCCACCCCCTTCGACCCCGCCCGGCGCCTGTCCCGCGCGGTGGTCCGCGACGGCGGCGCGGACGTCGTCGTGGTCAAGGGCGCCGTGGAGGCGGTGCTCGACCGGTGCGCGATGGGCCCGGGTGCGCGGCTCCGGGCCGGCGAGGTCGCCCGGGCCCTCGCCGAGGCCGGTGCGCGGGTGCTCGCGGTCGCCGTGACCGACCGCTCCGCCGGCCGTCCCGGCGCGGAGGGCGGGCTGACGCTCGCCGGCTTCCTCACCCTCGTCGACGAGCCGAGGCCGGACGCCGCCGCCGCGCTGGCGCTGCTGGCCCGCAGGGGCATCACCCTGAAGGTGCTGACCGGCGACCACCCGGCCACCGCCGCCCGTACGTGCCGGGAGCTGGGCCTCGACGTGGGGGCGGTGATCGAGGCGGCCGACCTCACCGCCGCGTCCGCCGAACGGGCCACGGTGATCGCCCGCTGCACCCCGGACGACAAGGCCCGCGTCGTCCGCGCGCTGCGCGAGGCCGGGCACACGGTCGGCTTCCTCGGCGACGGCGTCAACGACTCGCCCGCCATGCGCGCCGCCGACGTCGGCATCTGCCCGCGCGCCGCCGTGGACGTCACCCGCGAGGCCGCCGACGTCGTGCTGGCCGGCAAGGACCTGTCGGCGATCGACCAGGCGATCGTCGCCGGACGGCGCAGCACCGGCAACATCGTCACCTATCTGCGCATCGCGCTGTCGTCCAATCTCGGGAACGTGATCGCGATGCTGGTGGCCGGGCTGGCGCTGCCGTTCCTGCCGATGTTGCCGGTCCAGGTGCTCCTGCAGAACGTGTGCTTCGACGTCGCCCAGCTCGCCTTCGCCTTCGACCGGGCCGCGCCGGCCGTCCTGCGGGGGCCGTTCGTGCTGCGCCCGCGTGGCATCCTCGGGTTCATCGCCCGTTTCGGGGCGCTCAACGCCGTCGCCGACCTGGCCACCTTCACCGTCCTGACCCAGGTCGTCGGCGCGGGCGACGAGCGCTCCTTCCACACGGGCTGGTTCATCGAGAACCTGCTCACCCAGGCCGTCATCATGCTGCTCCTGCGGCCCGTCGCCCCGGTCTCCCCGCCGTTGTGGCTGGCCACGGGCTCGCTCGCGGCGATCGGGTTACTGCTGCCGCTCTCGCCGCCGGCCGGTCCCGTGGGCCTGACCGCCCTGCCCGTCACGAGCTGTCTGTGGCTGGTGCTCGTGGCCGTTCTGTACGGCGGGGCGCTGGCCGTCCTCAACCGCCGCAGAAGGTTGTAGAGTTGCGCAATGTAGCAACTGTCATGGCCGTCGAACCGCTGGGGCGAACACATGCGCGCAGGGGAGCGTCAACAAGTCGCCGCGCTCGTCATGTGGGCGCTGGTGTGCATGCTCGACCTCTGCCTGTGGGCCTGGGTCGACTGAGCCGTGTTCCGTCAGGCGGGCTCGTCGCCTCCTTCGATCGCCACAGAAGCCCGGTCAGTTCGCGTCGGCGCGGCCGTCGGGCGTGACCGCCTCACGCGACGGCAGCAGCTGGTCGAGTTTGGCGTTCACCGCCGCCAGCTGCTGCCTCACCTCCGCCAGCTCGGCCTGGGTCCGCGCTTCCGCCGGGGACGGCTCGGCGTCGTTCATGGCGTTGACCACCACCGCGATGAACAGGTTCAGCGCCACGAAGGTGGACATCAGGATGTAGGCGATGAAGAAGACCCACGCCCACGGCTTGTGCTCCATGACCGCCTGGGCGACGTTGCCCCAGTCGTCGCCGGTCATGATCTGGAACAGGGTGAACAGCGAGCGGGGCAGTTCGTCGAACCGTTCGGGCATGATCTCGCCGAACAGCTTGGTCGCGATCACCCCGGCGATGTAGATCATCAGGACGAGCAGGCCGATGATGGAGGCCATCCCGGGCACCGCCGACAACAACGCGCTGACCACGCGGCGCATGCTGGGCACCGCCGAGACCAGGCGCAGCGCCCTCAGGATGCGCAGCGCGCGCAGCACCGAGGCCGGGCCGGAGGCAGGGACGAGCGCGATCGCCACGATGACCGTGTCGAACCAGTTCCACGGGTCGGCGAAGAACGCGCGGCGGTAGGCGAACAGCCGGGCGGCGATCTCCGCGGTGAAGACGGCCAGCGCGATCCGGTCGACGGCGTGCAGGAGACCACCGGCCCGGTCCATCAGGTAGGCGCTGGTCTCGCAGCCGATCGTGGCCGCGTTGAGCACGATGACGCCGATGACGGCCCGCTGGGTGAGCCGGTGTTCGAGCACGGCCCGCACGCGTTCTTGCCCGGACGACACTGGATCGCTCCTCACAGTGAAGATCACAAATCGCTGATCATGGTAGAGGCGACGAGAGGCTCCCCATGCAACCGAACCCGGCTGAGACGCGGATCACATCCGGCACCTACGCTCATCCATATGCGTTGACCTGGGAGAAGACGCCCCGGTCAGGACCGGCCTGTCCGGGGTCGGTAACGTCCGGACCAGGAAGCCGCAGCCGACGCGCTGCGGCGGAGAACACGAAACGGGAAGGATCGGTGGTGGTGTCCGTGTCAGCGGACCCGAGCAGTAGCCCCAGCCTCAGGTACGGCCTTCGTCTGCGGGGTGCACAGCCGCGATGAGTGTCGCCCTCGGCCTGGTGGCCATCGTCCTGCTCACCCTCGCCACCGGCTACTTCGTCGCCCAGGAGTTCGCCTACGTCAGCGCCGACCGGCTCGCCCTGTCCCAGCAGGCCGCCGCCGGTGACAAGAAGGCGGCCAAGGCGGTCAAGGTGATGGAACGGCTGTCGTTCATGTTGTCCGGCGCGCAGCTCGGCATCACCGTCACCGCTCTGATCGTGGGCTTCATCGCCAGGCCCGCGCTGGCCGAGCTGATCGCCCCCGCGCTGGAGGCGGCCGGGGTGCCGCAGGCGGCGATCGGCGGCATCGCGCTCGGCATCGGGTTCGCGCTGGCCACCGTGATCCAGATGGTGCTGGGCGAGCTGGCGCCCAAGAACCTGGCGCTGGCCCGTCCGGAGCCGCTGGCTCGCGCCCTGGCCGGCTCCACCCTGGTCTACCTGGCCATCGCCGGACCGGTCATCAAGCTGTTCGACACCGCCGCCAACAGACTGCTGCGCGCCGTCGGCATCGAGCCGGTCGAGGAACTGCACCACGGCGCCACCCTGGAGGAGCTGGGCCACATCATCGGCGAGTCCGAGGCCCACGGCCACCTGCCCGGCAGCCACGCCGACGTGCTCGAACGGGCCCTGGCCTTCTCCGACCACACCGCCGAGGAAGTGATGGTGCCACGCGTGGAGGTGGTCGCCGTGACCGGCGCGGCCACCGTGCCCGACCTGGACGAGATCGTCGCCGCCCACGGCCACACCCACTACCCGGTGCTCGGCGCCACCCTGGATGAGGTGATCGGCCTGGTCAGCCTGGGCGACCTGGCCGCCGTCCCGGTCGAGAAGGCCGCCACCACCCGCGTCGCCGACCTCGCCCGCGACGTGCTGATCGTGCCCTTCTCGATCAGCCTGCCGGACCTGGTGGCCCAGATGCACACGCGCGGCGAGGAAGTGGCCTGCGTGGTGGACGAGCACGGCGGCCTGGCCGGACTGGTCACCTGGGAGGACGTCGCCGAGGAACTGGTCGGCGAGATCGCCGACGAGAACGACGCCGACACCCCCCGGGCAGTGCGCCAGGGCGACGGCTGGGAACTGGACGCCGCCCTGCGCATCGACGAGATCGCTCTGGAGACGGACCTGAACCTGCCCGACGAGGACGAGTACGACACCCTGGCCGGGCTCATCCTGCACCGGCTGGGCCGCTTCGCCGTCCCCGGCGACGTCATCACCGCCGACCTGCCCGCCACCCTCGACCCCCATGCCCCCACGCACGCCCGCATCGAGGTGCTGACGCTGGACCGGCACGTGCCCGACCGCGTCCGCCTGACCCCCTACCGCGACGAATCGCAGGAGCAGGCATGAACCTGTCCGTCGGACTGCTGCTCACCCTGCTGCTGCTGATCGGCAACGGCTTCTTCGTCGCCGCCGAGTTCGCCCTGGTCGCCGCCAAGCGGCACCGTCTGGAGAAGGCCGCCGCGCAGGGGAGCAAGGCCGCCTCCGCCGCCCTGTCGGGGATCAAGGAGCTGTCGCTCATGCTGGCCGGCGCGCAGCTCGGCATCACGCTGTGCTCGCTCGGGCTCGGCGTGGTGTCCGAACCGCTGATCGCCGGCACCCTCGTCCCGCTCTTCGACGCCGTCGGCCTGCCCGAGGCCGCCGCGCACGCGGTGGCGTTCGTCATCGCGCTGGCGGTCGTGACGTTCCTGCACATGGTGCTCGGCGAGATGGCGCCCAAGTCCTGGGCCATCGCCCACCCCGAGCGCTCGGCCACCCTGCTCGCGCTGCCGTTCCGCGGCTTCACCCTGGTGGTCCGTCCGCTGATCAGCGCGTTGAACGCCGTCACCAACGGGCTGCTGCGGCTGTTCGGCGTCCGTCCGGACGAGGCGGGCGCCAAGGCGCGCACCCCCGACCAGCTCCGGCACCTGGTGGAGGAGTCACGCCGGCTCGGCCTGATCGAGCCGGACGACCACGTCGTGCTCAGCCAGGCCCTGCGGGCGCCGCAGTCCGGCATCACCGCGCTGATCACGCCGGCCGAGCAGATCGTCGGCGTCCCCGCCACCGCCGCCGCCCAGGACGTCATCGACGCCTGCAACCGGTCCGGGCTCACCCGGCTGATCGTGTGGTCCGACGCCGGGCCGAGCGGGGTCGTGCACCTGCGCGACGCCTACCTGGCCCGCCGGCGCGGCACCGCCACCACCGCCGCCCAGCTCGCCTACCGCGTGCCGGACCTGCCTCGGGAGACCTCGGTCGCCGACGCGGTCGCCCGGCTGCGCGCCGCGCACAGCCAGATCGCCCTGATCCGCGACGACGCCGGCCCGGTCATCGGCCTCGTCACCCTGGACGACCTGCTCACCACCCTCCTGGTGCCCGCCTGACCACCGTTCGGCGCAGTTCGTTCGGTGCGGTGCCCCGGCTCCCGGCCGGCCGGGACGCCGATGTCGGCCGTCGACCGGCCCGTGCCACCGGACGGCTGTGTCCGCGGAGTAGGCGCTCATATTCGGCATATCGGGAAATTCCTCTTTGTTTATAAATGCGCCCGTCTCCTCTCGTCGGCCTTTCTTTGCCATTGCCTTACCTGTCGGCGTGTGCTCAAATTATGATTCGATTTACCCATTCCGGCCGGGATGCTAGGCGGCAGAATTGCGACATGGATAGACATGTCGCTTTCGGCGGCTGCAGAATCGACATTTCGCACAATCGACGGAGGAAGATCGCCATGTTCAAGAAACTGCTGCGTTTCCTTCCCGCCGGCCTCGCGGCCGGCTCGCTGCTGGCCACCGTGGCCCTGCCCGCTCCGGCGTCGGCGTCCGCCTCCCGGGCCGCAACGCGGCAAAATGTCGTCACCGTACTCGGCTACAACAGCACCGACTGGAAATACCTCCAGGTGCCGTCCGGGGCCAACGCCCCGCGTTTCTACGAGCCGGACTTCGACGACAGCGACTGGGCGAGCGGGCAAGAAGGATTCGGCACCACCAACGGCACCTGCGCGTGGAACAATTCCACCAACGTCAAGACGTCCTGGGCGGTGAACACCGACATCCTGGTACGCCACTGGGTGCACATCCCGCGCAACGCACGACTGGTCCGCATCCAGGGAACGATCGACAACGATGCGCGGGTCTACTTCAACGGCCGCCTCGTCCAGACCGTCAGGAGCGGGCGCTGCGCCGCGGGCGCCATCAACGTCGTCCTACCCGCCAGGCACCTGGAGCGCTGCAACCTCCTGGCCATCCGTGGCCATGACTACGGCGCCGCCACCTATCTGAACGTCGAGGTCAGCTACGTGAAGCTGACCCCCTCCGCCTGAACGAGCACCGCCGCGAGCCCCCGGCCCCTCGAACTGCGAGAGGGCCGGGGGCTCTCTCCATGCAAACTCTCCCGCCAGGACGGGTCGCAGGCCGGAGGGGAGGCCAGCCGGGGCCGGCCCAGGTGGACTTGGACATGGCCCTTGAAACGATCCTCGTCAAGGCGTGGAATTTTGAAGAGAGGGCGGGCACAACCGGCCCGGCCTGTCCGCAATTGCCGCGCAGCGCTCGGCGTGAGCTTCGCCGCACAACAAGGCGACCCCTTCGCCGTGTCCCATCAGCCCGCCGAAGCCCCCACCCGCACCGGAGGCACCCGTGACCCCCACGCCCGTGGTTCTCGACAGCAGCGGACGCCGTATCCATGAGCAGGCCGACTCCTTACGAGCCGCCGGACCGGCCGTGCCCGTCCGGTTGCCCGGTGACCTCACCGCCTGGTCGGTGACCGACGGGGACGTCGTCAAGCACCTGCTGACGCATCCCCACGTCTCCAAGGACGCGCGCAAGTCCTGGCCCGGCTACCGCCCCTACGCGATCGGCTGGCTCACCGCCTGGGTGGACGTGAAGAGCATGTTCACCACCGACGACCCCGACCACCAGCGGTTGAAGAACCTGGTCGGCAAAGCGTTCACGCCCCGCCGCGTGGAGGCGATGCAGCAGCCGATCACCGCCATCGTCACCACGTTGCTGGACGCCCTGGCCGCCGAAGCTCCGGGCAGCGTGCTGGATCTGCGAGCGCGCTACTCCTACAAAGTCCCCACCCAGGTCATCTGCGACCTGTTCGGTGTGCCGCTGGACCAGAGGCCCGCCATGCTGGCCACCATCGACGCCGTGCTGGACACCAGCCTGTCGGCCGGGCAGACGACCCGCGTCCAGCAAGAGATGATCGCCTCGATGCACCGTCTCATCGAGGCCAAACGAGCTCGGCCCGGCGACGACATGACCAGCCGGCTGATCGCCGCCAGGGACAGCGGACTCGACCGGCTCAGCGACGACGAGCTCGTCAGCACGCTGCTCCTGATGATCGGCGCGGGCAGCGAGACCACCGTTTCCCTGCTCGACCATGCCGTCATCGCCATGCTCAGCCACCCCGAGCAGCTCGCTGTCGCCCGCCGCGACCCCGCACGCTGGGACGACGTCATCGAGGAGAGTCTGCGCCGGCACCCGCCCGTCATGCATCTGCCGATGCGCTACGCCACCGCGGACATCCCCTTGGACGGGCAGACCGTCATCCGAGCCGGAGACCTCATCCTCATCGGCTTCGGCGCTCACGGGCGTGACCCTGCCGTCAATGCCGATCCTGACCGCTTCGACATCGACCGGCACGACCGGGCGCACCTCGCCTTCGGCTACGGCATGCACTACTGCCTGGGCGCGCCGCTGGCCCGGCTGGAGGCGCGCATCGCTCTGCCCGCGCTGTTCGACCGCTTTCCCGATCTACGGCTGGCCACCGGCCCGCAGGATCTCCAGCCGCTGCCCTCCTTCATCGGCACCGACGTGCTCCAACTGCCCGTGACGCTGACCCCCGGTCGCAGAAGTGGCGCCGACGAACGATGAGCGGCGAGCCGAGGCCGGGCTGGGACCGCACGCCGACCACGACAGCTCCCTGCGTCAGCAGGAGGGGTGAGACCGTCGACCGCTCGCGGGGCCCGCGGTGCTGCGGAGACGGCGTACGTCACGCACACTGAACGCGGCCGCCGCACCGGCGACGACGACCGCCGCGCAGCCGGCGAGCACGACTCGCACCCCGACGGCGTCGGCGAGCGGACCGGCGAACGCCGAGAACAGCGGGACCAGGACGCTGCCGGCGACCGACGATGTGGCGAGGACCCGGCTGAGCTGCTCCTGCGGGATCTCGCGCTGCTGCAGGCTGGTGTACGAGATGAGCTGGAGCGTGCCGGCGACTCCGGTGAGCGCGCCCGCGGCGGCGATCCACCACGTGGGTGCCGCGGCTGCCATGGCGGCCAGGAGCAGCGCCTCGGGAAGCGCCGTGGCGCACAGCAGCGGGCCCACGCGTACGGGGGCCAGCGTCAACGCGGTCACCGAGCCGATGGCCAGCCCCATGCCGAGGGCGGAGCCGACGATGCCCCAGCCGACCGCGCCGCCCTCCAGGTGGCGTGCCGCGTACAGCGGCCCGAGGACCGTGAACCCGGCTCCCCAGCATGCCGACGTCAGCGCCTGGAGGCCGGTCAGCGTCCACAACCAGCGGCGACCGGCGAACGCGGACAGACCCTCGATCAGCTCCCCGGCGAACCCGCGCCGCGCGGGACGGACGGCCGCGGCCGGCACGCGCACCATGCGGAACACCGCGCCGGACAGCAGGTAGGCGACTCCGTCCCAGCCCAGTACCCAGCCCGGCGAGACGAAGGCGATCACCAGCCCGGCGATCGTGGGCCCGACGATCGCCACGAGGTTGCCGGCGAGCTGCAGCAGGGCGTTGGCCGGGACGAGGGCGCCGGGTTCGACAACGCCGGCGATCAGACCCTTCGCCGCGGGGGCGAAGAACGCGGCGGCCGCGGCGGTCAGCACTGCCAGGCCGCCAAGGGACCAGACAGTCGCCGAGCCGCTCAGGAACAGCGCGGCCGAGACGCACTGGCTGACGCCGCAGACGAGCTGGCACGTCACGATGATCCGCACCCGGGGCAGCCGGTCGGCCAGGACCCCGGCGCCCGGGGTGACGGTCAGGAAGACCAGCATGCTGACGGTCGCCACCACGCCGATGGCGGTGCCTCCGCCGTCCTGGTCGATGAGTGCGAAGGCCAGCCCGGCGGGGGCCGTGGTGGTGCCGAGGACCGAAGCGGTACGCCCCACGGCGTAGCGACGGAAGTTCCGGTTCCGGCGCAGCAGCTCCACGGCGGCGCCGAGGCGCTCCCGCATCACCGCTTCGGGCCCCGTTCAGCCGACACATGCCGCTGGAGGGCGACCGTGGCGCTCGGGACGGAGATCCCCGGCGACGCCAAGGCGATCAGCTCGCCTGACCGAGCAGGACCAGTCCGTGATCCAGCAGCTTCGTGCATGGCCCCTTCTCCGAACCTCTCACGCGCTTGCTCGGTCCAGCGTCTCACCTGGCCGACGTCCCATCTGGTCGGCGTGGCAGGCGCGCGCCGAGCGGTCGCACCTGTACGGTGCGAAGCCTCCTCTCGGTCAAGGAGCAGACTGTGTCCGTCCTCATCGCTCATCTCGTCTCAGCCGTCCGTCACCAGGAGCTGCGTCGTCGGGCAGGTGCGGGAGCGACCTGTGGCGATCACTGACGCGGACATATCGAGCGCCGTCCGGGACCACCTCTCGCGATTCCCGGACGAGGCCGCGCTGCTGTCCGAGCCGCTCCGCCTGCTGGCCGAGGGCCGCGATTTCGCCTCGCGGCGGAATTTCCCGATGCACGTGACCGCCGGCGCGCTGCTGGTCCGCGACGGCACCGAGGTCCTGCTCGTCGAGCACCGCGCCTACGGGATCCTGCTGCAGCCTGGCGGCCATCTGGAGCCGGACGACACCTCACTGATCGACGCAGCGGTGCGCGAGCTGGCGGAGGAGACCGGAATCGACCCCGCGCAGGTCGTGCCGGCGTCGCAGACCCCCGTCTACATCGAGTACGCCCGCGTTCCGGCCCGACCGCAGAAGGGCGAGCCGGCGCACCATCACCTAGACATCGGGTACGCGTTCGTGACGCACGCGGACCTGGGGCCGATCCAGGAGTCAGAGGTGACGGGCGCGGCCTGGTACCCGCTCGGCGAGGCCGAGCGGCTCGTCGGCCCGCGCATCGCGCGAGCCGTGCCGGCCCGCGATCAGAACCCGTCAGCCGCGGCGTCCCTCAGTCGAAGGACGGTCTGACGCCCCGCCCCCGGCTCCGCTTGAGCTCGAAGAAGTCCTCCGTCCCGGCGACCAGGACCAGGCCGTCCCAGAGCCTGCCGGCCGCTTCGCCGCGCGGCGCCTGCCTGATCACCGGGCCGAACAGGGCCATGCCGCCGACGCGGAGAACGGGGGTTCCGACGTCGAGCCCCACCTCGTTGAAGGCCTCATCGTGGGAGTCCCTGATGAGCTGATCCAGCTCGTCGCTGTCGGCGGCTGCCGCCAACGCGGCGGGCAGGCCCACCTCTGCGAGGGCTTCGGTGATGACGGTGGGGTCGTCGCGACGCTTCTGGTTGTGGAAGCGGGTGCCGATCGCGGTGTACAGCGGGCCGAGAACGCCGCGGCCGGCGTGCTCGGCGGCGGCCGCGCAGACCCGCACCGGCCCCCAGGCCTTCTCCATCTGGTTCCGGTAGTCCTCGCTCATCCCCTCGCCCTTGCGCTGGACGAGGTTCAGGTGGGCCAGCGACATGACCCGCCAGTCGGCGTGCACCGGCCGTACCTTCTCGACCTCCAGCAGCCAGCGCGAGGTGACCCACGCCCAGGGGCACAGCGGGTCGAACCAGAACGGGACCTCGACGAGCTCCGGCTCTTCCGTGGTCGTCATGATGCCTTCCTTCCTCTCGGACCGATCTCGCAGAGGGCGGCGTGCGCCGGCAACGTGTCGGGTTCGTGGCTGGGCAGGCTGAGGATGAGGTGCTTGGCCGTCGGGATGGTGCCCAGAAGGTCGAAGAGCGGGCCAGCGTTCGCCCTGGTTGTATATCACGCCGACTGCGGTCACGGCGTGCTGAGCCGCCGGCGAGTACTGCCGGCGGCTGTGCCCGACCTCCGCCGATGGACGTCGCGCTGGACAGGATCCCGATCTGCGTGACCGTGCGCCCAGCTTCCACCGCCGGTTGAGGCTTTCCCGCCCGTCCTTCCGGCGCTCCCGGGCCGAAGTCTCCGGGGCTGGTTCAACGACAGCCTTGACGTATGAGCGCTGCGGACCACGACGGTTCCCGCCGGCGGCCGTCCTCGGCCCTGCGCGGACCGCACGACCGAGGTGAGGAGAGATCATGACCGATGCCCTGTGGCCGAGCCCGGCTTCCCGCACACCAACGCGGTGAGCAAGGCCCGCGACGCGCGGATGAAGACGCTGATGCAGATGGACGCCCCCGAGCACACCGCGCACCGGCGCCTGCTGACCGCCGACTTCGTGATCAGGAAGATGGAGGCGCTGCGGCCCAGGATCCAGCGGATCGTCGACGACCTCATCGACGACCTGCTCGCCGGTCCCAACCCGGCCGACCTGGTGCGGGCGGTCGCGCTGCCCGTCCCGTCCCTGGTGATCTGCGAACTGCTCGGCGTGCCCTACGCGGACCGGGCCTTCTTCCAGCGGGCGGCGGCCGAGCTCGTCATGGACGAGGGCGACCCCGCGCGGGCCCTGGCCGCCGCCGAGGAGCTGAACGGCTACCTGGAGGCGCTGGTGGCGGCCAAGAGCGACGACCCGGGCGACGACGTCCTCAGCAGGCTGGCCGTGGAGCAGTACCGGACGGGCGCGATGACCCTGACCGAGATCTCCACGATGGGCCAGCTCCTGCTGGTGGCCGGGCACGACACCACCGCCAACATGATCGCGCTCGGCACGGCCGCCCTGCTGGCGCACCCCGACCAGCTCGCGGCGGTGCGCGACGGCGACCCGGCGCTGGTGGCCGACGCCGTCGAGGAGCTCCTGCGCTACCTGTCCATCACCCACACCGAGGCCCGCCGCGTCGCCCGCGAGGACCTTCAGGTCGGGGGCACGACGATCCGCGCGGGCGAGGGCATCGTCGTGGTGAAGAGCACCGCCAACCGGGACCCGGCGGCCTTCCCGGACCCCGGCGTCCTCGACGTCCGCCGCGCGGTCCGCCATCACGTCGCCTTCGGGTTCGGCGCCCACCAGTGCCTGGGGCAGTCGCTGGCCCGGGTGGAGCTGCAGGTCGTCCACGGCACGCTCCACCGGCGCGTCCCCACGCTGGCGGCGGCCGTGCCGCTGGAGGAGCTGGCGTTCAAGCAGCAGGTCGTCTTCTACGGCGTCCGCGAACTGCCCGTCACCTGGTGATCGAGCGAGGGAGTCAAGCACATGAAGGTCACCGTGGATCAGGATGCCTGCACCGGCTCGGGGCAGTGTGTCCTCGTCTGTCCTGACGTGTTCGACCAGCGTGAGGAGGACGGCATCGTCGTCCTGCTGCGGGACAGCCCGGAACCGGGGTTGCGCGAGGGCGTCGGCGAGGCCGCCCGGATCTGCCCGGCCCGTGCGATCACGCTGGGCGCGTCGTGAGCCGTCCCTCCCGGATCGTGGTCGTGGGCGCCTCGGCGGCGGGTCTGTCCGCCGCCGAGGCCCTGCGCCGCGACGGATTCACCGGCTCGCTGACCCTCGTCGGCTCGTCGCCGGGGATCCCGCCACCGGCCGGTTCGCCGGCCTGTACGGCAGGGACGGCCACGTCATCGGCGCCATGAGCTGGAACCTGCCCCGGCAGGCCCGCGACCTCCGCCGACACGTCGCCGAGCGGACCCCGTGGCGCCAGGCCACCGAGTGAAGACCTGCGGCGTCCGGGACGAGCACGACGAGTCGCCGGCCCTTGCCCGACGAACGGGGCCCGGCCCAGGCTCAGAACCGGTAGCGGAGAACGCGTGCCCCTTGCCGGGACAAGGTCGTGCTGCGGGCGGTGAGACGGGTCAGCGCCCGCAGGGGTTGCGGGAACCGGGCCACTTCCGGAGCGCGGGAGAGGACCTGCTCCTCGATCAGTTCGAGGCCGGCGTCCCAGGACTCGGGTTCGTGCGGGTCGTCGAAGCCCTGGGCGGCCTTGATGCCGAGTGCCTTGATGGCCGGGTGGTACTTCATGGCCCAGGCGGCGAAGCGGGTGTAGCCGTTGAGTGCGAGCTCACCCGCGGGGAAATGGCCGGTCAGCGCGCGGGTCATCGCCTGGAAGGAGTCGCCGGGCATGAAGGGGAGCAGCCCTTCGGCGACGATCATCGCCGGCCGGTCACCGGGGACGGCCGAGAGCCAGTCGGAGCCGGTGAGGTCGGCTCCGACCAGGTGGGAACGGCCGGGCAGGCGTTCGGCTCGCAGGTTCACGACTTCGGGGAAGTCGACGTCGTACCAGTCGACGCCCGGCGGCGGAGCACAACGGGACATCCTGGTGTCCAGGCCACAGCCCAGGTCGAGCACCACGCATCCGGGGTGAGCGGCGACGTAGGCGCGGACCACGTCGTCGAGCTTCCTGGCGCGCAGTGCCGTGGTGAGGACGAGGCTGGGCTTGACCTTCAGCCTGCCGAAGTCGTAGTCGATGGTGCCGGCCAGGTCGGCGGAGAGCGTGTCGCCGAGGATCGGATGGGGGAGCCCGGCGTCCAGGGCTCTTGCGTGGAGGGTGAGCAGCAGCGTTTCCTGGATCAGCCCGAGCTCGGGTTTCCAGCGGTGCATGGAGATTCCTTAACGGCGTAGCGGATGGTGGGCCGCGAGGTTCTGCAGCCATGTCAGGGAGTCGTGGGCGGCCTTGATGCGCTCGGTGCGCCGCCCCTCGCCGCCCGCGAGGTCGAGCCCTTCGTCGGCGATCTCGCCGAACGCGCTCAGGCTGTCGAGCTTGCGCTGGATGACCTTCTGCCAGGCGTCGTCCTCGATGCGGTAGTAGGAGGTGCGATCCCCGGGCCTTCGCACCTTCTCGACCAGGTCGATGGCCGTGAGGAAGCGCATGTTCGAGGTGAGCGAGGCCCGGCTGGCCTGGATGGCCTCGGCGATCTGACCGGCGGACTGCTCGGCCGGGTCACAGATCATCAGCCAGCCGAGGATGCGTCCGGTGATGGGCGGCAGCCCCCACTCCTCGACGCAGAATGCGGACACCCGCTCCACCCATCGAAGCAGCCGGTCCTGCTGTTCCTCAGCGCTCATCGTCGCGTCCTCCCTTGGTGATCGTGTGCCGGTTCACTGTGTCATGGCGGCCACCGACTCGTAGGTGGGTGCTGGCGTGAGGCCGGCGAGCGCGGTCCTGCGCAGGTAGAGGTCGAACCAGTCGATGGCGAGCGCCATCGCCTCCTGCAGGCCGGGCCCGGTGTAGAGGCCGAGCACGTCGTACGGCAGCACCGCGAGCCGCTTGGGCTCGCCCGCCTTGGCGAAGGCGCTCTGCGCCTCTTCGAGCATGTGGTACGGGTCCCAGCCGCCGTTGGCGATCATCAGCAGCGGCGTCGGCGCGAGCCGGTGGATGAGGTTCTCCGGGGCGAAGGTGAGCAGGTGCTCGGCTGAGTCGAGGGTCTTCTCGTTGCGGTAGGCGGGAAACAGGCGGGTCGAGATGTCCGGAGCGTCCTTCACATTGTCGCCCTCCAGCGTCAGGTGCGGCACGCGAGCGCTCGGCTCGCCCTCGTAGCGCCGCTCCCAGTCCTGCTCCAGCCGGTCGCGCAGCGCGTGAACGCCGGCGCGGCCCAGGAGACGTTCGGTGTACCGCCATCCGTCCCACACGCTGGGGCTCTGCACCACTACGCACTTGATGCGCCGATCGAGCACGGCGGCCTGGGCCGCCACCGAGCCGCCGATGCTCACCCCCCACACCCCGATCCGCTCCGGCTGCACTTCGGGACGGGTCCGCAGGTAGGACACGGCGCTGCGGAAGTCCTCCACCTGCCGCTCCGGGTGATCCAGGCCGCGCGGCTCGCCCTCGCTGGAACCGACCGTGCGGTAGTCGATGGCCAGCACCGCGAAGCCGGCCTTGACGAAGTGCGGCGCGAAGAACGCCAGCGCCTCCTTGACCATCACCCCGCTGTGCCCGAGCACCAGCCCGGGGACCGGATCGCTCGTCTCCGGCAGGTAGAGATCGCCCGCGCAGCGGGTGCCGAGGCTGTTGAAGGTCACGTGTTCCATGTCGGCTCCCTAGTAGTTGCTAGTCATTTCAATCATGACTGAAATAACTAGCAACTTCAACAGATTCGACCCCTCATGTGGTGGTCTCGTCGCGGTGCTCTTCGGGCGGACGGCGGGGGGACGCCCCGGCGTCAGGTCGGCGGCGCGGCAACTCCTCCAGGTCGCTCCGGGAGGCATGCGCGGCACCGACCGCTGGTACGCTCTCAGACATGATCGAGAAGTTCATCCGTCTTCATAACAGCTGAAGCGGCTGCCCGCCGGTCGATCAGCGACCAGCGCAATCTGCGGCGATCCCGCAGACAGGTGCTGTGGCGCAAGCCGCGCACCGCATGGGTACGCCCGCAGCCGCACGCCGTTCCCGCAACGCAGGCATGTTCGCCATGCCTTCGCACGAAACGGACTGTTCTTCATGCGCTCCGACTCCAACCACTCGTCGTCGCCCACGTTCGTGTTGGTCCATGGCTCCGGCAGCAGCTCTTTCATGTGGGCTCCCGTCCAACGCGAGCTGGCGTTGCTCGGCCACCGCAGCTACGCCGTCGATCTGCCGGGCCATGGCCTCGACGCGCAGTACCCGCTCGCCTACCAGGCCCCCCAGGACCTCGACGCGTGGGCGGCCGAGCCGTCCACGCTGGCCGACGTCACCCTGCAGGACAACGTGGACGCGGTCGTCCACGTGGTCCGGCGGGTGGCCGAGCACGGGCCCGTGGTGCTGGTGGCGGCCAGCCTCGGCGGCCTGACCATCAGCGGTGTGGGCAACGCCATCCCTGACCTGGTGGATCGGCTCGTCTACATCTCCGCCTGGTCGTGCGTGCAGCGTGCCAACCCGATCGAGTACATGCAGGAGCCCGAGTTCGCCGGCAACCTGATGGGGCCGCTGGCGGCGTTCAACGTCGGCGACCCCGCCCGGCTCGGCGTCGGCCGGGCCAACTATCGCACCGCGGACACGGAACTGCTCGACGCGCTCAAGGCCGCCACCATGGCGGACGTCAGCGACGAGCAGTTCCGTGCCTTCCTCAACATCCTGCAGCCTGACGAATCGATCGCGGTGATGACGGCCGACGCCCGCGTCGACGCCGCCACCTGGGGCACGATCGCCCGCACCTACGTCCGCCTGGCCGGCGACCGATCCCTGCCGGTGGCCATGCAGGACAGGCTGATCGCCGAAGCGGACGCCCTGACACCCGGCAACCCGTACGACGTGCACACCCTGGACACGTCACATGTGGGGTTCCTGTACCGGGCCGATGAGGTGGCCGCCATTCTGGACAAGGCCGCGATCTGACAAAGGGCCGGGGACGGCCGGCTGCCACGGCTCGTTGTGGTGCTCGATCGCGGCGTCCCGCCGGTCGTGCCGGCGCGCGAGGTCGGTCTGGCCACAAGCCTGGACAAACACTTCAGCGGCCAGGTCCAGATGGGCCACGTCGAAGGCCGCCGGTCGCCGCGGGCAGGGATGGTCAGTGCGCTCGCTGTCGCGGTAGGTCAGGCGGCGTACCGGGTGGCGAGTGCTCGGCCGGCCTCGCCCGCCGCCTCCTCGGCGGTCTTGTGCATGATCGCCGCCATCTCGGTGAACTCGTCCAGGGCGGGGTTCACGCCGACGAGCGTGAACTCGCGCTCGACCACCGTAAGGTCGGCGCCCCAGATGTCGACGAGGATCCGGCGCAGGTAGTCGATGTTGTGGTCCCAGCCCGCGCGCGGGGTGCCAGGGCCGTAGGCGCCGCCCCGAGTGGTGACCAGGACGGTCGGTGTACCCTCCAGCAGGCGGATGCCCTGAGGCGTCCCGGCGATCGCGAGGTCGATCCAGGTCTTCGCGTGCTGCGAGACGCCGAAGTTGTAGAGCGGCATCGCGAGCACGGCGCTCGTCGCCCGCTGCAGCTCGGCGGCGAGCCGCTCCGCGGTGGCGAGTGCCTCGCGCTGCGCGGCGGTGCGGCCCTCCTCCGGAATGTGACGGCTGGAGATCGCGGCCTCCCAGATGTGCGCCGGCAGCGGCTCCTGGCCGAGATGACGCCGTACCACCGGCACCACTTGAATATTCAAATCGCCTGGTAGAGTTGATCTGTGAGCACCGAGCCCGCCCGCGGAACCCCCTCCGAGCACAACGTGCCATGGTTGTCGCCCGACCAGCAGCGCGACTGGCGAGCGGTGATCGCGCTGATCATGACCCTGCCGCCCGCGCTGGACGCGCAGCTCAAGCGCGACGCCGGCGTGAACAGCTTCGAGTACCACGTGCTCGCGGCTCTCTCCGAGGCGCCCAACCGCACGCTGGTGCTCAGCGACCTGGCCGCGTTGGCGCGGGGGTCGCTCTCGCGGATCTCCCACGCGGTCACCCGGCTGGAGCGGTCCGGCTGGGTCGAGCGGCACAGCTTGCCCAACCGCGGTGGCCGTCACACGGAGGCGCGGCTCACCGACGCCGGCCTCGCCAAGCTCAAGGAGATCGCCCCCGGTCACGTCCGAGAGGCACGCCGTCTCGTGGTCGACGCGCTGACGCCCGAGCAGCTCGCCGCACTCGGCGACGCCGCCCGGGCGATCACCGCCGTCACCATGGCGGAGGCGCCCGAGACGTGCCGGGAGAGCAGTGACTGCTGATCCGGCAGACTCGGGGCGCCGTCGCAGGGCATCGGGATCTCACCGAGTAGCGCGCCGACGTGCGGATCGCGCCTCCGGAGCACGGGCGAGGCCGATCCGGCTGCCGCCGTGGGCGATCAGGACTGCTGAAGACCGCAACGTTGGTGCCCCGGGGGCATCGTGGGGCCGTCAGCCGGCGACCCTGCCGAACAGGTGGTTGGCGGGAGCGTCCGGGTCGTCGCCGTAGAAGAACTCGGTGACCGCCTGGTGGAACTCGGCGCGGTCCAGCACGCCGGAGCCGTCTCGGTCCAGGGCGGCGAAGACCGCGGCGCAGTCCTCGCCGGGGACGCCGCCGACCGAGTCGAACATCTGCTGGAACTCCGCCTGGTCGATCCAGCCGTCTCCGTTGAGATCGGCGAGGTCGAAGAAGCAGTTGGTCACCGGCTCGATCTGTGCCGGGTACAGGGCGCGGTCGGTCAGGGCCTGCCTGAACCCTTCGGTCATCTCCCGCAGATCGACCTTCCCGTCACCGTCGCGATCCATCGGGGCGATCACGTGCGTCCAGAACGCGTCCATCCTCTCGGTGAGCAGGCGGGCGGTCTCGGAGTCAGGCGCGGCGCCGCGGACGGCGATGTAACGCTCGCTCATCATCCGGACGTCCCGCTGGGTGATGAACCCGTCGCCGTCGACATCGGCGCCCCTGAACCACTGGCCGTACTTGAGGTTTCGCAGTCGAGTCACGATTACGCAAAGTATTCGATCGATTACGGTAAAGCAAGCGGTCGGAGGGCTTTGGCGTCAACCTTCGAGACGGGGCGGGGTGAAGGCGAGCACGTCGGGATGAGGGCCGTCGTAGGGCTCGACGTCGACCAGCGCACTGAGAGCACTCGGCCCTTGGGACAGCTGCGAGCACGGCCGATCCGCCGTGAGGACGTTGGGATTGCCGTGGCGGTCCAGTGTTCCGTTCACGCCTGGCTCGACCGGATCCCACCACGCGCCGGTGGACAGCTGGACGACGCCTGGCATGACGTCGTCGGACAGGATCGCGCCCGCCAGGCAGCTGCCCCGGTCGTTGTGGATGCGTACGATCATGCCGTTCTCGATGCCGCGCGACGCGGCATCCGACGGATTCATCGTCACGGGCTCACGGCCACGGATCTTCGAATCGAGGCTGTGGCCACCGTTGTCGTACTGACTGTGCAGGCGTGAGGCGGGCTGATTCGAGATCAGATGCAACGGGAACCGGCTCGACAGGCCGGCGCCGAGCCACTCCGCTGGTTCGAACCACCTCGGATGCCCGGCACAGTCGTCGTAGCCGAACGAGTCGATCTCCTCGGAGAAGATCTCGATCCGGCCCGACGGCGTCGGCAGGGGGAAACGCCGCGGATCTGCGCGGAGCGCCTCGAAGCTGCCGGGGAAGGGTCCGGTCAACGCCGGCAGCTCGGCGGTGGAGCTGTGCCAGAAGTCGTCGAAGTCCGGCAACGCGGCATCGTCGCCGAGCTCGGCCCGCGTCTGCTCGTACAGGTGCCGGACCCAGTCGAGCTCGGAGCGCGACTGCGTGAACTCCTGCTCGTACCCGAGCCGGGAGGCCAGCGCGGCGAAGATGTGATGGTCGGTGCGTGACTCTCCCGCCGGCTCGCGGACCTTGGGCATCGCGACGAGGTGGGGATCGGAGAATCCGGCGGCGAAGTCGTCGCGCTCCAAGCTGGTGGCGACGGGCAGGACGATGTCCGCGAACTTGGCCGTGGTGTTCCACCAGGCTTCGTGCACCACCACCGTGTCGGGGGTCTGCCAGGCTCGGGCCAGCCGGTGGAGATCCTGATGGTGGTGGAACGGGTTCCCGCCGCACCAGTAGATCAGGCGAAGCTCCGGCAACGTGAGGCGCCGTCCGTCGTAGCCGATGGTCCTGCCCGGATGCAGCAGGGTGTCGGCGATCCTCGCGACCGGGATGAAGTCCGGGACGGGGTTGGCGACCCCGGGCACCGCCGCCACGGAGGGGCGGCCTCTGGCCACGCCTGTCGCGTCCATCGTGGCGTAACCTGCTCCCCAGCCACAGCCGGGCCGGCCCATCGAGCCCGCCATGGCGGCCAGCACGACGGACATCCAGATCGGCTGTTCGCCATGGTCCGCCCGCTGCACCGCGTAGTTGACCATGATGAGAGAACGTCGCTCGGTCAGGCGGCGAGCGAGGTCGACGATCGCCTCGCGCCCGATCCCCGTGATCCTCGCCGCCCAGGCGGCGTCCTTGGGGACGCCGTCGAGCTCGCCGGTCACGTACGAGGCGAAGCGGTCGAACCCGACGCAGCACCGGCGGAGGAAGTCCTCATCGTGCCACCCGTTGACCAGCATCGTGTGGGCGATGCCCAGCATCGCGGCGGTGTCGGTGTTGGGGATGACGGGCAGCCACTCGGCGTCGAGGAAGCCGGCGACGTCGCTGCGGATGGGGCTGACGTTCACGAACCGCACCCCGGCCGCACGGCACTGTCGTTGCAGGTTCTGCGTCTGGTGCCTGGCCAGCCCGCCGGGGTTGATCTGGCTGTTCTTGAGTGCCAGCCCGCCGAACGCCACCACGAGCTCACAGGTGCCGGCTATCTCGTCCCACATCGGCATCCGTGACTGGTAGCTCCAGGGATGCCCGCCGATCACATGGGGAAGGATGACCTCCAACGCGGCGGTGCTGTAGGTGTTGCGCGAGTCGGTGAAGCCCCCGCCCAGCGCCAGGAACCGGTGGAGTTGACTCTGCGCGTTGTGGAACACGCCCGCGCTCGCCCAGCCGTACGACCCGCCGAACACCGCGCTGTCGCCGTGCTGCGAACGCACTCGACGAAGTTCGTCGCTCACCAGCGTGATCGCGTCGTCCCAGCTCACTTCCACGAAGGCGTCCGCGCCTCTGGCGGCGTCGTGGACGCGCGGCCGGCCGTTGAGCCAGCCCTTGCGCACCGCGGGGCGCAGCACGCGAGCGCCGTCGTCGGCTGCCGTCACCATGCCGGGGCCGATGGGGGACGGCACGGGGTCGTCGTCCCTCGGCTCAATTCGTACTAATCGCCCGGAATCGACCACTGCGATGAGACTGCCCCAGTGTGTCGCGACCGACATGCGTCGTTCCACCATGCATCCACCCCATCCCTGAAGTTCCCCCCGCTTTCGACCAGCGGCTGCCGGCGTCGCAGGGGCCTCCACTCCAGTCGACGGCCCGCAGGACGGAGACTTTCCCCCATGCCCGGTTGCTCAACCACGTCAGGGTGCACCGGCTGCATCATGACCCGGACGCCTCGTCCAGCACCGGGGCCGGCGGCACCGGGTGTCAGGGTTGCGATGTCTGTGCGAACCGTACGATGACCGACAAGCCGCCTTCGGGGCGTGCGTCGGCGGTGAGGGTGGCGCGGTGAGCTCGCGTGACGGCGTCGACGATGGCGAGGCCGAGGCCGTGGCCGTCGCCGCGGCCGTGACGGTCGGGCGCCAGTCTCTGGAAGGGCCGGCAGAGGCGCTGGAGATCGTCGGCGGGGACGACCGGCCCGCTGTTGGTGACCGTGAGGGCCACCTGCGTGCCGGAGGTCCGGGTGGTGACCTCCACGTGCCCGTCCGGGTGGTTGTGGCGGAGGGCGTTGTCGACGAGGTTGGCGACGAGGCTCTCGATCAGTCTCGGGTCCCCGGCCGTCACCGCGGGCGTCAGGTGTCCGGCGAGGTCGATGCCGCGTTCCGCGGCCTGTCGGCGGCGGGAGGCGAGCACTGTCCCGACGACGTGGGCGAGGTCGAGGGTGTCCCAGCGGGTGACGCCGCGCTCGCTGGTGGCCAGGGTGAGCAGGGCCTGGACGAGCCGCTCCTGGTCTCCGCTCAGAGCCAGGGCCTCCTCGCAGGCCGCGCGCAGGCTGCCGGTGTCGGCGTCGGGGTCGGCGACGGCGACTTCGAGCAGGGTGCGCAGGCCGGCCAGCGGGGTGCGCAGCTCGTGGGAGGCGTTGGCGACGAAGTGGCGTTGGCTGTCGAAGGAGGCCTGCAGGCGGGCGAACAGGTCGTCGAGGGTGCGGCCGAGCTCGGTCAGCTCGTCCGTGGGCTCGCCGAGGTCGAGGCGCCGGTGGAGGCTTCCGGTGGACATGGTTCTGGCGGTGGCGGTGATGGCGCGCAGCGGGCGCAGGAACCGGTCGGAGACGAGCCGGCCGAGGGCCAGGGCGACGGGAATCAGCAGGACGAGGGCGACGGCGGATCCCGTGAGGAGTTGGGGGAGGCCGATCCCGGACTGGGTGGTCACCTTCGCCGCGGGCCGGCCCACGGGGGTGGCCGCGTCGACGCCGGCGAGCGGGACCGCGACGAGGACGAGCACGAGCACCCCGGCGGCGTAGAAGCCCGCCGCGTAGGCGAGCGCGAGCCGCGTCTGCAGGGATCTTCCGGCGAGCGTCATGACGGTCCGATGCGGTAGCCGCCTTCGCGGACGGTCTCGATCACGGGCGGGTCGCCAAGTTTGGCCCGTAACCGGTGCATGGTGTGCTTGACGGCGCTGCTGAAGGGGTCGGCGGCCTCGTCCCAGGCGCGTTCGAGCAGTTCCTCGGCGGAGATGACCAGGCCGGGCACGGCGAGCAGGCATTCGAGCAGGGCGAACTCCCTGGGGCTCAGCTCAAGGCGCCGCCCGGCCCGGAACGCGGTACGGCGGGCCGGATCGAGGGTGATGTCCCCGCACGCCAGGGTCGGCGGGAGCGGCGGGGTGGCGCGCCGGCCCAGGGCGCGGACGCGGGCGACCAGTTCGGCGAACGCGAACGGCTTGGGCAGGTAGTCGTCGGCGCCGAGGCTCAGCCCGTCGACGCGGTCCTCGATCGTGCCGGAGGCGGTGAGCATCAGGACGCGGGTCGCGCAGCGGCTGCCGGCGAGTCGCAGGCAGATCTCGTCGCCGTGGACGCCGGGCAGGTCGCGGTCGAGGATCACCACGTCGTACCGGGTGGCGGCCAGACGGTCGAGGGCGGCGGTGCCGTCCAGGACGACGTCGACGGCCATGCCCTCGCGGCGCAGCCCGGTTCCGACGGAGCGGGCGAGGACCTCGAAGTCCTCGACGACGAGCACCCTCACCGCCCCGCACCGCCGCTGGCCGTGCGGGGAGGGCGGACGTGGCGGCCGAACCGGCCGCCGGGACGAGAAGCCATGGGCCAACGATGCCAGATCCCCGGTCGCAGCCGGGTCGCAGCGGCCGCGACCCGGCTGGGACCGGGTTCCGCGTACAACCGTCGCCATGAATTCATCCATGCCTCACCGATCCGGCCGGTCGTCCGGGCGGGACGGTTTCCTCCGGATGCTGCGCACGGAGTGGGCCGGGTTCCGTTCCGCGCGGGGCCGGGTGCTCGCCGTGGCGGCCTCCGTGCTGGTGACCGTGTCGATCGGACTGCTGGTCGCCGGAGGCGTCCGCACCACCTGCGTGACGGGGAAGGGCGAGGGCCCCTGTCCCGCGCCCCTGGTGGGCCCCGACGGCACGGCGGTGAAGGACAAGTACTACTTCGTGCACCAGCCGCTCAAGGGGAACGGCAGCATCACCGCCCGCGTGTCGGACATGACCGGGCAGATCCGGCTGCCGGACGCCGTACCGGGCGTGCGCAACGTCAAGGAGGGGGTGGTGCCGTGGGCGAAGGCCGGCCTCCTGGTCAGGCCGAGCCTCAGGCAGGGCACGCCGTACGCCGCCGTCATGCTCACCGGAGATCATGGGGTGCGGATGCAGCACAACTACGTCCATGACGTGGCCGGCGGCCCGCACAACGGTCCGCAGTGGCTACGGCTGACCCGGTCCGGCGACACCGTCACCGGCCAGGAGTCGGACGACGGCAGGGCGTGGACCGAGGTGGGCACGGCCAGGTTGGCCGGGTTGCCGGAGACGGTCGAGATCGGGCTGTTCGCCACGTCCCCAGGCGCCGTGTGGGACATGGCGAGAGCCTTCGCCAACGCCACCGCCACCTTCGACCAGATCAAGCTGCAGGGGGCGGACGGTCCGTGGCGCCGCGACGACGTCGGCGTCTCCATGGAGTCGGACGGGAAGACGCCGCACCATCCGGGCGGGGTCGTCGAGTCCGGCGGGAAGCTCATCGTGACCGGGGGAGGCGACATCGGGCCCGCCACGGTGGAGGGGGGCCTGCGCGCCGACCTCATGCTGATCGGCGGAGCCCTGGGACTGATCCCCATGTTCGTGGCGGCGGCCACGTTCCTCACCGCCGGCCACCGGCGCGAACCGGCCGGAACCGGCCCGGCGGTCGGGGCGCGTCCGGCGTGGCTGCTGGCGGCCAGGGCCGGGGTGGTCGGCGTGGTCGGGTTCGCGGCGGGGCTGGTGGCCTCGGGGCTCGTGATCCCTGCCGGGCTGGCGATGATGCGCGCCCATGGGAACCCGATCCAGCCGATCACCCTGGGCACCGGACTGCGGATGATCGTCGGCCACGCGGCGCTGACCGCGGCCGCCGCCGTGCTGGCTCTGGGCCTGGCCGCGCTGGTCAGGCGGGCCGTCGTCGCCGTCGGGCTGGCGATCGTGCTGGTCGTCGTGCCGTACCTGCTGGCGACCGCGGGGCTGGCGCCATGGCTGCTGATGATCACCCCTGCCGCCGGGTTCGCGATCACGCAGAGCATCCCGGCGTTCGCGCATGTGGACGTGGACCCGTCACTGCTGGGGGGCTACTACCCGCTCCCACCATGGGCGGGTTTGACCGTGACCTGTGGATATGCCGTCGTCGCCTTGGGGGTGGCGATCGCCCTACACCGCAGAGAAGTGCCATTTGGCGGCAAGCTCCCGCTCGCCCGCTGAGCCCGTGCCCGCCGTCGGCCGGCCCGACGCCGCCCGCGGGCTTCAGGCTGTAGACGGCCCCTCCCGGGGCCGGGACACGCCACCTGGGCGGCCGACCGGCGATCGTTCCGACGGGCGAAGGCGGTGCCGGGTGCGTGAGCAGGCGGCGTGCCGGAGGTCAGGCACGATGGCGGATGCCAGGGCGAGGGGGTGCGATGGGATGATGGGCCCGTTATGACCGCCTCCTTGCCGTTCCGTCTCGCCCGTGCCGCGGTGTTCGCCGTGGTCTGCGTGGCGCTGGGCGTGCTGGCGCACCTGTTCGGCGGGGGATCGGTCACGGGGCCGGTGGTGGCCGGTGGGCTGCTGCTGGCGTTCGGGGGCGGGGTCGTGGCCTCGGCGCGTGAGCGCACGCTGGCGGTGATCCTGCCGTTGCTGGCCGGCATGCAGGTGGTGCTGCATGTGCTGTTCTCCCTCAGCCATGCCGCGGACGCCTACGCCGCGCTCGTCCACGGCCATTCGGGACTGGTGCCCGGCGTCGGCATGCTCGTCACGCACGCCGGTGCCACCGGGCTGATCGCCCTGTGGCTGGCCCGCGGCGAGGCCGCTCTGTGGGGGCTGCTGCACCGCCTGGCCGTGCGGCTGTGCCGGGTCCTCCTGGCGCTCTTCCCGCGTCCGCCGCACGAGCCGGTCGTCGTGGTGACGGCGCCCGAGCCGGGCCGGCTGCGCTCGGCGGTGCTGGCACACGCCGCGCCCACGCGCGGTCCGCCGCTCACGCAGGTGATCGCTTTCTCCGGCTGACCCTCATGGCGAGGCTGGAGCACGTCGTCATGCCCGGCTCCGTCCGGGTTCGCGTGGCCGCCGACCTCGCGGCCGCGTCGAGCGCCCCTGCCTGATCCGCCTCCGGCGCGGTGGAAACGCCACCGCGCGCCGAGGCCTGCCTGGAAAGGCCCACCATGCACTCTCTCCGTTCGCGTTCTCCGCTTCTTCCCGCCGCGGCGCTGGCCGTGGCCGTGCTCGTGTCCGGCTGCGGTGGCCAGAGCACGACCGCGTCGACCGCGTCGGCGTCACCGGCGGCCGCCACCGCCGCCGCCACCCCTTCGCCCGCCCTGGCCATCACCGACCCCTGGATCAAGACCGGCGGCAAGGGGATGACGGCCGCCTTCGGCACCCTGGTCAACAACACCGACGCGGAGCTGACGGTCGTCTCCGGCGCCTCGCCGCTGTCTCCGACGGTCGAGCTGCACGAAGTGGTGGACTCCGGGGGCAAGATGGTGATGCGCCCCAAGAAGGGCGGGTTCGTGATACCTGCCCGCGGTTCTCACCAGCTGGCGCCCGGCGGCGATCACATCATGCTGATGGGGGTCACCGGGAAGGTGGAGCCCGGAGCCGAGGTGCCCTTCACCCTGACTCTCGCCGACGGTTCCACCCTCCAGTTCACCGCGATCGGCAAGGACTTCGCCGGCGGCAAGGAGAACTACCAGCCGGGCGAGGGCAAGCACTGATGGACGCCCACACCGGCAGCAGGTCCCGCCTGACCCGGCGGGGCCTGCTGGCCTCGACCGCGGCCGCCGCGGCCGGCGCGCTCGCGGCACAGGCCGCTTCGGCGGGCCCGGCCCAGGCTGCTTCGCCGGGCTCGGCGGTGGAGCCCTTCCACGGCCCGCACCAGGCGGGGATCGCCACCGTCCCGCAGGCCCACGCCGTCTTCGTCGGCCTGGACCTGCGCGCGGGCGTCGGCCGCGAGGCGGTGGCCCGGATGATGCGGCTGCTGACCGACGACGCCCGCCGCCTGAGCGCGGGCGGTCCCGCCCTGGCCGACACCGAACCGGAGCTGGCGGTGCTGCCCGCCCGGCTGACCGTCACCTTCGGGTTCGGGCCCGGTCTGTTCGACGCGGTGGGCCTGGCGGACGCGCGCCCGTCCTCGCTGAAGGCGCTGCCCCGCTTCTCCGTCGACAAGCTGCAGAACCAGTGGAACGGCGGCGACGTGCTGGTGCAGATCTGCGCCGACGACCCGCTGACCGTGGCCCACGCCCTCCGCATGATCATCAAGGACGCCCGCGCGTTCACCCGCGTCCGATGGGTCCAGCGCGGGTTCCGGCGGGCCGCCGGGGTGCAGGCGTCCGGGCTGACCCAGCACAACATCATGGGACAGCTCGACGGGACGGCCAACGCCGTCCCCGGGAGCCCTGTCTTCGACCGGGTGGTGTGGGCCGGCGCGGACGCGCCCGCCTGGCTGCGCGGCGGCACCACGCTGGTGCTGCGGCGGATCCGGGTCGAACTGGAGACCTGGGACGCCGCCGACCGGGTCGCCAAGGAGTTCACGATCGGACGCCGCCTGGACACCGGCGCCCCGCTGACCGGGACCGCCGAGCACGACCCGCCCGACTTCGCCGAGCTCACGCCCGTGGGGTTCCCGGTCATCTCCGAGTACGCCCACATCAGGCGCGCGCACAGCGCCGACCCGGCCAAGGGGATCTTCCGTCGCCCCTACAACTACGACGAAGGGCTCACCGCGGCCGGACACTCCGACAGCGGCCTGCTCTTCGCCTCCTACCAGGCCGACGTCGGCGCGCAGTTCCTGCCGATGCAACGCCGGCTGGCCGAGGCCGACCTGCTCAACGAGTGGACCACGCCGATCGGATCGGCGGTGTTCGCCATCCCGCCGGGCTGCCCGCCCGGCGGCTGGATCGGGCAGGGGCTGCTGGCATGACGCGAGGGGGCCCGCCGACCTGGCGGCGCGACCACGGCGTCAGGTCAGCGGTCCCCCGGTGACAGGCGGCGCAGCAGGTACGTGTCCATGATCCAGCCCTTGCGGTCGCGGGCCTCGGCACGCAGCCGCCGGATGCGGTCACCGGCCTCCGGCACCGGCCCCGACACCAGGATCTCGTCCGGCGTCCCGAGGTAGGCGCCCCAGTAGATGTGGAAGTCGTCGAGACCGGTGAAGGAGCAGTGGGCGTCGAGCATGACCACCACGTCGTCGGCGGTGGGGCCCTGCTCCGCCAGGCGGCGGCCGGTGGTCAGGTGCGTGGGCCGGCCGACCTGGGTCAGGCCGATGCGGTGGCGGGCGGTGAGGGCGGCCACGCTGCTGATGCCGGGGACGACCTCGACGTCGAACGTGACGTTCCCGCGTCGCCGGATCTCGTCGAGGATGGCGAGCGTGCTGTCGTAGACGGCCGGGTCGCCCCACACCAGGAACGCGCCGGTCTCGCCGGCGCCCAGCTCCTCGTGGATGAGCGCTTCGCAGGCGAGCGAGCGGCGCGAGCGCCAGTCCTCGACGGCGGCGGCGTAGGCGGGGGCGGTGCGGTCCCGTTCCGGGTCGCGGGCCTCGGCGATCCGGTACGGCTTGCGACCGTGCTCGGCGATCAGGTCGAGGCGGAGCTGGATCAACTCCTGCTTGGTCTCGCCCTTGTCGACGATGAAGAACACGTCCGTGGCGGCGATGGCCTTGACCGCCTGCAGCGTGAGGTGGTCCGGATCGCCGGCGCCGATCCCGATGACGAGAAGCCGTTTCACCCGCCAAAGTCTGCCAGATAGGCAGATATACGATATCCCTCGCACTTTGCCATCGAGGAGGATCGTGAACCTGGCCGAGCAGGGCGACGCCTTCGCCGCGTCCCGTCAGGAGCGGCTTGCCGAGGAGATCCAGCTGACACGGCGCGACGCGTGATCACGGTCGTCGGGATCGGCGCGGACGGCTGGGACGGGCTGACCCCGGGCTCGCGCCGCGCGGTGGAGGCCGCCGACGTGCTCATGGGCAGCGCGCGGCAGCTCGACCTCGTGCCCGCGACGGCCGCCGAACGCGTGGCATGGCCGTCGCCGCTGCTGCCCGCCCTGCCCGCCCTCATGGACCGGTACGCCGGCCGCGAGGTCTGCGTGCTGGCCAGCGGCGATCCGATGTTCTACGGCATCGGCTCGACGCTGGTCCGGCTGCTGGGCGCGGAGCGCGTAACGGTGCTGCCGCACGTGTCGTCGCTGACGCTGGCCTGCGCCCGGCTGGGCTGGCCGGCCGAGCAGGTGGACGTCGTCAGCCTGGTGGGCCGGCCGCCCGCGGCGCTGGCCGCCGCGCTCCAGCCGGGCCGCCGGGTCGTCGTGCTGGGCGCGGGGCCCGGCTCGCCGTCGGTGGTCGCCGGGCTGCTCGTCCGGCACGGGTACGGACCCAGCCCGATGACGGTGCTGTCGGAGCTGGGCGGCCCAGGGGAGTCCGAACGGCGGGGCACGGCCGAGAGCTGGGCGGAGGGCCAGGAGTCCCCGCTGCACGTGATCGCCGTCGAGTGCGTCCTCGCCCGGGACGCCGAGCCCCTGGCCAGGGTGCCGGGGCTGCCCGACGGCGCGTACGAGCACGACGGGCAGCTCACCAAGCGGGAGGTCCGCGCCGTCAGCCTGTCCCGCCTGGCCCCGACGCCCGGCGAGCTGCTGTGGGACGTGGGCGCGGGGGCGGGCAGCATCGCCGTCGAGTGGATGCGCAGCCACCCGTCGTGCGCCGCCGTGGCGATCGAGAGCCGGGCCGACCGGGCCGCCGCCGTCCGGCGCAACGCCGAGCGGCTCGGCGTGCCGTCGATGCGCGTGGTCGAGGGGAAGGCCCCCGGGGCGCTGGACGGGCTGCCCGAGCCGGACGCGGTGTTCGTCGGCGGCGGCGCGACCGCCCCCGGCCTGCTGGAACGCTGCTGGACGGCTCTGCGCCCCGGCGGCCGGCTGGTGGTGAACGCCGTGACCCTGGAGTCCGAGGCCGTCCTCGCCCACTGGTACGGCAGGCTCGGGGGCGACCTGGTGCGCCTGGGCGTCCAGCGGGCCTCGCCGGTCGGCGGGTTCACCGGCTGGCGGGCGGCGATGCCGGTGACCGTGTGGTCGATCACGAGGAAGGATCAACGATGACGGAGGGGGACCGGCCGTGACCGTGTACTTCGTCGGAGCCGGTCCCGGCGCCGCCGACCTGATCACCTTGCGCGGCCTGCGCCGGCTGGAGGCGTCGCCGGTCTGCCTGTACGCCGGGTCGCTGGTGCCGCGCGAACTGCTCGACGCCTGCCCGCCCGGGGCCAGGCTGGTGAACACGGCGGACCTGACGCTCGACGAGATCGTCGCCGAGCTGGCCGCCGCGCACCGCGACGGTCTCGACGTGACGCGGCTGCACTCGGGCGACCCGTCGGTGTTCAGCGCCGTGGCCGAGCAGATGCGCAGGCTGGACGCCCTCGGCGTGCCGTACGAGGTGGTGCCGGGGGTTCCGGCGTTCGCGGCGGCGGCGGCCGCGCTGGGCCGGGAGCTGACCGTGCCCGGCGTGGGCCAGACGGTCATCCTGACGCGCACCTCCGCCCGCGCCACCCCCATGCCGGACGGCGAGGACCTCGGCACGCTCGGCGCGAGCCGGGCCACGATGGTGCTGCACCTGGCCGTGCAGCGGATCGACGCGGTGGTCGCCGAGCTGCTGCCCTCCTACGGCCCGGACTGCCCGGTGGCCGTGGTCGCGCGGGCGAGCCGGGCCGACGAGGTGATCCTGCGCGGGACGCTGGCCGACATCGCCGGACAGGTCCACGACGCCGGGATCCGGCGGACGGCCGTGATCGTCGTGGGCCGGGTGTTGGCGGCGACGCAGTTCCCCGACAGCCACCTCTACAGCGACGCCAGGGAGCGGGCGTGCGGCGGGTCCTGATCCTCGGCGGCACCGCGGAGGCGCGGGCCCTGGCCGCCGAGCTGGCCGCCGATCCCGGGCTGCACGTGGTGTCCTCGCTGGCGGGGCGGGTGAACAACCCGCGGCTTCCCGTGGGCGAGGTGCGGGAAGGCGGGTTCGGCGGGCCGTCCGGCCTGGCGGCGTGGCTGCTGGAGGAGCGCATCGACGTGCTGGTCGACGCCACGCATCCGTTCGCGGAGCGGATGACCGCCTCGGGGGTCGCGGCCTCGTCGGCGACCGGGGTGCCGCTGCTGGTGCTGCGGCGTCCGGGGTGGCGGGAGGGGCCGGGCGACGCGTGGCTGCGGGTCGGCTCCCTCCAGGAGGCGGCCGGGCTGCTGACCACGGCCCGGTGGGGCGCGGCCGGCCGAGACACCCGGGTCTTCCTCACGACCGGACGCCGGAGCCTGCCGGTGTTCGCGCCGCTGCCCGGCGTGTGGCTGCTGGCCAGGTCGGTGGACCCGCCGGAGGGGCCGGTGCCGGCGAACGTGCGCGTCCTGCTCGACCGCGGGCCGTACACCGTCGAGGGCGAGCGCGCCCTGATCCGGGAGCACCGCCTGGACGTGCTGGTGACCAAGGACAGCGGCGGCGGCATGACCACGGCCAAGCTCGGCGCGGCGCGTGAGCTCGGCCTGCCGGTGATCATGGTGGACCGGCCGCCGCTGCCCGCGGGCGTCCGGGCCACGGACAGCGTGGCGGCGGCGGCAGCCTGGGTTCAGGGGTAGCGGCGCGGGGTGTAGACGACGCCGCCTTCGGTGGCCCGGGTCGTGGACGAGCCGATGATCAGCAGGCAGCGCATGTCCACCTGGCCGGGGTCCAGCTCGCCGAGCGTGGTGACCGTGACGCTCTCCTGCGGGCCGCCGACGTCGCGGCCGATCACCACGGGGGTGTCCGGCGCGCGGTGCTCCAGCAGCAGGTCCCGGGCGGCGGCGACCTGCCACGTACGGCTGCGCGAGGCCGGGTTGTAGATCGCCAGCACCAGGTCCGCCCGCGCGGCGGCGGACAGCCGGTCGGCCACCACCTCCCACGGCTTGAGCAGGTCGGACAGCGACAGCACGCAGTAGTCGTGGCCGAGCGGCGCGCCCGCCCTGGCGGCGACCGCCTGGGCGGCGGTCAGTCCCGGCACGACCCGCACCGGCACGTCCGGGAAGTCGGCGGCGGCTTCGAGCACGGCGCTGGCCATGGCGAACACGCCCGGGTCGCCGGACGACACGACCGCCACGCGGGCCCCGTCGCGGGCCAGCTCCAGGGCGTGCCTGGCGCGCTCGGCCTCCACCCGGTTGTCGGTGCGGTGGCGGCGCTGGCGCGGGTTCGGAGCCACCCGGTCCACGTACGGGCCGTAGCCGACGAGGTCGGTGGCCGCGGCCAGCGCCTCCTGCGCCTCCGGCGTCAGCCACGGCCGCCCGGCCGGTCCCAGACCGACCACGGCCACCTCGCCCCGCCCCTCGTCCGCCGGGCGCTCGGGGACGAAGGTGCGCTCGGCCGGGCTGGCGAGCAGGGCCAGCGAGAAGTACGGGACGCCGTCCGGGTCCACGTCCTTGAGCGGGGCGACCCGCTCGGCGCCCATGGTGGCGCGCTCGACGTACCAGGCGTCGTCGAGGCGGCCCGCCTCGGCCAGCGCGTCGCGCACCTTCCCGAACGTGCGGCCCAGCTTGAGCACGGCGGCCGAGTCGGTGTCGCGCAGCCGCTCGGCCAGCACCTGCGCGGGCAGCGTGCCGGGCAGCACGGTCAGCACCTCGTCCCGCTCGACCAGCGGCCGTCCCAGCACGGCGGCGGCGGCGCTGACCGAGGTCACGCCGGGCACCACCTCGGTCGGGTAGCGGTGGGCGAGCCGCTTGTGCATGTGCATGTAGGAGCCGTAGAACAGCGGGTCGCCCTCGGCCAGCACGACCACGGTGCGGCCCGCGTCCAGGTGGGCGGCCAGGCGTTCGGCGCAGTCGGCGTAGAAGTCGTCGAGCGCTCCCTGGTAGCCGCCGGGGTGGTCGGTGGTCTCCGTGGTCAGCGGGTAGAGCAGCAGCTCCTCGATCTGGCCTTCGCGCATGTACGGCAGCGCGATCGAACGGGCGATGCTGCGGCCGTGCCGGGCGGCGTGGTAGGCGATCACGTCGGCCTCGCCGATCAGCCGGGCCGTCCTGACCGTGACCAGCTCGGGGTCGCCGGGGCCCAGGCCGACTCCGTACAGGCGTCCTGACATGGTCGTCACTCCGTCTCGTTCGCGATGGCGTTGATCGCGGCGGCCGTCATCGCACTGCCGCCGCGACGGCCGTGCACCACCAGGTACTCCAGGTCGCTGCCGGCCAGCGCCTGCTTGGACTCGGCCGCGCCGATGAAGCCGACCGGGATGCCGAGCACGGCCGCGGGGCGTCCGGCGCCCTCGGCCACCAGCTCCAGCAGCCGGAACAGGGCGGTCGGCGCGTTCCCGATCGCCACCACCGCGCCCTCCAGGCGGTCGCGCCACAGCTCCAGGGCCGCGGCGCTGCGGGTGGTGCCGAGGCGTTCGGCCAGCTCGGGCACGCGCGGGTCGCCCAGCGTGCACAGCACCTCGTTGCCCGCGGGCAGCCTGCGCCGGGTCACGCCGGAGGCGACCATCATGGCGTCGCACAACACCGGCGCGCCGCCGCGCAGCGCCTCCCTGGCCCGCGCGACCACCTGCGGCGACCAGGCCAGGTCGGTGACGAGGTCGGTCATGCCGCACGCGTGGATCATGCGCACCGCCACCTGGGCGACCTCGGGCGGCAGGCCCGTGAGGTCGCTCTCGGCGCGGATGGTCGCGAACGAGCGCCGGTAGATCTCGGCGCCGTCGCGGATGTAGTCGCTCACTCCTGGCGTTCCTCGTATCCGTTGATGGTTGCGATCAGCTGGCGGACCGGGCCGCGTGGCAGGCCGCAGCGCCGCTCGCAACCGGCCCAGTGGACGGGCGTGGCGGGTGCGCGGCCGAGGCCCCGCACCCATTGCCGGGCATCGGCCCGCACGTCGGCGAGCGCCTTCGCGCAGCCGGGACGGCCGGTGCAGGCGGTCACCCCGGCCCAGGGGGAGTCCGGGTCGGTGGCGAGCCCGGCGGCGGCCAGCGCCCGCTCGGTCGGGTCCGCCTCGCCGGGGGAGAGGTCCGGCAGGACGACGGTCCGCCAGGGGGTCAGGCGCACCGGCCGTCCGAGGTCCGCGAGGGCTCCGGCCTGGTCGGACGTCAGGCGGCCGAGCGGCACGAGCGCCTCGATCGCCATCCGACCGTCCCGCTGGGCGATCCGGCCCGCGGACGGGCGGCGCGCGGAGACGGGGGCGGGCGCGGCATCCGAGGCATCCGCGGCTTCCGGGGCCTCTGGGGCGTTCGTGGCGTGCGGGGCGTCGATCAGGCTTGGTTCGCCGGCGCGCAGGCGGGTGGCGATTCTGGCGGGGCCGTCCGGGAGGTCGCGGATGCGCCAGGCGCGCGGGCCGTCGGGGGACAGCTCGTCCAGGAACGCCTCGGCGGCGTCGATCATGAGCGGGACGGCCGCGTCCGGGGCGACGGTCAGCCCCGTGTCGGCGCCGGCGAGCAGCAGCCGTCCGGTCGCCACGTAGGTGACGTCCGCGCCGAGCCCGGCGACGTCCCGCGTGCCGTCGTCCAGGGCGAACAGGAACCGTCCCGGCAGCGCGGCCAGCCGGGGCCGCGCGCACAGCGCCCGGTCCAGGGCGTCCGCCATCGCCAGCACGTCCAGCAGCCCGTCGGGACCGCGCCCGCCCAGCGGCGAGGCCAGGATGTTGCGCACCCGCTCGTGCGCGGGCGACGGCAGCAGCCCGGCCGCCGCGATCCGCCCGGCGAAGACCTCGGGCGAGCGCAGCCCCCGCACCTGGACGTTCGCCCGCGACGTCAGCTCGATCACGCCCGTTCCCAGCTCGGCCGCGCACCCGGCGAGCGCGCGGAGCTGCGCGGCCGACACCGCGCCGCCGGGCAGGCGCACGCGGGCGAGCGGGCCGTCGGCGGCCTCGTGCACCTGGAGCGCCCCCGGACAGGCATCGGGACGCGTACGTCCGGAAGATTCACCTACGGGCACGAAGGGATCGTAACGCCACTTCTGGGACGGGTCGCTCCTGTCGTAAGCTTCGGCGTAGACGATGGCAATGGGAGGAAGCCGGTGTGAATCCGGCGCGGTCCCGCCACTGTGACCGGGGAGCGAACCCCACCACGAGGCCACTGTCCGGAGACGGGCGGGAAGGCCGGGGTGAGCGTCGATCCGGGAGCCAGGAGACTCCTGCCGTCGTGTCACCCGCGACCGGGGCGAGGACCCCGAGGGAGGAATGCGCCGTGCCTGGCGACAGCCGTACCGTTCTGCTGCTCTCCACCTCCGACACCGACCTGCTGAGCGCTCGCGCCTGCGGGGCGGGCTACCGCCTGGGCAATCCCGCCCGGCTGACCGCCGAGGACGTCCCCGGCCTGACGGAGGGGACCGACCTCGTCGTGGTGCGCCTGCTGGGCGGGCGGCGGGCCTGGCCGGACGGGCTCGACGCGCTGCTGGCCGGGCCGCGCCCCGTGGTGGTGCTGGGCGGGGAGCAGGCTCCCGACGCCGAGCTGATGGAGCTGTCCACGGTCAGCGGCGGGGTGTGCGCCGAGGCGCACGCCTACCTGGCCCATGGCGGCCCGGCCAACCTGGCCGAGCTGCACGCGTTCCTGTCCGACACCGTCCTGCTGACCGGGCACGGGTTCGAGCCGCCCGTCCCCGCCCCCACCTGGGGACGGCTGGACCGCCCTGCCAGGACCACCGGCGGTCCCGTGGTGGGCGTGCTCTACTACCGGGCCCACCACATGGCCGGCAACACCGCGTTCGTCGAGGCGTTGTGCGACGCCGTCGAGGACGCGGGCGGGCAGGCGCTGCCGGTCTTCTGCTCGTCCCTGCGCGCGGCCGAGCCGGAGCTGCTGGACACGCTGCGCGCGGCGGACGCCCTGGTCGTCACGGTGCTGGCGGCGGGCGGCTCCCGTCCGGCCACCGCGGGAGCGGGCGGCGACGACGAGGCCTGGGACGTCGGCGCGCTGGCCGGGCTGGACGTGCCGATCCTGCAAGGACTCTGCCTGACCACCACCCGGCAGGCATGGGAGGAGAACGACGACGGGCTGTCGCCGCTGGACGCAGCCTCCCAGGTGGCGATCCCGGAGTTCGACGGCCGGATCATCACGGTGCCGTTCTCGTTCAAGGAGATCGACCCCGACGGGCTGACCGTCTACGTCGCCGACCCCGAGCGGGCCGCCCGGGTGGCGGGCATCGCGGTGCGCCACGGCCTGCTGCGGCACACCCCTCCCGCAGAGCGGCGGCTGGTGGTGATGTTGTCGGCGTACCCGACCAAGCACTCCCGCGTCGGCAACGCGGTCGGGCTGGACACCCCCGCGAGCACCGTCCGGCTGCTGGCCCGTCTCGCCGAGGCGGGTTACGACCTGGGCGACGGCTTCCCCGGCGTGGCCGACCAGGACGGCGACGCGCTGGTGCACGCGCTGATCGCCGCCGGCGGCCAGGACCAGGACTGGCTGACCGAGGAGCACCTGGCGGGCAACCCGGTGCGCATCTCCGCCGCCTCCTACGAGCAGTGGTACCGGACGCTGCCCGCGGCCCTGCGCGAGGAGATGGAACGCCACTGGGGGCCGCCGCCCGGAGAGCTGTTCGTGCACGAGGGCGACAGCGGGACCGACATCGTGCTGGCCGCGCTGCGGGCCGGGAACCTGGTGGTGATGGTGCAGCCGCCGCGCGGCTTCGGGGAGAACCCGATCGCCATCTACCACGACCCCGACCTGCCGCCCAGCCACCACTACCTGGCCGCCTACCGCTGGCTGTCGGCCGAGTTCGGCGCGCACGCGATGGTGCACGTCGGCAAGCACGGCAACCTGGAGTGGCTGCCCGGCAAGTCGGCGGGGATGTCGGCCGCGTGCGGCACCGACGCCGCCATCGGCGACCTGCCGCTGGTCTACCCCTTCCTCGTCAACGACCCGGGGGAGGGCACGCAGGCCAAGCGGCGCGCGCACGCCGTGCTGGTGGACCACCTGGTGCCGCCGATGGCCCGCGCCGACACCTACGGCGACATCGCCCGGCTGGAGCAGCTCCTGGACGAGCACGCCACGATCGCCGCCATGGACCCCGCCAAGCTGCCCGCGATCCGGGCGCAGATCTGGACGCTGATCCAGGCCGCCCGGCTCGACCACGACCTCGGGCTGGCCGACCGGCCGCACGACAGCGAGTTCGACGACCTCATCCTGCACGTGGACGGCTGGCTGTGCGAGGTGAAGGACGCGCAGATCCGCGACGGACTGCACGTCCTCGGCCAGGCGCCCACCGGCCAGGTGCGGGTGGACCTGGTGCTGGCCATGTTGCGCGCCCGGCAGATGTGGGCCGGCAGGGAGACGCTGCCCGGCCTGCGCGAGGCGCTCGGCCTGGCCGAGGACGGCACGGCGGCGCTCGGCGACGTGGACCGCGCCGAGACGACCGCCCGCGCCCTGGTCGAGGCCATGGAGCAGCACGCCTGGGCCCCGAGCGCAGCCCCCGCCGTCACTCGCGCGGTATTGGGCGGCGTGGCCGAGGAAGGCGTGGCCGAGGGGCGGGAGGAGCTGGTGGCGCGGGTGCTGGCGTTCGCCGCCACCGAGATGGTGCCGCGCCTGGCCCGCACCACCGACGAGCTCGACCACGTCCTGCACGCCCTGGACGGCGGCTACGTGCCCGCCGGCCCCAGCGGCTCCCCGCTGCGCGGCCTGGTCAACGTGCTGCCGACGGGCCGCAACTTCTACTCCGTGGACCCACGGGCGGTGCCCAGCCGCCTGGCCTGGGAGACCGGCCAGGCGATGGCGGAGTCGCTGCTGGAGCGCTACCGCGCCGACACCGGCGAGTGGCCGCGCTCGGTCGGGCTGTCGGTGTGGGGGACCAGCGCCATGCGCACGGCGGGCGACGACGTCGCCGAGGTGCTGGCCCTGCTCGGCGTCCGCCCCGAATGGGACGAGGCGTCGCGTCGCGTCATCCGCCTGGAGCCGATCCCGCTCGCCGAGCTGGGCCGCCCGCGCATCGACGTGACGGTCCGCATCAGCGGCTTCTTCCGCGACGCCTTCCCTTACGTGGTCGGCATGCTCGACGACGCCGTACGGCTGGTCGCGTCGCTGGCGGAGCCCGCTGAGGACAACTACGTCCGCGCCCACGTGGCCGCGACGGGCGGCGACGAGAGGCTGGCCACGATGCGCGTCTTCGGCTCCGCGCCCGGCGCGTACGGGGCCGGGCTGCTGCCGCTCATCGACAGCCGCAACTGGCGCGACGACGCCGACCTGGCCGAGGTGTACGCCGTGTGGGGCGGCTACGCCTACGGCCGCGACCTCGACGGCGTCGCCGCCCGCCCCCAGATGGAGGACGCCTACCGCCGCATCGCCGTCGCCGCCAAGAACGTCGACACCCGCGAGCACGACATCGCCGACTCCGACGACTACTTCCAGTACCACGGCGGCATGATCGCCACCGTGCGCGCGCTCACCGGCAGGGCCCCGGCCGCCTACGTCGGCGACAGCACCCGCCCCGACGCCGTGCGCACCCGCACCCTGTCGGAGGAGACCTCACGGATCTTCCGCGCCAGGGTGGTCAACCCGCGCTGGCTGGCCGCCATGCGCCGGCACGGCTACAAGGGCGCCTTCGAGCTGGCCGCCACCGTCGACTACCTGTTCGGCTACGACGCCACCACCGGCGTGATGGCCGACTGGATGTACGACAAGCTCACGGAGACGTACGTGCTCGACCCCGAGAACCAGGCGTTCATGGCCCGCTCGAACCCCTGGGCGCTGCACGGCATCGCCGAACGCCTCCTGGAGGCCGCCGAGCGCGGCATGTGGCAGCACCCGGACCCGGAGGTCCTGCGCGGCCTGCAGGAGGTCTACCTCAAGACCGAGGGCGACCTGGAGGACGACACCAGCCGCTGAGCCAGGCGCGGCGCGCCCGCCCAGTGCAGATGCAGGTAGGACGCGGTCACGCCGGGGTCGCCGTACCCGTCGTGGCCGCCGTCCCAGCGCAACAGCGGCTCGCCCGCGTACGTGACGGCCGTCCGGTGGAACTCGTGCCCGCGCAGCCGCTCGCCCGTCCTGGTGAGCGGCGAGCGCCGCAGCGCGACGGCGTCCCGGTAGCCGAGCGTCAGCCGGGACGTCATCCGCGCCCGCCCCGGGACGCGCCCGCACATGCGCTGGCCGTCCAGCTCGTCGCACAGGTACAGCAGCCCCGCGCACTCGGCGGCGATCGGGCCGGGGAAGGCGGCGACCTGCTGCCGCAGGGGCTCGTTGGCGGCCAGCTCGGCGGCGTACACCTCCGGGAAGCCGCCGCCGATCACGATCGCGCCGGTCCCGTCCGGCAGCCGCGTGTCGCGCAGCGGGTCGAAGACGGCCACCTCGGCCCCCGCCGCCCACAGCAGCTCGACCTGCTCGGCGTAGCCGAACGTGAACGCCGCCCCACCGGCCACGGCCACCACCGGCCGGCCGCCTCTGGCGGGCCCTTGGCCGCGCGCGGCACCCGCCACCGCCTCCTCTGGCCGGCCGCCCGTCGCGGCGGGCGTCGGCGGCGTCCAGGAGGGGCCGCCCAGCGGGGGAGCGGAGCGCGCCAGCCGCAGCAACGCGTCCAGGTCGCACGAACGCGCCACCAGGGCGGCCAGCCGGTCCACGGCCGCGACCGCCTCGGTCCGGCGCTCGGCGGCCGGCACCAGCCCCAGGTGCCGGGAGGGCGTGGCCACGGCGTCGTCGCGGCGGATCGCCCCCAGCACCGGCACGCCCGCCGCCGCCAGCGCCGACCGGCCCAGCTCCTCGTGCCGGTCGGAGCCCACCCGGTTGAGCACCACCCCGCCCACCCGCACGTCCGGGTCGAAGGTGGCGAACCCGTGCACCACCGCCGCCACCGACCTGCTCTGCCGGGCCGCGTCCACGACCAGCACCACCGGCGCGTCCAGCAGCGTCGCGACGTGCGCGGTCGAGGCGAAGCCGGTGTCCCCCCTGCCGTCGAACAGGCCCATCACGCCCTCGACCACCGCCACGTCGCACCCGGCGGCGCCGTGCAGGAACAGCGGGGCGACGAGCTCCTCCCCGACGAGCCACGGATCCAGATTGCGGCCGGGACGGCCGGCGGCCAGCGCGTGATAGCCCGGGTCGATGTAGTCGGGCCCCACCTTGTGCGGCGAGACCCGCAGCCCGCGCGCCCGCAACGCCGCCATGAGCCCCGTGGCCACCGTCGTCTTGCCGCTGCCCGACGACGGCGCGGCGATCACCAGCCGGGGGACTACCACTCGATGCCCTTCTGCCCCTTCTGCCCGGCGTCCATGGGGTGGCGTACCTTGCCCATCTCCGTCACCAGGTCGGCGACCTCGATCAGCCGTCCGGGCGCGTCCCTGCCGGTGATCACGACGTGCTGGCTGCCCGGCCGGTCCGTCAGCGTCTTCAGCACGTCGTCCAGGTCCAGCCAGCTCCACTTCAGCGGGTAGGTGAACTCGTCCAGCACGTAGAACCGGTACGTCTGCGCCGCCAGGTCGCGCTTGATCTGCTCCCAGCCCTCACGGGCGTCGGCCGCGTGGTCCTCCTCGGCGCCGGGCCGCTGGATCCACGACCAGCCCTCGCCCATCTTGTGCCAGGTCACCGGGCCGCCCTCGCCCGTCTCGCCGAGCACCCTGAGCGCCCGTTCCTCGCCGATGCGCCACTTGGCCGACTTCACGAACTGGAACACCCCGACCGGCCAGCCCTGGTTCCAGGCCCGCAACGCCATCCCGAAGGCGGCCGTGGACTTGCCCTTGCCCGGTCCGGTGTGCACCATCAGCAGCGGACGGGTCCGGCGCTGGCGCGTGGTCAGGCCGTCGTCGGGCACGACAGCCGGTTTTCCCTGAGGCATGTTCAGACCGCCTTCCTGTGGTCACGGACGACCGAACCGAGATCGGCCAGAGAGTCGAGAGGCACGAGCCGCGCCCGCAGCCGTGCGGCCAGCCGGACGGCCAGGCCGAGCCTGACCGGCCCGCTCTCGCAGTCCACGACCACCGACGCGGTGCCGGCCAGCAGCGCGGCGGCCCGGTCCACGTCGCCGCCGGCCGTGGCCCGTCCGTCGGTGACCAGCACCAGCAGCGGACGCCTGGCGGGGTCGCGCAGCCGTTCCACGCGCAGCACCTCCGCCGCGCGCACCAGCCCCGCCGCCAGCGGCGTGCGCCCTCCGGTGGGCAGGGAGCGCAGCCGGGCCGCGCCCGCCTCCACCGACGAGGTGGGCGGCAGCGCCACCTCCGCGCCGGCCCCTCGGAAAGTGATCAGTCCTATCTTGTCCCGCCGCTGGTAGGCGTCGAGGAGCAGGCTGAGCACGGCCGTCTTGACCGCGGTCATGCGCTTGCGCGCCGCCATCGAGCCGCTCGCGTCCACCACGAAGAGCACGAGGTTGCCCTCCCTGCCCTCGCGCACCACCTCGCGCAGGTCGTCGCCGCGCAGCGCCAGCCCGGGGCCCTGGCGGCCGCGTTCCCGCTGGTGGGGCGCCGCTGCCAGCAGCGTCGCCGGCACATGGAGGTCGCGTACGGGGCCGGGCGGGCGGCGTGCGCCGGCGCTCCGGCCGCGCCGGGTCCGGGAGCGCGACCGCCGGCCCACCGCCCCCTCGCCGATCCCCGGCACCTCCAGCAGCGGCACCCGGTACGGCGCGGCCACGCCCGCCACCTGCGCGGCCGCCTGCGAGGCCGCCTGAGGCCCCGGGGCTCGGGAGGCCGCCGTCCCCGTGGCGGGCGACGCGTCCGGAGCGGGGTCTCCGGCCATCGGCGGCGCGTCCGCACCGGCGGCCCCGGACGCCGACGGGTCAGCGGCGGCCGTCCGGCCGTCCGCCGAGGGCTCGCCGGTCGGGTGGTTCCGCGTTCCGGGTCCGGTGCCGTCGCCCGGTGGCGGCGTCCCGCCAGGTCCGCCGGGCCCGGAGCCGTCGGGACCGCCGTCGGGACCTGAGCCGTCGTGGCCGCCGCCGGGACCGGAGCCGTCGGGGCCGCCGTCCGGGGTGTCGTCGCCCGACGTGCGTTCCAGCAGCTCGTCGAGCAGCGCCTCGTCCAGGCCCGGAGCGTCGAACGGATCGCGCCGCCTGCGATGCGGCAGCGACAGCCGGGCCGCGGCCCGCACGTCCTCGGTCGTCACCGTGTCGCGGCCCTGCCAGGCGGCGTGGGCGATGGCCGCGTTCGCCGTCACCAGGTCGGCACGCAGGCCGTCGACCTCGAAGGCGGCGCACACCGTCGCGATCTGCCGCAGCCGGGCGTCCGGCAACCGCACGCCGGGAACCCGGGACCGGGCGGCGGCGATGCGGGCCGACAACGCCGATTCCGCTGCCGTCCATCGACGCGCGAACGCCGCCGCGTCCGCCTCGAAGGCCAGCCGCCGCCGCACCACCTCGGCGCGCTCCTCCGGGTCGCGGGACGCCCTGACCTCGACCGTCAGCCCGAACCGGTCCAGAAGCTGCGGACGCAGCTCGCCCTCCTCCGGGTTCATGGTGCCCACCAGCAGGAAGCGGGCGGCATGGCGCACCGACACCGACTCGCGCTCGACGTAGCAGGTGCCCAGCGCGGCCGCGTCGAGCAGCAGGTCCACGAGGTGGTCGTGCAGGAGGTTCACCTCGTCCACGTACAGGACACCGCGGTGGGCGGCCGCCAGCAGCCCCGGCTCGAACGCCTTCACCCCTTCCGTCAGCGCCCGCTCGACGTCGAGCGAGCCGGCCAGCCGGTCCTCCGACGCGCCGACCGGCAGCTCCACCAGGGCGGCCGGCCGTTCCACCCGCCCGGCGTCGGGCTCGTGCGGCCCGTCCGGGCACTCAGGGTCGGGTACGGCGGGGTCGCAGGCGAACCGGCACCCCGGCACCACGGACACCGTGGGCAACTGGGCCGCCAGCGCCCGCACGATCGTGGACTTCGCCGTTCCCTTCTCCCCGCGGACGAGCACCCCGCCCACCCGGGGCGACACCGCGTTCAGCACCAGCGCCAGCTTCAGGTCGCCGAGCCCGACGACGGCGCTGAACGGATAGGTGACGATCAAGACTCAGCCTTCCGGTTGACGTGGACCACCCGCCAGCCGTCCCGCGCGACGGTCAGCTCGGTGGTGGACAGAGGAGCCAGGTCGAAACGGGCCGCGCGCAGCGGATCCAGCCCCAGGACATGGCCGAGCGCCGCTCTGATGACGCCCGCGTCGCAGACCACGACGGCCCGCGGCTCGTCCCGTACCGAGTCGAGCCAGCCCGCCACCCTGGCGGCGAGCGCGCTCAGTGACTCGCCGCCGTGCGGGGCGGCGTGCGGGTCGGCCAGCCAGCTCGCCAGCGCGTCCGGCTCCGCCAGCGCGACCCGTCCGTACGGCAGGCCCCGCCACCGGCCGCAGTCCGCCTCCGCCAGGGCGGGAGCCTCGCGGGCCGCCAGCCCCATGGCGGCGGCCGTCTGCCGCGCGGCCCTGCAGGGAGCGGCCCATGCCGCCGCCGCCTCGACGGGCCCCGCCGCGGCGGCCCTGGTCAGGCTCGCCGCGTCGGCGTCCTCGTCGGCGGGAAAGCACCCGGCCCGCATCCCCGGTGTCGTGGCATGCCGGACGAACAGCACCTTGCTCAGCTCGGCGCCGCGACCAGCGGGTGAGCCGCCGTACGCCGCTCCGCCCGGTCGCTCGCCCAGCCGAACAGCGCGCCGAACGCCGCCCAGAAGACGAGCTGCGTGCCGAGCGAGGCGAGCCGGAACTCCCACAGCAGCGTGGCGGGGAACCCCTCGGGCACCTCATCGACCGCCGGCAGCAACCACCACGCGGCGACGACGGGCACCAGGAACGCGACCGCCGCCGCCGTCCAGCGCGCCCACGGGCCGCCGTCGACGCGGCGGGCCGTCGCCACCGCGATCGCCGTCGCCGCCAGCCCGACGAGGATCATCACCACGTAAAGCAGCGTGCGGCTGTTGATGGTGTCCGGGTCGCCCACCGCAGGCGGGTTTGCCGGATATTTCACGAAGGGCACGAGGATGATCGCGGCGAACGCCGTCCCGGCCGCGGCCAGCGCCAGCCGCGCGTCGGAACGCGGGCCGACCCGCCCGCGCAGTCCGGCGAACACCAGGGCGAACACCCCGCCCACGGCCAGCCCGTAGAGCCCGGTGGCCAGGAACAGCCCCGCCTTCTGCACGGGCCTGCCGACCACGGCGTCCTCGCCGTGACTGTGCTCGGCCGCTTCGGCGTGACTGTGCCCGGCCGTCCCGGCGTCCGGATCGGGCGCCTCGGCCTGGGCGGCGGCCTCCTCCAAGGCGATCGCGTGGTCCACGCGAGGTTCACCGAAGGCGAAGGCGAAGGCGCCCGCGATCAGTCCGGCCAGGAGTCCGACGAGCAGACCTCTGGCCAGGAAGGTGCGTACCATGACGGGCCCTCAGTGGCAGGGCACGCCGAGCAGGTGACGCCCGTCGTGCATCAGCTCGTGCAGGAAGGTGCCGGTCTGGGAGATGGCGCCGTTGTCCATCAGAACCAGGTAGGCGACCAGCAGCAGCACGGGCACGGCCAGCAGCAGCCAAGGGCGCAGGCGGGGAAAGGGAATCGTCGACGGGGTGGACAACCCGGTCATGTCAAGCCTCCTCAGGGGTCACGCGTCCCATATCACGAGGTCACGGCTGCCAAGCGACCTGGCTCCCGGGATCTACGTCCCGGATACAGTGGCGCGTCCGCACCGGCATCTCACCGGATTTCCCTTGGACAACCGTGAAATCTACCGGAACGTATCCTTTCCTCACGTTCGCGTCAACATGCGACCGGTGCCCCTGGGCCACCTGCCGCTGCGCGGCGCGCCTTTGCGAAAGGCCCAGAATTTCACCTCGTCGAGTCTGCGGATCTAGCCTGCGTTGGTCATTCGACTGCATATCGACAGCCACGCTGGGCATCGAGCGAATATAGGAGGACCCGGTGCCATGAATGTTTCCCGCGAGGTGCGCGACCGCTATACGGACGCGTTCAACGCCCACGACATGACGGCACTGCTCGGCACTTTCAGCCCGGCCGGAGTGTCCATCAGCCCCGAAGGCGTATCTCAGGGACACAGCGAGCTGGCCTCCTATCTGGAGGAGTTCTGGACGGCGTTCCCCGACGTCCGGGCCGTGATCACGGAGTCCTCCGAGTGTGAGGCCACAACCGTCGACGAGCTTCTCATGGTCGGAACTCACCGAGGCCCATACACCATGCCCGACGGTCAGGTGCTTCACCCCACGGGCCGCCCTGTTCGTTTGCGATGCTGTTATGTCTGCACAGTGGAAGACGGGCTCATCACGAGTTTGCGCCTCTATTTCGATCAACTGGAGTTGCTCACCCAGCTCTCCGACTCGGTGATTCTGCAGCGTCCTTAGCGAATTGCCGGACGCGACGGATCGCCCCCGCGTCCGCCCGTCCTGCACCTGACAGATGTACCCTCAGCAGGGCTCTGGTCGATCTTCGCGGCCGGCCGCACTCTGGCCGCATGACGACGGACACACACGACCTGACCGCCGCTGACACGACCCCGCGATGGGGGCTGCGCGGCTGGCTCGTCCTCATCACGTTGTGCGGCGCGACGTTGATGACCGGGCTGGACTACTCGATCATCACGGTGGCGCTGCCGGAGATCGGCAGGGACCTCGGCTTCTTCTCCGCCCCGGCGCTGCAGTGGGTGGCCACCGCCTGCCTGCTGCCGACGGCCGCGTTGATGCCCTTGTTCGGACGCGCGTCCGACATGGTGGGCAGGCGCCGGTTGTTCGTCATCGGCGTGGCGGCGTTCTCGGTGTTCTCGCTGCTGGCCGGGCTGGCGCCGACCCCGGGGCTGCTGGTGACGGCCCGCGCGGGACAGGGCGTGGCCGCGGCCATGATCGGCCCGACCGCGCTGGCGCTGATGACCGGCACGTTCCCCGAAGGGCCGCAGCGCACCAGGGCGCTGGGCGTCAACGGCGCCCTGCTGTCGCTGGGCTTCGTCGTCGGGACGATCGGCGGCGGGCTCATCACCAGCGGCCTGAACTGGCGCTGGACGATGCTCATCCTGTTCGGCATCGGCGTCCTGGTCATGACGGGCGCGGTGACGGTCGTGCGGGAGACGGCCGTACGCGGCCGGGCCAGGCTCGACGTGCCCGGCGCGCTGCTGGCGAGCGGCGGCCTGTTCGCCCTGGTCTACGGCATCTCGACCGGCGGGGCGGCGGGCTGGGGCAGCCTGCCGACGCTGGCGACCTTGACGGCGGCGGCCCTGCTGCTGGGCGCGTTCCTGGCCGTCGAGGCGCGGCACGCGGCCCCGCTCGTCCCGCTGCGGCTGCTGCGCCGCAGGACGGTCAAGTGGGGCATGACGGTCGGGCTGGTCACCTTCGGGATGTGCGGCGGCGCGACCCTGCTGCTCAGCATCCACATGCAGGACGTCCTGGGCTACACGCCGCTGCAGACCGGGCTCGGCTTCCTCGGGGAGGGCGTCGCGGCCCTGGTCGCGGGCAGCTTCGCGGCCAAGATGATCAGCACGCGGGGGACGGCGGCGACCATCGTCACCGGCCTGACCGTGCAGGCCGCCGGCACCGCCGCCATGGTGTTCCTGCCGGCCCAGGGCGGCCTGGTCCTGCTGCTGGCGACGTCGGCCACGATGGGGTTCGGGCACGTCCTGACGGTGGTGGCCGCCGTCACGACCATCACGTCCGGGCTGGGCGAGGCCGACCAGGGCGTGGCGGGCAGCCTCGCCCAGATGCCCACCTTCGTCGGCGCCGTCGGCGTGGCGGGGCTCACCGCGATCGCCGCCGTCCGTACGGAAGCGCTCGCCTCGGCCGCCACCGAGGCGTCGGCCACCCTCGGCGGCCTGCACGCCGCCTTCCTGGTGGCCGGCGCGGTGGCGCTGGCCGGCGCCCTCGTCGGCGGCGCCCTCCTGCGCCGCCCCGCCCCGGCCGCGTGACCCGCCCCTGAGGCCCTACGGTGAGACGGCGGTGGCCAGCTCGGCCAGCCGCCGCAGCCGTTCCTCCGACGGTGAACCCGCCTCGGCCTGGAAGACCGTCACGCCCTGCCCTTCGTCGTCGGGCGTGCGCAGGAGCTCGGCGGTGAGGGTCATGACGCCCACCTCCGGATGCCGGTAGTCGCGCGAGCTGGAGGCGCAGTTGCTCACCGGGTGCTCGGTCCACATCGCACGGAACTCGGGGCTGAGCGCCAGCAGCTCGTCGACCAGCGCGTTCAGCCCTTCGTCGGTGGGGAAGCGGCTCAGCGAGCCCTCCAGGTAGGCGATGTCGTCGCGGGCCTTCTGCGTCCAGTCGGCGTACAGCCCGCGGGAGAAGTCCAGCTCCAGGAAGTCGAGGCGGACGAAGTTCGGCTTCTCCGCCCCCTCGAAGGGCCAGTGCGGGGCGAGCAGCGCGTGCGCCGGACGGTTCCAGGCCAGGATGTCGCCCCGCCGGCCGACCGCGATCGCGGGCCGGTCGGTGAAGGCGTCCACCATCAGCCTGATGCCGGGACGCAGCTGCTCGGGCTTCGCCCTCGCCCCGGCCCGGGCGGCCCTGGCCAGCCGGTGCAGGTGGGCCAGCTCGTCGTCGTCCAGCCGCAGGACACGGGCCACGGCGTCCAGGACGTCGTCCGAGACGTTGGGGCTCTGTCCCTGCTCCAGGCGGGTGTAGTAGCCGACGCTGACTCCGGCCAGCGGCGCCAGCTCCTCCCTGCGCAGCCCCGCGACGCGCCGATGCCTGACTCCTGAGCTCAGGCCCACGTCCTCGGGACGCAGCCGGGCCCGTCGGGACCGCAGGAACTCGCCAAGTGCAGAAGCGGGATACATGGCACCAAGACTGCCAAACTCCCCACCCGCACAAAGCCACCCGCCGCCCTCGGCGGCCGGCCAACGCCGTTGCTGCCGGTGCCGCGCCACGGCTTCCGCATCGCCCGGAGCGGAGCGCGCCTGGACCGGCTCACCGCCTTCGCGGACCGCCTGGCCGAACTGCTCACAGGCGTGTCGCTTCGCCGGTCACGAGGCCCGCGTTCCGGAGAATCAGCCCGACGGTCCGGGCCAGGGTGCTGCTCTCGTCGATGATCGTCTCCGTCGCGCCGGGCAGGACGTCCTGTTCGAGGTACCACCGCCGCATGTCGTCGAAGCTGAACTGGGTGCGCTGAGGCCGCGTCCGGTGCCTGGCGAGCGTCTCCTCCAGGGAGACGTCCAGGTAGTAGCCGTGGCTCGTGCCTCGATGGTCGCGGAACAGCGCCTGCAGCATCTCTCCGTAGTGGCTCCAGGCGAGGATGCCTTCCAGGATGACGTGGTAGCCGGCGTTCAGTGCGTGGCGGCACATCACGTCGAGCAGCCCGATGTTCACGCCGCCCGCCTTGTCGCGCTCGCGGAGGATCTCCCGGCGTACGACGTCCTGACCGATGAGGGCCATGCCGCGCTGGTCATACGTTTCCCGCACGGTGCGGGCCACGGGGGACTTGCCGGATCCGGAATTGCCTCGAATGACGATCAAAACCGTGTCCGGTGAGCCGATGAGCACCGTCCGACAGTACCGGGGGTGCCGCAGGCGGGGGTCAGGGCTTGGTGTTCGGCGGTCTTCGGTGACGTCCGTGGCCGGGGCAGGACGAGGTAGGTGAGGGCCAGTCCGATCAGGCTCAGTGCCGCGCCCGCCAGGCCGGTCCACCGCAGGGCGCCGGCGGCGACGATCGTGCCGCCGATGACCGAGCCGGCCGCGGCCCCGAGGTTGAAGGCGCCGACGTTGGCGGAGACCGCCAGGCTCGGGGCGGCGCCCGCGTGGTGCAGGATCAGTCCCTGGAGCGGGGCGATGGTCGCGGTGGCCAGCAGGCCGAGCACCAGGACCGAGGCCACGGCGGCAGGCTGCCACACCACGGCGAACGGGACCAGCAGGAGCGTCCCCGCCAGCCCGCCGAAGACCCCGCGTACGGTGGCGCTCATCGACTTGTCGGTCAGCCGTCCGGCGGTGAGGTTGCCGATGAAACTGCCCGCGCCGTAGGCGAGCAGCAGACCGGAGACCGCCGCGGCGGAGAAGCCGGAGACGCGGATCAGCAGCGGGGCGATGTAGGTGAACACCGTGGCGACCCCGGAGAAGCCCACCGCGGTGGTGGCGATGGCGAGCATGACCGGCCGGCGCGTCACCACGCGTACCTCGTCACGCAGGCGCGTGGACGGCGCCTCCTGCCGGGGCAGGACGACGGCCAGAAGCATGGCGCCCACCAGGGACAGAACGGTCAGCACGGCGAACGGAGCCCGCCAACCGGCGCTCTCCCCGAGCAGTGCGCCCAGGGGCACCCCGAGGAGCGTGGCCACGGTGAAGCCGGAGGCCACGGTGGCGATGGCCGAGCCCGTCCGCTCGGCCGGGACCACCCGGGTCGCCGTCACCAGCGCCAGAGCCAGGAAGGCGGCGTGGCTGAGCGAGGACACCACGCGGCCCACCAGGAGCAGGCCGAACGACGGCGCCCCCGCGCTGATCGCGCTGCCCGCCGCGAACAGCAGCATCAGCCCGACGGCGAGCCCCTTGCGCGGCAGACGCGAGGTCAGCAGGGCCATGAGCGGCCCTCCGGCCACCACTCCGAGCGCATACGCGGTCACCGCCTGTCCGGCGGTGCCCACGGAGACGTCAAGATCAGCTCCGACCTGGGGCAGCAACCCGGCGATCAGGTACTCCGAGGTGCCCACGACGAAGACGCTCGAGCACAATGCCGCGAGCGTCGCGAAACCCTTGTCCATCTTCATGGCGTAGACGCTAAAGTCTCACATCGATATGAGAGTCAAGAGGAGCAGGGTGATGACCGGCCCGCCATCAGGAGGTCGTCGTGCGCATCGGTGAGCTGTCCCGGCGGACCGGCGTGGCCGTGCACCTGCTGCGCTACTACGGGGAACAGGGGCTGCTCCACCCGCAGCGGCGCCCCAGCGGCTACCGGGAATACGCCGAGGAGGACGTCGCCGTCGTCCGCCGCATCCGCAGCCTGCTGGCCGCCGGCCTGAACACCTCGACGATCATGACGGTCCTGCCGTGCCTGCGGGACGCCGGCGACCGCCTCGTCCCCACCTGCTCTGACCTGGTCGCCGACCTCCACCAGGAGCGCGCCCGCATCGCCCAGGCCATCAGCGACCTCCAGACCTCCATGGACGCGCTCGACGACGTCATCGCCGCGGCCCCGGCCGACGTCACCCGCCGGGCCCTGGCCTCACTCGGCGGCTGAATCGCCTGTCATGCTGACACGGCACGCGGAAGATCGTGAAGATGTACGCATGAGTTCATCGCAGCCCTTCGCCGGCCCCGGGTCCGCCCCGGATCACCGCTACCTGCTCGACAACGCCCGGGTGGAGGCGGGCGAGCGGTTCACCTGGCTGGCCGAGCTGTTCGACGGCGTCACGCGGGGGCACCTCGACCGGCTCGGCGTGCAGGCGGGCTGGCGTTGCTGGGAAGTCGGCGCGGGAGGCCCCAGCATCCCCGAGGCGCTCGCCACGGCCGTCGGGCCGACCGGTCACGTGCTGGCCACGGACATCAACCCCACCTGGCTGGACCCGCACGCCGGGTACGAGGTGCTCCGGCACGACGTCGTCGCGGACCCGCCGCCGCAGCCGGGCACGTTCGACCTGGTGCACGCCCGGCTCGTGCTGGTCCACGTGCCCGACCGTGCCCGGGCGCTGGCGACGATGGTGGCGGCGCTGCGCCCCGGCGGCCGGCTGTTGATCGAGGATGCCGACACCGAGCTGCAGCCGCTGGCCTGCCTCGACGAGGCCGGCCCGGCACAGCGGCGCGCCAACCGGCTGCGGCGCGCCGTCCGGGAGTTGCTGACCCGCCGTGGCGCCGACCTGCGCTTCGGCCGGACGCTGCCGCGGGCGTTGCGCGCGGCCGGCCTGGTCGACGTCGCGGCGGCCGGCTGCTTCCCGGTCGGCGGGGTGGCCTGCGACCGGCTGGAGGCCGCGACGGTGCGCATGGTCCGCGCCGAGTTGCTCGCCGCCGGGCTGGCCGACGACGCCGAGATCGACGCGCACCTGGCCGCCGTCGAGGCCGGCGAGCTCGACCTCACCCTCGCGCCGCTGATCTCGGCATGGGGACGCCGCCCGGAACAGCCCGCGGCGCCCGGACCGCGCTGAGCCGCAGGCCGGTGAACACACCGCCGCCTCGGCGACGAGGACGCCGCCCGCGCCCACGCCGCCGCCGCCGCGCGGCCGGCACCGGCGGGCGGCCGGCGGATCTCGCGCAGGACCACGCCGAGCAGCCGGTCGGCGCTCAGGTAGCCCGCCCGGCGCGAGTCGTGGGAGCGCGCCGCGGCGCCGCCCGCACGCCGGCGTGCGCCGCCCGTCTCAGCGAAGTCTCAGCGCTTCCTCAACGCTCTGGCCTGCTCCCTGACCTGCTCCGCGCGGGCGTCGCCGAGCTGGTCGAACCACTCCGCCGCGCGTTTCCACGCGTCGAGCGCCGCCTCGGCCTCACCGGCCAGCGCGTGCGTCTCGCCCAGCCTGACCAGCGTCTCCGCCGCGGGATACAGGTCGTCGCAGCTCCGCAGCAACTCCGCGGCGCGTTCGTAGCAGGCCACCGCCTCGGCGTGCTGGCCCATGGCGTCCAGGACGTAGGCGACGCTGTCCCAGGCGTGCCCCTCGCCCTGCGGGTATCCGAAGCCGGCCAGCAGGCGCTGCGCCCGGCGGCAGTCGGCCAGCGCCTGCTCGTACTCGCCGCGCTGGGCGCGCCACCAGCCCGCGTTGTTCAGCGCCCGCGCCTCGCCGACGACGTCGCCGCCCTGCCTGAACAGCTCCATCGCCCGTACGGCGTGCCCCAGCTCCCGCCCCGGCCCGATCCGGCTCAGCGGGACGGTCAGCCCCAGGTGGACGTGCGCCTCAAGGACCGGCTCGGTGAACCGGCGGTGCAGCTCCAGCGCCCGCTCGTAGTGCGCCACCGCCTCCCGGTCATGTCCCAGCTTGACGTGGGCGCGGGCCATGGCGTTGTGGCAGCGCGCCGCGGCCAGCCCCTCGTCGATGCGCTCGGCCGCCGACAACGCCACCGCCTGGACGCCGAGGATCTCGGCCCACGGGCCGCGCCGCTGCATGAACTCCGTGAACGCCCAGGCGAGCTGCCAGGCGTGCCGGTCCAGCCCGGCGCCGGTAGCCTCGGCGAGCAGCGCGGGCAGGGGCAGCGACTCCGCGGCGAACCAGCGCAGCGCCTGCGCCCCGCCGGCGAAGCGCTGCACCACGACGCCCGCGACCGGCGGTGGCGGACGCAGCCGCTCCCGGTGGGGATAGCAGACCTCGCTCGCGGCCAGGGCGGTGTGCACGTAGTGGTCGAGGAGGCGGTGCGTCGCCGCCCGGCGCACCTCCTGGTCGTCGGTCGCGCGGCCCTGCTCGGCCGCGTAGACCCGGAGCAGGTCGTGCAGGCGTACGCGGCCTTCCGCGCGCAGCTCCACCAGGTTGGCGTGGTCGAGCCGGTCGACCGTCTCCCGCGCGCGGTCGACCGGCAGCCCGGCCAGGCTCGCCACCGCCGCGAGCGGCAGGTGCACGCCCGATTCGCGGCCGAGCAGCCGGAAGAGACGGGCGGCCGGTTCCGGCAGGTCGTGGTAGGAACGCCCGAGCACCTGACGCAGGTCGATGGCCGGATCGGCGTGGACGAACGGCTCCAGCCCCGGACGCGCCAGATCGGCGGCGGCATCGGCCAGCGACAGCTCCGTCCTGCGGGACAGGCGCGCCGCGACGATCGCCAGCGCCAGCGGCAGGTGGCCGCATCGGCGCACGATCCGCGCGGCGGCCTCGGGCTCGGCCGACAGGCGTGCCGCGCCCAGCCGCGCCGACAGCAGCCCGCGGGCGTCGCCGTCCGGCAGGACGTCCAGGCGCAGCAGCGACGCGCCCGCGGTCACCGACAGGCCGGACAGGTCGGAGCGGGTGGTGATCAGCGTCAGGCAGCCCGGCGCGCCGGCCAGCAGGGGACGCACCTGGGCCGCGTCGCGGGCGTCGTCCAGGACGACCAGCACCCGGCGGCCGGACAGCAGGCTGCGGAACAGCCCGATCTGCGCGTCGAGGCTCGCGGGCACCCGTCCCTCCGGCACGCCGAGGGAGCCGAGGAAGCGGGGGAGCACCGCGGCGGCGTCACTCGCGTCGAGGTCCGCGTGCAGCTGGCCGTCGGGGTAGCGCTCCCGGCGCAGGTGCGCCCAGCGCAGGGCCAGCGACGACTTGCCCACCCCCGGAGGGCCGTGGATCACGCGGACGGGGGCCCGCTCGCCGTCCAGCCGCTCCAGCTCGGCGGCCCGGCCGACGAAGCAGCCGAGGTCGAGCGGGAGCTGGGCGGGCGCCACGGGCTCGGCGGCGCGGGCGCCCCGATCGGGATGGAGCATCCGCTGGTGGACGCGGTGCAGCTCGGGCCCCGGATCGACGCCCAGCTCCTCGGCCAGGAGGGCGCGCACGTCCGCGAAGCGGGTCAGCGCCTCGGCGGTCCTGCCCCACTCGTGCAGCGCCTCGATCAGCGCTGCCGCCACCGGCTCGTCCAGCGGGTACTCCTCGGCCAGCGGCGACAGCGCCGCCACCGCCGCTCCCGGATCGGCGCGGGTCACGGCGCGCGCCCAGCGCAGGCGGACCTCCTTGTGCTCGTCACGAAGGGCGCGGCGCGCCCGCTCCGCCCACTCGCCCGGCAGCCCCATGAGCGGCTCGCCGCGCCACAGCCCGAGCGCCTCGCCCAGCGGCGCCTCCGGCTCCGGGACGGACGCCGCCCGCTCGGCCAGGCCGCGGAACCGGACGAGATCCACCGCCGTCTCCTCCACGTCGAGCCGGTAGCCGCCGAGCCGGCGCAGCACGTCACCGTCGTCGCCCAGCACGTCGTGGCGGAGCTGCGTGATGATCGTGTAGAGGGTCCTCCTGGCGCCGTCGGGCACCTGCTCGCCCCAGATCCTCTCCTGCAGCGCCTCGACGGGGACGACCCGGCCCACCTCCCACGCCAGGGCGGCCAGTGCGAGCGCGACCTGCGGAGGCCGTACCTGGCGGATCCGTGCCTCGCGTTCCAGTTCCACCGGCCCAAGCAACCGAATCAGCATGATCTTCGAGGGTAGTCATGGAGACGGCATTGAGAAATCGCCGAGCCGACGGACGCACAATCGAACGCTGTCCTGGTGACGGTCCCGTTCGGGGTCGCGGTGGGGGAAGCCGCGGTGATCGTGCTGGTCGCGACGCCCCTTCCCTGCCGGGGTGCCGATCGCGGGCATCACGTGGTTTCTGGAAGTGGACGAGGTGCTGGGGAAAGACGTGGACAGATCGCCCGAGCAGCCCTTCGGCATCGCCTGCACCATGGAAGACGGCGATCTCATCCATCAACATCGCGACATTTATTACCTGACGGCAGAGGCGCTGGAGTCACCGAGAGAGCCCGACCTCCACTACGGAGAATAAGTCCGGACGCGCCGCCTGCCGACCGGCCTCCGGCAGGAGGCGCCCCCGGACGCCCCCCGAAGGGGGACGCCGGCTACCGCCGAAGTTGCAGGCGGACGAACCGCCGTACGGCGGTTGATAGACGAAAAATCTCTATTTTTTGCCGTATTTCACGAGTTCAGGGCCGTTGGTAGCGTCAGCCGCGCAACACGGAGTGATCCTCAGCGAGGAGGCCGGTGTGGTCGTGCGATGGTTGTCAGCGCTCATCCTGGTCTTCTCCGGGATCCTCGTGGTGACGGGGGCGCCCCCGGCCGCCGCCGCGTCGGTCCAGCCGGGACCGGGCCAGTTCTACGGGGTCCGGGCCCGGGTGCTGAGCAACGTGTCGATCGCGGCGGGGGCCACCACCACGGTCAAGGTGGCGGGCGTGGGCGCGGTGCCCGCGAGCGGGGTCGCGAGCGTCGCGGTGAACTTCGCGGCCAAGGGCGCGAGCGCGGCGGGCGGCCTCATCGTCTTCCCCTCCGACCTGGCCGCGGCACCCGCGGTGACGGGCACCCGCTACCGGTCCGGCGTGTGGGACGACCAGCTCGTGACGGTCAAGCTCGGCCCGGACGGCGCGCTCAAGGTCAAGAACACCGGCACGGCCGCCGTCAGCGTCTACGCCGACGTGCACGGGTACTACACCGCGACGGCCGCCGCCACGGCGGGAGCCCGGTACGTGCCGCTGGACACCGGCCGGGTCATCGGCAACCAGACCGTCGCGGCCAACTCGACCGCCACGTTCGCGGTGGCGGGGGTGGGCGGCGTGCCGGCCTCCGGGGTGGCGTACGTGGCGCTGACGTTCGCGGTGAAGAGCACCGGGTCCGGCAAGATGATCGCCTACCCGTCCGGCGGCACGCTGCCCGTCGGGTCGAACATCGACTACCGGCCCTCCTACTTCCAGTCGAACCTGGTCATCGCCGCCCTCGGGGCGGACGGCAAGATCGCCGTCAACAACAACGGGGCCGCCGCGCTGACGGTGTACGCCGACGTGGCGGGCTACTTCGCGACGCCCGCCGCCACGGTCGCCTCCTCGATCTTGGCGCCCGTCGCCCCGTCACGGACCCTCACCTCCGTGACGGTGGCGGCGGGCGCCTCGTACACGGTCGCCCCGCTGGGCAAGGGCGGCGTGCCGGCCTCCGGGGTGAGCGCGGTCGGCGTGAACATCACCGCCAAGGGCACGGCGAACGGCCTGCTGCGCGTCCACCCCACGGGCCAGGCGAGCATCCCGGGCGGCGGCTCGATCGCGTACCAGCCGAACGACTTCTGGTCGAGCCTGGTGCCGGTCAAGGTGGGCACCGGCGGCACGTTCGTGATCCTGAACACCGGCACCGCGAGCGTCAGCGTGACCGTCGACACCTTCGACTACTACAGGTCGGCGTCCGTGCCGTCCGCCCCGGCCGGAGTCTCCGCGACGGCGGGTGACACGTCGGCGACCGTCTCCTGGCAGCGTCCCGCGGACGGCGGCGCGCCGATCACCGGGTACACGGTCACCGCCGGCCCCGGCGGCAGGACCGCCACGGTCTCCGGCGACCTGTTGACGGCCACGGTCACCGGCCTGACCAACGGCACCGCGTACACCTTCACCGTGACCGCCGCCAACGCGGTGGGCGGTTCGGCCAAGTCGGCGGCGTCCGCGCCGGTGACGCCGGCCGGGGCGGTCACCCGTCCCTCGCCGCCGCTCGGGGTGTCCGCGACGCCGGGCGACCGTACGGCCAAGGTCACCTGGCGCGCGCCCGCCTCCGACGGCGGCTCGGCGATCACCGGGTACGTCGTGACGGCCGCCCCCGGCGGCGCGACCGCGACCGTCGCCGGCGACCAGTTACAGGCCACGGTCACCGGCCTGACCAACGGCACCGCGTACACCTTCACCGTCACGGCCGCCAACGCGAACGGGGTGTCCGACGCCTCCGCGCCCGGCGACCCGGTCACGCCCGGCGTCCCGGGCAGGCCCGGCCGCCCGTTCGTCACCGGCGTGTACGGCAGGGACGGCGCGGTGCGTGTCACCTGGGCCCCGCCCGAGACCGGCGCCGCGGGCGTGACCGGCTACGTCGTGACGGCGGCCCCCGGCGGCGCCACCGTGAACACGACGGCCACGGAGGCCACGGTCACCGGCCTGACCAACGGCACCGACTACTCCTTCACCGTCACCGCGCTCGGCGCGGCGGGCGCGGGAGACCCGTCGCCGCCCTCGGACGCGGTGCGCCCGGCGCCCGCCGAGGTGCCCATGTCCCCGCCCGCGCTGCTGGTGACCCCCCTCGACCAGCGCGTGGACGTGCAGTGGGCGCCCGCGGTGGACGGCGGCTCGCCGATCATCGGGTACACGGTGACCGTCCAGCCCGGCGGCCGGACCGTCGACACTCCGCCCGACACGACGGTCACCTCGGTGACCGGGCTGGCCAACGGCACCGCGTACACGGTCTCGGTCGTCGCCAGGAACGCGGTGGGCGCGAGCGCGCCGAGCACCGCGGCGGCGGTCACCCCGGCGGCCAGCCGGCCGCCCGGCGCGCCGACGCACCTGCGGGCCGGGCTCCCGGCCTCCGGCAGCGTCCAGGTCTCCTGGGACGCGCCCGCCGACGTCGGCACCGGCCCCGTCACCGGCTACACGGTGACGGCCAGCCCCGGCGGAAAGACCGCGACGGTCACCGCCACCACCGCCACGATCTCGGGACTGGACCCGGCCACGGCCTACACCTTCACCGTGCGCGCCACCAACGCCGCGGGCACCGGCACGGCCAGCGCCCCGACCGAGGCGATCACGCCGAAGCTCACGGTCAAGAGCGAGCCGCGGGTGCTGTCCCCGCAGGCGGCGGCCACGTTGCGGGCCGTACGGGGGCGGGCCCTGGAGTTCGAGAACCCGCCGGCCGAGGTCACCGGGCTCACCGCGGGCACGCTGCTCGTCATCGGCCAGACCGGACGCACCCCCGAAGGGTTCTTCGGCAAGGTGTCCGGCACCGCGCTGCAGAACGGGCGGTTCGTCGTCTGGACCACGGCCGCCTCGCTGAGCGACGCCTTCACCGACGCCAACTTCGCCACCGACGGCCGCGTGGACACCGGCGACCAGGTGGAGTTCGTGCCGTCGGTGCCGGGGGCGCGGCTCGTCAAACCCGTCGAGAACACCAGTAACCGGGCGGCCGGGCCGCGGATCGGCCTGCGGGACGGGAACCTGGTCATCGAGTTCGAGGAGTCGTTCAAGCAGAAGGGCCGCTCGGTCACGAAGGTCGAGGGCTGGGCGGTGATCGACCAGGACACCAAGATGGGCGCCAGCACCGACTCCGCCGGCCGCGGCGTGGACATCAGCAACACCACGAAGATCAGCTCCGAGGTGCGGGTGAAGCAGGGCCTCGGGTTCGAGTTCGAGAAGCGGGCGCACCTCGGGCACGTCAACGGGCCGTGCTTCTCGTTCATGGTGGGCAAGGTGCCGGTCGTGGTGTGCGTGCGCTTCTCGGTCGCGCTGTCGGTCGAGGCGTCCGCCTCGGTCGGGCTGAGCTTCGCCGTCCACTGGGACAAGCAGTTCGGCACGCGCTGCCACACCAGCAAGAGCGGCACGTCCTGCACCCCGAACGACGGCGGCCCCGGCTTCTACAGCGACGGCGGCGTCGGGGCCTACGGCGACGGCACGGTCACCACCGCCATCTCCACCGACGTCGAGCTCCTGCTGTACGGCGTGGTGGGCCCCGCCCTGGTGGTGGACGTGCCGGGCGCGCAGCTCAAGGCCGACACCACGCAGAACCCGTGGTGGGAACTGCGGGTGCTGGCCCGGCTCGGGGCCGCCATCGACCTGGGGGCGATCGGCAAGGACTACTCGGTCTGGCGCAAGGACGACATCATCAGCTCGTTCTGGACGGTCACCCACGCTCCGGGCGCGTTCCAGGGCATCAAGGTCACCCCCCAGCGCGGCAAGGTGGGACCGGGCCAGAACTACCAGTTCAAGGTCACCGTCTCCGGCTACCCCGACGACGTCGTCACCCAGTGGAAGCTGATCAGCGGCCCCGGCACGCTCACCGCGGACGGCCTGTTCAACTCCTCGCAGGAGGGCTTGGCCGAGGTCGAGGTGACCAGCCCGGCGACCGGCGGGCATCCGCAGCTGCAGGCCCGCGGCGGAGTCGAGGTCGGCGCGCAGTACGGCACACCAGGCCCGCCCAAGCTCGACACCTACACCGCGCCGACGCTGCGCGGGGCCACCGTGAGCTGGTCGCCGCCGGCCGACACCGGCACGAGCGACATCTCCGGCTACGTGGTGACCGCGACGGCCGAGGACGGCAGCCAGACCGCGCGTGCGTACGCCTACGGCGGCGACGCGACGCACCAGCTCGTCCAGGGGCTCACGCCCGGGGTGACGTACAGCGTCACCGTGATCGCGCAGAACGCCCAGGGCAGCGGCGAGCCGTCAGCGCCGCTGAAGCTGACACCGACGGACGTGATCTTCTTCGGCCCGCCCTCCACACTCGGCGCCGACCTCGCGGGCAGCACCGAGACGCAGGGCCGGCCCGACTCCTCCGGCACGGCCGGCGGCGCCACCGGCGCCGCGGCCTCCGGCGACGGCCGCTACATCTTCTTCATGACCAAGGCGCGCAGCAACCTCATGCCGGACGACCGGCGCGCGCCCTCCAGCACGGCGCCGTTCATCCTGCGCAAGGACACGCAGGGCGGCGGCACGCAGGTGGTGTCGATGGGCGCCGACGGCGTCACCCCGGTCACCGGTTTCGTCGGCGGCCCGCTGGCCAGCCGGTACGGCAACGTGGTCGCCTTCACCTCGCTGGAGTGGACCGGCGTGCTGACCCCGAGGTCGGTCGTGCACGACATCGCCGCCAGGACCTCCTGGACGCTGGAGGAGTACGGCTACGTCTCCGCCGTCAGCGACGACGGGCACGCGGTCGTCTACTGGAAGAAGCTGGACGTGAACTCGGCCACCTCCCGGTGGAACCTCTACCGGCAGGTCAAGGGCGGCGCGGCGCAGAAGCTGACCTCGTGCGACTCCCAGACCGACGGCGACTGCCCGACCTCGACGGGCGAGGGCATCCTGTCCGGCGACGGCAACCGGGTGACCTGGTCCACCTACGACGCCACCGCCCAGAAGTACCGCACCTGGCTGTACGACGCCACCGCCGGCGGCACGACGGAGATCTTCCCGGGCACCGACGTCGGCGACCCGATCATCTCCGGCGACGGGCAGGTGGTGGCCCTGCGGTTCACCGCGCATCCGTCCCAGACCTCGTGCCTGATGGTCGCCAGGATCGGCGGCGCCACGCCGGGCGCGGGCAACTGCCTGGTCCCCGAGGACGCCAACGGTCACGGCAAGGCGCTGTTCCTCAGCCAGAAGGGCACCGCGCTGGCCTACGAGTACACCGACGACGACTCCGTGCGCAGCCTGCGCAGCTACCGGGGCGGCGTCACCCATCTGGCGGGCGGCGCGCCGGGGCAGTCGTGGCCGGTGACGGCGTTCATCACCGACGACGACCAGCGCCTGATCTACACCCTCGGCTACGACGGCGGCACGGCCACGGCCGACACCGTCGTCGCCCACGAGGTGCCGGGCGTGTGGTGGGACTTCACCACGGGCGGGATGCCCGGTGGCACCCCGGCAAGCGCCGCAGCGCCCGACCGGCGCGCGCCGGCCCGCGACCTGCGGGTACGCATGCCGGACAAGCCGGTCACACTCGGCTCGACGCAGCTACGGGGAACTGTCGCCGACAGTTCCCCGATCCCCCACCTGCCGTCAGAGGCTCAAACCGTCACGCCGCAACAGCCACCGACAGACCTGACGAAGCACCATCAGGCGCGCTCGGGCCAGACAGGGCCCTCGTCGGTCCACACGACACCCTTGTTGCGGCAGAGACAGAAGGGGTGGCCGACGGGGTCGGTGTAGACCCGCCACCCGTAGCCGTTGGGGCCGATGAAGTCCTGCTGCAGGGACGCGCCGAGGGCCAGGACGCGGCTCTGTTCGGCCTCGATGTCGTCCACTTCGAAGTCGAGGTGGAACTGCTTGGGGTGCTCGCCGTCGGGCCACTGCGGGGCGCGGTAGTCCTCCACCGGGTAGAAGGCCAGCTCGATCTCGCCGAACCGGATGCCGGCCCAGTTCTCGTGGCTGCCCTCCCTGATCGGGCGACCCGTCACCGCGGAGTAGAAGGCCGCCAGTTTCATCGCATCCGGGCAGTCGATGATGAAGTCGGTGAGTCGCAGCATCCCGCGATCCTGCCACAAGATCTGATCCGCCGGGACTTCGAGACAGGCCCGCAAGCCGATCCGTCGGCGCTGGCGGTGGGCATCCCGTTCTTGCCGATGATGCTGCTCAGCGCCATTCTGGCCCAGTCCTCCGCGCAGCGCTCGCGTTGTCGGCGGCCCCCTGCGGCCGCCGACCGCAGTGCCTGGTGACGTGACCCCGCGGCCGGGTTGTGGTCATGGCGAGGCAGGTGCCACCGCGCCGGACGTCAGGGCCGCCTGCACGATGCGGAGCGCTTCGGCCGCGTCGAGGCCGACGCTGGCGATCACGGCGGCGTAGTCGGCGGCGGCCCGGCGGGCCCGTTCCCGGCCTTCCTCACCGGCGGCCGACACGAACGAGCCCGCCCGCCCGCGCGTCTCGATCAGCCCCGCCTCCTCCAGCTCCCGGTACGCCCGGCCGACCGTGTTGACGGCCAGGCCGAGGTCGGCCGCCAGATGGCGGATGGTCGGCAGCCGGGCGCCCACGGCCAGCGTACGGTCCTGGATCTGCCGGGCGAGCTGGGCCCGCAACTGCTCGAACGGCGGGACCGGCGAGCCCGCATCGATGACGATCATCGCAGGCCCACCGCGCGCCGCGCCGTGGCCGCGTACGACGGCGTCCTGACATGGACGGCGACCAGGGCGAGCACCCCCAGCACCAGGAAACCCACCGAGGCGGCGCTCCACCACCCGGGCGCGAACCCGGACAACAGCACCACCGGCAGCGTCCACAACACAGGCGGCGCGGAGCTCTCGCGCGCGTCCTCGATCCGCATGACGACGTCGGCCGTCAGTGAGACCTCGTCCTCGGCCACGACGGGCCGGGCCAGCATCTCGCGCAGCTGCAGGACGGCGCCGAGGGCGACTCCGGTCACGGCGACCAGCAGCACGACGGCGGCATGCCGGGCGGTGCCCTCGGTGACGACCAGCGCGCTCACCCCCAGCGCGAACGCGCAGGCGAAGGTGGCGCCCGCCATGACGGCGTAGGGCCGTCCGAGCAGGGCGGCCCAGCCGAGCCGCACCGGATGGGTCACCCGTCGCGGCAGTGCGGCCCCGGCACGCCGGTCGACGCGCCGCACCCAGGCGTCCAGCAGGGCCTGGGTCAGCAGCAGCGCGACGATCGACCCGCTCAGCGCCGGCATCGGCGCCAGCCGATTCGGCCCGGACCCGCCGGAGGCTCCTGGCAGGGCGGCGACCTGCGCCAGGGAGGCCGCGATGATCAGCACGGCCAGAAGGACGCTGCCCAGCAGCCGCACCCGCCGCCGCACCGCCAGGCGCGTGGCCAGCAATGGCGTCGGCGGGCCGTCGCCCAGGCCGTGCCTCCGCAGCCAGGCCTCGGCGGAGCGGACGTCGGCCGACGGCGGTCCGGCCTCGGACATGGAAGCGTTCGTCATGCCTCCTCCTTTTGTCGCAAGCTTTGTAGCAACATCGTGCGTCATACCTTGCGACAAAGTCAACGCCCGGGCCCTTCGCCTCCCATCCGGACGCGCGTGCTCTGCCGTCAGGGTGGCCGACGGCGTTGTTCGGGCGCACCGTGCAGCGCCGCATCCACGCGTCGTGCGCGACCTGAACGCCGTAACTCGCTTCCAGGCGGGTCTGGAGGCCCGAGAATGCGGGCTGGATCTAGCTCCGCGCGCGGCCCAGCGGCCAGGCGTCCGGGCGTCCGGGGCGTCCGGGGCGTCCGAGCAGCATGACGAGCAACCGGACGGCCGAGACCGCGCCCGTGGCCGCGCTGAACAGGGTGAACCAGAACCAGAAGGAGCGCCAGGCGGCCGGGATCGGCAGCAGCGCCGCGACCACGATCGGCAGGCCGAGCACCAGCAGGCGCAGCCGGCGCTCGTCCTTGAGCCGGTGGCCGGACGCCGCCGCCGGGCGCAGGCCGCCGACGATCGCCAGGCGCCAGGCGCGCAGCGCGGTGACATGGAGCGCGACGACCATCACGAGCCCCGCCAGCTGCGCCCATTCGAACGCGTCAGGGCCGGCCGGCGAGCCGTACAGCACGGCGGTCGAGATGAACGGCACCGTGCTGAGCGCCTCGACTGCGATCACCCGGGTCGCCGGCCTCTCGCGGAACAGGGGAGAGGCTGTTATGCTCATCATCTCAACTATCGTAGATTATCCGATAGGTTCAGTCACGATCCTTTGGGAAGTCCATGAGAGTGCTCGCCCTCGGTGGCCCCGGAGCGGTGGCGCGGGTCGCGGTGCGCGTGGCGGCCGGTCTGCGCGGGGTCCGGGAGATCGTCGTCGCCGACCACGACCTCGACGCGGCCCGCGCCCTGGCCGGGGAGCTGAAGGGCGTCCCGGCCAGGCTCGGCGTCCGCGACGTCGCCGGCGGACGTGCCCTGGCGGCCGCGCTGGCCGAGGCCGACGTCGTCCTCAACACGCTCGGGACGCACCACCGGCCGGGGCCGCCGGTGCTACGGGCCGCGATCGCCGCCCGTACCCATTACCTGGACGTCTGCGACGACTGGGAGGCCACGTCGGAGATGCTCGGCCTCGACGCCGAAGCCCGCGCGGCGGGCGTGCGCGCGGTGATCGGCATGGGCGCCAGCCCGGGGATCAGCAACCTGCTCGCGGCCAGGGCGGCGGCCCGCCTGGACACCGTGACCGACCTCTACACCGCCTGGCCCGTCGACGTGCCCGGCTCCGACCCCGGCCGGGCCGGCCTGAGCGGGTCCGACGGCCGCCCGATCCCCGCCGTGGTGCACTGGATGCGGCACGTCAGCGGCACGATCGCGGAGATCGGCGGCGGCCGCCCGGTACGCCGGCCACCCCTGCGGCCGGTCGGGCTCGCGCTGCCGGGCGGCCGCGAGGGCACCGCGTACACCGTGGGCCACCCCGAGCCGGTGACCTTGGCCCGCAGCTACCGGGTGGCGGGGGAGTCGGCCGGTCTCATGGTCGTCACCCCCGGGACCGCGGCCTATCTGGACGTGCTGCGCCGCGACATCGACCGGGGCAGGCTCACGCCCGCGACGGCCGCCGCCGAGCTGACCCGGCCCACCATGTGGCGGGCGCTGCGCGCCGCCGTACGGGCCTTCGGCTTCAAGGGGCCCGGCTCGCTGCCCGCGTTCTTCGCCGTCGCCACAGGGGTGGCGGACGGGCGGCCGGCGACCGTCCTGGCCCATCTGACGGGTACGTCGCCGCTGCTCCAGGGCATGGCCGAGGCCACGGGCGTGCCGGCCGCGCTGGGCCTCGCGCAGCTGATCGACGATCCCGGGGCGCGGCCCGGCGTCCACCCGCCGGAGGCGGCGATCGACCATGAGCGGTTCTTCGCCGACCTGGCCCGGTGGACCGGCGGCTCGGTGCAGGTCGCCGTGGAGACGGCGTGACGGCGTGACGGCCCGTCAGGCGCCCGCGGCCAGACGGCTCAGGCCGCCGTAGAGGCCGAACAGGCGGACGGCGCCGGCGTCCTCGCCCGTCTGCTCCTCCAGCAGCGACCAGCAGCGCGCGGCCAGCGCCCGGGCCCGGGCGCCGGGCCAGGGCCGGGGCAGCAGCTCGGGGGGAAGCAGCGGGTCGGCCTCCATCGCGCGGGTGAACTCCGCGGCCAGCTCCACCGCGATGGTCAGCCGCCGCGGCTCGGACGATCCGGGCTTGCCCGACGGCTCGGCGTGCTCCTGGAGGAACCGGAGCCGGGGCTCGGCCACCGCGGCGAGCCGCTCGTAACGCTCGGCGATCTCGCCCAGCGGCCACATGGCCCGGGCGAGCGCGACGGGATCGCTCTCCTCGCCCCGGCGCAGGTCCCGGGTGGTCAGGAAGGTGACGTGGCCGAGGACGTCCAGGCGGCGGGCGTGCTCCTCGACGTAGGGCTCCCACGGATTGGCGCTGACGTACAGGCCGCCGTGGACGGGGGCGCCGCCCAGCAGGGTGAGCGCGGCGCGCAGCGCGTCGCGCGCGGGCCGGGCGCTCTCCGGGACGGTGAAGGCGACGAGATGCCAGGCGCCGTCCCAGGGGGCGAGCCCGGCGTCCTGGCGGTAGGCGTGGGTGACGAACTCGACGTCGAGGCCCATCGCGCGTCCGGTGCTGCCGGTGGCGCGCAGGATCGCCTTGCGCCCCCGCCCTTCCTGGACGAACCGCCCCTCGGCGACCAGCCGTTTGATGCACAGGCGCACCTGCTGGTCGTTCATGTCCAGCAGGTTGGCGGTGGCGTAGAGCTCGCCGGCGTCGACCGTGAGATCGGTGCGGACGAGCGCCTCGACGAGCATCCGGGTGGGGACATGGACGTCCATGCCGACTATCGTATCGAGTCCGATCGTTATGCGCCGATGACCTGGGCCACCGCGTCCAGCAGGGTGCGGTGACGGGGGTCGGCCAGGGCGTCGGCGGGCATCGTCCGCGGCAGGAAGGCCAGGGCGAGACCCCGGCGTGGATCGCCGAGGCCGAGGGCGCCGCCGATGCCCGGATGGCCGAAGGCCGTGGGCGACCCCAGACGCCAGGCGCGGCTGGGCAGCGCGAACCCGCACCCGAAGGCCGACGGCACGCCGAGCACCCGGTCGCGCCCGGCGGCGCGCGGCCGGACGGCCGCCCGCCAGGTCCGCGCGCCGATGAGCGGCGGCTCGTCGCCGGGCGCGGATCCGGCGCCGGGCAGCAGCAGCGCGTAGAGCCGGGCCAGGGAGCGGGCCGTGGCCACGGCGTTGGCGGCCGGCAGGTGGGCGGCGAGGGTCTCCGGGCGGGCCACCCACCGGTCGGGCGGCTCGGTGAGCGCACCCCCCACCGTCATCGCCGCCCACAAGGGCGTCCCGGGCCGGGCGAAGACCGCGGTGGTCATCCGGACCAGGAGCGGGACGCGCGTGGCGGCGTGCACGGGCGCGGGTGGCGGGCCCGGCTGCCCGCCGCCGATGCCGATCGCCAGGCCGCGCGGCCGGCACACCCACGCGTCGAGCACCTCGCCGAGCCGTCCGCCGGTGACGCGGCGGACGAGCTCGTCGGCGAGCGTCCCCCAGGTGACCGCGTGGTACCCGGGCCGCCCCGGCGGCCAGCGCGCGGGCTCGGCGGCCAGGACGTCGGCCAGCGGACGTCCCTCCAGCACCTCCGCGAGGGTGGCGCCGCCTTCCGGGGCGATGAGCCCGGCCTGATGGCTCAGCAGGTGCGCGACCGTGATCCCGGACTTGCCACGACGGGCGAACTCGGGCCAGTACCTGGCCACGGGCGCGTCGAAGTCGAGCTGCCCGCGGTCGGCGAGCACCGCCAGGCAGGCGGCCGCGACGCCCTTGGAGGCGGAGAAGACCACCTGCCGGGTGTCCGGACCGTAGGGCCCGGACGCGTCGCTCCCGGCGTACAGATCGACGACGGCCCGGCCGCGGTGGATGACGTGCAGCCCCGCGCCGCGCTCGCCCGGCCTGCCCATGATCGCGGCGAACGCGCGGCGGACCGGCTCCCACCCGGGCCCGACGTCGCCGCGGACCCCGGGAAGCGGGCGATCGACGCCGGTCACGGGGTCCGGTCCACGGTGACCACCTCGTCGCGGCCGGCGCACGGCGGGTCGCAGTGGACGGCCAGCTCCGCGAAGTACCTCTCCGGGTCGAGCACGGCGTCCGGGGGATGGACGCCGGCGGCGCGCACCGAGCCGTCGAGGATCTGCGCCGCCGCCAGCGACAGCGGGATCCCGGTCGCCCTGGCCATCCCGCGCGGCGAGCCGATCAGCCGCGCGCCGATCCGGCACGGCCGGCCGTCCCGGACGCCGGCGGCCAGCGCGAAGAAGGGCGGCAGCGGGCCGGGGCCGCGCAGCGAGAGCCAGCGCACGGCGGAGCGGGCGAAGCGGCCCGCGGTCGGACGCTCGATCGCGGCCGCGGCCTGCTCCAGGGAGAGCCCGCCCCGGTCGATCTCCTCGCGCAGGGTCATCAGGTACGCGGCCGTCTCCGGCCTGACCACCATGACGCAGGCGGAGTCGCCGGTGATCGAGCAGGTCGCCGGGAGCGTCAGCGGCTCGGGATGGCCGACGGTGTAGGCGGTGCCGGGGCCCAGCCCCGGATAGTCGAGCCTGACCGGTTCGAGCGGCGGCCGTTCGGCGGGCGCGCCGCCGGCCCAGACGCGGATCGTGCCGGACAGCTGCTGCATCCAGTGGACGACGGCGGCCGACTCCCCGCCCGCCGAGGCGTCGGCGGGGTCGTCGCCGACGAACGGGACGTCCACCGGCCAGGCGGTGTGGACGCTCTCGACGGTGTCCAGCTCACGGGTCGCCAGCGCGGCCAGCATGTTGCTGGTGCCCGGGCTCGCGCCGGCCCCGATCACGGCCGTCACGCCCGCGTCCCGCGCCTGGGCGTCCATGGCGAGCATGTCCAGGGTCGGTTCCCAGTCGTCGCAGATGTCGGCGTAGTGGGTACGGCTCTCGATCGCCGCCCGCAGGATCGGCACGCCGAGCCGGAAGAACGGGCCGGTGGTGTTGACGACCAGGTCGGCGTCGCGGAACAGCTCGCGCAGCCGGACCGGGTCGGCGGCGTCCACCGTCGCGGCCGAGGCGTTCGCGTACTTGACGGACAGCCGCGCGGCGGCGGCGGTGTCGCGGTCGGCGATCACCAGGTCGGCGATGTCCGGCCGCCCGGCCAGCGCCTCTACGACGGGCCTGCCCATCGCGCCGGCGCCGCCCAGGGCCACCACCCGGTACTGCTCACCCATCGAAGATCATCCCCTTGCGGACGTCGAGGAACGCCGACCGCAGCCGGTCGGTCAGGTAGTTCTGGCCGGCCGTCCACGGCGCGCGGTCGCCCTGCTTCGGGAACAGGTGCGCCGTGCGCTGGACGTAGGCGGAGGTCAGGCCGAGCAGCGGACGGCGGGCGACGTCGCGCGGCAGCGCGGGCATCGCGGTGGTCAGGCCGTGCCGCCGCATGTGGTCGAGCAGCCGGACGACGTAACGGGAGGACAGCTCCGCCCGCAGCGTCCACGACGCGTTGGTGTAACCGACGCAGAAGGCCAGGTTGGGCACGCCGCTCAGCATCAGCCCGCGGTAGGCGGTGGTCTCGGCCAGGTCGACCGGGCGGCCCTGCACCGACACGGCGATCCCGCCGAGGGGGATCAGCGACAGGCCCGTCGCGGAGACGATCACGTCCGCCTCCAGCGTGCGCCCGGACTCCAGCTCGATCCCGCGCTCGGTGAGACGGGCGATCCGGTCGGTGACCATCGACACGCGCCCGGCGGCCACCTCGCGGAACAGGTCGCCGTCGGGGACGACGCACAGCCGCTGGTCCCACGGCTGGTACCGGGGGGTGAAGTGCCGGTCGAGGAGGGCCGGGTCGGGCAGGTACCGCTGGATGCCCATGCGCAGGTGCCGCTTGGTCTGCTCCGGGTAGCGCCGGCTCAGCCAGTACGTGAGCTGGCTGCTCAGGACGTTCTTGGCGCGGAGCAGCCGGTGGGCCGTACGCGCGGGAAGCAGGCGGCGCAGCGGGCCCGCCGCCGGGTCCACGTCGGGCAGGGAGGTCAGGTAGGTCGGGGAGCGCTGCAGCATCGTGACGTGCCCCGCCCGTTTCGCCAGCGCCGGCACCAGGGTGACCGCGGTGGCCCCGCTGCCGATCACCACGGTGCTCTTGCCGGTCACGTCGAGGTCGTCCGGCCAGAACTGCGGGTGCACGAACCGGCCGCCGAAGTCCTCGGCGCCCTTGAACTCCGGCTGGTGGCCGTGGTCGTAGTCGTAGTAACCGGCGCAGACGTACAGGAACGAGCACGTCCAGGTCCCGCGGGTGGTGCGCACCGTCCACCGGCGCCGCTCCCAGGACCAGTCGGCGGACAGGGCCTTGGTCCGGTGCCGGACGTGCCGGTCGATGCCGTGGTCGCGGGCGGTGTCCTCGATGTAGCGGCGGATGGCGTCCCCGTCGGCCAGGGACTTGCGGCCGCGCCAGGGCTGGAAGGCGTAGCTGAGGGTGAAGATGTCGGAGTCCGAGCGCACGCCCGGATAGCGGAACAGGTCCCACGTGCCGCCGAGACGGTCTCGGGCCTCCAGCACCGCGTAGGTCCTGCCGGGGCGCCGCTGGAGATGCCATGCGGCGCCGATGCCGGACAGGCCGGCACCGATGATCAGTACGTCGACGTGTCGCCCGGCATCGGCCGGGCCGGCTTCGCTCGTCATGAACGCCACCTCTCTTTCGCATGCAAAACTATCGCATGACAAACGAACGTAGCAATTTCGAACGATCGCTTCGGGGCGTGGCGAAGCGCGCCCCGGCCCGTGGCCGCAAGGGCCGGGGCGGGGGCGGAGGTCAGCGCTGGTTCAGGAGGCCGGGCTCCCGTCGACCCAGGACGGGTGCGCGACGAGGGTCCGCAGCTCGTTCACGAGCCGGGCGGAGTGGAACCCGTCGGCGGCGGCGTGGTGCACCTGGAGTGCGAGGGGGAGCAGGACCCGGCCGTCGCGCTCGGTGTACCGGCCGAGGGTGAAGATGGGGGCGAGGTGGTCCCAGTTGTCGCCGATGTTGAGGTTGAACCCGGTGAAGGACGTCCACGGCAGGCTCGACACGTCGAACGTGTTGGGCGGCGGCGCCCCCTGCGGGAAGAAGTCGGTGGCGCGGGCGTGCTCGGCGAGCAGGGGAGCGGCGGCGTCGTGGAAGGCGGCGAAGTCGGGGTCGTAGGGCGCCCACACGCACGCGAACGTCTCGCGGTCGGGGTTGAAGACCGTGAAGGCCGGATGCACGACGGGCCAGACGGCCGGTTCGCCGGAGGCGGTCAGGCACATCCTGAACTCCTCGTGCCGGTTGACGACCGTGGCGATCGCCCAGACCTGCGCGAGGTAGGACTTGCGCCGCGACCGGCCGAGCGCCGCCGTACATGCGGTGACGTCGATCTCCACCGTGATCGAATACGTGCACGGGACGGCCCGGCGGTAGTGCTCGAAGTGCTGCCGGCGCGGCCAGGCATCGGTGTCGACAGGGATGGGGGCGTCCATGCGCTCATCATCCCAACCGCCGGGCCGCACGGAATGTCGGCCCCGGCGGATACGGTCGCCTGCCATGAACACCCAGTACGGCTGGTCCGCCCTCTTCGCGGCGAAGGGCCTGACCCCCCGGAGCTCCGGAGGCCCGCCGCCCGCGCCGGGCGACGGCCCGCACCCCCCGGCCGGCGAGGCGGAGGTCAGCCGGCTCGAAGACCGGCTGGGCACGGCCCTGCCGCCGAGCTACCGGCAGTTCCTGCTGTTCGCCGACGGCTGGGGCGACGACGAGTCCGGCCATGTCGTGCTGCCGGCCGCCAGGGTCGGCTGGTTCCGTGACCTCGAACCCGAGGCCGCCGCGCTGTGGCCGTCGCCCGGAGAACCGGTCTCCGTGAGCGTCCCCGACGAGCTCTACTTCGTCTACGGGGCCGAGCAGGACTGCGTCGACCTGCGGGAGGAGTACGTGCGCGACACCCTGCTGGTCGGCTACGGGGATGACGGCGAGTTCCTGCTCAACCCCCACGTCAGGACCGCCGACGGCGAGTGGGAGGCGTGGTTCCTCGCGCCCTGGCTGCCGGGCGCCGACCGCCACAGGTCCTTCTGGGACCTGATGAGAACGCAGTAGCCTCCGGAAGGCCGGTCTCACCCCGGCGCGGGCACGCCGGCGACCGGGGCCGGCTCCCCGCGGACGGGCAGCAGGCGGGCCAGCAGGGCCGTGGCCAGCGCGGCGATCAGCGCGGCCTCCAGCATGCGCTCCAGGATGATCATGTGGATCAGCCACGGCAGCGCCGTCCGCAGGGGCAGCCACACCAGCTCCAGCGCGAGGGCGTAGAGCACCGCCGCGGCCAGCCCCGTCAGCATGCCCTTCGCGACCGGCGACGTCCCGGACAACCCGGCCACGCAGGCCGCCAGGGCGGCGCCGGCGGCGGCTCCGGTCGCGATGACGCCCGACAACGCGGTGCCGGAGCTCTGGAAGACGTAGCCGTTGACCGTGCCCGACACCATGGCCGTGACCAGCGCCGCGGCGGCCGCGCAGCCCACCGCCAGGGCGAGGCGGCCGGTGCGCCGGGGCGCGGGCGGGCGGCGTTCGCCGAGGGTGACGAAACGTACCCCCATCGGGGCCAGCATGAGCAGGACGACGGCGAGCAGCAGGAGGAGGCCCGCCGACAGGCGGGAGTCCAGCATGATCTGCGCAGTGATCAGGACCTGCGCCAGCGGGTCGGAAACAGCGGGATATTTCTGGACGTGGGCGATGATGATGTCGGCCTGGACGTCGTAGAACCCCCGGGCGCCCAGCGTCACGACCGCCGCGATCAGCAGCAGCGGCCCGAGCGCCGACCGCGGCCCGTGCACCCGCGGCGCCCACACCCGCGCCACCCACCGCACCCACACCCCCAGCAGCAGGCCCGCCACCGCCAGCACCACCAGCCCGGCGAGCTGCACCGACACGGGGAACGGCGCCAGCGCATGGTCGGTCATCCTGCTCGGGGCCAGCACCCAGCCGCCCGCCAGCCCCACGGCCAGGCCCAGCGGCACGTGCACGGCGTCGCCGCGCGCCCCCACGGCCCGTAACGCCCGCAACCCCAGCGCGACGGCCAGCAGCAGGGCGAACACCTCCGCCGGCCACGGCAGCGTGTTGGTGCGTCCCTGCGCGGTCAGCGACGTGGCCGGATCCATGGTCAGGGAGAAACAGCCGCCCAGCGCCAGCGGGAAGACGAAACCCTGGCGTACCAGCGGCTCCTCGTCCTCCAGTGCGGCCCGCCGGACGGCGAGGTGCGGATGGGTGCGCACCCGCAGCGACACCGGCCACCGGCGCGGCGCCGGCGCCTGCTCGAACACGCGGCGCAGCGGCGTCGCGTCCCGCTCCCACGACAACACGCGGGCGTCGGCCATCAGCTCGCGCGACTGCAGCACCACCGAACGGGTCAGCCACGACAACACCGCCAGCCCCGCGATCTGGGCGGCGAACAACCACGACAGCGCCGCGCGCGCCCCGAACGGCATCAGCTCCGCCCGCAGGAACGGCGCCTGCCCCGACACCACCCCGTTCACGGCGGCGAGCAGGCCCGGCACGAGGATCACCGCGGCATACGACCGCCACATCGCCAGCGTGACCGCCGTGATGGTCAGGTCCCTGTTGCGCACGTGCGCCAGCTCGTGCAGCACCACCGCCCGGAACAGCGGCCGGTCGCGCTCGAACGACATCCAGGTGCCCCGGCTGATCACCACGTACCGGCGCCCGGGCCGCCCGAAGGCCAGCCCGGCCACCGCGGGGTCGAGCACGTCGAGCAGGAAGACGACGCGGCGGCCGCCGAGCACCTCCGCCGCCATCCGCCGCAACTCCTCGCCGACCTCGCCGCCGACCGGACGCAGCCGCCGGCGGCGGATCCGCCAGGCCGGTCCGAACCAGCACTGCAGCGCGGTGAGCAGGACGAGCGTCGCGAAACAGAGCAACACGCCGAGCCGGAGATCCTGGTGAGCCCCGCGGCTCATCACGTCGCACGCGGGATCGTCCAGGCCCTTCAGCGCCGCGAGCTGGCACGCCTCCCTGACCTTCGCCGGGACCTCCGCCCCCTGCACCGACAGCAGGTCGAAGATCCCCGGCCGGTAGATCGCGGTCGTCGCGAACGCCAGGCTGATCAGCAGGACGAACGCGGACGTGGTGGCCGACGGGAGACGGCCTCTCATGACGGGTTGCGGGCCAGCTCGCTCACCACCGCGTCGGCCAGCGCGTCGGCCTGCGCCTGCGACATGCCCATCCGGCGCGCCTTGTGGTAGGCGACCTTGCGGATCTCCGTCAGCCGGGCCGGCGGCAACGGCGCCGGGCCCGCCGGCTGCGCCTCGGGCAGCTCCCGCGGACGGCGGCGCAACCGGCCGATCAGCCGGCCGGTCCACGAGCCGACGTCCTTGCCCACGTCCGCGAGCACCGTGGTCACGACGCCGGAGACGATCGCCGTCACCAGCAGCTCGTCCACCCCCGGCAACCCGAAACCGAGCGGATCCCGATGCGACCGCGGCCTCGTCCTGCCGCCGAGCGCGTCCCAGGTCTGGTCGAACAGCGGCAGTTCGGCGGGAGCGATCCTGGTCACGACCCGGCGGCTGAGATCCTTGGCGAACACATCGGACACCGAGACCTCCAACAGGAGAATTCCGTTGCCTGAAATATAGGCAGCTCCGAGGCCGGATGTCCTCGGATACCGACGGCCCGGCCCGGTTTCCGCCGCATTTCCGCCGCACGTCCTCCGTGGCCCGTCCGATGACTAGTCGCCGTGGAGCCCGTCGGGGTCGCAGTAGTCGATCTCGTTCGTCGGCTTGAAGTCGGCCACGATGATCTCGCGCCGGAACGGCCCGCCGCTCTCCATCTCCTCCGCGGACGCCTCGAAGGTGAAGCGCTGCATGGGCCGCAGCAGCCTGCCCGCGATGACCACCGGCCTGCGCACCGAATAGATGGCGGGGAACGGGCAGCAGTAGTAGCTGCCGAGCGGCTTGCCCGCAGCGTCGACGGCGTAGGCGATGGCGCCGTCCCGGAAGGCGGCGTCGATCTGCGCCTGGATGTGCAGCGTGGCGGCCGGGTCGGGGTCGTACTCCCACATCTCCTTGACGGCCTGCCGGGCCTTGGGGTCGGCCTGCCAGTAGTCCCGCCGCTGCGGATCGGTCAGGCACCAGGGGTCGAGGTCGCGCAGGTTCGCCTCAAGGGACCGGTACGTCGCCGCGGGCCTGGCGGCCGTGCTCCGGTAGGTGGCGATGTGCCTGGGCATGGCGATGAGCTGGCCCACGTGGTAGTAGAGCTCCAGGGACCGCTGCAGCCGTTGCTCGATCGCCTCGTGCAGGCTCGGCTGCGGATCGGCCTTGAGCAGCCCCTCGGCGTAGTCGGCGGCGGTGGCGGCCTCGGCCACGAGCTGGCGCAGCCGCTGCAGGTCGGCCTGGTGGTCGTGGTCGTCGGCGACGGTCTGCTCGAACACCCCGAAGGCCACCTCCGCGTGCCGGCGGATCGCGCGGGTGGCGGCCAGCATGCCGTGCAGATGGGGCAGCGGGCACGGGTCCGCCTCGGCCCATTCGGGCAGGTCGGCGGGCAGCTGGAGCTCTGTCTCGACCAGATAGCGGGTGTTGCCGGCCGCCTGCCGGGCGCGCGACACCCAGCCTTCCACCTGCGCGAAGCAGGCGGCCACCTGCCGGCTGGTGACCGGCGGCACGTAGCCCGCGGTGCGCGGGTCGGCGCTGTAGTCGGAGTCGAGCAGCTGCTCGCCGATCGTCTGCAGCACGAACGCGTTCCAGGTGCACAGCAGCTGCCCGGAGGCGGACTGCGGGCCGTGCCAGAGGTTGACGCCGTCCTGGACCAGGCGTAACCGCAGCTCCTCGGCACGCTCCAGCTCGGTGTAGACCAGGCCCCCGGCCCGCCGGTACGCCTCCAGCTCGTCCGCGCGCACCTCGCCCTTGTACGCCGCGACCATCCGCGTCATCAGCGTCGGCCGCCCCGGATCATTGGCCATCATGTACGTCCCCGTCCTCTTCCCCCCCCGTGACAATTGGTGATCCGTACCCTAAGCCGCCATCCCCTCGGCGGGCCATCCACGGCGAGCTCCGGGATCAGCCCGCGCGGCGCGGAGGTGACGCCCTACGATCGGGGGATGGCCGTCCCCGAGCTGATCCGCATCGTGACGCGTTCGTCTCCCATGGCGCTCGCCCAGGTCGAGCGCGTCCGGCGGGAGCTGGCCGACCGGCATCCCGGCATCCGCACCGAGGTCGTCCCGGTCACCACGTCCGGCGACCGGTGGCAGGGGGCGCTGTCGGCGCTGGGCGGCAAGGGCGCCTTCACCAAAGAGGTCGACGAGGCGCTCCTGGCCGGCCAGGCCGACCTGGCGGTCCACTGCATGAAGGACGTGCCCGCCGACCGTCCGCTGCCGGCCGGCACGGTGTTCGCGGCCTTCCTCAAGCGTGACGACCTGCGCGACGCGCTCGTCCATCCCGGGGGCCTGAAGCTGGACGCGCTGCCCGAGGGCACCCGGATCGGCACGTCGTCGGTGCGGCGCGTGGCCCAGCTCGCCGCGTCCCATCCGCAGCTGCGCTGCGTGCCGATGCGCGGCAACGCCAACCGGCGCCTGGAGAAGCTCGACGCGGGCGAGGCCGACGCGCTGCTGCTGGCGGTGGCCGGGCTGGAGCGCATCGGCCGGCCGGACCGGATCACCGAGGCGCTGTCGCTGGAGACGATGTGCCCGCCGATCGGCGCGGGCGTGCTGGCCCTGCAGTGCCGGGAGGACGACCCGGCGACCGTCGACGCGGTCGCCGGGCTGGGGCATGCCGACACGTGGCGGGAGATCACCGCCGAGCGCATGCTGCTGCACGTGCTCCAGGGCCACTGCAACTCGCCCATCGCCGGGTACGCCCGCGCCGAGCGCGACGGCCGGTTGTCGTTGCGCGCCCGGGTCTTCTCCCCCGACGGCAAGCGCGTGCTCGACGCGCACGAGTGGGCCGGCCCGCTCGACCCGGCGACGCTCGGCACCTCCGTCGCGGTCGCGCTGCTCCGCCAGGGCGCCCGGGAACTGATCGACGCCATCCCCCACTGACGGCGGGCCGCCTATGTCGTGGCGGCCGCCACCTCGTCCTGGTCGCGGAGGGGTTCGTCGCCGTGCAGCAGCCACTCCAGCGTGGCGGGGGTGGCGTCGAAGTGCCCGGCGTGCCCGGCGTCGGGCTGGACGGTGAGGGTGGCGGTGGGGATGCGGGCGGCGAGCCAGCGGGCGTGCGCGACCGGCACGACGCCGTCCAGCTCGCCGTGCCACAGCCGGACCGGGACGGTGATGGCGGCGGGGTCCACCCCCCAGGGCCTGCCGAACAGGGCGATGACGTCGTCGGCCCAGCCGCCGAGGCCGGGACGGACCGCCTCGGCGTAGGCGGCCGACAACATGGCGCTCACCTCGGGCCGCGTCAGGACGGCGGCCTCGAACGGCGGCAACTGCGGCGGCCCGGACGAGTCCGCCCCCAGGTGGGCGATCATCGCGTCGCGATCCTGGAGGGCGACGGCGGCGCTGCGCCGGTTGCCCTCCATCATCCCGGCCGTCCAGTCCAGCCCCTCGGCGTCGCGCGGGGCCAGCGCCGCCAGCGAGGCGACCCGGACGGCCCGGCCGGGGTGGCGGGCGGCGAACGCCAGCGCGTGCGGCCCGCCGCCGGAGACCCCGTAGACGGCGAACTCGTCGAGGCCGAGCGCGTCGGCCACGGCGGCGACGTCGTCCGCGCCGTCCACGACGCGCCGCCCGGGCAGCGGCGTCGAGCCGCCGAGGCCGGGGCGGTCGAAGGTGATCAGCCGGATGCCGAGCCTGGTGTACAAGGAGTCGTCGGGGTGGCGGGCCAGGCGTCCCACGGGGGTGCCGTGCAGGTAGAAGACGGGTGTCCCGTCGGGGACGCCCCACTGCTCCACGGCAAGGGCGCGGCCGTCTCGCGTGATCACTGTGTGCACTCCGCCACGGTAGCCATCAGGGACACCTGCGCACCGCAGGTTTCATTTCCGGCGAAATAGACGAATTGCTCGCGGGTCAGCGGGGTGCAGGCGCGTTCCAGGCGGGCCCGCCCGGCTTCCGCGAGGAGTGGCGGTTTTCCGTAGGAAAAGCGGAGGGACTTCGCCATGGTGGCGGAACGAGGGTGATCCATAGCGTTGGGCGGGTGCTCAGAGACATCGTCGCCGTGTTCTGCCTCGCCCTGCCGCTCGCGTCCGGCCCGGCCGTGGCCCAGGAGCTCGCCCCCTCGTCGGTGGACGCCTTCGTCACGAGGTACCGCGAGGCGACCGGGCTCCCCGGGGTCGCGGTCGCGATCACCAAGGGCGGGCAGGTCGTCCACGCCGCCGGGTACGGCCGGACCGCCTCCGGCGAGCCGGTGACGACGGACACGCCCATGGCCGTGGCGTCGGTCAGCAAGTCGTTCACCTCGCTCGCCGTCCTGCAACTGGTGGAGAAAGGCCAGGTCGAGCTGGACAGGCCGGTGCGCGGCTACCTGCCCGAGTTCACCATGGCCGATCCCAGGGCCGCCCGGATCACCGTGCGGCAGTTGCTCAACCAGACCTCCGGCATGGCCGACTCGGCCTTCCGCGAGAAGAGCCTGCCCCAGCCCCGCACGCTCGAAGGCGCCGTGGCCCGGCTGAGGACGGCCCGGCTCGCCGCGGAGCCGGGCACCGCCTTCAGCTACCACAACACCAACTACCAGGTCGCCGCGCGGCTGGTCGAGGTGGTGAGCGGGCAGCCGTTCGCGGCGTACCTGCACGAGAACGTCTTCACGCCCCTCGGCATGCGCCACAGCAGGACGGTCGACACCGACCGCGACCTGCCCGGCAGCGCCCGCGGCCATCTGGTCGTGCTCGGCCGGGCCGTCGCCGTGCCGGAGCCGCCCGGGTTCGGCAACGGCTCGGGCGGGGTCCTCAGCACCGCCGGCGACATGGCCCGATGGCTGATCGCGCAGAACGACGGCATCCTCTCCCCGCGAAGCGTCAAGGAGATGCGCACGCCGTCCGAGCAGGACGGGGAGTACGCCCTCGGCTGGGAGATCGGCCAGACCGCGCGCGGCACCCCCGTCGTCCGGCACGACGGCGACCTGTTCACCTCCACGGCCGCCCAGTTGCTGATGCCGGAGCGGGGATACGGCGTCGCGGTCATGGCGAACACCGGGACGGCCTTCGGCGACGCCGGCGCCCTCATGGACGGCCTGGTCGCCCTGATCGAGGGAGGCACACCCGAGATCCCCTCCGCGCCGCCCTACCTCGTCACCGACATCCTGTTCGTCCTGCTGACCCTCGCGACCGCCGGGCTGGCCGTACGGGGCGTGGCCCGCTCCCGGCGCTGGGCCGCCGTGTACGGGGGGTGGCGGCGGTTGCGGCTGCTGCCACATCTGGCCCCGCTCGCGTTGTGCGTCATGATCGTCCCGATCATGCGGGTGCTCCTGCGGGGTGGCGACATCATGTGGATCCAGGTGGTCTGTCTGTATCCGACGTTCATGATCTGGTTGGTGACGGCCGCGGTCGCGGGCACGGCGGTGACGGCCGCACGGCTGCTCGCCGCGGCCCGCACGGGCAGGTTGACGTGAGAGGGCGAGAAGGCATGGACGTGTACGAAGCCGTGGACAGCCGCCGGGCGGTGCGGGCGTTCAGCGACGAGCCGGTCCCCAGGGAGGTGCTCGAACGCGTGCTGACCGCCGCGACGCGGGCCCCGTCGAGCGGGAACCTTCAGCCGTGGCGGCTGTACGTCGTGGCCGGCGAGCCGCTGGCCGAGCTGAAACGGCGGGCGACGGCCAGGGCCCTGGCGGGAGACCCGGGTGACGAGCGGGAGTATCCGATGTACCCGGCCGAGCTGACCTCGCCGTACCTGGACCGGTTCGCCGCCGCGGCCGACCAGCGGTACAAGGCGCTGGGGATCGAGCGCGACGCCCCCGACCGGCCGCGGCGGATCGCCGCCTTGAACTCGGCGGCGTTCGGGGCGCCGGTCGTCCTGTTCTGCTACCTCGACCGGGCGATGGGCCCCGGGCAGTGGGCGGACGCGGGGATGTACCTGCAGACGGTCATGTTGCTGCTGAGGGCGGAAGGGGTGCACAGCTGCCCCCAGGTGATGTGGACGATGTACCGCGAGACCGTCAGCCAGACCGTCGGCGCTCATGACGGGCTTGTCCTGCTCTGTGGGGTCGCGGTGGGCTTCGAGAGGGAGGACGTGCCGCGGCTGCGTACCGGGCGGGCCGACCTGGCCGAGACGGTGAGCTTCGTCGGGGTGTGACGCCGGGCGGTCAGGATCGGCGGGCGCGGGCGGCGAGGCGGCCGGCGACGGCGAGGACGAGGTCGCGCAGCTCATCGGGACGCTCGATGACGAACGGGCGGTCGAGCGCGGCGAGCACGCCGGGCAGCCAGTCGAGCCGTTCGGCCCGCAGCTCGACCCGCCACCAGCGCTCGCCCGCCTCCCCGGCGGGCTCCCCGGCGGGCTCCTCAGCGGGGTCGTCAGCGGTGTCGAGGGCGGGCTCGTCGGTGATCTCCTCCATGGTGGCGACGGCGGCGGGCAGGCGGGTGCGGATCCGCTCGGCCGTCCCGTGGATCCGCAGGGTCACCTCGTGCCGGTAGGACGCGGTGGCGAACCCCGACAGGACGCGCTGCGCCGGACCCGGCGCAGCGCGTCCAGCAGGCGGCTCGAACGAGCCGGGCAGGGTGCGGGCGTTCGCGACGCGGTCGAGCGGAAGGTCCGGTCCTCGCCGAGGCCGGGGTCCTCGCCGGTGACGTACCAGCGGCCCGCGTGGCTGACGATCCCGTACGGGTGCAGCGTGCGCTCACTGCGCCGGCCGGTGCGGTCGGCGTACCGGATGGAGACGGGCCGGCGGTGGCGCACGGCGTCGGCGATCGTGAGCAGGACGGCGGCGTCGGGGCCGGCGGGCCCGCCGGACGGGCCGGTGAAGGCGAGGGATTCCATGAGCGCGTCGAGTCTGCGGACGAGCCGTTCTGGCAGCACCCGGCGGATCTTCGCGGCCGCCGTCTCGCTCGCGGTGTCGCCGGCGTCGCTCGCCGTGCGCCGGTTGGCGATCAGGCCGAGCAGCACGGCCAGCGCCTCGTCGTCGTCGAGCATGAGCGGCGGCAGGCGGTAGCCGCGGGCGAGACGATAGCCGCCGTAACGGCCGCGCACCGACTCGACCGGCAGCCCGAGGTCGACGAGCTGACCGACGTACCGCCGCACGGTACGGCCGTCCACGTCGAGCCGGTCGGCCAGTTCGGCCATCGTCCGGACGCCGCCCGACTGCAACAACTCCAGGAGCGTGAGCACACGACCGGTGGGTGGCGACATGAATACGAGCCTATGGCGAATAGTGGACCGAATCCGTCCAGTATCAGTCGTACCGTGCGGGGTGCCAAGAGCTGCACGAACACTGAAGGAACGTCATGAACTTCGTATCGATCCGCATCATCACCGATGACGTCGCCCGCCTCGCCGGGTTCTACGAGCAGGCCACCGGGACCCCGGCGACCTGGTCCACCGAGGACTTCGCCGAGATCAGGACCGGCACCGCCACGCTGGCGATCGCGGGCACCCGCACCGTCCCGCTGTTCGCCCCGGGCTCCTCCCGTCCGGCCGACAACCACAGCGTGATCGTCGAGTTCCTGGTGGACGACGTGGACCGCGCGTACGAGAACCTGACCGGCTTCGTCACCGACTTCGTCAACGAGCCCACCACGATGCCGTGGGGCAACCGGTCGCTGCTGTTCCGCGACCCCGACGGCAATCTCGTCAACTTCTTCACCCCGGTCACCCCGGCCGCCGTGGCGAGATCCGCCCGCTGATCGGAAAACCAGCGGGCGAGGTCAGGCGGCGGGGGTGCGGCGGCGGGACTGCCAGGACAGGTGGGCGTCGCGGACCTTGGTCCACAGGGCCTCGCGTTCGGCGCCGTTGACGTCGTCGAGGCGCAGCCCGAACACCTCCTCCAGGGCCCCGAACCACTCCCGCCGGGTGGACAGCTCCCGCTCGGTCCTGCCGTCCGCGCCGATCCGGCGCAACATGCAGCCCACCAGGCAGTCGGCGCCCGTCGCGTCGCGCCGCAGCACGACGGCGGCCCGCACCAGCCGGGACTCGGGCGACGTGCACAGGTACGGATGCCACTCCACGAAGTCCCCGGGCTCGGCGGGGGCCCGCTCGACGTCCAGCCCGGCGATCGACCCGCGCGGGTCGTGGTCGAACCGCCAGCCGCCGGGCTCCACGTCCGAGGCGGACAGCCGGAACTCGAACGGCCCCTGCCGGTACGTCCCCGCCCGCAGCGGCAGCGGCTCGTGCAGCCCGTCGCCGAGCCCGATGTCCACCAGCCAGTCCTGCCCGTCGAGGGCGACGGTGAGCGCGAGGTGCGGCGCGAACGACGCCGGCGAGGCGGGCGCCCGGACGGCGGCCTGCACCCCGGCCCGATGCCAGGTGACGTCGTAGCCGAGCGCGGTCAGCAGCGTGGCGAACGCCCCGTTGAGCTGCACGCAGTAGCCGCCGCGCCCGCGCAGCACCCGCTCGACCGACTCGCGCGGGTCCACGGTGATCCGCCGGCCGAGCTGAACCTCCAAGGTCTCGTACGGCACCCGCTCCACATGCGCGCGGTGCAGGGCGCGCAGCGCCGGGAGCGACGGCTCGCCGGGGTCGCCGACGTCCAGCCGGTCGAGGTAGGCGTTCAGGTCACGGTCACGAGTTCGCCGCATGGGCCCTCCCTTCGGTCGCCGCGTCCATCGTGGTCCGCCGCGCGGCCGTCCCGCACCTCGCGGATTGCTCCTCAGGTGACGCTGCGGGGCGGGGATCGGGCGGCGGGCGGACGTACCGCGCAATCCACGAGATGCGGCGGCGCGCGGCCGCGACCGACGATGACCACGATGACGCTGCCCTGAGCGGTTCACCGGGAGGAGACGACCAGATGCGCAACCAGACTGTCGCACCGGAGCGGGTGAGCGCCCGATGGGAGGATCACCTGCCCGACCTGCTGGACAAGCTGGGATTGCCGGCCGAAGGGGCGATCCAGGTGGGCGCGCACCGGGGCCAGGAGGTGGAGGCGCTCACCAGGTGCGGGTTCCGCCGCCTGGTCATGATGGAGCCCAACGGCGACCACCTGCCCGCGCTGCGCGAGCAGCTCCGGCTGCACCACCTGGCCGCCGGGCTGCCCGAGCCCGAGCACGGCCACCCGGCCCGCGAGGTCGTGGCGGCGTGCGCCGGCCGGGAACGCGGCCAGGCCACGCTCAACGTCACCCCCTACGACAAGCAGTCCAGCATGCTGCCGCCGCTGCTGCCCATGGCCGTCGTCCGGCAGGACGTCGTCCCGGTGATCCCCGTCAGCGAGGTGCAGCACGGCTGCAACGTGCTGGTGGTGGACGCCCAGGGCGCCGAACTGGAGGTGCTCGCCGGGACCGACCTGAGCCGGCTGCGGCTCGCCGTGATCGAGGGCAGCGTGACGGCCCGCTACAGCGGCGGCTCGACCCTCGACAGCATCGCCGAGCACATGACGGCGCACGGCTGGCGCGAGGTGGCCGCCTGGCCGCACCAGCGTCCCGGCGTCGTGGACGTCGCCTGGCTGGCCCCCTGGCCCACCCCGTTCTGATGGACCGGCCGTCGGACGGGGGCCTGGCGTGCGAGCGCCGCGGGGCGGTGGCCGTCCTGCGGCTCGACCGGCCCCGCGTGCGCAACGCGCTCGGGTCCGGGCTGGTCGCGGCGCTCGGCTCCGCGCTGGCCGAGCTGGACGACGACCCGGGGGTGCGCGCCGCCGTGCTGACGGGCGCGCCGCCGGGGTTCTGCGCGGGTTCGGACCTGAAGGAGCTGTCCGGGATGACGCGTGAGGGCATGGTGCGGCACGAGGCCGACACCGGGCGCGTGGCCAGGGCCGTCCAGCATCTCGGCATCCCCGTGGTGGCCGCCGTCGAGGGCTTCGCGCTCGGCGGCGGCTTCCTGCTGGCCACCGGCTGCGACGTGGTGGTCACCGCCGAGGACGCCCGCTGGCACCTGCCTGAGGTGCGGCTCGGCTGGGTGCCGCCCTGGGGCATCCAGAGCCTGGCCGCCCGGGTCGGGCCGGTCGCCGCGCGGCGGCTGGTCTGGGGCGACCGCCCGCTGACCGGCCGCGAGCTGCACGGGATCGGCGGCGCCGACGAGCTGGCCGCGCCGGGGCAGGCGCTGGCGTGCGCGCTGGAGGTGGCGGCGGGGCTCGCGGCGCTGCCCCCGCACGCGGTCGCCTCCGCCAAGCGGGCGCTGACCGACGCGGTGAGCGGGCCCGCCGAGACGCTCGACGCGCGCACGGCCTGGATGTTCGGCGCCGACTGCGCCTCCGCCGCGGCCCGCGAGAGCCTGGCCCGCTTCGGAGCCCGCCCATGACCGCCCCTGACCAGACCCCGCACCAGGCCCCGGACCAGGGCCCGGACCAGGGCCCTGACCAGGGCCCTGACCAGGCCCCTGACCAGGGCCCTGAGCTGGTCGCGGGCGGCCGGACGGGCAAGGTGTGCGGGGCGGCCGAGGCCGTCGCGCTCATCGAGGACCACCAGGCCGTCGCCAGCACCGGCGTCATCGGCTGGCTCACCCCCGACGCCCTGCTGGCCGCGCTCGGCGAGCGCTTCGCCGCCACCGGCGCCCCGCGCGAGCTGACCTTCTACTTCCCCTGCGCCACCGGGGACGCCGTCGGCATCGGCGGCATGGACCACGTGGCCAGGAAGGGCCTGATGCGCCGTATCGTGTCCGCCTCGTTCATCAACCCCCGCCACCCGGTGACCGGCGCCCGCCCCGCCCTGACCGAGCTGATCCAGAACGACCTCGTCGAGGCGTACAGCTGGCCGATGGGCGCCGCCATGCACTGGCTGCGCGAGGTGGCCCGGCGCGGCCCCGGCTACCTGACCCGGGTCGGCCTCGGCACGTACGCCGACCCCCGGCACGGCGGCGGCAGGTTCACCCGCCTGGCCCAGGAGGACCTGGTGGAGCTGGTCGAGCTGGGCGGCGAGGAGTACCTGTTCTACCCGTCCTGGCCGCTGCACGCCGGACTGGTCCGGGCGAGCGCCGCCGACCCCGACGGCAACCTGTCCTTCGAGGACCAGCCGCTGTTCTCCAGCGCGCTGGCGATCGCCCTCGCGGTGAAGGCGTGCGGCGGCACCGTGATCGCGCAGGTGTCGCGGATCGTGCCCGCCGGCTCGTCGCCCGCGCGGGAGATGCGCGTGCCCGGGGCGCTCGTCGACCGGGTCGTCGTGGTTGCGGACGCGCCCATGACCACCGGCGTACGGCACGACCCCGGCTACCTCCGGCACGTGCCCGACGCCGTCGCGCGGGTGCCCCGGCTGCCGTCCGGCCCGGACAAGGTGATCGCCCGCCGGGTCGCCAGGGAGGTCAGGCCGGGGGAGACCTCGATCTTCGGGTTCGGCGCCTCCTCCGACGCCGTCCTGGCCATGGCCGAGGACGGCCTGCTGGACGACGGCCGCCTGGACGAGCACCTGTTCACCACCGAGCACGGCTCCTTCGGCGGCATCGTGATGAGCGGCTGGCAGTTCTCGGCGAACTACTCCCCGCGGGCGCTGCTCGACGGGCCCTCGCAGTTCGACTTCATCGACGGCGGCGGCTGCCCGTTCGCCGCGCTCGCCTTCGCCCAGATCGACGCCGAGGGCAACGTGAACGTCAGCCGGTTCGGCGCGGCCAACCCCGGCGCCGGCGGGTTCGTGGACATCGCGCACAACGCCACGCGGCTGGTCTTCGCCGGCACGCTGACCACCGACGGCCTCCGGGTGAGCTGCGCCGACGGCGGGCTGCGGATCCTGGCCGAAGGGCGGGTGCGCAAGCTGGTGCCGCGGGCCGGTCACGTCACGTACCGGCTGGGCGAGGGGGTGCGGCGCGGGCAGTGGGCCCGCGTCGTCACCGAGCGGGCCGTCTTCGACGTCACCGCCGGCGGCCTGGAGCTGGTGGAGCTCGCGCCCGGCGTGGACCTGCGCCGCGACGTGCTCGACCAGATCGGCTTCCCGGTCCGCGTCTCGCCGTCGCTCGTCCCCATGGACCCGGCCCTCTTCCGCCCCTGACCGTCTGCGGGTGCAAGGCCGGGCGGGGCCGGGGGCGGCTGCCCGGCTGTGGTCCGCCGCCCCCTCTGGTTCACGCCGCTCGCCTCGCGCCGGCCGCACCCGGCCGTCCCTCCGGTTCACGCCGCTCGCCTCGTTCCGGCCGTCGCGCCGGCCGGCAGTGAGCGGATCTCCGCGGCGAGCCGGTCCATGGCCGCGTGCAGCAGCGCGTCCGACAGGTACGGCGCCGGCCCGAGCCGCAGGTACTCGCCCCGGCTGTCGGCCTGCACCCCCCGCGCCGCCAGCCCCGCCCGCAGCCGCCCCGCGTACGGCGAGCGCAGCGCCAGGAACCCGCCGAACTCCTCGGGCGCGGCGTCCAGGTCCCGGCTGACCACGTGCGCGGGCGCGCCGATCTCGTCGAAGCGCGCCGCCAGCAGCCCGCGCTGGCGCAGCGACACCGCCCGCAGCACCTGCGGCGTCAGCCCCTGCGCGGCGAAGAAGTCGAACACCCGGGCCGCCCGGTAGTGGCTCACCGGGTCGTAGGTCGCCCCCGCGAACCGGGCCGCCCCCGCCGGGTAGCCGACCCGGCCGCCCGCCCGCGGGTCCTCGGCCAGCTCGGCGAACTCCGAGTACCACCCGGTCACCACCGGCCGCAGCCGGTCGGCGTGCGCCGGCAGCCGCAGCACGCAGTTGCCCTCCCCGAGCTGCAGGTACTTGTACCCGCCCGCCACCACCCAGGCCGAGTCCAGGCCCGCCGTCGAGAACGGCACCACGCCCAGCGCGTGGTAGGCGTCCACCAGCAGCTCGGCCCCCCGCAGGCGGCAGGCGGCGGCGAGCGCGTCCAGCTCCGGCACGATCCTGGCCGTCTCGAACAGCACCGCCGAGACCAGGACGGCGGCCGTGCGCCCGTCGGCCGCCTCCGCCAGCCGCGCGGCCAGCGTGCCCACCGGCTCCGGCGGGACGACCACCACCTCCACCCCCTCCTCGGCCAGCCGGGCGAGCTGGCGCCGCAGCGTGTGGAACTCGCCGCCGGAGGTGACCAGCCGGGGCCGGCCGCGCAGGTCCAGCGCCGACAGAAAGCGCAGCACCAGCTCGTGCGTGCTGGACCCGAGGGCCAGCTCGGCGTACGGGTCGCCGAGGAAGAGCCGGAACCCCTCCCTGACCCGGTCGGCCTTCTTGAACGCGGCGGCCCACTTGTCGTCCACGTCCCTGGCGGCGTCGTCGAACGCCTCGATCTGCCCGGCCAGCGCCACATCCGGCCAGGCCTGGTGGGAGTGGCCGGTGAGCAGCAGCCGGTCCGCCGCGCGGAAGGCCGAGTAGTGCGGCGCCAGACGTCCCGAGATGTCGTTCATGCCATGCTCCTGACCGCCCACAGGTCGGGGAACGACGGCGTCAGCGAGGCCCGCAGGTACGCCCCGCCGCTGGAGCCGCCGGTGCCCGGCCGGGCGCCGATGGTGCGCTCGACCATCTTCAGGTGCCGGTACCGCCACTCCTGGAGGCATTCGTCCAGGTCCACCAGCCGCTCGCAGAGCTGGGCCGCGCCGGTGTCGTCCCGGTAGACCCGCAGCAGCAGGTCCTGCACCGATTCCGACGGCTCCAGCGGCAGCCGTACGTCGCGGTGCAACCGGTCCTGCGGCACCTCGTAGCCGCGCAGGTACAGGTACGTCAGCAGCGAGTCGTACAGCGTGGGCCTGGCCATCGCCGCCTCGATCCGGGCGCGGGCCGGGGTGCCCTCGGCCTGGCCGAGCAGCATGCGCTCGTCGCGCCGGCCCAGCACCGCCTCGATCTCGCGGAACTGCGCCGACTGGAAGCCGCTGCTGGTGCCCAGCTTGCCGCGGAAGGCGGCGAACTGGAACGGCGTCATCGTCTCCATGACGTCCATCTGGGAGACCGCGAGCCGCATCAGCTTCAAGGACCGGTGCAAAGTCCGCATGGCGTGCGCGGTGAATCCGCCGGCGAGTTCGAGTTGCAGCTCGGCGAATTCGTGCAGCAATTGTTTGAACCACAGCTCGTACACCTGGTGGACGATGATGAACAGGGTCTCGTCATGGCTCTCGGAAACCGGTCGCTGCGCCGTGAGGATCTCCTCCAGCGCCAGGTAGGACGAGTACGTCAGAACGGTGTCTTCTCTCATGGACCCAACGATGCGCGCCCCGGGGAACGGGCGACAGGCCATTTCAGGGCAGCTACCTGCCTCGCCGGGACCGCTTCCTGCAATTCACCGGAAACGCATTTCGGAAGATGTGGAAAAGGCCGTCCGGCGGCACGGGGAATTCAGCACGACACGAGATGCGGCCGCCCTCGGCCCCGCGTGACGATGGCGCCGAGGGGGCGCCGAGCCCCATCAGCGAGCGAACTGCGAGGAAACATGCCATGACCTCACCGGAGATCATCAAGAGGGGCGGCCCCGGCAAACGTGCCCCTCGGCTCGACGGGCTGCGCGGATATCTGGCACTGGGCGTGATCGTGGTGCACGTCGCCTTCGCCGCCGGCGTCATCGGCTTCTACGACAAACCGTCTGTCGGCATCTGGCCCGTGCTGATCCAGGGTCTCAACGTGCTGCTGCCGCCCTTCTTCGTGATGTCCGGCCTGCTGTTGTACCGGCCGTTCGCCAGGGCGACGATCGTCGGCACGCCGCGTCCTGAGCTCAAGGGCTACCTGATCAAGCGCATGCTGCGGATCCTGCCCGCGTACTGGCTGGTGGCCGTGGCGGCGCTGCTGCTGCTCAACCTCAAGAGCGTCGACGGCCTCTGGTACGTGCTCAGCCCCCTGCTGCTCATGCACTACTACGTGCCGGGTCCCGAGGCGGGCTACGCCGGGCTGGAGCCCACCTGGACCGTGCCCGCCGAGGTCACCTTCTACCTGGCGCTGCCCATCCTGGCCTGGATCTTCGACCGGTACGCCAGGAAGGCCGCCGACCCCGGCGCCAAGGCCCGCCGCCTGCTGGTCCCGCTGGGCGTCTTCGTGCTCGTCGGCCTGGCCTGGACCGCGTACACGCACCTGGAGTCGATGGGCCCCTTCCCGTACGAGTACTTCTGGGTGATCGGCTTCACCGGCTTCCTGGCCATCGGCATGGGCCTGGCCATCCTGTCGGCGTACGCGGAGGCCAAGGACACCACGCCCGCCTTCTACCGCCTGGTGGCCCGCCGGCCGCTGCTGTTCTGGCTGGGCGCGGCCGTCGTCTACGTGATCAACTGCATCCGGCCGTTCGGCAAGCCGGGCATGGCCGACTACGCCACCGTGCCCGAGGCGATGGCCGAGATGGTGCTGTTCCTGATCTTCGCGCTGCTGGTCATCGCCCCGGTGGTGGTGCCCGGCGTGCACTCGAAGGTCATCGACGCGGTGCTCACCAACCGTCCGATGCGCTTCTTCGGCCGCATCTCTTACGGCGTCTACCTGTGGCACTTCATCCTGCAGTACCTCTGGCTGCAGAACGGCAGCGTCTTCGGCGCGCCGCCGGTGCCGATGCCGGTGGTGATGGGCAAGTCCGGCTTCTGGGAGCTGCTGGCGGTGGTGCTCGTGGGCACGGTCGCCGTCGCGACGGTCAGCTACTACCTGGTCGAGCTGCCCGCGATGCGGCTGCGCGAGCGCCTGGTGGCCCGGCGCGCCGAGACCGAGCCGCGCCGCCCGGCCGAGAGCCCGCGCGTCCCGGTCTAGGGCTGCTCAGAAGGGGTGAGGTCCGAAGCGCCCCCAGGCGACGAACGCGGCCAGCAGGAACAGGATCGCGTTGACGGCGATCGCGCCGGGCTCCTTGCGGCGGACGTGCACGAGCGCGGCCGGCACCATCACCACGGCCAGGCCGGCCGCGGCCAGCGGGGTCAGGGCGGGCGCGACGCCGGTGACCGCGGGCAGGATCAGCCCGAGCGCGCCGGCCAGCTCGGTGAGGCCGATGAGACGGACGGCGCCGGCGGAGAAGTCCTCGGCCCAGGGCAGTCTGGGCTCCAGCTTCTCCTTGGGCTGGGTGGACTTGGTGAGTCCGGCGAGCCCGAACAGGAGGGCCAGCACGGCCTGCACGATCCACAGGGCGATGTTCATCACGGGTTCCTTCGCGGAAGGGGGGTGGCCGGGGCGAGGGGCCCCGGCGTGGCCGGTCGAGGGGTGAGGACGGTTCCGGGCCTTCAGGGCCGGGGACGTCAGGAGCAGGTGACGGCGATCTTGCCGAGGGTGCCCGCGCGGAAGGCGGCGAACGCCTCGGGGGCCTGCTCCAGCGGGTAGGTGGCGGTGACCGGCACGCGCAGCGCACCGGCCGCGACCCGGGCGGCCAGCTCGCTCAGGGTCCGCGGGTTCGGGTCGGCCATGACGGTGTGCACGGTGATCGCGGCGCCCGGGACAGCGTCCTGGACGGCGTCCTGGGTCAGGCCGAGGGTCGAGGCGAGCCGGCCGCCGCCGCGCAGCAGTCCAGCCAGCTCGGCGCCGTCACCCGCCAGGTGCAGCACGGCGTCCACGCCCGCCGGGGCCAGGGCGCGGACCTGGGCGGGCAGGTCGCCGCCGTGGTCGACGAGCTCGACCTCGGCGGCGGTGAGCCCGGTGACGAAGTCGGCCTCGGCGCCGGGACGGGCGGTGGCGATCACCCGGGCGCCGCGGGCGGCGGCCAACTGCACGGCCAGCGCGCCCACGCCGCCGGTGGCGCCGGAGATCAGCACCGTCTCGCCCTCGGTCAGGGCCACGGCGTCGAGGCTGTCCAGCGCCGCGGTGCCGGCCAGCCCCAGCGCGCCCGCCTCCGCGGCGGCCAGACCCTCGGGGAGCGGGGCGATGCCGTAACCGGCGGACACGGTCACGTACTCGGCCATCGAGCCGGGGCCGAGGAACGGCTTCATCACCACGCCGAAGACCGGCTGCCCGACGGCGAAGCCCTCGGCGCCTTCGCCGAGCGCCTCGACGGTGCCGGCGAAGTCCTTGCCCACCACCAGCGGGAACCGGTGCTCCATCATCTGCTGCAGATAGCCGGCGGCCACGGCCAGGTCGAAGCCGTTGACCGCGGAGCCGGTGACCTTCACCAGCACCTCGCCGGCCTCCGGCCGCGGGACGGGCAGGTCGGCCAGGGCCGGGTCGGCGGGGACGGAGTTCAGCATGACAGCACGCATGAGCTGCACCTCTCAGAAAAGTGGAACGGGCTACCCGTTTCGTGCTGCCCAGCGTAACAAGAAAAATGGGTAGGTCGTTCCACTTGGGTAGGATGGAGGCATGGATCATCCCGCCGACGCCTCCGCGCCCTCCGGCGCCCAGCCCGGGCCGGGCCTGCGCGCCGACGCCGAACGCAACCGCGAACGCATCGTGGCCACCGCCCGCCGCCTGTACGCCAGCCACGGCCTCGGCGTCTCCATGGCCTGCATCGCCCGCGCCGCCGGGGTCGGCAAGGCCACCCTGTCGCGCCGCTTCGCCACCCGCGAGGAGCTCATCAACGCCGTCTTCGCCGACCGCATGGACGCCTACGCCGCCGCCGTCGCCGAGGCGCTGGCCGACCCCGACCCCTGGCACGGCTTCGTCGGCTACGTCCGGGCCGTGTGCGCCATGCAGGCCGCCGACCGCGGCTTCGCCGACGTGCTGGCCATGACCTTCCCCGCGGCCAAGGCGCTGGAGAAGCGCCGGGCCGCGGCCTACCAGGGGTTCCTCGACCTCATCGAGCGCGCCAAGGCCACCGGCCGGCTGCGGGCGGACTTCACCGACCAGGACATGGTCATCCTGCTGATGGCCAACGCCGGTGTCATCGCCGCCACCGGCGACGCCGCCCCGGACACCTGGCGCCGCCTCGTCGGCCAGATGCTGCGCGCCTACGCCGCCCCCGGCGCCGACCTGCCCCCGCTGGAGCCGACCCCCGCGCCCACCGCCCTGTACCGGGCCATGGTCCGCCTCACCCGCCCCGCCCCCGGCCCCGGCGACGACCTGGGGTGAGCAGGCGACCGGCGTCAGCCGGGACGGGTGGCGGTGGCCGGGCCGCGGGGGCCCGTCCCGGTCGTCACGAGATCGGTCCGGCTAGCCCGCCCGGGTCATGGTGGCCTCGTAGCCGCCGCCCGGCCACTCCCACCGGCCGCTGATGGTCCGGCCGTCCTCGCTGAAAGCGCCGCTGAACCCGGCCGGCGAGCCTTCCGCGCCGAACCAGATGTTGAGGTCGCGCCCGTCCAGCTTCCACACGTAGACGAAGTTGTTGCCGGTGCTGTCGAAGTAGTGCGAGCGCAGCGCGCCGCTCTCCGGGTCGTGGCCGATGTACTCCACGCCGGTCATCGTGCCGCCGCCGTGGCTCATCTCGACGCGCTGGACGAGGAAGAAGCCGCCGTCCATCCACTCGAAGACGAGCCGGCCGCCGGTCGCCTCGCCGGTGCCGAAGTCCTTGCCCGTCATCTCCCACGTGCCGACCAGCGGCTGCAGGGTCTGCAACGAGGGGTCGGGGGTGGGCAGCTGGTTCTGCGGGTTGGCGGTCTCTGTCATGTTCCCTCCACGGGACAGGTCGATGCCCGGTACGCCGATCGCGTACCGGGCGGGGGTGAGCTCACTTGGCGCCGAAGAACGCCTTGACGCGGGACCAGCGGCCCCAGACGACCAGTGCCAGGACGACCAGCAGGACGGCCTCGATCACGGGGACGCCGCCCAGCACGATCGCGTTGGTGCCGGCCGCGCCGATCATCAGGCCGATCAGCGCCAGCGCGGCCACGCCGGTCAGACGCGGGATCAGCAGCCCGATCGCGCCGGCGATCTCCAGCACGCCGACCACGTAGCGGAACCACTGGCCGGCGCCGATGTCGTCGAACATGGCGACCATGGTCGGGTCGCCGGCGAGCTTGAGCACGCCGCCCAGGCCGACCTGGAACGCCAGAAGGACCTGGGCGACCCAGAGGGCGATGTTGACGCCGCGGCCGGTGGACCGGCCGACGGCGGACGTGCTGTTCGTGGTGCTCATGCAGTCCTCCTTGAGGAACTAGTTGATGATCTCCATCTGGCCCATCATCCCGATGGCCGAGTGCTCCAACATGTGACAGTGGTAGACGTATCGCCCCAGGTAGTCGCCGAAGCTGGCCTGGAAGCGCACGGTCTCGCCCGGCTGGATGAGCACCGTGTCCTTCCATCCCGCCTCGCCCGGCTGTGGCGGCGTGCCGTCGCGGTCCAGGATCCGGAACTGGGCGAGGTGGGTGTGGAAGTTGTGCGGGACGCCGAAGCCCGAGCCCCCGACGTTGGTGTCGGAGTTGGTGACCTCCCAGACCTCGCTGGTTCCCCGCTTGACCTGCATGTCCACCCGGTTGGCGTCGAACGCCTGATTGTTGATCAGGGCCTGGATGTTGACCGGGTCCAGGCTGAGGGTGAGCTGCCGGGTCTGCGTGGCCGCGGCCAGCGGGACCATCGCGCGCAACTGGCTGGGCACGCGGCTGCGGTCGACGGCCGGCCGTACGACGTCGAAGCGGAGCACGGACCCGCTGACGTCCTCCAGCGTGATCTGCGTGCCCAGCGGGAACGCGCCGAAGTCGATCACGACCTCGGCCCGCTCGCCCGAGGAGAGCACCAGCTTGGACGTCGGCACCGGCGCCGCCAGCAGGCCGCAGTCGGTGGCGATCTGCGTCATCTGGGCGCCGTTGCTCAGCGACAGCTCGAAGATCCGGTGCGTGGAGCCGTTGAGCAGGCGCAGCCGGTACTTGCGGGCCGCGACCTTGAAGTACGGCTGGGCCTTGCCGTTGGCGATCAGCGTCGGCCGGTTGTAGGGGTCGGCCGGGTCGAAGACGAGCCCGCCCTGGTCGTCGAAGAGCGCGTCGCGCAGCAGGATGGGCACGTCGTAGGCCCCGGACGGCAGGCCGAGCTGCTGCTCGTCGGCGCCCTCGACCAGGTAGAAGCCGTGCATGCCGCGGTAGACGTGCTCGGCCTCCATGTGGTGGGTGTGGTCGTGGTACCACAGCGTGGCGCCGGCCTGGGCGTTCGGGTAGTCGTAGGTCTTCGACCTGCCGTTGGCGATCAGGTCCATCGGGTACCCGTCGCTGGCCGCCGGCACGCGGCCGCCGTGCAGGTGCACGTTCGCCTCGTGGCCGAGCCGGTTGTCGAAGGTGACCAGCGCCCTGCGGCCCTGCCGGGCGCGGATGGTGGGGGCGGTGAACTGGCCGCCGTACGTCAGCACGGGCGTGCTCACGCCCGGCAGGATCTCGGTGGTCGCCTGCTGGATGGACAGCCGGTAGAAGTCGATGCCCGGCAGGGTGGCCACGGGGGCCAGCACCGGGGGCACCGGCATCGCGACGCTGAAGGGCGCCGCGGTGGCGCCGGTGCGGACCGCGGGGACCCGGCCCCCGTGGTCGTGCATGCGCATCATGTGCTGTTGCTGCGCCTGCTGTTCCGGCTCGCCGAACAGCCCGCGGGACACCGGGGTGAGCGCGGCGCCTCCTGCCAGGCCACCGAGAACGATCAAGCGCCGTCGGCTTAACATACGGGAACTCCCATCGCCATGTCCGAGCGTGGCATCGCCCGCCGGCACGGTCTTCTTCTGAAGTGCTCACTTCACGGGCGGATGCCGTGGGAGCGGTGCCGCCGCCCGGAAGGCGGCGGTGGTTCAGCCCACCGACAGGCGGCGCGGGGTGCGCCCGTCCAGGCAGTCGGCGTTGTAGGCGTCGAGCAGGCCCTGAGCCCGCCGCGACGCCTCGGCGAAGCAGTCGTCGGGGTCGGCGCCGTCCAGCACCCGGGCCATGGCCTGCGTCATCAGGTCCTGGATCCCGGCGAAGTCCCCGAGCACCGCGCCCAGCGCGGCGGGGGAGCCGTCGGCCGCGCGGAGCTGGGCGGTCGCGGCCCGGTGCACCGGGTGCCGGTCGAACCAGCCCTCCTCCTCCAGCAGGCCGGCCGCGGCCCTGGTGACCGGCAGGAAACCGGCCTCCCGGTGCCACCGCGCCGCGTTGCCCGCGCTGAGCAGGTGCTGGACGAACGCCAGCGCGCCGTCCCGCCGCTCCGGCGGCAGCCCGTCGGTCAGCCAGAGCGCCTGGCCGGAGACCAGGTGCCCGGCGCGCGGCAGGCTCTCGTTGTGCGGCAGCGGGCTCGCCGTCACCTCGAACCCGGACTCCCGCCCGCGCTCGGCGATCATGCCGGCCACCACCGAGGACGCGATCGTGAACGCCACCCGCTGCCCCAGGAACGCCCCCAGCGCCGGACCCCAGTCACCGGGCTCGCCCGCGCGCAGGTAGTGGCCCTCGGCGTGCAGGCGCCGCCACCAGGCGGCGTAGGCCAGCAGCTCCTTGGAGGCCAGGTCCACCCGTCCGGCGCGGCCGGCGCGGCCGTTGTCATGGTCGGCCAGCAGGCCGCCCTGCCCGGCGACGGCCTGCTGGAACAGCCAGCCGTGGTTGGCCCAGGAGACGCCGTGCGGCGGGCCGCCGGGCAGCGCCCGCACGGCGGCGCAGGCGCGCTCCAGCTCCTCCCAGGTGCGCGGCGGCGCGTCGATCCCGGCCGCGCGGAGCAGGGTGGCGTTGCTGAGCAGCACCGCCGTGGTCGCCGTCGCGGGCGCGGCGACGAGCTCGCCGCGGTAGGTGTAGTGGCCGCGGACGGCCGGTTCGAGGTCGGCGAGCACGACCGGCTCGCCGAGGATCTCCGCGCGTCCCCCGACGGCGCGCTCGATCGGCGTGAACAGCGGCGCGCCGGAACGCGCCCGGGTGTCCAGCGCGAGCCGGGTGGCCGTGGCGTAGTACTCCGCCAGGTCCGGCGGCTCGCCCCGGCCGGCCGCGCGGGCCACCTCGGCGGGCAGCTCACGGAAGCCGTGCCCGGTGATCTCGATCCGGAGGTCCGGGTGCGCGGCCTCGAAGTCGGCGGCCATCCTCCTGATCGGGCCCAGGTAGTCCGGCAGGGGATGCTCGGCGATCCAGACGCTGATGACCGTTCTCATTCGCCTCATGATGAACGCGGCCACCCCGCCGCACATCTTGTGAAATGCGGTGTTTCGGGAGCTCAGACAGCAATTCAAAGGATGTGGGCCCCGCGACGTGAATGTGACCCTGACTGCGAGTCGCAGAGCGGCGAAACGGAGGAGCACGGTGATCAACACTCATGACGAGTTCGACGTTGTCGTGATCGGCGGAGGCCCTGGCGGCTCGGGTACGGCGGGACTGCTGGCCCAGCGCGGGCACCGGGTTCTGGTGCTGGAGCGGGAGAAGTTCCCGCGCTACCACATCGGCGAGTCGCTGATCACGGGGTCCATGCCCACGCTGGAGGAGCTGGGACTGAAGGACCGGCTCGACCAGATGGGGTTCGTCAAGAAGTACGGCGGCACCCTGTTGTGGGGCAGGAACCAGGGCACCTGGGACTTCCGCTTCGCCGAGGCGTCCAACTATGAATACGCCTACCAGGTGCGCCGTGCCGACTTCGACGCCCTCCTGCTGGCCAGGGCCAGGGAGCTGGGCGCGACGGTGTTCGAGGAGGCCACCGTCAAGGACCTGGTGTTCGACGGCGACCGCGTCACCGGCGTCACGTACACGGTGAAGGGCGACGCCGAGCAGCGCACCGCCCGCTGCCGCCTGCTGATCGACGCCACCGGGCAGCAGCACCTGCTGGCCCGCCGCTTCGACCTCATCGAGTACCACGACGACCTGCGCAACATCGCGGTCTGGTCGTACTGGCAGGGCTGCAAGCGCTACGGCGGCACGCGCTTCGGCGACACCGTCACCGAGAACCGCCCCGCGGGCTGGTTCTGGTTCATCCCCCTGCACGACGGCACGGTGAGCGTCGGCTACGTCACCCCCATCGAGGAGTACAAGAAGTCCGGCAAGAGCCTGGAGGACCTGTACGCCTCGGAGCTGGCCGCCGCCGAGGAGGTGCGGGCCCTGACCGAGGGCGCCACCCGGGTCAGCGGCTTCCGCAGCATCCGCGACTGGTCCTACACCTGCACCCGCTTCCACGGCCCCGGCTGGGCCCTGGTGGGCGACGCGGCGGCCTTCATCGACCCGCTGCTGTCCACCGGCGTCGGCCTGGCGCTGCGCGGCGCCCACGGGCTGGCCGGCGCGGTGGACGAGATCCTCGCCGACCCGGCCTCTGAGGAGGCCGTGCTGGCCCGCTACGAGAAGGACTACCGCGAGTTCCTGAACTCCCTGCTGGACTTCGTGCGCTTCTTCTACGACCGCACCAAGCACAAGGAGGAGTACTGGGACAGGGCGCAGAAGACCCTCGACCCCAGCAAGCTCCGCCCCCGCAAGATCGACTTCGCCACGATGCTCTCGGGCGTCTCCGGCATCCACGCCATCTTCCACGACGACTGAGGAACCCGTTGATGTCGCCTACAACTGTGCACGGACACGTCGCCGAGCAGGCCAGGCGCACGCCCGACGCGGTCGCGGTGTCGGCGGGCCCGGTGCGGCTGACCTACCGGGAGCTCGACGAGCGGGCCAACCGCCTCGCCCACCGCCTGCGCGGGCTCGGCGCCGGCCCCGAGACGCCGGTCGCGGTGCTGATGGAGCGCTCGGCCGAGCTGGTCGTCACGCTCCTCGCGATCCTCAAGACGGGCGGCTGCTACCTGCCCGTCCACAGCGCCTACCCGGCCGACCGCCGGCAGTGGATCGTCGACTCGTCCGGGACACCCGTCCTGGTCGCCGACCGCGCCAAGGCCGCCGCGGGCCTGCCGTCGGCCCCCGCGACCCTGCTGGCCGACGACGACCCCGCCACCGCGCAGCAACCGGCCACGGCGCCGGACGTCGCCGCCGGCCCGGACGACCTGGCCTACGTCATCTACACCTCGGGCTCGACCGGGCACCCCAAGGGCGTCGCGGTCACCCACTGGGACGTGCTCGGCCTGGCCCTCGACCCCTGCTGGGACACCGGCGCCCACGAGCGCGTCCTGATGGTCGCGCCGTACGCCTTCAACGTCTCGACGTACGAGCTGTGGGTGCCGCTGCTGCACGGCGGCACGATCGTCGTGGCGCCGCCCGGCGAGCCGGACCTCGACACCCTGCGCCGGCTGATCCGCGAGGAGCGGATCACCGGGCTGCACCTGACCGCCGGCCTGTTCCGCGTCGTGGCCGAGGAGGGGGCGGACTGCCTGGCCGGCGTCCGCGAGGTGCTCACCGGCGGCGACGTGATCGTGCCCGCCGCCGTCCGCCAGGTGCTGGCCGCCTGCCCGGGGACGACCGTGCGGGCCATGTACGGCGCGACCGAGGTGACCCTGTTCTCCACCCACGCGCCCCTGACCGCCGGCACCGAGCTGGGCACCACCGTGCCGGTCGGCGGCCCGATGCGGGACGTGCGGCTCTACGTGCTCGACGACCGCCTCAGCCCGGTCCCCGGCGACCTGGAGGGCGAGCTGTACATCGCGGGCAGGGGAGTGGCCCGGGGCTACTACGGCCGTCCCGACCTGACCGCCGAGCGCTTCGTCGCCGACCCGTTCGGCGGGCCCGGCGAGCGCATGTACCGCACCGGCGACCTGGTCCGGCGCAACGACGACGGGCAGATCGAGTTCATCGGGCGGGCCGGCGACCAGGTCAAGATCCTCGGCTTCCGGGTGGAGCTGGCCGAGGTGGAGGCCGTGCTGGCCGGCTATCCCGGGCTGGCGCACGTCGCCGTCGTGGCCGGGCAGTCGCGGCAGGGCGACAAGCGTCTGGTCGCCTACGTCGTGCCGGCCGCCGAGGCCCCCGACCCCGCCGCGCTGCGCGCCCACGTGCGCACGTCGCTGCCGGACTACATGGTGCCCACCGCGTTCGTCGTGCTGGACGCGCTGCCCCTGACCGCCAACGGCAAGGTGGACCGCGCGGCCCTGCCCGACCCCGACACCGAGCCCGGCTCGGCCTACCGCGCGCCGCAGAACCCCCGCCAGGAGGTCCTGTGCACGGTGTTCGCCGAGGTGTTCGGCGTCGAGCGGGTCGGCGTGGACGACAGCATCTTCGACCTGGACGTCCAGTCGCTGCTGGCGATGCGGCTGGTCAGCCGGATCCGCGCGGCGCTGGGCGTGAACCTGTCCATCGGCGACCTGTTCGACGCGGCGACCGTGGCCGGCCTGGACGAATGGCTAGAGGCCGGCGCGCGCACCCAGTGAGAGGGACGAGATGAGCAACCCATTCGACGACCGGGACGCGGCCTTCCGCGTGCTGGTGAACCACGAGGGCCGGCACTGCCTGTGGCCCGCCTTCGCCGACGTGCCCGCGGGATGGGAGGTCGCCTTCGGCCCCGCCGTCCGCGACGCCTGCACCGAGTACGTCACCGCCCACTGGACGGACCTGCGCCCGCGCGGTCTCGCCGCCCGGACGGACGCCGGATAGCCCATGACCACCACGACGATCTTCGACGACCTGCGCCTGGACCACATCGGCTTCTACGTCGGCGACCTGGACCGCGAGACCGCCCGGCTGACCGGCTCCCTGGGCCTGGCGGCCTACGCCACCGCCCAGGACGGCCGGGCCCGCTCGGCGGCCCTGGGCGCGAACCGGATCAGGTTCACGCTCACCCAGCCGCTGTCCGCCGACCACCCCGCCGCCGGCTACCTCGACCGGCACGGCGACGGCGTGTCCGACATCGCGCTGGGCGTGCCCGACGCCGCGGCCGCCTACCACGAGGCGGTGCGGCGCGGCGCCCGTCCGGTCTCGGCCCCCGCCGGGCGCGACGGCTTCGTCACGGCCGCCGTCCACGGCTTCGGCGACGTGCTGCACACGTTCGTGCAGCGCCCGGCCGGGGCGCGGGAGCGCGCGCTGCCCGGCTTCCGCGACACCGGGCAGCGACCGACCGGCCCGGCCGATTCCGCACTCGGGCTGCAGGAGGTGGACCACCTGGCCGTGTGCGTCCCGGCCGGGGAGCTCGACGCCACCGTCGAGTGGTACCGGCGGGTGCTCGGCTTCGACCTCACCTTCGCCGAGCGCATCGCCGTCGGCGCGCAGGCCATGACCACCAAGGTCGTCCGCAGCCGCGGCCGCGGCGAGGTGACGTTCACGCTGATCGAGCCGGACGTGACCAGGACGCCCGGCCACATCGACGAGTTCCTGCGCGACCACGGCGGCGCGGGCGTGCAGCACCTGGCGCTGGCCGCCGCCGACATCGTGACCGCGGTGGAGGGCACCGCGGCCCGCGGGGTGGAGTTCCTGACCGCCCCCGACGTCTACTACAGCCTGCTCGCCGAACGGGTCCGGCCGGTGAAGTACCGGCTGGAGGACCTGGCCCGGCTCGACATCCTCGTCGACGAGGACCACGACGGGCAGCTCTACCAGATCTTCGCCCGCTCCACCCACCCCCGAGACACCTTCTTCTTCGAACTCATCGAGCGACTGGGCGCCCGCAGCTTCGGCAGCGGCAACATCAGCGCCCTCTACCGGGCCGTGGAGCTCCAGCGCAGCGGCCGACGCGATGCCCGCACGGAGGCGGCAGCATGACCATTTCCCCGCCGGCGATCCGGTACCCCCTGTCCTACACCCAGCACTTCCTGCGCCTGTTCGACCAGGGCGACGCCCAGGGGCCCTTCAGCGCCCGCTACAACATCGTCGTCGGCTGGCGCCTGCGCGGCCGCATCGACGTCGACACCCTCCAGCTCGCCATGGACGACGTCGCCGACCGGCACGACGCGCTCAACATGACGATCACCCGGGGGGAGGGGGAGGCGTACCAGGTGCGGCAGCCGTCCGCGCCGGCCCGGCTGCTCGTGGTCGACCTGCCGGCCGCCGCCCCCGAGGAGCGCGCGCTGCGGGCCGAGGAGCTGCTCACCGAGGTCGAGGCCGGCTCCTACAGCCTCCAGGAGCTGCCGCACCTGCGCGCCATCCTCGGCCGGTTCGACGACGAGGACGCGGTGCTGGCGCTGATCGTGCACCACACCGCGGGCGACGGCTGGTCCATGCAGCTGCTCATCCGCGACATCGTCACCCGCTACGCCGAGCGCCGCGGCCACGCCGTGCCGCCGCTGCCCGAGCCCCGGCCCTACCACGAGTACGCCGGCCGGCAGCAGGAGCAGGCCGGCAGCGCCGAGACCCAGGCCGCCCGCGACTTCTGGGCCGAGCGGCTGCGCGGGGCGCGCATGCTGGCCGTCCCCACCGACCACGCCAGGTCGGCCGGGCTGGCCAAGCTCTGCCCGGTCCACCGGTTCTCGCTGCCCAAGGACGTCTCCGCCCGGGTGATCAGCTACGCCAGGACGATGCGCAGCTCGCCGTTCATGGTGCTGCTGGCCGCCTACAACGTGCTGCTCAGCCGGATCACCGGGGCCACCGACCTGGTCGTCCCGGTGATCAGCTCCGGACGCGGGCAGCCGGAGTTCCAGGAGACCGTGGGGCCGTTCTTCAACTTCCTGCCGCTGCGCACCGGTCTCGACGGCTGCGCCACCTTCCGGCAGGTCGTCGAGCGCTCCCGCCGGACCTGCATGGACTCCTACGCCAACGAGATCCCGTTCCTGCAGATCGTGGCCGAGGCGCCCGAGCTGATGGCCGACGCCGCGCTGGAGAGCAAGGCGCTGTGCGCCCTCCAGGTCTGGCAGTTCGCCACCGGCATGGACGGCGAGCGCGTCGGCGACCTGGAGATCGCCGAGGTCCGCGAACGCCTGCTGGACCAGCCCAACGGCACCGACATCCCCGACGGCGCGCTGCTCACCTTCGACATCGCCCCCTCCGGCGAGATCTTCGGCAACTTCGCCTACAACAGCAACCTGTTCACCGAGAGCACGATCGTGACGATGGTGGCCGACTTCGGCGAGATCCTGCGCGCCGGCCTGGCCGCCCCCGACTCGCCTCTGGAGTGATCGCCATGCGCGTGATGTTCACCGTCTTCCCCGCGACGGCGCACTTCCTGCCGATCGTGCCCTACGCCTGGGCGTTGCAGGCGGCCGGGCACCAGGTGGTGGTGGCGGCCCCGCCGGGCGTCGACACCGGGGTCTCGGTGCCCGACTTCCACCGGTCGGTGAACGCGGCCGGGCTGACCGCGGTCTCCTGCGGCGCGCCCGAGCCGCTGTCGGTGCACGACCGCGGCTACCCCGGGTTCGCCGGGCTGATCCCGACGATCGAGGAGTCGGAGCGCCTGGTCGCCGCGCTCGGCATCACCGAGGCGGAACGCCCGCCCTGGGATGTCTTCTACCACTTCGCGCTGCTGACCATGCGCAACTACCATCCGCCGGAGCCCCGCCAGGACGTGCGGGCCGTCGTCGAGTTCGCCCGCGAGTGGCGGCCCGACCTCGTCCTGTGGGACCCGTGGTTCCCGTGCGGCGCGGTGGCGGCCCGGGTCTGCGGCGCCGCCCACGCCCGTACACTGCTGGCCCCCGACTACACCGCCTGGGCCGCGGACAAGTTCGCCGGCAGCGGCGAGCGGAACCCCATGACCGGGGTGATCGGCCCGCTGGCCGACAGGTACGGCGTGACCGTCGACGACAACCTGCTGCTCGGCGACTGGACGGTGGACCCGTTCCCGCCCGGGATGAGCCTGCCCACCCCCGGCGTGCGCCGCCTGCCCGTCCGGTACGTCCCCTACACCGGGGCGAGCGTCGTCCCGGAGTGGCTGCGCCGACCGCCGGAGCGGCCGCGGGTGGCGATCTCGCTGGGCGTGTCGATGCGCACGTTCTTCAAGGGCGACTGGGGGCGCACCGCCAAGCTGATGGAGGCCGTGGACGGCCTGGACGCCGAGGTCGTCGCCACCCTGGACGCCAACCAGCTGCTCGACCTGGACCGCCCGCTGCCCGCCAACGTGCGCGTGTTCGACTACGTGCCGCTCGACCAGCTCCTGCCGACCTGCTCGGCGATCATCCACCACGGCTCGATCGGCACCTTCGCGGCCGCCTCGGCCATGAACGTGCCGCAGGTCGTCTGCGACACCGACGAGCACAACCGGCTCGTCGGCACCCCCGTCGAGGGCGGCATCGACTGGCAGCTCCAGTGCCAGAAACAGCTCACCTCGACCCGAACCTCCCGGTACGTCACCACGCGCGGCGCCGGCGTGCGGATCAACCACCAGACGCAGTCCGCGGCCGAGATCCGCGACGAGCTGCTGCGCGTGCTGAAGGACCCCTCGTTCACCAAGGGCGCGGCCGCCATCCACGAGGACTGGCTGGCCACGCCGAGCCCGACCGACATCGTCGCGGAGCTGGAGCGGCTGACCGCCGCCGCCCGGTAGCCGTCGACCCCTCAGACAGGAGGCGGACAGTTGCGGATCCTGGTCACCGGCGGCGCCGGTTTCATCGGCTCGGAGTTCGTCAGAGCCACGTTGCGCGACTCGCCGGGCACGCGGGTCACCGTCCTGGACAAGCTCACCTATTCCGGCAACCTGGAGAACCTCGACCCGGTGGCCGGCCACCCGGGGCTGCGCTTCGTGCAGGGCGACACCGCCGACCCGCTCGTGGCCGACGAGGTGGTGGCCGGGCAGGACGCGATCGTGCACTTCGCCGCCGAGACGCACGTCGACCGGTCGATCGTCAGCGCGACCGGCTTCGTGCGCTCCAACGTGCTGGGCACCCAGACCCTGCTGGAGGCGGCCCTGCGGCACGGCGTCGGCCGCTTCGTGCACGTCTCCACCGACGAGGTGTACGGCTCCATCGCCGAGGGCTCGTGGACCGAGGAGACGCCGCTCGCGCCGAACGTGCCGTACGCGGCCTCCAAGGCCGGCTCGGACCTGCTCGCGCTGGCCTTCCACCGCACGCTCGGCCTGGACGTCGTGATCACCCGCTGCACCAACAACTACGGCCACTACCAGTTCCCCGAGAAGGTCATCCCGCTGTTCGTCACCAACCTGCTCGAAGGCCGCCGGGTGCCCCTGTACGGCGACGGCGGCAACCGGCGCGACTGGCTGCACGTCTCCGACCACTGCCGGGCCATCCGGATGGTCCTCGACCGCGGCCGGGCCGGCGAGGTCTACCACATCGGCGGCGGCAGCGAGCTGAGCAACCTGGAGCTGACCGCCCGCCTGCTGGAGGCGTGCGGCGCGGGCTGGGACATGGTCGAGCACGTCCCCGACCGGCCGGGGCACGACCTGCGCTACTCCCTCGACATCTCCAAGATCGAGCGGGAGCTGGGCTACGAGCCGTCGGTCGACTTCGAGACCGGGCTGGCCGCGACCGTCGCCTGGTACCGGGACAACCGGTCCTGGTGGGAACCGCTCAAGCACCGCGAGCTCGCCGTGGCCGCCCACTGAAGATCATGAGGAGAAGCCATGCAGGACATTGTCCGACGTCTTGACACGTGCCGGGTCTGCGGGCGCGACGACTGGCTGGAGGTCACCTCCTTCGGGTCCGTGCCGCTGGCCAACGGTTTCCTCGACCCCGCCGACCTCCCGGCCGAGGAGCCCGCCTACCCCGTGGACGTCATCGTGTGCCGCAACTGCCGGCTGATGGCCATCCGGCACGTGATCAGGCCCGACGTGCTGTTCCGGCACTATGTGTACGTCACCTCCGAGTCCGACCAGATGACCGGCCACATGCGGCGCATCGTCGGCTGGTGCACCCGCCGGGCCGGGCTCGCGCCGGGCGAGCTGGTCGTCGAGCTGGGCAGCAACGTCGGCCTGCAGCTCGCGCTGTTCCAGGAGCAGGGGCAGCGGGTCGTCGGCGTGGACCCGGCCGAGAACCTGGCCGAGATCGCCAACGCCCGCGGCGTGCGCACGCTGCCCGAGTTCTTCGGCGCCGACCAGGGCCGCCGCATCCACGCCGAGCAGGGCGAGGCCAAGCTGGTGCTCGGCCGCCAGTGCTTCGCCCACATCGACGACGTGCACAACGTGCTGGACGGCGCCACCGCCGTGCTGGCCCCCGACGGGCTGGTCGCGATCGAGGTCCCGTACCTGCTGGACCTGCTGGAGGAGAACCAGTTCGACACGATCTACCACGAGCACCTGTCGTACTACTCGGTCACCACGCTGAGCCATCTGTTCGCGCGGCACGGCCTGCGCATCGTGGACGTCGAGCGGGCGGCCGTGCACGGCGGCTCGATCGTCGTCTTCGCCGCCAGGGAGGGCTCGGCCCACCCCGCCCGCCCCTCCGTGAACCGGCTGCTGTCGCTGGAGCGGCAGAGCGGCCTCGACTCCGACGAGGCCTACCTGGCCTTCGCCGAGCGCGCCCACCAGGTGATCAAGCAGATCGGCGACCTCGTGCGCGACCTGGCCGGGCGCGGCCTGACCGTCGCCGGGTACGGCGCGCCGTCCAAGGGCACCACCCTGCTGCAGTTCTGCGAGCTCGGCCCGGCCGAGGTGCGCTTCTGCAGCGACACCACCAGCCTCAAGCACGGACGGCTGCTGCCCGGCACCCGCATCCCGTGCCGCTCGCCCGAGCAGGCCCGCGACCAGCAGCCCGACTACTACCTGCTGCTCGCCTGGAACTACGCCGACGAGATCATCTCCAAGGAGCAGGACTTCCTGCGCCGCGGCGGCAAGTTCATCATCCCCATCCCGCAGCCGAGGGTCGTGACGGCCGAGCCCGTCCCGGCGGTGGCCTGAAGGAGATCTGCATGGAATACGGATCCGACCACGCCGAGTACTACGACCGCGTCTTCCGCAGCCGCGGCAAGAGCTTCGAGGGCGAGGCCCGGGAGCTCGACCGGATCATCAGGGAACGGTCGCCGCACGCGGCCTCGCTGCTCGACGTCGCCTGCGGCACCGGCGCGCACCTGGAGACCTTCGCCAAGCTCTTCGACCACGTCGAGGGGGTCGAGCTGTCGCCCGACATGCGGGAGGTCGCCGGACGGCGGCTGCCCGGCGTGCCGCTGCACGCCGGCGACATGCGCACCTTCGACCTCGGACGCACCTTCGACGCCGTGACCTGCATGGGCAACGCCGTCGGCGAGCTGGGCTCCTACGACGAGCTGGTGGAGGCCGTCGGCCGGATGGCGGCCCACCTGGCGCCCGGCGGCGTCCTCGTCGTCGAGCCCTGGTACTTCCCGGAGAACTTCCTGGACGGGCACGTCGGCGGCCACACGCTGGTGGAGGAGGGGCTCGTCATCTCCCGCATGACGCACTCGCGCAGGGAGGGCGGCAAGAGCCGGCTGGAGGTGCGGTTCAGGGTCGCCGACGCCTCGGGTTTCAAGGAGTTCGCCGAGGTCCTGTACTCCAGCCTGTTCACCTGCGACCAGTACCTGGAGGCGTTCGCCAAGGCGGGCTGCCGGGCCGAGTTCCGGCCCGCGTTCAAGCTGGCCGACGGCCGGCCCAACAGCCCCGGGCTGTTCGTCGGCGTGCGCGAGGAGGCCGGCGATGGCCTTCGGTGAGCCCCTCGTCGTCGGGCGGCCGAACGCGGGGGAGCGGGCGCGCCTGCTGGAACGGCTCGGCGGCGTGCTCGACCGGCTCTGGCTGACCAACAACGGCCCGCTGGTGCGCGAGTTCGAGGCGCGCCTGGCCGACCTGACCGGCGCGCGGCACGCGGTGGCGACCTGCAACGCCACCACCGGCATCCAGATCGCGGCCAGGGCCGCCGGGCTGCGGCCGGGCGACGAGGTGATCGTCCCCTCCTTCACGTGGGTGGCCACCGCCCACGCGCTGGAGTGGATCGGCATCGTCCCGGTCTTCTGCGACTCCGACGAGATCACCGGCAACGCCGACCCCGACCACGTCGAGCGCCTGATCGGCCCGCGCACCCGGGGCATCCTCGGCGTGCACGTCTTCGGCTACCCGTGCGACGTGGACGCCCTGGAGCGCCTGGCCCGCGCGCACGGGCTCGTCCTGCTGTTCGACGCGGCGCACGCGCTCGGCTGCACCTACCGGGGCAGGCCGATCGGGACGTCCGGGGACGCCGAGATCTTCAGCTTCCACGCCACCAAGTTCGTCAACAGCGTCGAGGGCGGCGCGATCGTCACCGACGACGACGACCTGGCCGCGCGGGTCAGGGAGCTGCGCAACCAGGGCATCGACGCGGCCGGGCAGATCTCCGGGGCCGGCACGGTGGCCCGGATGAGCGAGTTCCACGCGGCCATGGGGCTGACCTCGCTGGAGGCCATCGACACGATCGTCGAGGCCAACCGGCGCAACCAGCGGGTCTACGAGGAGCTGCTCGCCGGGCTGCCGGGCGTCGTGGTGCGCGGCCAGGCGCCCGGCGAACGGGCCAACTTCCAGTACCTCGTCATCGAGGTGGACGAGGCCGTCGCCGGCGTCTCGCGGGACGCGGTGCTGGAGGCGCTGCTCGTGGAGAACGTGCACGCGCGCCGCTACTTCTCCCCGATCTGCCACCAGGTGGAGCCGTACCGGTCGGACCCGGGCAGGCACTTCCCGCTGCCCCTGCCCCGCGCCGAGGGCCTGGCCGCCCGCGTCCTGTCCCTGCCGACCGGTCCCACGGTGGACGCCGGGCACATCGCCGGCATCTGCCGCGTCGTCCGGGAGACGGTCCGGGCGGCCGACCGCCGGCTGGTCGCCTGACCCGCGACGAGGGCGCCTCCTTGACGGGGCGCCCTCGTTCTCCGGTCAGGCCGTACGGCTGGGTTCCGCCTCGGGGACGGGGGTCACGCGGTGGCGGACGGCCAGGCCGAACAGGGCGACCAGCAGGCCGCACGCGCCCGCCAGCGCGAAGGGGGCCGCGGGCCGCCACAGGTCGTAGAGCCAGCCGCCGACGCCGGAGATGACGAAGATGCCGATCGCGCCGCAGAGCGTCTGGACGCCGAAGCTGGAGCCCCGGTAGCGGGCCGGCACCTGCTGGGCCAGCAGCGGGCCCGCCGTGGTGATGACGCCGATCTCGCCCAGCCCGACGGCCGCCGCCACCAGCATCATCCCCGGCCCGAGCGGGTCGCTGACCAGCAGCGTCGACAGGTACGCGGCCCCGGCCAGCGCCTGGGCCAGGATCACCACGTCCTGCCGCCGCATCCGGTCGCCGAGCCAGCCGAACAGCGGCGCGCCCACCACGATCACCATGTATGCGATGCCCACGATCGCGCCGCTCTTGGCCAGGGACTCGGTGGCGGACATGCCGCGCACGGCCTTGGCGTAGTCCACGATCCACAACGACAGGAAGCTCGCCACCAGCGCCAGGTCGGCCCTGGCCACGAAGGACGCCGCGTACGACAGCGCCACGCCGGGGTCGCGGGCCAGCCGCACGCCCTCGACGACCAGCCGGCCCAGCCCGGCCCGCTCACCGGCCCGCTGCCCGGCCGAGTGCCCGGCGAGCGGCTCGACGGACGTGGCCAGGCCGGGGGCCAGCGTGCCGCGCAGGGCCAGCGCGCCCAGCAGCACCAGCCCGGCGACCACCAGGAAGCCCACCTTGGCCGCCGTGGCCGGGGCCATGCCGCCGCCCTCCAGCATGTTCGGCAGGCGTACCAGCACCAGCACCGCGATCACCGCGCCGATGCCGCTGAACAGGCCGAGCCAGCCGTAGGCCTTGCCGCGCGCGCGGTCGCGCACGTAGTCGGCGGTGATCGCCGACATGGTGACGTTCAGGGCGGCGATCCCCAGGGCGAACACGACCCGCAGGGCGACCAGGACGGCGACGTTGCCCGCGAACGGGTAGAGCGCCGCGCCCAGGGCGCACAGCAGCAGCCCCGCCACGGCGACCGGTCGCCGGCCGATCCGGTCGGCGAGCGCGCCGTACCAGGCCAGGCTCAGGATGAGCGCCGCCTCCGCGGCGACCTGGAGGTAGCCGGTCGTGCGGCCCAGGTCGTCGCCGGACAGCCCCAGCGCGTCGGTGAGCAGGTACGGCTGGGCGGCCGGCAGGAACGTGATGACCGCCGTGCCGAGGAGCCCGAGCCCCATGCATGCCCAGAGGTTGGTCCTGCTGATCCCCGTCGCGGGGTCGAGACCTAACATGGCAGAGATCATCCCAACGCCAGCCCTAGATCGTCTAGGTTTGGCACATGATGAGTGACCGAGTCCCGCCGGGCGTCAGCGCCGCGGTGCCCAACGTGGCGCGGATGTACGACTACTACCTCGGCGGGAAGGACAACTTCGCGTCCGACCGGGCCGCCGCGGAGAAGGTGCTGTCGATCATCCCCGAGATCAGGGGCGACGCCCGCAACAGCCGGGCCTTCCTGCAGCGCGCCGTGCGCCACCTGCGGCAGGCGGGCGTCGACCAGTTCCTCGACATCGGGTCGGGGCTGCCGACCGCGGGCCACGTGCACGAGGTGATCGAGGGCGCGAAGATCGTCTACGTGGACAACGACTCGGTCGTGCTCACCCACTCCCGCGCCCTGCTCGGCCACTCGCCCGACGTCACCGTCCAGGAGGGCGACCTGCGGCGGCCGGAGGCCGTCATGGAGCGGGCGGCGGAGGTGCTGGACTTCTCCCGGCCGATCGCGCTGCTGGTGGTCTCGCTGCTGCACTTCGTCACCGACGCCGAGGACCCGGTGGGCATCGTCCACCGGTACCGCGACCTGCTGCCCGCGGGCAGCCACATCGTGCTGACGCACGTCGCCCCCGACACCATGCCCAGCAAGGCCGACGACGTCAGCGCCGTCTACCGCAACGCGACCTCGCCGTTCACGGCCCGCAGGCGGTCGGTGTTCGCCTCCATGCTGGACGGCTTCGACCTCCTGGAGCCGGGCGTCGTCAACACCCGCGAGTGGCGTCCCGACCCCGACACCGACCCGTCCCCGATCGACGGCGACTACCACCTGTGCGCGGTGGGCCGCAAGCGGTCCTGACCCGCGCGGCTTCCCTCCGACGTGGCCCATCACCTCCGGGTGGTGGGCCACGCGTGTTTCTGCCCGCCCCACCGTTTCGAACATGTGATCTAAAACTTGTGGGCTTCCGTCGTCGGCCGTGCTTACGATCTTGGTGTTCGCCGGCCGGGCCGTCCGGCCGGCCAGACCGGACGGAGAGATGTCCTTGAGGCGTGCAATGATCGCGTCAGCCGCCGCGCTGAGCCTGCTGACCCCCGTTGTCGTGGCCGGGCCCGCGCGGGCGGCCACCGTCGCGACGGTCCCGCTGGCCACCGCCGTGGACAAGGCCAGGGAGGTGGCCGGGTTCTGGCTCGCCGACGACGCCGCCAACCTGCGGGCCGCCACGCCGTACACCGTGCTGGCCGCGGCGATGGGGGGCGAACGCCTGTCCACCGGCGTCGTCCCGGACGGGCCCGCGGTCAGCACCCCGCCGATCGGGGCCGAGAACCCGCCGCCCGGCGACGAGGTCGTGACGTCCGGCAAGGTGTTCTTCATCGGCAGCGACGGCCTGCCCCACTGGTGCACCGGCACCTCGGTGCAGTCGGCCTACCGCAACCTGGTGGCCACCGCGGGCCACTGCGTGCTCGACGTCGAGGCCCCGATGGGCGCGCTCGGCAAGTGGGTCTTCGTCCCCGCCTACTCCGACGGCGCCACCCCCTACGGCCTGTACGTCGGCAAGCAGGGCATCACCCACTACGACTTCGAGGACCTGCACGACTTCGACCGCGACTACGCCTTCGCCACCGTCTACAGCGGCGTCGTCCTGTCCGCCCCGGACACGCTGACCACCGTCGGCCGCCTCGGCGACAACGTCGGCGGCCTCGGGGTCGCGGCCAACCAGCCGCTCCCGCCCGCGGCCGACGTCTTCGGCCACCCCTCCGGGCCGCACCCCGACGGCTCCGGCCCATATACGGGCCGGAGCCTCGAACGCTCGACCGGGCCGACGTTCGCGGTCAAGCCCTCCGGCCTGCGCGCGGACCGGCCCGTCGGCGTGGACTCGCCGTTCACGGCCTCGCCCGGGGCGGCGTGGGTGACCGGGTACGACGCCGAGACCCGCGCCGGCCACCTGACCGGCCTGACGATCAGCGTCGCCGACACCGACGCCGACGGGCGGTACGACACCGGCATCTCCCCGTACTTCGACACCGGGCTGTTCCAGGTCTACCGGGACGCGGCCAACCGCTGGACCGGCTCCATCACGTACGTCACCGGCTGACCCGGCCCGCGCGGACCGGGTCAGGAGCTCGCGGCCCGGACCGCGCCGGCGTCGCTCGCGGCGGCGTCCGGCAGGCCGTGGGCCTCGGCGGACAGGTCCTGCCAGTCGTCCCACAGCCTGAGCCGGTCGGCGTACGCCTGCCGGACCATCGGGTAGAAGCCCTGGCCGAACAGCACGCGCAGGGGCGGGTTCTCGGCGTCGACGAGCTTGAGCAGAGCCCGGGCGGCGGCCGAGGGGTCGCCGGCCGGCTGCTTGCCCGTCATCGAGGCCAGGCGCCGGCGCAGGCCGTCGTAGGCCGGGTCCGGCGTGGCCAGGTGACCGTTGGCGAGCGGGTCGGGGTTCTTGCCGTTCCGGGTGGCGAAGCCGCCGGGCTCGACGATGGTCACCTTGACGCCGAACTCGGCGACCTCGCCGGCGAGCGCCTCGTTCAGCCCTTCCAGGGCCCACTTGGAGGCGTGGTAGGCGCCGCCGAGCGGAACGGCGATGAGCCCGGCGGCCGAGGACAGCTGGATGATGTGGCCGCTGCCCTGGGCGCGCAGGTGGGGCAGGACGGCCTGGACCACCCACACCGCGCCGAACAGGTTGGTCTCCAGTTGGTCGCGCAGTTCCTGCTCGGTCAGCTCCTCGACCGCGCCGACCTGGGCGTACCCGGCGTTGTTGACGACGACGTCCAGGCGGCCGAAGTGGTCGACGGTCCGCCGCACCGCCTCGGCGACGGCTGCCCTGTCCGTGACGTCCATCGCCAGCGGGAGTATCGCCTCGCCGTAGGCCGTCACCAGGTCCTGGAGGCCGTCGACGCGGCGCGCGGTGGCGGCCACCCTGTCGCCGCGGGAGAGCGCGGCCTCGACGAACTCGCGGCCCAGGCCGCGGGACGAGCCGGTGACGAACCAGATCTTGCTCATGATGACCTTCTGTTCTTCCGTTGCTGGTTGCCGGGCACGGGACATCGCGCCGGAATCTTTTCCCTGTTGTGCACTGATTGCACTGCCGTGCAGCGACTGCACATAGATATACTCAGGTCGCGAGTGGTCGTCAACACGGCCGCACGCCGAATCTGACCGGCGGCCCAAGGAGTGACAGGCGGCATCATGACCAGTGACGATCCGGTCCGCGGCGGCGGACGCGAAGCGCAGCGGCGCCGCACCCGTAAGGCGATCATCGACGCGGCGATCCGGCTGAGCGCGGGGGGCGCGACCCCGTCCATCGACGAGGTCGCGGCCGCCGCCGACGTGTCCCGCCGCACGGTCTACATGTACTTCCCGACCCTGGACCACCTGCTGATCGACGCGACCGCGGGTGCGATCAACGATCCGCCGGTCGAGCAGGCGCTGGCCGACCCCGCGCTGGCCGGCGACCCCGCCGCCCGCGTCGACGCCCTCATCCGGACGCTGCTGGAGCACTCCCCGCAATCGCTGCCCCTCGGGCGGCGGCTGATCCGCCTGACCGTCGACCTGCCGGGGGGCGGCTCGCCGGGGGCGCCTGCCCCGCGCCGTACCCAGCGGCGGGTGGGCTGGCTGGAGCAGGCCTGCGCGCCGCTGCGCGCCACCCTGAGCGAGGAGGCGTTCCAGCGGCTGATCTCGGCCCTGACCGTCGTGGTCGGCTGGGAGGCGCAGATCGCCCTGCGTGACGTCCGCGGCCTGGACGCCGAGGCAGAACAGGAGGCCGTCCGCTGGGCCGCGCGTGCCCTGGTGAACGCGGCCATCAGCGAGAACGGCCGCGGGCCCGGCGCCGGCGGGAGTGCCTGAGGCGCCGGGCCGGGGCGTCGTTCAGTCGATGACGGCGATGCCGGCGGCGGACCAGAGCGCCCTGGACGACGCCTCGGGGTCGGCCACGTCCGAGGAGCGCACGTCGAAGACGTGGGTGACGGCCTTCTCCGGTTCGTGGCCGGGCCAGCCGGGGTCGCCCGTGGCCGCGAACCGGGTCCAGGCGGTGCGGAACTGCCGCGAGAGCGCCTCGGCCTCCGGGACGCCGCCGGTCAGCATCGCGGCCAGCGGCGTGTCCAGGGTGCCGAAGGTCAGCGGCACGTCCAGGCCGTGGCAGGCGCCCAGCGGGGTGGGCGACCAGGCCAGCTCGTAGGCGAAGGTCCGCCCGCGATGCGCGTCGGCCAGCAGCGCGCTCGGCATCCTGAACAGCCAGTCGGACATGAGCGTGCCGTACAACCGCCGCGCGGACGCCCCGGGCAGGGCGGCGCGGTAGGCCGCATCCGCGCCGGGCGGGGCGAGCGCCGCGAGGGCCGCGTCGAGCCGGGCGGGCAGCTCGGCCTCCGGCCGCGGGTCCATCGACAGGAAGAGGTCGAACTCGTCCCTGGTGAAGCCCACGATCAGGTCGACGTCCCGGGCGGCGCCCCCGGCCAGGGCCGGCCACGGCGGCGAGGGCAGGATCTCGCCGTCCACGACCGGCATGAACGGGACCGACGCGAACGCCAGCCGTCCCCATCGTCCCGGGAAGGCCGTGAAGTCCTCGGCGGCCACCGCGCTCCCCGCCGCGAGCAGCTCCTCCGGCGCGCTCTCGGTCGGCGCCGCGCCCCCCAGCCGCTCGACGACGGCCGCCGTGACGCGGGCGGCCCGCTCGGGGGTGAGGAACAGGCCGGGCACGCTCTGCGCGATCGCGCGCCGGAACAGGCCGGCCGCCGAGGGCATCGTCAGCAGGCAGGCGACCGAGCCCGCGCCGGCCGACTCGCCGAAGATCGTGACGTTTCCCGGGTCGCCGCCGAACGCGGCGATGTTCTCCTGGACCCAGCGCAACGCCGCGACCTGGTCGAGCAGCCCCCGGTTCGGCGGCGCGCCGTCGATCTGGCCGAAGCCCTCCATGCCGATCCGGTAGTTGAACGAGACCACGACCACGCCCTCGCCCGCCAGCGTCCGCCCGTCGAACTCCGGCAGGTCGGACGAGCCGGTGAGGTACGCGCCGCCGTAGATCCACACCATCACCGGCAGGCCCGACCCGCCGGGGTCGGGCGACCACACGTTGACGGTGAGGCAGTCGAGCCCGCCGGCGGAGCTCCACGCCGGCATCCCGGGCGCCACCGCCTGCTGCGGCGGCCGGGGGCCGAAACCGGTGGCGTCACGGGTGCCGTCCCAGGGGTCGGCGGGCGCCGGGGCGGCCATCCTGAGCGATCCGAAGGGGCTCTTCGCGAACGGGATGCCCCTGAAGACGGCGATGCCGTGCTCGTCGGTCCCGCGTACCCTGCCTGCGGTCGTCATCGTCACCGCTGACCATCTCCTTCCCGCGGGCCTGTGCCCGTCGGCAGTGTCGATGTTGAACGATAGAGCCTGTGTCGGTCGGCATAGATTCGAGGGGTGCCCCCCTCGTCCTCCGCCTGGTCGCCGCCGTGCGAGGATCAGGCTCCCTTGTGTGTGCGGGTCATGGAGGCGACGCGTTGCTGAACGAGCGGGAGCGGACGCGCGGCGGCCGGGCGGCGTTACGTCCGAGGCTGGTGGCGGCCGGCTGGGACTATCTCGTGATCGCCGCCTGGCTGACGGCGCTGGCCGCGGTGTTCGTCCCGCTGAGCCGCGCGGGAGCGGGGTTCGGCGGGCTCGGCGCCCTGGGCACCGACCTGCTGATCACCGCGCTGAGCGTGCTGCCCGTCGGGGCGTACCTGGTCATGGGGGAGGCGGGGCGGCGGCAGGCCGCGTGGGGCAAGCGGCGGGCGGGCCTCGTCGTGGCCCTGGCCGGCGGGGGGCGGCCCGGCGTGGCGCGGATCGTGGCGCGCGCCCTGGTGAAGCTGCTTCCGTGGCAGTGCGCTCACATGGCGGTCTCCCGGCTGGTCCGCGAGCCGGAGCCGGCCGTCGCCATGCCCCTTCTGGTCGCGGCGTACGCCCTGGCCGGGGCCTCGGTCGTGCTGGTGCTGACCCGCCGCGACCGGGCCGCCCTGCACGACCTCGTGACGGCCACGCGGGTGGTGCCGTCGCCCTGACGCCCGCTTGAGACGATCAGACCTCCGGCAGGGAGGGATCGGGCCGCCAGGGGCTCGGCGCGGTGACGGACCAGCGTTCGTGGTCGCGCCAGGCGCCGTCGATGTAGAGGTAGTCGGGCGACAGCCCCTCGTAACGGAAGCCCAGCCGCCGGGCCAGGGCCAGGGACGCCTTGTTCGCCGGCTGGATGTTGGCCTCCAGGCGGTGCAGCCGCAGGTCGCCGAACGCGTGCCGCAGGGCGAGGGTGAGCCCGTCGGTCATGTAGCCGCGCCCGGCGGACGGGGCGAAGGCCGCGTAGCCGAGGGACGCTCCCTGGTAGCGGCCCCGGATGATCGAGTTGATGTTGACCGTGCCCGCCGCGGCGCCGCTCTCCCGGACGCGGATCAGGAAGCCCAGGTTGAGGCCGTCGTCGAAGCGGCGCATCCAGGTCCGGAACTCCTCGGCGGTCGAGGGCAGTTGCATCCACGGCCGGTGCAGTTCGGCGCTGGCCCGGACGAGCGAGCAGAACTCGTCCTGGTCGGAGGGGGTGAGCGGGTGCAGCTCCACCCGCGACGGCATTTCGGACATGGGGCAACCTTAGAGCGTGCCGTGCGAGTCGTCGTCCCCGTCAGCTCGCCGTGGTGGTCCAGGCGCGGTGGGCCGTCTCGCGGATCTCCTCGTCGGCGGTCTGCTCGACCCGGGCCATCGCCGCGCGCAGGATGGGCGGCGTCATCAGCGAGGTGACGATCGCGACCAGCACCACCAGCGTGTACGCCTCGACGCTGAGGATGCCCAGCCGCAGGCCGACCATGGCCACCACGACCTCGATCACGCCGCGCGCGTTGAGCCCGGCGCCCAGGGCCAGCGCCTCCCAGCGGTTGAGCCGGCTCAGCCGGGCGCCGGCGTACGCGCCGACGAACTTGCCGACGATCGCGACGGCCAGCACCGCGAGCCCGGCCAGCAGCACCGGCGGGCGGGTCAGCGCCGTCAGGTCCATCCGCAGCCCGGCGGTGGCGAAGAAGACAGGGGCGAAGCCGTACAGCGTCACCGTGCGCAGCGGCGCCAGCCGGGCCGGGTCCACCCGTCCCGCGCCGCCGATGAGCATGCCCATCACGAACGCGCCGAAGACCGACTCCAGGCCGAGCGCGTGCGTCCCCGCCGAGGCCAGCACGATCAGCATGATCGCCATGCCGACCGTCGGGCCCGCCTCGGGCGACCGGGCCGCCAGCCGCATCGCGCCGCGCACCAGCGGACGCCCGACGGTCAGGGCCACCACGACGATGGCCACCAGGTAGGCCAGCGAGGTGAGCACGGTGCCGGTGCTGACCGCGTTGACGGCCATGGCGCTGACGATCGAGAGCATGAACCAGCCGAACGCGTCGTCGATCATGCCGGCGGTGAGCGTGAGCTGGCCGATGTTGCGGTGCAGCAGCCGCATGTCCATCAGCGTCTTGGCCAGCACGGGGATCGCGCTCACGCACATCGCCACGCCCATGAACAGCGCGAACACGGTCGCGTCGGTGCCGTCGGGGACGATCATCCGGGGCAGCAGGAACCCGGTGGCGATGCCGAGCCCGAGCGGGATGACCAGGCCGCCCACGCTGATCCCGGCCGCGGTGGCCGCCCGCCGGCGCACCAGGTTCAGGTCCATGTGGATGCCGGTCAGCCCGACCAGCAGCAGCACGCCTACCTGCCCGACGGCGTCCAGCAGGTGGAACTGGCCGGGGTCGGCGGGGAAGAGCCAGCGCTGGAGGTCCGGCGCGACGTGCGCCAGGATCGACGGCCCGAGCACGACCCCGGCGAACAGCTCGCCCACCACGGCGGGCAGCCGGAACCGGGCCGCCAGCGCCCCGAGCCCCAGGGCCAGGCCGAGCAGCACTCCGATCTGCAACAGGAACACGAGCATGCCGTGCGCGCCGATGGGGGCGATGGGCGTCTGCATGAATACCCCTGGAGGTCGATCCTGGTTTCCGAACCCGGATATTCAGCAAAGAACGCCCGGCGCGGACGTCGCAACGGACCCGTTCACATGCGGCAATCTCCGAGAAGGCAGCCCATGAAGATCCGCACGCACGGAGAAACCGGCGGAGCTCAGCCGGTGGCGCGCGGGCCGAGCAGCACCGGCAGCGCGCGCACGCCGTTGTCCAGCAGCGAGGTGAGCCGGGGCAGGTCGTCCAGCGGCCCGGCGGCCCGGATGCCGGGGAACGTCGCGAACAGGGCCGGCAGCGCCACCTCGGCCTGCAGCCGGGCCAGCGGCGCGCCCAGGCAGAAGTGCGGCCCGTGCCCGAACGCCAGATGCGGCACGGCCGGCCTGGTCACGTCGAAGTCGGCGGCGTTCTCGCCGAACCGCTCGGGGTCGCGCCCGGCGGCGGAGAAGCAGGCCAGCACCGCCTCGCCGGCCCGCAGCCGGACGCCCTCGATCTCCAGGTCCTCCATGGCGTAGCGCATCGGGAAGTAGGCGTTGGGCGACTCCCAGCGCAGCGCCTCCTCCACCGCCGCGCTCCACGGCACGGCCCCCGAGCGCAGCAGTTCGAGCTGCTCGGGCCGGCCCAGCAGGGCGCGCACGGCGTGCGCGATGAGGTTGATCGTCGTGACGTGGCCGGCGATCAGCAGCACCTGCACGGTGTCCCGCAGCTCGGCGTCGTCCAGCCGGCCCTGGGCGTGCAGCGCGATCAGCTCGCTCGTCAGGTCCTCGCCGGGCGTGCCGCGCCGCACCTCGATGATCTCCCCGACCAGCTCGAACAGCGCCCTGCGACCCTCCGGGCTGTCCGGCGGGCTCTGGTCGAGCTGCACCACCTCGTCGGTGAGCGCGCGCAGGCGCTCGCGGTGGGAGTCGGGCACGCCCAGCATCTCGACGATGACGCGCAACGGCAGCGGGTAGGCGTACTCGGCGCGCAGGTCGACCGGCTCGCCCGGGGGCCGGGCCGCCAGGTCCTCCAGCAGGTCGCCGACGATGGAGGTGATCCACGGCTCCATCCGCTGCACCTGGCGCGCGCTGAACAGCTTGACCAGCGGGCCGCGCAGCCGCCGGTGGTCCTCGCCGTCGGCGTTGAGCATGGACGCGTCGGTGACGAGCCGCATCAGCGACGTGCCCTGAGGGGCCGCGGCGCGGGCCTTCGGGTCCCAGTAGCGGATGTCGCGCGTCATCGCCGGGTGCGACAGCACCGCCTCCAGCGTGGCGTGGCTGGTGGCGGCCCAGGCCAGCACCCCCTCCACCCGGACCGGGACGAGCGGGCCGGCCCGGCGCAGCCGCTCGTCGCTGTCGTGCAGGTCGAGGGTGGCCGGGTCGAGGACGAACTCGGGTTCCATGGTCATCCTGTCTGTCTGGTGCGGTCGGGCGGTCATCGGCTCGACGTCGCCCCGCTGTAGCGGCGGGGGAGGACCATGACCGGGTTGTCGTCGAGGATCACGTCCGGCGGCCCGAAGCGTTCGGCCACCCGGCGGATCTCGGGGTCGTCGAGCAGCAGCAGCCGGCCGTCGAGGACGAGCGGCTCGTCGTCGGCGTACAGGGTGGGCCGGTCGACCTGGCAGTCGCAGTGGGCGAAGCCGGGCGCGGTGGTGACGGCCACGCCGTCGGTGAGCGCGTCGAGCCCGCAGTAGAACGCGCCGGCGTGCTTCTCCCGCTCGAACTGGCTGCCGCCGGCCACCCGCACCTTCGGGTTCAGCCCGATCAGGGCGTGCCGCAGGTAGAAGCCGCCGGGGGAGAAGCGGCGCAGCCGGTCGGCGGCCGTCCCGCCCTCGATCTTCTGCACGACGTTGCCGGCCAGGTGGACGCTCAGCGGCTCCTCGGGCACGCCGGTCACCGTGCAGTCCTCGACGACGAGCACGCCCTCGGTGTCGGCGGGCCAGAAGTTGACGCCGCCGTACGGGAAGGGCCGCCACTGGCCGGGGCCCGGCGGCTCGGCGTCCGGCATGAGGGTCAGCCCGGACAGCGTCAGGTCCGTGCCGGCCGTCGAGGTGACCCGGATCCTGGTGGTCGCGGCCAGCTTCTCCAGCGTGCGGTGCGCCAGGGCGTAGAAGACCTCGTTGGGCAGGCGCGCGCCGGTGAGCAGCGCGCCCGCCGTGGCGCTCATGTGCAGGGACGCGAACCTGACCGGCAGCGCCGCGATCTCGTCGAAGAACAGCGGCGCGGTGTGCACCTCGCCCCACCAGGTGCAGGCGATGACGACGTCGGACGCCCCGACCGCCGCCCGCTCGACGTGGTGCCCGGCCCCGCTGTCCCAGCCGCCCGGGCTGAACGGCGCCACCGACAGGATGTGCACGTCGGCGTCCCGGTAGGCCGCCGCGGCCGCGATGGCCTGGACGACCACCGGGTCGACGGTGTGCTCGGCCAGCACCAGCACCCGCTCGCCCGGCGCCACCCGCAGGTAGTGCACCAGGTTGCGGGCGCCGGGCATGAGCTCGACGATCGAGTACGGCGCGGCCGTCGGCTCGGCCGCGTAGCCGACGGGCGCCGTGGCGTACGGATTCGTGGTCATCGTTGCCTCCCCCGGTGCCGGTCGTACCCGCTGCCGTGCCAACCCGCGGCAACGCCACGCCTCGATCACGGAAAGGATGCGGCGCCGGCGCGGGCGGCACGAGTCCGGGCGCGGTGTCAGCGCGAGCGTCGCCGCGACCCGGCCGACAGCTCGATCGGGTCGAAGCCGAACGCGTCCGCCGCGTCGTGGCCCAGGTACAGGTCACGGACCAGCTCCCCGGCCGCCGGGGCGTTGCACAGCCCGTGGCCGGAGAACCCGGTGGCGTACAGGAACGCCGGCGATCCGGGCAGCCGGCCGATGAAGGCCGACCGGTCGGGGCTGGCGTCCCTGGGGCCGCGCACCGCCGTCTCCAGCCCGGACAGGTCCAGGTCCGGGTACGTGGTGGCGAGCTGGGCCCTGGCCTTGACGAACCAGGCGTCCCGGTCGGTGCCGGGGTTGCCCATGCCGATCAGGATCCGGTCGCCGCGCCGGCGGATCAGCAGCCCGCTGGCGGCGTGCAGGGTGACCGGCATGTCCGGCACGTCGGGGAGCGGGCCGGTGGTGAGCAGTTCCTGCACCGCCGGCCCGGTCAGCGGCAGGTCCACGCCCGCCGCCGAGGCGATCCAGCCCGACCAGGCGCCGGCCGCGCACACGATCGCCTGCGCGGTGAGCGTGCCGTCCGCGGTCTCGACCCGTCCGGTGGCCGGATCGACGGCGGTGACCGGGCAGCCGGTGCGCAGCGAGGCCCCCGCCCGCGCCGCGCCCTCCGCGTACGCCTCCACGATGGCGGCCGTGTCGCTCACGAACGCCTGCGGCGACCACGCGGCCGCCAGCAGCGACGGCTCCTCGACCAGCGGGTTGAGCCGCCGGGCCTCCTCCGCGCCGATCAGTGACACGTCCACGCCCGCGGCCCGCTGCGCCGGCAGCTCGGCCTCGAACCTGTTCACCTGCTCCCGTTCGGTGAACAGCACGAGGTAGCCCACCTGCCGCATCGGCAGCTCGGCGCCGGGCCAGCGCGGGAACGACTGGTAGGCCGACAGGCTGCGCACCGCCATGGCGGAGCTGACCGGGTCGCCGGAGAAGTAGGCGCGCAGCACGTCCGCGGTGGCCCGCGAGGCGCCGGAGGCCAGGTCGTCGCGTTCCAGGACGACGGTCTCGACCCCCGCCTCGGCCAGGTGGGCCGCGATCGACAGGCCGATCACGCCGCCGCCGATGACCACCACCTCGGCCCGGTCGGCCTGGCTCATGCCGGGGCCACCGTCCCGCTCTGGAAGGGAGCCAGCATCGAGCGGGAGATCGGGGCCACCGAGCCGTCCGCGCGCAGGTGCTCGTCGACCTGCCACGGGAAGAGCTGGAGGTTCCAGGCGCCCAGGCAGTTGACGTACAGGGCCATGTGGCTCATGAGCGCGACGAAGTCCTCGCGGTCCTGGAGCTGGTCGGCGACCTCCAGCGCGCGCTCGGTGAACTGGTGCAGCTTGTTCAGCCCGCAGTAGCCGAGGAACTCGGCCGGGGTGGCGGCCATGATGCGCGCCATCTGCTGCAGGAACTCCAGCGGGAGCTGCTGCTGCTGGGCGGCCCTGACCAGGCCGGAGTAGCAGCAGTAGCCCAGCGGGCGGGTCTCGCCGTTGACGAACAGCATCGTGGTCAGCGTGGTGCCGAAGCTGCCCGCGCCCGAGGCGATCCGGCCCTCGTGCAGGTCGACCAGCTCCTGGGGCGGGTCGAGCCAGATGCGCTCGATCTCGTCGTGCAGCTCGGCGAGGAGCTGCTCGGCCTCGGTGTGCCGGGCCGTCGGACGGCGCAGCTGGTGGCCGCCGCCGTCGCCGGCCCTGCGCACCTCGACGATCACGGGCTCGCCGCCGGAGTACACCGACTGCCACACCGCCTTCCCGGCCTCGGCGAGCGCGTCGAGGTCCTCCTCGCGGACGGTGCCGATGGGCGTGGCGGGCATGGGCTCGCTCAGCGGGCCGTACTTGATGCCGAGGTGCTGGAGACGGGAGCAGAACACCGATCCGTCGGGCGCGATCCGCCGGTCGATCTTGTGGACGCCCGGGACGTGCAGCAACTCGGGCATCGGGGCCAGATGGTAGAGGTGGTGGCCCGCCACGAGGGCGTGGCCTTGCAGGCTGCGGTAGGGCAGGGTCCGCCACAACGCGTCGGCGAGGTCGCGGTTGCGTCCGTCAAGGTCTGCTGTGACCGATACGCCGATGGTGGGCCAGAGAATTTCGATCTGCCGCTCAGTGGCCGATGTGTTCATAACGCGGACAGTAACACAGTCGTTACGACCAGTAATGGAGGGGGTCGGACGGCGGCCGGAGGGGGAATTGTCCGGGAAGAGGGCGCCATGGCGGTCGTCGCGCGCGCCGGCGGAGGAAGTTTGGCGCCCCAGTCGTTGCCGACTGGGGCGATGCCCACATTAGGGCGTTTTGTCTGTTTTGTATAGGTTCTTTTACGCGAACGTGCGGGCCGCGCCTGCACGCGGCCCGCACAGAGATCGGCTCACCCGCTGTCAGCGGCCGATCAGAAGACGTTCACCCCGTAGGCGCTCAGCGCCTCGGTGACCGGCTGGAAGAACGTCGTCCCGCCGCTGGAGCAGTTGCCGCTGCCGCCGGAGGTCAGGCCGAGCGCGACGCCGCCGGAGAACAGCGCGCCGCCGCTGTCGCCGCCCTCGGCGCACACGTTGGTCTTGATCATCTGGCGTACGGTGCCCTCGGCGTAGTTCACGGTGGCGTTGAGCGCCGTCACCGAGCCGCTGTGCACGTGCGTCGTGCTGCCGCTGCGCTGCACGGACTGGCCGACGTAGGCGTTGCCCGCGCTGGTGATGTCACGCGAGCCGCTGTAGAGGTCCACGCCGCCCGGGTGGGCGATGCTGGTGTTGGTGTACTTGACGATGGCGTAGTCGTTGCCCGGGAAGCTGGATCCCGTCGTGTTGCCCAGGGTCGTGGTCTTCGCGGAGTTGGCGTACCACGTGGAGGCGATGTTGCCGCAGTGGCCGGCGGTCAGGAAGTAGTAGGTCGAACCGCTGACCACGTTGAAGCCCAGCGAGCAGCGGTACTGGCCGCCGTAGATCGCGTCGCCGCCCTGGATGAAGAGGCTGAACCTGCCGGGCTCGTTCTCGACGCGCACCGCGGGCGTGGCCGCCTCGGCGCTCTGGCCCTGCGCGGCGGCCGCCTGGGTGTTGGCCTGCTGGACCGCGATCTGGACCTTGGTGCGCGCGCTGCTCGCGACGGTGCTGTCCACCCAGACGACGACCTGGTTGGAGGCCGGGTCGACGGCCCACGCGGTGCCGGGGACGGCGGCCGTGCGGTCGAGGAAGGACATGATGGCGTCGAGCGCGGGGCCGCTGCGGGACACGACCCGCGGCACGGCGCCCGAGGCGGTGATGGCCTCGGCGTCGGCCGGATCGGTGGTGGTGACCACCATCTTGCCCTGTGCCTGGTCGAAGTAGGAGCCGGCGGTGCGGGCGCCGAGCTGCCCCTCCAGCCTGGCCGCGGCGGCGGCCGGGTCGGCGGCGGGCTGGGCCGGCGCGGGCGATGCCTGGGCGGGTACGCCCGTGACCGCGCCGGTGAGGAGTCCGGCGGTGGCGACGATCAGTGCGGCGCGCCGGATCCGTAAGCCATGGATGCTCACTGGAGCCTCCTGAGGGTGGGGTGACTTGCCCGCAAATATGAACAAAATCCCCAAGGAGGGCAAGGGGCTGTCATACTGATTTTTTGACCGGGAGTAATAGCTCAAGGAAGGGGCGCGGCCACCTCAGGCGCGCTGCTGACCTGGCGTTATGTTCCGGCACATGAGATCGCATCGGCCCGAGCAGGACTCATGAAAAGTTCGACCCGGCATTTTCGGCGATGTCAAGAAAGTTGTTTGTGCCGTGCAGGAACGTCGCGGCGAAGGCGTCCCGGCCCAGCACGGCGACGGCGGACGCGGTGATCCGCTCCACGTCGCCGCGTTCGGCGGCCGGCAGCGGGGCGCCCACGCTGCCGCGCAACCCGTCGGCCGCGCCGAGCAGCAGCGCGGCCCGTTCCGCCGCCCCGGCCAGCGCCGCCGCTCCGGCCAGACCCTCCAGGGAGAGCGCCAGGGTCCGGGGCTCACCGGTCGAGCGGGCGATCTCCAGGCCGCGCCGGTGGCTCGCCGCGGCCGACTCGTGATCGCCGCGCAGCTCGGCCACGAACCCCAGCTCGGCGTGGACCAGGTGCGCGCCCGCGGGTGAGGAGGGATAGACGTCGCGCAGGCGGGCCAGGAAGGACTCGGCGGCGTCGAGATCCCCGGACCGCCGGGCGCCCAGGGCCAGGCCCATCACCGCGTGCACCTCGCCGTAGAGGTGGCCCTGCCGCGCGGCCAGGTCCCGTGCGCGCTCGTGCAGGTCGCGGGCGCGGTCCCAGTCGCCGGCCAGCAGCGCCAGGCGGCCGAGCCCGGAGTGGCGGACCGACAGCTCGCCCGCCAGGCCCAGCTCCTCGGCGATGCGCAGACCCTCCTCCTGGAGCCGGGCCGCCTCGGCGTGATCGCCCTTGATCTCGGCGACGGACGACAGCGGCGGCACGGTCTGCAGCTCGCCCCAGCGGTCGCCGAGCTCGCGGAACAGCTCCGCGCCGCGGCGGGCGTCCCGGTCGGCTCCGGCCAGGTCGTCGCGGAGCATCGCGTGCGTGGCGCGCAGGGCCAGCGTGGCGGCGGTGGTCCACCGGTCGCCGGACGCGGCAGCCACGTCGAGCGCGCCCGTGCCGGGGTCGCCGGCGTTGAACAGGGCGTAGGCGTACAGCCAGGCCAGATGTCCCGGCACGGCCGCGCCGTCCGGGGCGGGAACGTCGCAGGACGCCGGGCCGGGGCGCTCCCCGGTCAGCAGCCGGAACGCCGCGTGGGCCACCTGCGCGCCGGCCGACCCGGGGGCCAGGGCGCACACCCGCGCCAGGCTGCGGCGGCCCTCGTGCAGCCGGCCGCGCAGCAACCACCACCACGACAGGGCGGCGGCCAGGCGCCCGGCCAGGACGGCGTCGCCGGTCCCGACCGCCGTCTCCAGCGCCGCGCGCAGGTTGGCGGCCTCGGCGTCGAGCCGGGCCAGCCACTCCCGCTGGCCGGGGCCGCGCAGCTCGGGCTCGGCGCGCTCGGCCAGGTCCGTGTAGTAGCGCAGGTGCCGGCCGCGCGCCTCGCCGAGGTCGTCGGCCTCGCCCAGACGTTCGGCGGCGTACGCGGCGACCGACTCCAGCAACCCGTACCGGGGGCCCGCGGGGCCGTCGGTCATCACGGCGAGCGAGCGGTCGACCAGCCTGGTGACCAGGTCGAGGACCTCCTCGGCGACCACGCCGTCACCCGGGCACACCGCCTCGGCGGCCTCCAGCGTGCAGCCGTCGCGGTGGACGGCCAGGCGGCGCAGCACGACGCGTTCGGGCGTGCTGAGCAGCTCCCAGCTCCAGTCGATCACCGCGCGCAGCGTCCGCTGCCGCTCCGGCGCGCCGCGGCGTCCGCGGGTGAGCAGCGCGAACCTGTCCTCCAGCCGCACCGCCAGCTCCCGTACGCCGAGCCCGCGGACCCGGGTCGCGGCCAGTTCGAGCGCGAGCGGCAGGCCGTCGAGGCGGCGGCAGAGCTCGGCCACCAGCTCGCGGGTCTCGTCGTCGAGGTGGTGCGCGCGGTCGCCGCCGCCGTCGGGCCGGAACGGGTCGGCCTGCGGCTGTCGCCCGGGTTCCCCGGGCAGGGGATGAGCGAGAGCGACACCGACGTGCTCTACCCGGCGCTCGTCGAGGAGCTGTCCGGCCTCGGGCTGGCCTACCTGCACCTGGTGTGGGCCAAGCCGGACCAGCCGCTCTACCGGCGGCTGCGCGCCGCCTGGCCGGGCGCGCTGATCGCCAACCCGGCCCAGCCCTGGCCGGGCCCGCTGCCCGCCGACGGCGGCCGGCGCGAGGCGGAACGGCTGCTCGACGCGGGCGCCGACCTGGTGTCGCTCGGACGGGCCTTCCTGGCCAACCCCGACCTGCCCGAGAGGCTGGCCGCCGGGGCCGCGCTCAACCCCGTCCGCATCGAGCACTGGTACGGCGGCGACCACACCGGCTACACCGACTACCCGACCCTGCGCCAGCCTGCGCCGGCCTGAGACCACCTGCTCGCACCGGCGGGGGGGGGGGGGGGGGGCCCCCCCCCCCCCCCCCCCCCCCGCGCGGGGGGGGGGGGGGGGGGGGACCCCCCCCCCACCCCCCCCCCCCGGCCCCCCCCCCCCCCCCCCCCGCCCGCCCCCCCCCCCCCCCCCCCCCCGGGGGGGGGGGGCCCCCCCCCCCCCCCCCCCCCCCCGCCGCCGTTTCGCGTCTCCGACCTGCGGTGACATCCCCGATCTCGCTCCTCACGCGGCTTTCCCGACGGCCCTCGCCGGGTCCGGACGGCGGTCTTGACAGACCGTCTCTTTGCCTTCAAATTAGGCAAGGCTTACCTAACTAAAGCATTCGGGGAGGACGTGCCGCAATGGACGGGATCGACGGCGGGATCGCCTTGGTGACCGGCGCGGCCCGCGGCATCGGGGCGGCCGTCTGCGCCGCCCTGGCCGGGGCCGGGGCCGTGGTCGCCGCGGCCGACCTGCGACCGGTGACCGGCGGCGACGGGCGGCCGTACCGCGTGGACGTGCGCGACCCGCACGACGTCGAGCGCGTCGTCGCGGCGGTCGAGCGGGACCTCGGCCCGATCGCGATCCTCGTCAACACCGCCGGCGTGCTGCTGCCCGGCGAGGTGGACGGCACCGGCGACGACCACTGGAGGCAGAGCTTCGCCGTCAACGCCGACGGCGTCTTCCACGTCTCCCGCGCCGTCGCCCGCCGCATGACGCCGCGGCGGCGGGGCGTGATCGTCACCGTCGGCTCCAACGCGGCCGGCGTGCCGCGCGTCGGCATGGCCGCCTACGCCGCCTCCAAGGCGGCGGCCCGGATGTTCACCCGCTGCCTCGGCCTGGAGGTCGCCAGGCACGGCATCAGGTGCAATGTCGTCTCACCCGGCTCGACCGACACCGCCATGCTGCGCGCCCTGTGGGACGGCGCCGACCCCGACGAGGCGCTGTCGGCCACCCTGCACGGCGACCCGGCCGCCTTCCGCGTCGGCATCCCGCTCGGCCGGGTGGCCGACCCGGCCGACGTGGCCGACGCGGTGCTGTTTCTCTGCTCGGCCCGCGCCAGGCACATCACCATGCACGACCTCCTCGTGGACGGCGGCGCCACCCTCCACGCCTGACCCCTCCCGAGCCCGCCCCCCCGTGAGCCCGCGGCGTCCGAGCCCGGACCGCCCGGCATGGGGCCGAACCCGATGGACCGACCGAGATTGGACCGATCGAGATTGGACCTCCCTTGCATCTGCTGACAACCGCGGCGGATCCGCTCGCGGGCTACGACCGCGCGGAGTCGGTGCTGTTCGCCTCCGCCCGCGGCACGCTGCTCACCCGCGGGGTGCGCGGCGTCGCCGCCGGCGACCTGGCCACGCTGGCCGGCAGGGTGGACGGCCCGGCAGCCGGGGCCATCGGCTTCGACGGCACGGCCCACCTGATCCTGCCCGAGTCCGAGACCTGGTCGCCGCCGCTGCCGCCGGGCGCCGCCCCGCTGGTCAGCGGCGGCTGGTGGAGCAGGCGGGTGCCCGAGCCGGCCGCGTACGCCGCCGCGGTGCGCAGGGCGCTGGCCGAGCTGGAGCGCGGCGGCCTGGCCAAGGTGGTGCTCGCCAGGACCGTGGAGCTGCGCTCGGACGAGCCGATCGACCTGCCGGGGCTGCTGCGCCCGCTGCTCGGGCACGGCTACTCCTTCGCCGCGCCGCTGCCCGGCGGCCGCACGCTCACCGGCGCCAGCCCCGAGCTGCTGGTCTCCCGCCATGGGCGCGCGGTGGTCAGCAACCCGCTGGCCGGCTCGGCGGCCCGCTGCGCCGACCCCGCCGAGGACCGGCGCAGGGCCGCCGCGCTGGCCGCCTCCGCCAAGGACCTGCGCGAGCACCGGCTGGTCGTGGAGGCGGTCGCGGACGCGCTCGCGCCGTACTGCGCGGGCCTCCAGGTGCCCGTCACACCCGAGCTGACCTCTACCGAGACCATGTGGCACCTGTCCACCCGCGTCACCGGCACGCTGCGCGACCCCGACACCCGCGTGCTCGCGCTGGCCGCCGCCCTGCATCCGACGCCCGCCGTCTGCGGCACGCCCGAGTCCGGGGCGCGGCGGATGATCGAGGAGCTGGAGCCGTTCGACCGCGGCTTCTACGCCGGGCTGGCCGGCTGGACCGACGCCGCCGGCGACGGCGAATGGGCCGTGGCGATCCGCTGCGCCGAGGTGGCCGAGCACACCCTGCGCCTGTACGCCGGCGCCGGCATCGTCACCGGCTCCGACCCCGAGGCCGAGCTGGCCGAGACCGCCGCCAAGTTCCGCACCATGCTGCGCGCCCTGGGGGTCTCCGATGCACTGGCCTGAGGAGGAGGCCGCGCGGTACCGGGCGGCCGGCTACTGGCGCGGCGAGACGTTCGGCGGCCTGCTGCGCGACCTGGCCGCCGCGTACGGCCCCCGCCCCGCCCTGATCTCGCCCACCGCCCGCTGGACCTTCCGCGACCTGGACGAGCGCGCCGATCGCCTGGCCGCCGGGCTGCGCGCGAGCGGCATCCGCCGCGGCGACCGCGTCGTGGTCCAGCTCCCCAACGTGCCCGAGTTCCACCAGGTGTGCTTCGCGCTGTTCCGGATCGGCGCCTGGCCGGTGTTCGCGCTGCCCGGCCACCGCTCGGCCGAGATCTCCTACTTCTGCTCCTTCACCGAGGCCGCCGCCTACATCTGCCCCGACGACGAGCACCGGGCCTACGCCCCCGGCACGCCCGCGCACGTCCTCGGCGAGCTCCCCGAGACCGACCCGGACGAAGGCGACCCGAGCGAGAGCGGCCCACACCGCCCCGCGCCCGGCGACGTCGCCTTCTTGCAGCTGTCCGGCGGTAGCACCGGCCTGCCCAAGCTCATCCCGCGCACCCACGACGACTACATCTACAGCTTCCGCGCCAGCGCCGAGATCTGCGCGCTGCGGCCGGACAGCGTCTACCTGTGCGCGCTGCCCGCCGCGCACAACTTCCCGATGAGCTCGCCCGGCGTGTTCGGGGCGCTGAGCGCCGGGGCCGCGTCCGTGCTGGCCCCCGACCCCAGCCCCGGCACCTGCTTCCCGCTCGTCGAGCGCGAGCGCGTCACGATCGCGGCGCTCGTCCCGCCGCTCGCCCTGGTCTGGCTGGACGCCGCCGCCACCACCGGCCACGACCTGTCCAGCCTGGAGGTGCTCCAGGTCGGCGGCGCCAAGTTCGGCCGGGAGGCGGCCAAGCGGGTGCGGCCCGAGCTCGGCTGCACGCTCCAGCAGGTGTTCGGCATGGCCGAGGGCCTGGTCAACTACACCCGCCTGGACGACGACGAGGAGACCATCGTCGCCACCCAGGGCCGTCCCATCTCGCCCGACGACGAGATCCGCGTCCTGGACGACGACGGCCGCGACAGCGACCAGGGCCACCTGCTGACCCGCGGCCCGTACACCATCCGCGGCTACTGGCGGGCCGAGGAGCACAACAGGACCGCCTTCACCGACGACGGCTTCTACCGCACCGGCGACATCGTCCGCCGCACCCCCACCGGCCACCTGGTCGTCGAGGGACGCGCCAAGGACCAGATCAACCGGGGCGGCGAGAAGATCTCGGGCGAGGAGGTCGAGAACCACCTGCTGGCCCACCCGGCGGTCCACGACGCCAGCGTGGTCGCCGTGCCCGATCCCTACCTGGGGGAGCGGGCCTGCGCCTACGTCATCTGCCGCGGCGACCCGCCCAGCGGGGCCGAGCTGCGCGCGTTCCTGCGCGGGCGCGGCATCGCCGTCTTCAAGATCCCTGACCGGTTCGAGTTCGTCGACGCCTTCCCGCAGACCGCGGTCGGCAAGGTCAGCAAGCGCCACCTCCGCGAAAGGACATGACATGCCGATCCCCAGGATCGAACCGTACGCCATGCCGTCCGAGCTCCCGGCCAACCGGGTGGACTGGCGGCCCGACCCGCGCCGGGCCGTGCTGCTCGTGCACGACATGCAGAACTACTTCCTGCGCGCCTTCACCCCCGGCCGCTCGCCGATGGTCGAGCTGATGGCCAACGTGCTGGCGCTGCGCGAGCGGTGCGCCGAGCTGGGCGTGCCCGTCGTCTACTCCGCCCAGCCCGGCGCCCAGAGCGCCGAGCAGCGCGGCCTGCTGCTGGACTTCTGGGGCACCGGCATCGGCGCCGACCCGCGCGAGGCCGCGATCGCCGACGAACTGGCGCCCGGCGACGGCGACGTGCTGCTCACCAAGTGGCGCTACAGCGCCTACCAGCGCACCGGGCTCGCCGAGCTGATGGCCGGGCAGGGTCGCGACCAGCTCGTCATCTGCGGGGTGTACGCCCACATCGGCGTGCTGATGACCGCCTGTGAGGCGTTCATGCGGGACGTGCAGGCGTTCGTCGTCGCCGACGCCGTCGCCGACTTCTCCCGGCAGCACCACGAGATGGCCCTCACTTACGCCGCCGAGCGGTGCGCCGTCACCACCACGACCACCCGCGTCAGCCGCGCCCTGTCGGGGGCGGTGGCCGGTGTCTGAGGCCGAGGAGCGCCTGCGCGCCCAGATCGCCGGCCTGCTGTACGTCGAGCCCGCCGAGCTCGGCCCGCACGACGACCTGCTGGACGCCGGCCTGGACTCCATCAGGGTGATGACGCTCATCGAGGCGTGGAAGCGGGAGGGCCGCGACATCGGCTTCCCCGACCTCGTGGACCGGCCCACCATCGCGGCCTGGGCGGAGCTGCTCACGTGACCGCCGTCCCGACCCGTCCCCGCGTTCCCGAGGAGCGGCCCGCGTGACCCTGCAGACCATGCCGCTCACGGGCGCCCAGGCCGGGATCTGGCTCGCCCAGCGCCTGGACCCCGCCAACCCCGTCTACAACGCCGCGGACCGCATCGACCTGCGCGGCCCGCTCGACCCGGCCCTCTTCGCGCGGGCGCTGGAACGCTGCCTGGCCGAGGCCGAGCCGCTGCGCGTGCGCTTCACCGCCGAACCGGCCCAGTACCTGCCCGACTACGACTCGCTGCGCGGCTGCCTGACCGTGCTGGACCTGCGCGGCGAGCCCGACCCTGAGGCCGCGGCCGACGCCTGGATGCGGGCCGACCTGGCCGCGCCCGTGGACGTCGTCACCGGCCCCCTGTCGCGGCACGCGCTGCTGCGCCTGGCCGGCGACCACCACGTCTGGTACCTGCGGGCCCACCACATCCTCATCGACGCCTACGCCCTGTCGATGCTGGTCGGCCGGACCGCCGACATCTACACGGCGCTGGCCGACGGGCTGGCGCCGGGGGCGGGGCCGTTCGGGTCGATGGCGGCGCTGCTGGCCGAGGAGGAGGCGTACCTGGCCTCGGAACGGCGGGCCGGCGACCGGGCGTACTGGCTGGAGCGGCTGGCCGGCGCCCCCGAGCCCGCCGGGCTCGCCGGGACGCCCGCCTTGTCGGCCCGCGAGGTCGCCGGGCTCGCCGGGACGCCCCCCTTGTCGGCCCGTGAGGTCGTACGGCGGCGCGCCGTCCTGCCGTCCCTGCCCCGGTGGGACGCCCTGGCCCGCGCCGCCCGCGCCACCTGGGCCGACGTCGCCGCCGCCGGCCTGGCCTGCTACGTGGGACGGCTCACCGGCGGCACCGACGTGCTGGTCGGGCTGCCGCTGATGAACCGCACCGGGGCCGCCGTCCGCGTGCCGTGCCTGACGGTCAACGTGCTGCCGGTCCGGCTCGACGTACGGCCCGCGCGCACGGTCGGCGACCTGGTCGGGCAGGCCGCCCGCCGGATCGCCGAGGCCCGCCGCCACGGCCGCTACCGCATCGAGGACCTGCGCCGCGACCTGGGACTCGGCGGGACGTCGCGGGCCCTGTTCGGCCCGCTGCTCAACATCAAGCCGTTCCCGGCCGAGACGAAGTTCGGCAACGCGACCGGCACCGTCACCAACCTGGCCGCCGGACCGGTGGACGACCTGGCCGTGGCCCTGCTGCCCGACGGCGACCGCCTCACCCTGGAACTCGACGGCAACGCCGCCCGCTACGACCAGGCCGCGCTGGCCGCCCACACCCGACGCCTGGCCGGCTTCCTCACCACCCTGACCGGCGCCTCCCCGGACACCCCGCTCGGCCGCCTCCCCCTCCTCACCGCCGACGACCGCGCGGCCCTTCCCCCCGAAGCCCCACCACGAACCGGCCACGCCACCCGCCACGCCACCCGTCGCGCCACCGGCCCCGCCACCGGTCGCGCCACCAGGCGGGCCGACGGCCGCACGGACGGCCGCACGGACGGCCGGACCGCCGGGCGGACAGACGGCCAGACCGCTGGGCGGACCGCTGGGCGGACCGTGGTGGACGCCTTCCTGGAACGCGTCCGGCTGACGCCCGCCGAGACGGCCCTGGTGTGCGACGGCGACAGGCTCACCTACGAGGAGCTGGGCGCGCGGGTGGACCGGCTGGCCCGGCGGCTGGCCGCCGGCGGCGCGGGCCCGGAGCGGGTCGTGGCCGTCGTCCTGCCGCGCTCGGCCGAGCTGGTGGTGGCGCTGCTGGCGGTGCTGCGCAGCGGCGCGGCCTTCCTGCCGGTGGACCCCTCCTACCCGGCGGAGCGGCGCGCCCTCATGCTGGCCGACGCCGCCCCGTCCGTCGTGCTCACCCCCGGCTGGGCCGGGAACGCCCCAGGTTGGGCGGGGGACGCCCCAGGCTGGGCCGGGGACGCCTCCGGCACGCCGGATCCGCTGCCTCTCCCCGGGCCGGGCGACGCCGCGTACGTCATCTACACCTCCGGCTCCACCGGCCGGCCCAAGGGCGTCGTGGGCACCCACGGCGGGCTCGCCGCCCTCCTGGACTCCCACCGCGAGCGCCTGTTCCCGGACGGCGGGCGGCTGCGCGTCGCGCACACCGCGTCGTTCTCGTTCGACGCCTCGCTGGACCCGCTGCTGTGGATGATCGGCGGCCACGAGCTGCACCTGCTCGGCGACGACCGCTACCGCGACCCCGAGGCCCTGACCGCCTACGTCCGCGAGCACGGCGTCGACTACCTGGACCTGACCCCCTCCCACCTGAAGGAGCTGCCCGGCCTGCTGGCCGAGCCGCCGCGCGTCGTCGTGGTCGGCGGCGAGGCCGTGCCCGGCCCGCTGTGGCGGGCGCTGCGCGAGCGCACGTTCGCCGTCAACCACTACGGCCCCACCGAGGCCACCGTGGACGCCTACACCTGGCTCGGCGACGGCTCGGAAGGGCCCACCGCGGGCTCGTCGGCGCACGTGCTCGACGACGCGCTGCAACCGGCGCCGCCGGGCGCCGTCGGCGAGCTGTACCTGGCGGGGGAGGGGCTGGCCCGCGGCTACCTCGGGCGTCCCGACCTGACGGCCGAGCGGTTCGTCGCCGGTCCCGGCGGGTCACGGCTGTACCGGACGGGCGACCGCGCCCGCTGGGCCTCCCCCGGACGGCTGGAGCTGCTGGGCCGGGCCGACGACCAGGTCAAGGTACGCGGCGTGCGGATCGAGCCGGCCGAGGTCGAGGCGGTGCTGGAGGAGCACCCGTCGGTGGCCGCGGCCGCGGTCGCCGCCCACTCCGGCCGCCTGGTCGCCTACGTCATCCCCAGCCCACCCGGCGCGGACCTCCCGACCGGCGCGGAGCTGCTGCGGTTCGCGGCCGCGCGGTTGCCTGCCGGGATGACGCCCGCCCAGGTCGTCACCCTGGAGGCGCTGCCCCGTACGCCCAACGGCAAGCTCGACCGGGCCGCCCTCCCCGCCCCCGAGGCCAGGGCCGCCACCGGCCGCGGGCCCGCGAACGCCGCCGAGGAGACCATGTGCGCGCTGTTCGCCGAGGTGCTGAACCTCCCGGCGGCGGGCCCCGAGGACGGCTTCTTCGACCTGGGCGGCCACTCGCTGCTGGCCGCCCGCCTCACCGTGCGCATCAGGGAGACCTTCGGCGCCGCCGTGCCGATCAGGACCGTGTTCGACGCCCCCACCCCGGCCGGGCTCGCGGCCCGGCTCGGCGTCACCGCCGCCCCCCGGCCGCCCCTGTTCCCGTCCCCGCGGACCGGGCCGGCGGCGATGCGGCCCGACCCGGTGCCGCTGTCGTCCGCGCAGGCCAGGCTCTGGTTCCTGTACCGGATGGAGGGGCCCAGCCCGACGTACAACATCCCGCTGGCGCTGCGGCTCGGCGGCGACGTGGACCGCGCCGCGCTGCGGGCCGCGCTCGACGACGTCGTGGCCCGGCACGAGATCCTGCGCACGGTCTTCCCCGAACGCGACGGCGTCCCCTGCCAGCGGGTCCTGGACCGGCACAGCGTCCCGATGCCCGTCTGGCAGCCGGCCGAGCCCGCCGCGGCCATGCGCCGGATCGCCCGCCGCGGCTTCGACCTGGCCGCCGAGCCGCCCTTCCGCGCCCACCTGCTGCGGCTCGGGCGCGACGAGCACGTGCTGATGCTCGTCCTGCACCACATCGCGGGCGACGGCTGGTCGGCGGGGCCGCTGGTCGGGGACCTGAGGGCGGCCTACGAGGCCCGCCGGAGCGGACAGGCGCCGGCGTTCGGGCCGCCGCCCGTCCAGTACGCCGACTACACGCTGTGGCAGCGCGACCTGCCCCTGACCGGCCTGGAACACTGGCGGGCCACGCTGGCCGGCCTGCCGGACCGGCTCGACCTGCCCTTCGACCGGCCACGGCCCGCCGTGCTGGGCGGCGCGGGCGGCACGGTCCCCGTGACGTTCCGGCCCGCCCTCATGGCCGAGGTCGAGGCGCTGGCCCGCCGCGCCCGCGCCAGCGTCTTCATGGTGCTGCACGCCGCCCTGGCCGCCCTGCTCACCCGGCTCGGCGCGGGCACCGACATCCCGATCGGCACGCCCGTCGCCGGCCGCGGCCACAGCGCCCTGGACGGCAGCGTCGGCTTCTACGTCAACACCCTCGTGCTGCGCGCCGACACCTCGGGCGACCCGTCGTTCGCCGAGTTGCTGGACCGGGTCAAGGCCGCCGACCTGACCGCGTTCGACCACGCCGAGCTGCCCTTCGACCGGCTCGTCGAGGCGCTCAACCCGCCCAGGTCGCGCGACCGGCACCCGCTGTTCCAGGTCATGCTCGTCCACCAGGACGCCGCCGAACCGCCCGGCGTCGAGGTCGTCCACACCGGGACGGCGAAGTTCGACCTGACCCTGAACGTCGGCCCGTCCGGCGCGGGGTTCCTGGAGTACAACCGCGACCTGTTCGACCGGGCCACCGCCCGCGCCCTCGCCGGCCGGCTGACCCGCCTGCTGGAACAGGCGGTGGCCGATCCGGACCGGCCGCTCGGCTCGTACGACCTGCTCGACGCCGCCGAACGCCGCACCCTGGTCGAGGAGTGGAACGGCGACCTGGTCAGCGAGCCCGGCGGCACCCTGCCCGGCCTCTTCGAGGCCCAGGCCCGCCGCACCCCGGACGCCGTCGCCGTGGACACCTGGACGTACGCCGAGCTGAACGCGCGCGCCAACCGGCTGGCGCACAAGCTCATCGCCCACGGCGCCCGGCCCGGCGCCGTCGTCGCGCTGTCGCTGCCCCGCTCGCCCGACCTGGTGGCGGCGCTGCTCGCGGTGGTCAAGACGGGCGCGGCCTACCTGCCGCTCGACCCGTCCCACCCGGCCGCCAGGACCGACCACATGATCGCCGACGCCGGGCCGGTGTGCGTCGTGGACGCGTCCTGGCTGGGCGACCTCGGCGACTGGCTGGACCACGACCCGGAGCGCGACCTGCGTCCGGGGGACGCCGCGTACGTCATCTACACCAGCGGCTCCACCGGGCGGCCCAAGGGCGTGGTCGTCACCCACCACAACGTCGTCCGGCTGCTGTCGGCCACCGACGCGTGGTTCGGGTTCGGCCCCGGCGACGTGTGGACGCTGTTCCACTCCTACGCCTTCGACTTCTCGGTGTGGGAGTTGTGGGGCGCCCTGCTGTACGGCGGCCGCCTGGTCGTGGTGCCGTACGAGACCAGCCGGTCCCCGGGCGACCTGCTCGCCCTGCTGGAACGCGAGCGGGTCACCGTGCTCAACCAGACGCCGTCGGCGTTCTACCAGCTCATCGCCGCCGACGACGGCCGCGACCTGGCCCTGCGGTACGTGATCTTCGGCGGCGAGGCGCTGGAGCCCGCCCGCCTCGCCCCCTGGCGGGCCCGCCGCCCGGCCGGGCCGCGGCTGGTCAACATGTACGGCATCACCGAGACGACCGTGCACGTCACCCATCACGTGCTGCCGCCCGGCGAGCAGCACGGCAGCCCGATCGGGCGCGGCATCCCGGACCTGCGGGTCTACGTCCTGGACGACCGCCTGCGGCCGGTGCCTCCCGGCGTGGTCGGCGAGCTGTACGTCGCCGGGGACGGCCTCGCCCGCGGCTACCTCGGCCGGCCCGGTCTTACCGCCGAACGGTTCGTCGCCGACCCCTTCGGACGGCCCGGCACCCGCATGTACCGCTCCGGCGACCTGGCCAGATGGCGCGCCGACGGCACGCTCGACTACGCGGGCCGCGCCGACCAGCAGGTCAAGGTGCGCGGCTTCCGCATCGAGCCGGGCGAGGTCGAGGCGGCCCTGCTGCGGCACCCGTCGGTCGCCCAGGCCGCCGTGATCGTCCGCGAGGACCGCCCCGGCGACCAGCGCCTCACCGCCTACATCGTCCCACCCGCCGCAACCGCCCCCGCCGCAACCGCCCCCGCCGCAACCGCCCCCGCCGGAACCGCCCCCGCCGGAACCGCCTCCGAGGGATTCACCTCCGAGGGGCCCGCTTCCGAGGGGCCCGCTTCCGAGGGGCCCGCCTTCGCCGCGGACGCCGACGTGGGGGAGGTGCGGGCGTTCGTGGCGCGGGTGCTGCCCGGCTACATGGTGCCGGCCGCCGTCGTCCGGGTGCCCGCGCTGCCGCTCACCGTGAACGGCAAGCTCGACCGCGCCGCCCTGCCCGCCCCCGAGGTCCCCACCGGCGGCGGCCGGCTGCCGGACGGGCCGCGCGAGGAGGCGATGTGCGCGCTGTTCGCCGAGGTGCTCGGCCTGCCCCGGGTCGGCGTGGACGACGGCTTCTTCGACCTCGGCGGCCACTCCCTGCTCGCGGTCCGGCTGGTGGCCAGGGTCAAGGAGGTGTTCGGCGCCGAGGTGTCCGTCGGCGCGCTGTTCGAGGCGCCGACCGCCGCCGCGCTCACCGCCCTGGCACAGGGCGGCGCGCGCACCGACCCGCTGCGGACGCTGCTGCCGCTGCGCGAGTCCGGCTCCCGCCCGCCGCTGTTCTGCGTGCACCCGGCGGGCGGGCTGAGCTGGTGCTACGGCGGCCTCCTCCGGCACGTCCGGGACCGCCCGATCTACGGGCTGCAGGCCCGCCGCGACCACCTGCCCACCTCGCTGCGCCGCCTGGCCGCCGACTACGTGGCCCAGCTCAGGCTGGTGCGCCCGCGCGGCCCCTACCACCTGCTGGGCTGGTCCACCGGCGGGATCATCGCCCAGGAGATGGCCGTGCAGCTCCGGCTGGCCGGGCAGGAGGTCGCGCTGCTGGCCGTCCTGGACGCCTACCCCGCCGAGGGCATGCGCGACCTGCCGCCGTCCGACGAGGCCGAGGCGCTGGAGGCGCTGCTCACGATGGCCGGCTTCGCCCCCGACGCCGCCCTCACGCTGGAGCGGGTGGCGGAGATCCTGCGCCGCGAGTCCAGCCCCCTGGCCGGGCTGCCGGCCGGGACGCTGGCCGAGCTGAAGGACCTCTACCTCAACACCAACCGCCTCGTCCGCGCCCTCGACACCCGCCGCTTCGACGGCGACGTGCTGTTCTTCCGCGCCACCGTCGACACGGTGGACGACACCCTGACCGCGGACGCCTGGCGCCCGCACGTCGGCGGCACGATCGAGACGCACGACGTGGCCTGCAGCCACAAGGACATGACACAGCCGGGCCCGATCGCCGAGATCGCCGCGATCGTCGCCGCCCGCCTCGACCACCTCGACCGCCTCGATCATCTCGACCACCTCGACGGAATCGACCGACCAGGCGGCCCCGGCCCCCGTGGCGCCGCCCCCGCGACCCAGGAGCACACCCCGTGAACCCCTTCGACGACCCGGACGGGCAGTTCCTCGTCCTGGCCAACGACGAGGACCAGCACTCCCTGTGGCCCTCCTTCGCCGCCGTCCCCGACGGCTGGTCGGTGCGCTTCGGGCCGGACGGCCGGGCCGCCTGCCTGGCCTACGTCCAGGCGTCCTGGACCGACCTGCGCCCCCGCAGCCTGCGCCGGTGAGGGGCCGCGTACTGGCCGCCTACGTCACGGCGATGTGCGTGAGCGGCCTGGACGCGACGATCGTCAACCCGGCGCTGTTCGCCGTCGCGGCCGACCTCGGCGTGCCGCCCGCCGCGGCGAACGCCGTGGAGTCGGCGTTCCTGGCCAGCCTCGCGATCGCCATGCCGGTCGCCGGCTGGCTGTGCGACCGGTACGGCGCGTCGCGCGTCTTCCTGGCCGCGCTCGCCGCGTTCACGGCGGCCTCCGGGCTGTGCGCGCTGTCGTGGGACCTGGGGTCGCTGGTGTGCTTCCGGGTGCTGCAGGGAGCGGCGGGCGGCGTCCTGACGCCCGCCGGGATGGCCATGTTGTTCGCCGCCTACGCCCCCGAGGAGCGCATGCGGCTGTCCCGGCACATCGTGGTGCCGACCGCGCTCGCGCCCGCGCTCGGTCCGGTGCTCGGCGGCCTGCTGGCCGACACGCTCTCGTGGCGCTGGGCGTTCCTGGTCAACCTGCCGCTCGGCGCGGCGGCCCTGCTCACCGGCGCCGCCGCGCCGCGGCCCGCCCCCGGCACGGGCGGCGGGACGGGCGGCGGGACGGGCGGGGGCACGGGCGGCGGGAGGTCCAAGGGCACGGGCGGGAGCACGGGGGGCGGATGGCTGGACGTGCGCGACGTGCTGCTGGCCGACCGCGGTTTCCTGCGCGGCGCGGCCACCGCCACGCTGTCGGCCGCCGGGCTGCTCGGCATGCTGTTCGCCTTCCCCCTGATGTACCAGGACGCGCTGGCGGCCACGGCCACCGACGCCGGTCTCGTCGTCTTCCCCGAGGCGCTGGGGCTCATGGCCGCCGGGTTCCTGGTGGACCGCGCCTGCGCCCGCTGGGGCGAGCGGCGGGTGGTGGCGGCCGGGCTGCTCGGCGGCGCGGCGCTGTTCGCGTTCCTCGCGCTGGCCGAGCCGGGCCCCTGGACGCTGCGGGCCGTCATGTTCGCCGTGGGCCTGGTGCTCGGGCAGGCTGTGACGGCGGTGCAGGTGTCGGCGTTCACGACGGTCGGGCCGCAGGTGATGGGCCGGGCCATGACCCTGTTCCAGTCGCTGCGCATGCTCGGCGGCGGGCTCGGCGTCGGCGTGTGCGCCGCGGCCGCGGCCCTGGCCGGGTACCGCGCCGCACTGCTGGCCGCCGCGGCGTTCCTGCTGGCCGCCTGCGGCACCGCGGCGCTGCTCCGGCCCGCCGCGGTCACCGCGCGCAAGGCCGAACCCACCGGCTGAGCACCAAGCCGGCGGCCGGCCGGGGCTACGGGGTGAGCGCCAGGTCGGCGACCGTGCGGGTGCCGCGCGACTACCGGGTGAGCGCCAGGTCTGCGATCGTGCGGGACGTCCGGGGCTACGGGGTGAGCGCCAGGTCGGCGGCTGTCAGTGCGAGCAGGACGGCCGCCTCCACCAGCGCGCGGTCGGCCGCCGGGGCCGCCGCCGCGGCCGCGAACCCCGGCTCGTGCGGCGCGGCCCCGCCCGCCCCGATGTCCAGCATGGGGTGGACGGCGGGCACGACGTGCGACACGTTCCCCATGTCCGTCACCGCGAACGGCTCACGCTCCACCGGCCCCGGGCGGCCCAGCGCGGCGGCGTTGGCCGCGTACAGACGGGCCAGGGCGGCGTCGTCGCGGAAGTCCAGGTAGTCGGGCTCCGGCCGGGTCAGCCGCAGCTCGCAGCCGGTCGCCGTCGCCGCGCCGCGGAAGCAGGACTCCACCCGCGCCCGCAGCCCCGCCAGGTCCCGCGCGGCGGCGGCCCTGATCTCGTAGGAGGCCGTGGACCTGGCCGGGATGACGTTGGGGGCCTCGCCCGCCGAGGTGACCACGCCGTGCACGCGCAGGTCGCGCGGGAGCTGCTGGCGCAGCAGGCCGATCGCCACCTGGGCCAGCGTCACCGCGTCGGCCGCGTTGCGGCCCTCGTGCGGGGCGAGGGTCGCGTGCGCGGCCCGTCCGGTGTACTCGGCGTCCAGGGTGCCGAGCGCGAACGAGCGGAACCGGACGGTCTCGAACGGCCCGGGATGCACCATCATGGCGGCGTCCACGCCGTCGAACACCCCCGCCTCCAGCAGCAGCGCCTTGCCGCCGCCGCGTTCCTCGGCCGGGGTGCCGACGACCTTCACGGTCAGCCCCAGCTCGTCGGCGAACGGGGCCAGCGCCAGGCCCGCGCCGGCCGAGGCGGCGGCGATCACGTTGTGGCCGCAGGCGTGGCCGAGGCCGGGCAGCGCGTCGTACTCGGCGCAGAAGGCCACGGTCAGCGGGCCGCTGCCGAGAGAGGCGGAGAAGGCCGTCGGCAGGCCGCCCGCGCCCGCCGTCACCGCGAACCCGCCCGCTTCGAGCAGGCCCGCGGTCCAGGAGGCCGCCCGGTGCTCCTCGAACGCGGTCTCGGGGTGGGCGTGGATCCGGTGGCTGAGCGCGACCAGCTCGGGGGCGTGGGCCTCGGCGCGGCGGCGGATCGCGTCCCTGACGTTCACAGCCAGCCCGCCGCGAGGTCGGTGAGGCCGTCGGCCAGGCCGCCGAGCCAGCAGGCCGGGTCGTGGCCGCCGTTGTACTCGGTGTAGCTCACCTCGTACCCCTGGGCGGCGAGGGTGCCGGCGAAGCGGCGGTTCTCCTCCAGCAGCATCCACTCCAGCCGGCCGGCCTCGACGTGGAAGCGCACCGGCAGCCTCGGGACGGCGGCGTACCGGCGGGTCAGCCGTTCCGGATCCTCGTCGGGCCACCAGTACGACCCCGACTGCGACAGGACGTTGCCGAACCGTCCGGGCGCGAGGAGCGCGGCGTAGGAGGCGGTCAGCCCGCCGAGGCTCTGCCCCGCGATCACGGTCAGCCCCGGGTCGCTGGTCGCCCGCCACGTGCGCTCCGCCCACGGCAGCAGGTCGTCGGCCAGGTAGCGGACGAACGGCTCGTGGCAGGCCAGCTCCCGCAGCCGGGCCGGCCGGTCCACCGAGTCGGGCATCAGCACGACGAGCGGCGGGAGGCGGCCCTCGTTCACCAGATTGTCCAGGGTGGGCGCGACGCGCCCGGCCCACACCTCGCCGTCCAGCAGCACCACGACGGGAAGGGGACCGGCGGCCGGGCCGGGCGGCGTGTAGACCCACACCCGCCGCCCGCCCGACCGCGCCTGGCCGACCCGGCCGCGCGGCACGCCCGGCCGGCGCTCCCGGTACGGCTGCGGCGGCGCCTGCGGCAGCTCCAGCAACGATGAGGGACGCCGGTCCGGCGGGCCGGGCACGGTGAGCGGGTTGCCCGGATCCGGCACGGCCGTGCGCATGACCTGGAGCCAGGAGTCCCGGTCGGTGCCCGGCAGCCGGTCGCAGGGCAGGATCTGGTAGCCGGCCCGCAGGTCGGCGTCGAGCTCGTAGGTCAGGTGGAGCAGGTCGCTGCCCGGACGGCGGGTCATGACATGTCTGCTGATGTCGCCCGCGTGCCGGTCGCGGTCGGTCATCGTGTTGATCAGCACGACCGCCTGCTCGTGGCGCGACCTGGGCCGCCAGAGGAACGTCACCTTGCACCGGCCGGACGTGCCGGCGGGCTCGACGATCGGGGTGGTAACGGGTGTCATGTCACGGCCTCCGGTCCGACAGCAGGGTCCACAGCAGGAAGGGGCCGCCCAGGATGCTGGTCACGACGCCCACGGGGATCTCGGCGCCGTCGGCGGCCACGCGTCCGGCCGTGTCGGCGATCACGACCAGCGCCGCCCCGGTGAGCGGCGCGCCGACCAGGGGCAACCGGGCCGGTCCTGCCAGCCGGGCGGCGACGACGGGCGCGGCCAGGGCCACGAACGCGACGGGCCCGGCCACGCCCGCCGCCAGCCCGGCCAGTACGACGGCGAGCGCCAGCAGGGCGATCCTGGTCCGGCCCGGATCGACGCCGAGCCCGGCGCTGACGTCCTCGTCGAAGCGCAGCACCGCCACCCGGCGGGCCAGCGCGAGCGCGGCCGGGACCAGCACCGCCAGCCCGGCGGCCACGGGCAGGGCGACGGAGTAGCCGCGCCCGGCCAGGCTGCCCACGCTCCAGGAGTGCACGGCCGTGGCCGAGCCGAGCCCCTGCCAGGCCAGCAGCGACTGGGTGAGCGCGCCGGCCAGCGTGGTCAGCGCCAGCCCCGTCACGATGAACCGGTAACCCTGCCGGCCGACGCCGCCCGAGACGGCGAACACCGCCACGGCGGCGGCCAGCGCGCCCACGGGACCGATCCACCAGTGGGCGAACAGCGTGCCCGAGGCGGACGCCATCCCGGCGACCATGATGGCGATGACCGCGCCCTGGTTGATGCCGAGCATGTCGGGGGTGGCCAGCCGGTTGCGGGCCAGCGCCTGGGTCAGGCAGCCGGACAGCCCGAGCGCCGCCCCGGCCACCAGCCCCGCCACCACCCGCGGCAGCCTGATCTCCTGGACGAGCAGCACGTGCCCGCCCTCGCCCGCGCCCGCCAGGGCACTCAGCGCCTGCCCGGCCGTCATGCCCGACTGCCCGGCCGCCACCGCCGCCACGACGGCCACCGCGGTGACCGCCAGCAACACCGCCGCCGCCACGGAGGACCGTACGGGCACCAGCACCGACCAGCCCCGCCCCCGCACGACGCGCGCGTCGGAAGGCGAAGGCCCACCCGCCCGCGCTGCCCCGCGGGCGGGCCGCCGCCGCGGCGCGCGGGACGGGACCAGGTCACCGGGCCCGGCGGCCACCGCCCGCGACCGGGCCACCACGACGAGCACCGGCGCCCCCAGCACGGCGACCAGCAGCGCCACGGGCGCCTCGTACGGCCGCATGACCACCCGGGCCAGCACGTCGGCCCCCAGCAGCACCACCGCCCCGGCCAGCCCGGACAGCACGATCCGCGGCCCCACCCGCCCCCCGCCCAGGGACCTGGACAGGTAACCGGCCAGCAGGCCGAGGAAGCCGATCGGGCCGGCCACCGCGACCGCCGCGGCGCTGAGCAGCGTCACCGCCATCGTCACCCACAGCCGCGTGCGCCCCGGCCGGTGCCCGAGCGCGACGGCCAGGTCGTCGCCGAGCGCCAGCGCCGCCAGCGGCCGGGCCGCTACGGCCGCCATGACCAGCCCCGCCGCGACCGCCGGCGCGATCGCCAGCACCCGGTCCATGGGGATCCCGGCCAGCGAGCCGAGGATCCAGAACCGGTACTGGTCGAACGTGACCGGGTCGGCCACCAGCACGGCCGTGGTGATCCCGGTGAGCGTGGCCGACAGGGCGGCCCCGGCCAGCACCAGCTTCAGCGGCGAGAGCCGGGCCCCGATCGCGAGCACGACCCCGGTGGCCGGCAGCGCGCCGCCGAGCGCCCATCCCAGGTACGCGCCCCCGGTCTGCGCCCCGGCGGTGACGATCCCGGTCACCACGCCGAGGGCGGCGCCCGCGTTCACGCCGAGCAGCCCGGTCTCGGCCAGCGGGTTGCGGGTGACCGACTGCAGCAGCATGCCCGAGACCCCGAGCGCGGCGCCGACGACGAGGGCGGCCAGCGTCCGGGGCAGGCGCAGTGTGTCCACCACCATGCGCAGGTGGTCGTCCCCGCCGCCGCCGAGCAGGTGGTCGAGGACCTGCCCGGGGGCGACCCGGCCCGCGCCGGTGAGCATGGACGCCGCGCACAGGGCCAGCAGCGCGGCGGCGCCCAGTCCGAAGGCCCGGACTTGCGTAAACATAAGGTAAGGCTAACCTAAAAAAGGTAAGGCTTACCTCATTTCTTAGCTCGGGAGCTCGTATGGCCCCTCTCCGCAGGGTCGGCGGACTGCTCGTCGCCGCCGCCGCCGTCCTGACCGCCGTGGCGTGCGGCGCGTCCTCCGCACCCGCCGCGCCGGGCGCGTCCTCCGCACCCGCCGCGCCGGGCGCGTCCGCCGCCGCGGCGCCGGCCGTCCGGGAGGTCAAGGACGCCACCGGCACCCTGATCAAGGTCCCGGCCGAGCCCAAGCGCGTGGTCACCCTCACCCAGGAGGACCTGGACGCCGTCCTGGCCCTCGGCGTGACCCCGGTGGGCATCACCAACGGCCAGGGCATCGACACGCCGCCGGCCTACCTGGCCGACAAGGTGAAGGGCATCCCGGTCGTGGGCAACCTGCTGCAGCCGGTCATCGACAAGGTCGTCGAGGCCCGTCCGGACCTCATCCTCGCCGGCGACCTCCAGGACCAGCAGGTGCTCGACCAGCTCCGCAAGGTCACCCCGGCCACCGTGGTCACGATGGCCCCCGCCGACGACTGGAAGCTGTCGTTCATGGGCGTCGGCAACGCGCTCAACAAGCTGGACGCGGCCAGGAAGGTCATGGCCGACTACGACGCCCGCGTCGCCGCGGCCAAGGCCAGGATCAGGCCGGCCGAGGTGAGCATCGTGCGCTGGAACCCGCAGGGCCCGAGCTGGATGGAGAAGCGGCAGTTCGCCGGTTTTGTCGCCACCGACCTGGGCCTGACCCGTCCCGCCGCCCAGGACAAGGACGGCACCGCCCACTCCATGCCGCTCAGCCTGGAGGCGCTGTCGGACATCGACGGCGAATGGCTGTTCGTCTCCACGCTGACCACCGACGGCGAGAAGACGCTCGACGAGGTGCGGCGGACGCCCGCGTTCAAGGAGCTGAAAGCGGTCAGGGCGGGGCACGTCGTGCCGGTGAACGGCTCCGTCTGGAGCACCCGCGGCGCCCCGCTGGCCGCCGGCGTCGTCCTCGACGACCTGGTCAAGGCCCTGACCGCGGCCTGAACGAGCCAGGAAAGGGAATGTACCGGCCGCGGCGCGGGTTGGCGGGGGTGATCGTCCGCATCCGATGAGGAGAACCCATGAACGACCACCCCGACGCCCCGGCCGTCCGACAGCTCCGGCTGGTCGTCGAGGCGGAGGACTACGAGGCGGCGCTGACCTTCTACCGCGACGTGCTCGGCCTGCCCGAGGAGGCCGCCTACTCCTCCGGCGACGGCGCCCGCGTGGCCATCCTCGACGCGGGCCGGGCCACCCTGGAGATCGCGAACCCCGCCCAGAAGAAGATGATCGACGACGTCGAGGTGGGCCGGCAGGTGGCGCCCAAGCTCCGGGTCGCCTTCGAGGTGGACGACTCCCGTGCGACCACCGCCCGCCTGGTGTCGGCCGGCGCGGACGAGGTGGCCCCGCCCACGCTCACCCCCTGGCAGTCGCTCAACGCCCGCCTCGACGCGCCCGGCGGCCTGCACATCACCGTCTTCCAGGAGCTCGCCACCCCGGAGGAGCGCGAGCAGCTGGACGGCTTCGGCACCTCCTGACCGGCACGTCCCGAGCGGCGGCTCGTCGGGCGGTGGCTCGTCGGGCGGCGGCTCATCCGGCGGTGGGGCGGGCGCGCACGTGCATGCGCTCGCCCTGCCGCCCGAACAGGGCGAGCACCTCCGTGGGCTCGGGGCCGGGATTGGCGAACGCGTGCGGCACGCGGGTGTCGAACTCGGCCACCTCGCCCGCCGTCAGCAGCACGTCGTGCTCGCCGAGCAGCAGGCGCAGCCGCCCGGACAGGACGTAGAGCCACTCGTAGCCCTCGTGGGCCCGCTGCTCGTACTCGCCGTGCGGCCAGCCCGGCGGGTAGATGTGCTTGTACGCCTGGATCCCGCCCGGACGCCGGCTCAGCGGGATGTACGTCATGCCGTGCCGCGACACCGGCCGCAGGTGCACCCGCGGATCGCCGGTCGGCGGCACGTCGATGAGCTCGTCCAGCGGCACCTGGTGGGCGCGCGCCAGCGACAGCAGCAGCTCCAGCGTGGGCCGGCGGCCGCCCGACTCCAGCCGCGACAGCGTGCTGACCGAGATGCCCGTGGCCTCGGCGAGCTGGGCCAGCGTCACACCCCGCCGCTGCCGCAACGCCCGCAGCCGCGGCCCCACCGCGCGCAGGACCTCGTCGAGATCCGGTGTCTCGTCCATGCGGTCCAGCTTGCCATTTCGGCAACGACATTTGTCAACCGCGTCGCGCGGGACGCACAGTGTGCCATCGGCACATCTCTGGAGGAACGCGATGGACGACAAGTACGACGTGGTGGTCGTCGGCGGCGGGGCCGCCGGGCTCAGCGGCGCCCTGACCCTGAGCCGGGCCCGCCGCCGGGTGCTGGTGATCGACGAGGGCCGGCCGCGCAACGCCCCGGCCGGCGGCGTGCACACCTACCTGGGCCGGGAGGGCACCCCGCCGCTCGACCTGCTGGCCGCCGGCCGCGCCGAGGTGACCGGGTACGGCGGCGAGCTCGTCACCGGCTCCGTCGTGGCGGCCGAACGCCTGGACGCCGGCGGTTTCCGCGTGCGCCTGGCCGACGGGTCCGCGGTCGTGGCGGACCGGCTGCTGGTCACCACGGGCCTGGTGGACGAGCTGCCCGACCTGCCCGGCGTGGCCGAGCGGTGGGGGCGGGAGGTGCTGCACTGCCCGTACTGCCACGGGTGGGAGGTACGCGACCAGCCGATCGGCGTGCTGGCCGCCGGCTCGATCGCCGCCCACCAGGCGCTGCTGTGGCGGCAGTGGAGCGACGACGTGACGCTCTTCACGCACACCGCCCCGCCGCTCGGCGAGGAGGACCGGGCCAGGCTGGCCGCGCGCGGCGTCACCGTCGTCGAAGGGCGGGTCGCCGGCCTGTCGCCGGACTCCGGCCCGCTCACCGGCGTCACCCTGGAGAACGGCGACGTCGTCCCGTGCCGGGCCTTCGTGGTCGCGCCGCGCTTCACCGCCCGCTCGGCCCTGCTGGCCGGGCTCGGCGTCGAGACGGCCGAGCAGCTCATGAACGGGCACGTCATGGGCGTCCACGTGCCCGCCGACCCGGCCGGCGCGACCGGCGTCCCCGGCGTGTGGGTGGCCGGGAACGTGGCCAACCTCGGCGAGAACGTCATCGGCGCCGCCGCCGCGGGAGTGAAGGCGGCGGCGGCGATCAACGCCGACCTGATCGAGGAGGAGACCCGCCGCGCGGTGGCGGCCGCCGCCGGCGCGCCGGTCTCCGGCGAACAGTTCTGGGACGACCGCTACGGGCAGTCCGAACGGATCTGGAGCGGCAACCCCAACGCGCGCCTGGTCGAGGAGGTCGCGGACCTGGCACCCGGCACCGCGCTGGAACTGGGCTGCGGCGAGGGCGCCGACGCCGTGTGGCTGGCCCGCCGCGGCTGGCGGGTCACCGCCGCCGACATCTCCGGCGTGGCCCTGGCCCGCGCCGCCGCCCATGCCGCGGAGGCGGGCGTGGCCGAGCGCGTCGACTGGCAGCGTCACGACCTGGCCGAGTCCTTCCCCGAGGGCGAGTACGACCTGGTCACCGCGAGCTACCTGCACTCGCCCGCCGAGCTGTCGCGCGAGAAGGTCCTGCGCGCCGCCGCCGCGGCCGTCGCGCCCGGCGGTCAGCTCCTGGTGCTCGGGCACGCCGGCCCCCCGCCGTGGGAGCCCGAAGCCCGCGTCGAGCTGCCCACCCCGCAACAGGTGCTGGACGCTCTGGAGCTGGCCGAGGGGGAGTGGGAGGTGCTGCGGGCCGAGGAGTTCGAACGCGCCCAGACCGCCCCGGGCGGCACGCCGGCCGTCCGCGTCGACAACGTGCTGAGGATCCGGCGGCGCGGCTGACCCGCGCGCTCAGCGGCGGCGCTCGCGCAGGGCGACGGCCACGTTGATCACGGTGAGGGCGACCAGCATGACGATCGCGGCGATCAGCCCGTCCGGCTGGCCCACCAGCGCGATCGTCCCGCCCACACCGAAGATCACCGAGAAGTAGGCCAGGCCCGCGGACATCCCGCGGTGGCCGCCGTCCTGAGGGGCGCGCTGGGCGAGCCGCTCCTCGACCTTCCGGTCGATCTCGTGGCCGACCCGCTCCAGGAACGAGTCCACCAGGGCCTGCTCGTAGTCGGGACCCAGCTCCCGGCGCGCGGCGACGGCGGCGCGCAGCTCGTCGTTCGGCAGTTCCGAGGCGCTCATACCCTCGGCTCTACGCCACCCCGGCCCCCTTGTCCAGACGCCGGGACGCGCTAGTCGAGGGCCGTCGTCAGCGGGCCGCGGGCGGCCTCCTCCAGCAGGGCGACGGTGCCGGTCAGGTCGGGGAAGGCGTCGATGAAGGCGTCGACCGGGTGCGGGGCGAAGTCGGCGGGCCGGCGCAGCCCGCTCTGCATGCAGGCGACGAACCGCAGGCCCGCGCCGGTGGCCGCCGCCGCGTCGGTGGGGGAGTCGCCCACGTAGAGGCACTCGTCGGGGGCCAGGCCGGTGGCGGCCAGCAGTTCGTCGAAGGCGCGCGGGTCGGGCTTGCCGAAGCGGGTGTTGCCGGCGTGGTAGACGGCCGCGATCCGGCCGTCGAGCGCGTGGCCCGGCGCCATCAGGTGCTCCATCTCGGCCTCGTCGCGCGAGGTCAGCAGCATGACCGCGCGCCCGGCCGCGTTGAGCTCGTCGATCGCGCGCAGGTTCTCCCCCGGGACGACGTCGACCAGCCCGGCCGCCACGTACTCGCGCAGCACGGCGTGATGCAGGGGCAGGTAGGCGGCCACGTCGAGACCGGGCGAGCGCAGCGGCATGGCCTCGTGCAGCGACCGGCCCCAGGTCGCCACGTGCACCGCCCTGGACATGGGCCCGTGGCCGAGCCGCCCCAGGACCTCGTTCTCCAGCTCGAAGCACGCGGCCTCGGTGAGGCACAGGGTGTCGTCGACATCAACCACCACGGCACGGATCACAGGCCACACCATAACCGGTGGCCGCCTCAGGAGCCGACGGCGGCGGCGCGCAGCGCGCCCGCCAGGTCCGCGACCGGCCCGGGGACGGGGCCGGGGAGGCGGGCCAGCAGCAGCCGCCGCTGCTCGCGCGGCCCGCCCCGCACCGGCAGCACCCGTACGCCCTCCGGCACGGCCGGGCCCATCGACGCCGGCACCGTGGTCAGCCCGCAGCCGGCCGCCACCAGGGCGAGCTTGGCCAGCCAGTCGCGGACGACGAACACCGTCTCCGGCCGCTCGTCCAGGCCCGGCCACACGCCCAGGGTGGGGCTCTCGCCCGCCGGGGCGGCCGGGCTGGCGATCCAGGGACGGCCGTGCAGGTCGGCGACGTCCACGTACTCGCCCCGGGCCAGCGGGTGCCCGGCGGGGACGGCCACCCGCAGGCCACGCTCGGTGAGGATCTCGATCTCCAGCGGCGGCGTCTCGGCGTCCGGGGCGCGGAACGGCGGGGCCGAGCTGAGCAGGGCCAGGTCCAGCGTGCCGGCCCGCAACGCGCGGACCAGGGCCGAGCTGCCGTCCTCCCGCCCGGTGACCGCGAGGGACGGACGCGTGCGGCGCAGCTCGGCCAGCGCGCGGGGCACCAGCGCGGCCCCCGCCGCCGCGAACCAGCCGAGCCGGACGGTCGCCGGCTCGCCGGGCAGCCCGGCCAGCTCCCTGGCCGCGGCGTCGACCTCGTCCACGACGGCCGCGGCGCGGCGCAGCACGAGTCGTCCGGCCGCGGTCAGGCGCACGCCGTCGTGCCGCCGCTCCAGCAGGCGGGCCCCGGCGGCGCGTTCGAGCGCGGCGATCTGCCGGGACACGGCGGACTGCGTGTAGCCGAGGGCGGTGGCCGCCGCGGTGAGCGTGCCCCGCTCGGCGACCTCCCGGAAGACCCGCAGGGCGGTGAGCGACGCGTCGGTGAAGGCCATGACGATCACGCATACCGGACTTGAGGAACTTTCGCTACCCGAATGCCTCCGGTCGCTCCTAACCTGACCGGTGCCGGGAGCGCGCACCGGCCCGCACAAGCACTTCTCGAAGGAGCGACAATGAGCACCACCCCGAAGGTCGCCCTGGTGACCGGCGCGACGCAGGGGCTCGGGCTGGCCCTCGTCGAAGGGCTGGCCCGCCGGATGACGCCGGACGACACCGTCTACCTCACCGGGCGCGACGCCGCCCGCGTGGCCGAGGCCGCGGCGGCGATGCCGGCGACCGGCGCCCGGGTCCGCGGCGAGCTGCTCGACGTGGCCGACCCGCGGGCCGCCGCCGAGCTCGCCGGCCTGCTGCGCGAGCGGCACGGCGGCGTGGACGTCGTCGCGGGCAACGCCGTCATGCGCGTCGGCCCGGACGACGACATGCGCGCCCTCATCGACGCCTACACCGAGGTGAACAACTTCGGCACCACCCGGCTCCTGCGCGCCTTCGCCCCGCTGGTCCGGGACGGCGGCAGGTTCCTGGTGGTCGGCAGCTCGCTGGGCACGCTGCACCACCTGGCCCCCGTCCTGCACGACCGCTTCGACGGGCTGACCAGCCTGGAGGAGGTGGACGCGCAGGTGGCCGCCTGGCGCGACGCGGTCAGGGACGGCAGCGCCCGCGCCCAGTCCTGGCCGGGCTTCGTCAACATCCCGTCCAAGGTCTGGCAGGTCGCCGCGGTGCGGGCGCTGGCCGGACAACGGCGGGAGGACGACGCCCGCCGCGGGATCCTGCTGGCCGCCGTCTGCCCCGGGATGATCAACACGCCGACGTCCGGCCTGTGGTGGGACGTCAGCGGCGCGCCTTCGCCGGAGCAGGCCGCCGTCCCGCTGCTCGACCTGGCCCTCGGCCCGGTGGACCCCGGCCACTACGGGGAACTCGTCCGGTTCGGACGGGTTCTCCCGTGGCGGCCGGAGCGGCGGGCGGCTAGTTGATCGTGACGATCGTCCCGGCGCCGTTGGGGTACTCGACGTAGCCGGTGTTGACGCGCTGCGTCGCGCCCGTCCAGGACGCGGTCAGCGTGACCGGCGTGCCGGCGGTCACCTTCGGGCGGGCCGGCGTCACGGTGAGCGCGCCGCGCGCGTGGCCCGCCTCCACGATGTCGGCCTGGGTGGTGAACGCCGTGGACGTCGTCCCCGGCAGGTCACCGAGGCTGAGCACGATCAGGGTGTGCCTGCCGGGCCGCGGGCGGGACAGCGCGGCGCGGTGGTCGCCGTCCGGGCTGGACAGCCATGTCTCGAACTCGCGGCCGCCGGGGCCCTCGTAGACGAGCAGGCCGCCCACCTGGGCCTCCGGGTTCACCGCCTTGATCCGGAAGGCGGCGGCCCTGGCGCCCTCGGGCACCGTGATCGGGATCTCGCGGCCCCACACCTCGTCCTGGCCGACCGTGCCGGGCGTCTCGGCCCCCGAGACCGGCCCGTACGGGGTGACCTGGAACTTCTTCAGCCCCGGCGTCACCTCGAAGGACAGGGAGCCGGCCGCGCCCGCGCCGCGCACCTCGGCGGGCGCCTTGGCGCTCAGCGGCGTGGCCACGATCGCGCTGCGCACGCTGATGCCCGCCCCGGTCCAGGTGAGCCGGCCGGTGGCGGTGTCGCCGGTGGCCTCGGGCAGCGTCTCCAGCGTGACGGTGAACTCCTTGGCCTGGCCGGCCTCCTTGAACACCAGCGTGGACGGCTTGACCTTCGCCCTGAACCCGGGCACCTCGATCGAGGCGTGGTAGACGCCCGGCGTGAGCGCCGTCACCCGGCGGGTGACCGTGCGCGAGCCGAACAGCTCGGCCACCGCGATCGTCGGGTAGTTCAGGTCGGAGGCGGCCAGCGGCGCGACGCCGGTGCCGGTGGCGACGCCGAGGCCCTCCAGGAACCCGTACCAGTCCTTCGGCCCGGCGTCGTAGACCAGGCCGGGGGTGAACATGCGGGACGGGTCCACGTGCCCGGCGCCCTGGGCGAAGACGTCCGGGGTCCTGGTGTCGTAGGCGGTGGTCATCATGGCCGACTTGATCGCCATCGGCGACAGCTGGGGATGCCGGCCGAGGTAGAGGGCGGCCAGGCCGGCGATGTGCGGGGTGGCCATCGAGGTGCCGGAGTAGAAGTCGAAGTCCTTGCCGTCGTTGCCCGGCGGCGCCACGGCGGCCAGGATCGCCGCGCCGGGGGCGGTGACGTCCGGCTTCAGCAGGTCGCCCTTGGCGGACAGGGCGGGGCCGCGCGAGGAGAAGCTGGTCACCTCGGGGTAGGCCACGCCGTCGGAGGGGGCGGGGAGCAGGGTGGCCGTCGCGCCCGGCGTGGCCGCGTACGCCGCGATCCTCCCGGCGTCGGGCGCGTCCACGTGCACGGTCGGCACGGCGTGCAGGTCGGCGTCGGTGGACTGGGGGGTCGGGTTGCCCAGCACCATGCCCACGCCGCCGGCCCGCCTGACCTCGGCCGACTTCTCCACGCGGGCCGTCGTCCCGCGCGCGCAGTAGACGATCTTCCCGGCGGCCTTGGCCGGGTCGAGCGCGCCGGCCGCGCACACCTCGGCGTCGGCGTCGGCCGCCTGGCCCGCCTTCACCGACGCGGCGGTCACCAGCGGCACGGGGCCGAGCGGCGCGACGACCGAGGTGCTGATGCCCCGGTAGGCGGCGCCGTCGCCGAGCCGGACCTCGCCCCGGCGGGGCGCGATCGTGCCGGCGGCGACGGTCGTCGTCCAGGGCGCGGTGTTGTCCAGCGTGGAGGCGTCGGGGCCGGAGTTGCCGCCGGCGGTGGCGACGAAGACGCCGGCCTGGGCGGCGGCCAGGAAGGCGAGCTGGATCGGGTCGTCGGCGGGCGATTCCGACATCGCGCTGCCGATCGAGTAGTTGATCACGTCCACGCCGTCGGCCACCGCCTGGTCGATGGCCGCGATCAGGTCGGAGCTGAAGCCGCCCGTCGTGCCGCCGTCCTTGCCCTGCCACAGCGCCTTGTAGACGGCGATCGCCGCGCCCGGCGCGACGCCGGAGACCGTGCCGAAGTCGATGCCGTTCGCGGCGGCCGGGACGCCGTGGTCGCCCGCCGCGGTCCCGGCGGTGTGCGAGCCGTGGCCCTGGGCGTCGCGCGGCGAGGCGAAGTCGTCGCGCTGCTGCGGCGGGGTCTGCCGCAGCCACTGCTCGCCGAAGTAGCGGGCGCTGATCAGCTTGCCGTTGCACAGGTCGGCGGTGAAGCGCTCGCCGGTCTGGCAGAGACCGGTGAACGTGGAGCCGTCGGCCTTTTGCATGACCGTGGCCCCGTCCTTGAGATAGGGGCGGTACGGGTCGGCGCCGGCGGGCGGCTCCGTGCCGAGGGCGGGGCCGGCGAAGGACGGGTTCTCCGGCCAGATGCCGGTGTCGACGACGCCGACGACCACGCCCTTGCCCGCCTTGCCCGTGCCGCCGAGGGCGGCCCACAGGCCGCGGTCGCCGGACAGGCGCAGGAAGTCGGTGGAGTTCCGGTCGTCCAGGGCCTTGTGCAGGACGTCCGGGGTGACCGAGAGCACGCCCCGGGTGGCGTGCAGGCGCAGGGCCTGGGCGGGGGTGAGGTCGGCGGTGAAGCTGTTGGAGGCGACCACGTGGTGGGCGGTGGCGGACGCGCCGACGCTGCGGGCCACCTCGTCCTGCCGGGTGGTCAGGCGGTCGCGGTAGCGCCTGGCGTGGGGGCTGGTGGTGTCCACCTTCCTGCCCTTGCCGCCCTTGGTGGGCGCGATGCCGGTGACGCCGCCGTCGTAGGTGGCCAGAGGCGACTCGGTCAGGGTGATGACGTAGGGGGAGGGGGCGGCGGGCGGGGCGGCTGCCAGTGTGGAGGCCACTGCGGGCCCGGCCAAAGCCGGGACGGCGGCGGTGACCGCCAGCGCGGCGGCCAGTGCCAGTGCGCGGTGAACGCGGGTGTTGCGGGACATTGCTCCTCAAGGGGGACGAGCCTGGTCACCCGTCCGGGGAGGATCACCGGAGGGCCGCCTTGGAGTCAAGCGTCCAGTGGAGATCAGTGTCGAGATATAGTGCTGACATTTTCGGCCACGTGACCAAAAACGACATTTTCGGAAGGTGCTTTGTGGCGGACGGCTCTGTGCTCGGCGCGGTGGGCCTGTCGGACTTCGACGAGCGGCTCTACCGGCTGCTGCTGCGCGGACCCGGCCTGCGCACGGCCGAGGCCGCGGCCGCGCTGGAGACCGGCCCCGCCCGGGTGCGCGCCGGGCTGGCCCGCCTGGCCGACGCCGGGCTGCTGCGCCGCACCGGACCCGGCCGGTACGAGGCCGTGCCGCCGGAGGCGGCGATCGAGTGGCTGGTGGACCGCCGGCGCCTGGAGACCGAGGCGCGGCTCGCGGCGGTCCGGACGGTCGTGTCGGACTTCGCCCAGCTCTACCACTCCGGCCGGATGGGCTCCGGGCCCGCCGGCGTCGTGGAGGTGCTGGCCGGCGAGGAGGCCGTCAAGCGGGTGATCACCGAGTTGCAGCGGACGGTCGGCGTGGAACTGCTCGGCTTCGACCGCCCGCCGTACGTGGGCCGCCCCGACGACTCCCACGACACCAACGAGTCGGAGCTGGAGGGCACCCGGCAACTGCTGGCGCGCGGCGTGGACATCCGGGTGGTCTACTGCGCCGAGTCCCTGGACCGGCCCGGCCGCCTGGAGACGTTGATCCGGCTGGCCGAGGAGGGCGAGCGGTCCCGGTTCGTCGCGCACCTGCCGTTCAAGCTGCGCATCGCCGACCGCAGGATCGGCCTGTTCCCGCTGGTGGACGGCGTCTACGACAACATCGCCCTGCTGCACCCCTCGCGGCTGCTGGACGCCCTGGTCGAGCTGTTCGACGTCTACTGGGAGCGCGGCCGGCCGCTGGCCGGGCTGCCGCAGGCGGCGCAGGAACGCCCGGCGGAGGCGGACCTGCTCGTGCTGCGCCTGCTCAACGCCGGGCTCAAGGACGAGGCCATCGGCCGCCATCTCGGCGTCAGCCCCAGGACGGCCACCCGCAAGATCGCCGCCGTGGTGGAGAGCCTCGGCGTGACCAGCCGCTTCCAGGCGGGCGCGGAGGCGGCCGCCCGCGGCTGGCTCTGATTCCCTACCGCCTTCCATATCGCCGCACTTCGGTCGATCTTCGCTTACTGTGCATCTCGGGGGGTGCGCTGCGGGAGAATGTTCCTCGCCGCGCGCCGGTGCACGGCCAGCGGGGGAACAACGGGGGAACACGGAGGATGACGTCGAGGATGAGTGCTCAGACGCAGGAGCATCTCGGCCCTTACCGGGTGATCAGGAAGATCGGCGAGGGCGGCATGGGGGTCGCCCACCTCGGTCTCGACGGCGCGGGTCGCCAGGTCGCGATCAAGGTGCTGCATCCGCACGTCGCCGCCGACCTCAAGGCGCGCGACCGCCTGGTGCGCGAGGTGGAGACCATGCGCCGGGTGCGCAGCCGGTACGTCGCCGAGGTCGTCGACGCCGAGTTCGACGCCCACCGGCCCTACGTCGTGACGCGCTTCGCCGACGGGCGCACGCTGGAGCAGGCCGTCCTGACCGACGGCCCCCTGGAGCCCCACGCGGTCGTCAGGCTCGCGCAGGGGCTGTGCCAGGCGCTGGTCGACATCCACGTGGCCGGGGTGATCCACCGCGACCTCAAACCGGCCAACGTCATGCTGGTCGGCGGCGAGCCGCTGGTCATCGACTTCGGCATCGCCCACCTGGTCGACGCGGCCCGGCTGACGCAGTCGGGCATGTTCGTCGGCACGCCCGGCTACCTGGCGCCGGAGATCATCCGGGCCTCGCAGGTCACCCCGGCGGCCGACGTGCACGCGCTGGCCTCGACGGTGTTCTTCGCCGCCACCGGGCTGCCGCCGTTCGGCACCGGGTCGTTCGAGGCCGTCTGCTTCAACACCATGGAGGGACGGGCGCGGCTCGACGAGGCGCCCGCGTGGCTGCGCGGCTGGCTGGCCGGCGCGCTGCGCGTCGATCCGGCGGCCCGGCCCGTCGCCCGGGAGCTGCTGCGGCAGGCCGGGGCGCTCGACCCCGGCGGCCGTCCGCTCCCGCCCGAACGGCCCGGCGCCAGCACGCTCACCATGGACGCCGTCTCCGCCCTGCTGCCGCCGGTGGAGTACGCGCCGCGCGGCCACCACGAGCAGCCGGCGCCGCCCGCCCCCACCGTCCACGCGGACCGGCAGTGGGAACGCCCGCGGCCCGCCCCGGCGCCCGCCGCCCCCGCCGAGCCGTTCGACCTGCGGCGGTTCGTGACCAGCAGCGCGTTCGTCGGCGTGCTGGCGCTGGTGACGCTGTCGGCCACGACCGTCGTCACGCCGGTCGTCGGCGGCCTGCTGGCGGTGGCGCTCTCGCTGGCGCTGCGCGTCGCCGACCACTTCCTGTCCGAGGAGCGGCCGACGCCGGCCCGCGCCGCGCTCGTGGCCATGGGCAACCTGCTCCTGTCGCTGGCCTGCGGCCTGGGCGTGGCCGGCCTGCTGGAGGCGGCCGGATCGAGCACCAGCCACGCCGAGGCCCTGGCCGCCGGCGCGTTCACGCTGGGGCTGTTCGTGCTGCCCGGCGCGGGGCCCGCGCGGCGCAGGGCCGCGCGCGTGCTGGCCCGCCTGCTGCCCGGCCGCAGCGCGACCGTGGTGACGGTGGCCGTCATGGGGCCGATCGCGCTGCTGGCCACGATCGCGGCGCTGCTCCAGGGCTGACCGGTCCGGCTGACCGGCCCGGCTGACCGGCTCAGCCGCCGGTGGCCTCGGGCAGCGACCGCAGAAGCGCCAGGTCGTGCAGGTCGCGTTCCCTCGGCTCGTACCCCTGGTGGAAGGCGAGCTGCTGGGCCGCCGACAGGCACGGCACGCGCCGCCCGGCGACGGTGCCCGAGGTGAAGGCGGCCGCCGGGTAGAAGAGCGCGCCGCCCCGGTCGTCGAGGTCCTGCACGGCCGAGCCGTCCGCGGCGAAGCGGAGCGGATGCAGGTCGAGCTCGCGGCCGAGGTCGTCGGCCATGACGAAACGGGCCGGACGGCCGGGCACCGCGCCGTCCCGCTCGGTGTAGCCGAGCGCCTCCAGCGCCCCGATCACGCGCGGCTCCTGCTCGGCCCGGTGCAGCAGATCGAGGTCGTGGTGGTCGCGGGTGGCCCGGCCGACGAGGGCGTCGACGCCCCAGCCGCCGGCGATCCACACCGCGCAGCCGGCCGCGCGCAGCGCCGCGCGTACCCGCAGCAGCTCCCCGGCATCGAAGATCATTCGGGGTAGCGTACGGCTGGACACCGCGACGGTCAACGTGTTCAGAATGGGCCTCGTGACGCCTTCGACCGGGCACGTCGTCAGGAACCCGCTCACCGGGCGCGCCGAGCGGCCGCTCGCGCCCGTCGGCCCCGATCGGCTGGCGGAGATCGCGGCCGGGCTGCGCGCGATGGCCCCCGACTGGCGGGCCCCCGACCGGGCCGCCGACCGGGGCGAGGTGCTGGCCGCGTTCGGCCGGGCGCTGGCGGCCGACGACGAGCTGCTGGCCGCGCTGATGGCCGACACGGGCCGGGAGGCCGAGTCCAGGCTGGAACGGCAGCTCACCGCCGGGCTCGCCGAACGCTGGGCGCGCCAGGCCCCCGCCCTGCTCGCGCCTCCGCCCGAACGGCCGGCCGCGCTGCCGGGGATCGCGGTGGGCGGCGACGCGGTGCCGTACGAGCTGGCCGGGGTGATCAGCCCCTGGAACTTCCCGCTGCTGCTCGCCCTGATCGACGCGGTGCCCGCGCTGGCGGCCGGCTGCGCGGTGCTGGTCAAGCCGAGCGAGGTGACGCCGCGCTTCATCGAGCCGCTGATGCGGCTGGTCCCCGCCGAGCTGCCGCTGCGGCTGGTCGAGGGGGCCGCCGAGACCGGCGAACGGCTCGTCGGCCTGGTGGACACCGTCGTGTTCACCGGCAGCGTGCCGACCGGCCGCCGGGTGGCCGAGGCCGCGGCGCGCGCGTTCGTCCCCGCCCACCTGGAGCTGGGCGGCAAGGATCCGGCGATCGTGCTGGCGGGCGCCGACCTGGAACGGGCGGCCGAGGCTGTCCTGTGGGGCGGCACGGCCAACGCCGGGCAGTCCTGCCAGTCCGTCGAACGCGTCTACGTCGAGCGCGGCGCGTACGACACGTTCCTCGGCCTGCTCGCCGACCGGGCCGCGCGGACCCGGCTGACCTGCGAGGGCGGCCCCATCGGGCCGATCATCGACCCCGCGCAGGCCGGCGTGATCGCGGCCCACCTGGCCGACGCCGCCGCCAAGGGCGCGCTGACCCACACGGGCGGCGCGATCGAGCGGCACGGCGGCGGGTTGTGGTGCCGTCCCACCGTGCTGTCGCGGGTGCGGCACGACATGCTGGTCATGACGGAGGAGACGTTCGGGCCGGTGCTGCCGGTCATGGCCGTGTCCGGGGCGGAGGAGGCGGTGGAGCTGGCCAACGACAGCGCGTACGGGCTGTCGGCCGCCGTGTTCGCCGCCACCGAGAAGGAGGCGCTGGCCGTCGCGGCCCGGCTGAACGCCGGCGCGGTCAGCGTCAACGACGCCGCGCTGACCGCGCTCGTCCACGAGGGTGAGAAGAACTCCTTCGGCCTGTCGGGGCTCGGCGGCTCGCGCATGGGCGCCGCCTCGATCGGCCGGTTCCTGCGCCGCAGGGCGTACCTGATCAACCGGTCCGGGGCCGCCGACCCGTGGTGGCACCCCAGGGAAGGATAGAGCATGGGACTGCGTGCCGAGATGCCGCTGCTGGCCCGCCACGAGGGCGAGTGGGCCGGCGAGTACGTGCACGTCGACAAGGACGGCGCCGTGATCGACCGCCACCACGTCGAGATGACCTGCGCGATCGTCGACGACACCGGCTACCACCAGACCAACCGCTACCGCTGGGACGACGGCCGCACCGAGGTGCACGAGTTCCCCGGCACGTACCTGGGCGGCGGCCGGTGCGCGTTCGACACCGATCGGCTGACCGGCCAGTTCTGGGAGCTCGACGACAGCACCATCTACCTGACCTGGCGCTTCAAGGCCGAAGGCGACGACCTTCGGCTGTTCGAGCTGATCGTGCTGAGCCCGGACGGCGACTCCCGCAGCCGCACCTGGCAGTGGATCAGGAACGGCGAGTGCGTCCGGCGCACGCTGATCGACGAGCGCAGGACCGCCTGACATGACCGCCTACACCGCGCTGGCGCTCCAGGTGGCGGCGAGGGCCGTCACCGACCGCGCCGACCTGGCCGCCGCCGTCGGGCGCGTGGCGGAGCGCGTCGGCGGCAGCAAGGCGTGGCTCGGCCCCGCCCTGCGGCTGGTGGTGCTGCCGGAGTACGTCCTGACCGGCTTCCCCGCCGGGCAGGGCCCGGCCGAGTGGCGCGAGAAGGCCGCCCTCGACGTGGACGGGCCCGAGTACCGGGCGCTGGCCGCGATCGCCGCCGACGAGGACGTGTTCCTGTGCGTCAACGCCTACGAGCGCGACGAGCACTTCCCCGGCCTGTACTTCCAGGCGTGCGTGATCCTCTCCCCGGCGGGCGAGGCGGTACTGCGCTACCGGCGGCTGCACTCGCTGTTCACACCCACGCCGTACGACGTGTGGGAACGCTACCTCGACCGGTACGGCCTCGACGGCGTGCTGCCGGTCGCGCGCACCGAGATCGGCAACCTGGCCGCGCTCGCCTCGGAGGAGATCCTGGTGCCCGAGCTGGCCAGGGCGCTGGCGCTGCGCGGCGCGGAGGTGTTCTGCAACCCGACCTCCGAGGCGTACTCGCCCGCCCTGACCCCCAAGGCCGTCGCCCGCCGCGCCCGCGCGCTGGAGAACCTGGCCTTCGTCGTCTCGGCCAACACCGCCGGGCTGTCCGGCATCGCGATCCCGGGCGACTCGGTCAACGGGGGCTCGGAGGTGATCGACCACGAGGGCCGGGCGCTGGCCCAGGCCGGGCCGGGGGAGACGCTGGTCGCCGCCGCCGAGCTGGACCTGGCCGCGCTGCGCCGCGCCCGCCGCCGGCCCGGCATGGCGAACCTGCCCAGCCGGGTCAAGACCGGGCTGTGGGCGCGCGAGTACGCCGCGCACGACGTCGAACGGCCCGCCGACCTGGACGCCGCCCCGGACCGCGGCTTCCACGTCGCCCGGCAGCGCGAGATCATCGAACGCCTGCACGGCCGGGGCTGAACGTCAGGCGCGGGCGTAGCGGCGCAGCAGCCTGCGCTCGGCCGCCAGGAAGATCGAGTTGAGCGCCACGCCGAGCACGCCCAGCAGCACGATCCCGGCCCACATGGCCGGGATGTCGAACTGGCTCTGCGCCTCCAGCAGACGGTGGCCGATGCCCTCGCTGCTGCCGTACAGCTCGGAGATCACCATCATGATCAGCGCCAGCGACACGCTGAGCCGCAGCCCGGCCAGGATCTTCGGCGCGGCCGCGGGCAGGACGACGTGGAACAGGCGGGTGGCCGCCGACAGGCGGAAGACCCGGCCGGTGTCGAGGTAGCCGCGGTCGACGTGGCGGCCGCCGTCCATCGAGTTGATCAGCACGGGCCACACGACCCCGTACACGATCGAGGCGAGCTGCATCGGAGTGCCGATCTTGAACAGCAGCAGGAACACCGGCAGCAGCGCCGCGGGCGGCACCGAGCGGCCGAGGTGCAGCAGCGGCTCGGCCAGCGCCGCCAGCCACTCCAGGCGGCCCAGGGCCAGGCCCAGCGCCACCCCCGCCAGCGCGGCCAGCGCCCAGCCCGCCACCAGCCGCCCGAGGCTGGGCAGCAGGTCGGCGACCGCCTCGTCGGTCAGGAACAGCCGGCCCGGCGAGCCGGAGAACCACATCTCGCGCAGCCGCGCCAGGATCGTGCTGGGCGGCGGGAAGTAGACGGCCGCCGCCCGCCGGGCGACCAGCTCCCACGACGCCGCCACCACGGGCAGCAGCCAGTGGCGGCGCGCCCACCGCCGGACGGTCGTCGCGGCCCCACCCGGCCCCGGCCGGGTCACGCCGCGACCTGCGCGCGGGCGTGGTGCCAGCGGAACAGCCGCCGCTCGGCCGTGGTGACCAGCAGGTTGGCCGCCAGCCCGAGCAGGCCCGCCCACAGCGTGCCGGCCAGCACCCGGTCGACGTGGTTGGCGCTGCCGGCCTGGAGCAGGAACGTGCCGATGCCGTCGCCGCCCGCGATCAGCTCCACGCTGACGGCGACGATGAGGGTGACCCCGACGGAGATGCGCACGCCGGTGGCGACGAACGGCGCGGCGCTCGGCAGCGAGACCCGCAGCACGACCGCCAGCGGGCCGAAGCCGAAGCTGCGCAGCGTCTCCTTGGCCTGCGGGTCGACGTCGGACAGGCCGTACATGGTGTTGACGAGCAGCGGCCAGCAGCAGGTGTAGACGATCAGCGAGGTCTTGGCGTCGGCGCTGTCCGGGAACAGGAACATGGCCAGAGGGATCAGCGACACCGACGGGATCGGCCGCAGGAACTCCACCAGCGGCCGCGCCGAGCGCTCCACCACCGGCACCGTGCCGAGCAGCAGCCCGGCCGGCACCGCCACCGCGATCGCGATCAGCAGGCCGGCCGCGCAGGCGCCCAGCGTGGCCAGCACCTGCGCGTGGAAGGCGCCGTCGGCCGCCAGCCCGGCCGCGGCGGCCAGGACGTCGGAGGCGTACGGCAGCACCCCGGGGTCGATCAGCCCGGCCCGGCCCGCGGCCTCGGTCAGGACCAGCGCCCCGGCGACCCCCGCCGCCCCGAGGACCAGCCGCCCGCCCCGCGTGATCATTCCAGGCCGGTCGCGATCTGCGTGCCGACGTCGGGCCTGCTCTTCAGGTAGCCGTAGCCGACGAGCAGGTCGGCCAGCTTCTGGAAGCCGTCCCGGGGCGGCTCCATCGAGAAGACGCCGAGCTTCATGGCCGCCGCGCTCGCCGCGTCGATCTGCGTGTACGTCGGGATGACCTCGTCGATCGCCTTGCGGTCGGCGGCGGCGACGGCCTGGGCCTTGGCCAGGGCGCGGTGGAAGGCGGCGGCGGTGCGGGGGTTGGCGGCCAGCCAGGACTCGGACACGCCCCAGCCGTCGATCGGGATGCCCGCGGTCGGGCCCGACATGGTGTCGATCACCTCGGTGCCGCCCGCCTTCTTGGCGGCGGTCAGGAACGGCTCGACCAGCCAGGCGGCGTCGACCTTGCCCGAGGCCAGCGCGCCGAGCTGCTCGTTGAACGGCATCGCCACGTACTTGACGGCGTCGGGGGCGAGCCCGGCCTGCTGGAGGTGGGCGTTGGTGACCGTCTGGCCGAGCGCCTTGAGCACGTTGACCGCGACCGTCTTGCCCTTGAGGTCGGTGGCGGATCTGACCGGCGACCCCTTGGGCACGACGACGCCCGCGATTCCGGGGGCCGACTCCTGGCTGTGCTGGAACAGTTTGAGCTTGGCCGCGCCGGAATCGTTGATGGACAGCAGCGAGACGTAGGAGGTCAGGAACGCGTCCATGCTGCCGTTGAGTATTTTCGGCATGACCGCCTGAGGTGCTTGGATGATCTCGGTCTTGACCGTCAGGCCCTCGGCCTTGAAGAAACCGCGTTTCTCGGCGATGAACAGCGGCGCCGCCGACGGCACCGGCACCACGCCGACGAGGAGCTGTGTCTTCTCCAGCCCGCCGGAGCCTCCGGAGCCGCTGGTGGGGGTGGGGGCGGCGCCGCCGCCGCAGGCCGCGAGGCCGGCGACGAGGGCCAGCGCGGCGGCGGCGTGTGCGATCTTCACGATGCTCTCTCCTGACTGGCCGGCGCGATTCCTTGGCCGGGCGACGCGATTCCCGGCCGGGCAAGGGCAGAATCGCGGCGCGCGCACGGCCGGACGCGGGCCCGAATCGCCCGAACCCCCGAACCGTTCGGCGCCACCGGAAAGCCCCGCTGCCACGAATGGCGATCGTACAGCAGGAGTCGCGGCCACCGCCATGAAACAAATCGGGCATTTGTATTGACGGCCCTGACGGTCGGTATAAGTCACGGTAAATCGGTTATTGGCGTATATCCCTGGCCATTGTGGGAGCAATTGCTGAACTGCGTATCGCCGCCGACGCGGTCATTGCCGCTCCTTGGGCGTGCCATGAGAGCCGGGTTGAGAGCATGTGGGCGGCAGGAGTCCCGGGCGAGACCGGTGAGGGGGTGGGGGCCCTGCGGCCGCTTCGGCTCTCGGTCCAGGCGCGTCTCATCCTGGCGACCGCCGTGTTGTCGCTCATCGTCTGCGCGGCGATCGGCGTCGCCCTCGACCTGCTGATCCGCGACAGGATGCGGCAGGACGTCTTCGCCGACACCCAGCGGGCCACCACCGAGTGGATCGGCTCGATGGGCACCACCTTCCCGCCCCCGGTCACCACCTCGTACGTCGACCTCATCCAGCTCGTGGACGCCCGCGGGCAGGTGGTCGCGGCCAACCGGGCCGCGCGGGGCAGGCCGCCCATCAGCACGCTCTGGCCGCCCTCCGACGACCGCATCCGGCACGGCGTGGCCTGCCGGGGGGACGAGTGCCTGATGTTCACCGCCACCCGGCCCTCGCCGCAGGAGGAGCGGCTGCTGTGGCACGGCGCGTCCCACGTCGTCTACGCCGCCCGGGTGGAGCCGCCGCTGCTGTCCACCCACCGCCTGGAGCTGATCATCGTCGCCGGGGGCCTGGCCGTCAGCGCGTTGCTGACCTGGATCGCCGCGTTCCTCATCGGGCGCACGCTGCGGCCGGTCGAGGCGATGCGGGCCAGGATGGCCGAGATCACCGTCACCGACCTGAGCAAGCGGGTGCCCGAGCCGCCCGGCGGCGACGCGGTCGCCGAGCTCGCGCGCACCGCCAACAGGACGCTGGCCCGCCTGGAGGAGGCGGTCGAGCAGCAGCGCAACTTCTCCTCCATGGTCTCCCACGAGCTGCGCACGCCGCTGACCGGCCTGCGCGCCCGGCTGGAGGAGGCGCTGACCTATCCCGACGTGGACCCCCGCGCCGCCCTGAGCGACGCCCTGTCCACCGCCGACCGGTTCCAGGCGATCATCGAGGAGATGTTGCTGCTGGCCCGCGTCCGCACGGCCTCCCCGCACGACCGGGAGCCGGTGCGGCTCGGCGAGCTGGTCCGCGAGGAGGTCGCGAGCCGGCGGGCGGGGCTGCTGATCCGCGTGCACGTCGAGGAGGACCTCCAGGTGCTCGGCAACCGCGTGCAGCTCGGCGAGGTGCTGACGAACCTGCTGGTCAACGCCCAGCGGCACACCCGCACGGTGGTCGAGGTCCGGGTGGAGCGCAGAGACGGCCAGGCGGTGGTCACGGTCCGCGACGACGGCGCGGGCGTCGCGCCCGACGACCGCGAGCGGGTGTTCGACCCCTTCGTCCGCCTGTCGGAGGGACGCCGGCGCGACCCCGGGGGCAGCGGGCTCGGCCTGGCCATCTCCCGCGCCATCGCCCGCGCCCACCAGGGCGACCTGGAGATCGAGGACACCCCGGACGGCCCCTGCTTCGCCCTGCGCCTCCCGCTCCCCGCCCCCGGCCCGGACGCCCAGCCGCGCTAGCGACCGGTTTCGGCCGCCGGGCGGCGGGCAGTCGGGCGGAACCCCGAGACGAGGAGGAACATCGTGCCGACCGCACGAGAGATCATGACCCCGCACGCGGAGTGCGTGAGCGCCGAGGAGTCCGTGCTGGTGGCCGCCGAGAAGATGGCCCGCATGGACGTCGGGTCGCTGCCCATCTGCGGCTCCGACGACCGGCTGAAGGGCATGCTCACCGACCGCGACATCGTGGTGAAGGTGCTGGCCGCGGGCAAGGACCCGGCTCAGTGCCGGGCGGGCGAGCTGGCCCAGGGCGAGGCCGTCACCATCGGCGCCGACGACGACGCCCGCGAGATCCTGCGCACCATGGCCGGCCACCGCGTGCGGCGCCTGCCGGTCATCGACGGGCACCGGCTCGTCGGGATCGTCGCGCTCGCCGAAGTCGCCAGGTCGGTGCCCGACGCCAAGGTGGGCGACCTGCTCGACGCCCTCACCACGGACTGACCGGCACCACGGCCTGACCCGGCTGCACGGCCTGGCCGGCGCCACGGACTGACCGGCTGCACGGACTGACCGGCGCCACGGACTGACCCGGCGCCACGGTGCGCCCGGGGCGGCGTGGGCGGCGGACGCGTCCCTCGGGGGCGCGCCGCCGCCCGGCCCGAACCTCGCCCGCGTCCTCAGGACGCGGTCACTGGCACTTGCCCTTCAGCCACGCGCTGAACTCCGGCGTGTAGTCGGTGGCCACCCGCTTGGCCCCGCTCGCCAGCGCCGACTTCCACGCGTTCTCGTTCAGGGTCCAGGAGGGCGGCGGCTCCTCCCACTTGGTCACCTCCGGCCAGATCGGGCCGCCGGTCAGCACCTGGCTCAGGCCCGCGGCGGTCACGCGGCTCCTGAGCTCGGCGGCGATCGCGCTGTCGTGGGAGTACAGGATGATCTCCTGCGACTGGTGGTTCTCCTTGACCGGCCCGAGCACCTCGTTCCACGCCTGCGCCTTGATCGTGGCGTTCGAGCTGAGCAGCGACTGGCGGGCCTCGGGCTTGATCTCGACCAGCCCGATCATGCCGGCCGACCTCATCGCGGCCAGCCACTCGCGGAAGGTGTAGACGGTCTCGCCCTTGAACAGGCCGCGCACGATGGTCCGGCCCTTGAGCGCGGTGTCGCCCGCCGCCCACCAGATCTCGGTGATGTTCTTCTTCGTGCCCGACAGGCCCCAGGTCGAGGTGTTGTGCCACATGACGGCCTTGGTGCCGTCCTTGGTGAGCTGGAGGTCGGCCTCGACGCCGGAGGCGCCCCAGCCCTTGTAACGCTTCACGGCGGTGGGGTTGTTGGGCTGGCGCACCTGGTCCCGCTCCCAGGCGTTGGCGCCGGTCGGGTAGCCGCCGTGCCCGAAGATCAGGGGGCAGGCGGGCAGTGCGGCGGGCTGGGCGGCGGGCTGGGCGGCGGGCTGGGCGGCGGGCTGGGCCGCGGACGGCGAGGTGAGCGAGGAGGCCAGCGTCAGGGCGGCGAGGGAGGCGGCGAGGGGGACGGCCAAGGCACGCACCTTTCGATCTTGTAGTTGCCCGCACTCTGCCACATACATGGACGTTCCGTCCTGGGCCGGCGGCTCGGCGGGCGAGGGCTGCGCAGGCGTGACCCGGGTCGCCGGTACAGTCGTCGGTACCGTGACGGCTTGTGGCAGGCTGCCACGGGAACCGGCGCTCGAACCCTGTGGCGGGGCCCGTTTTTGTGGGATCTGCACAAAGCAGGAGCCCCGGCGTGCACTATGCGGACATTGGTGCACGCGGCGGTGATCGAGCACGGTAGAGACAGTGACAGGCGAGGCTCCGGGACGACCCCGGACTTCGCCTACTTGTACGGGGTACGTGGGAGGCTCAACCGGTGTTCAATCGTGTCGCCATCGTCAACCGCGGAGAGGCCGCGATGCGGCTCATCCACGCCGTCCGGGATCTTTCGGCGGAGACCGGCAAGCGGATCGAGACGATCGCGCTCTACACCGACGCCGACCGCGACGCGACCTTCGTCCGCGAGGCGGACGTCGCCTACCCGCTGGGGCCCGCCTCCGCGCGCCCGTACCTCGACCACGCCGTGCTGGAGCGGGCGCTGATCGAGACCGGGGCCGACGCCGCGTGGGTCGGCTGGGGCTTCGTCGCCGAGGACCCGGCCTTCGCCGAGCTGTGCGAGAAGATCGGCGTCACCTTCGTCGGGCCGAGCGCGGAGGCGATGCGCCGGCTCGGCGACAAGATCGGCGCCAAGCTCATCGCCGAGGAGGTCGGCGTCCCCGTCGCGCCGTGGAGCCGCGGCGAGGTGGCCACGCTCGCCGACGCCCTGCGCGCCGGCGACGAGATCGGCTACCCCCTGATGCTCAAGGCGACCGCGGGCGGCGGCGGGCGCGGCATCCGCATGGTCGCCTCGGCCGACGAGCTGGCCGACGCCTACGAGCGCACCAGCCAGGAGGCCGAGCGCGCGTTCGGCTCTGGCGTGGTCTTCCTGGAGCGCCTGGTCACCGGCGCCCGCCACGTCGAGGTGCAGGTCATCGCCGACGGGCAGGGCACCGCGTGGGCGCTGGGCGTGCGCGACTGCTCGGTGCAGCGGCGCAACCAGAAGATCATCGAGGAGTCCGCCTCCCCGGTCCTGACCGGCGACCAGGCCGACGAGCTGAAGGCGTCGGCCGCCCGGCTCGCCGTGGCCGTCGGCTACCGCGGCGCCTGCACCGTCGAGTTCCTCTACCACCCAGGCGACAAGATGTTCGCCTTCCTGGAGGTCAACACCCGGCTCCAGGTCGAGCACCCGATCACCGAGCTGACCACCGGCACCGACCTGGTCCGGCTGCAGCTGCACGTCGCCGCCGGCGGTCGCCTGGACGGCCCCCGGCCGGCCGAGAGCGGCCACGCCGTGGAGGCCCGGCTCAACGCCGAGGACCCCGACCGCGACTTCGCCCCCGCGCCGGGCCGGATCGCCCGCCTGGTGCTGCCCGCCGGGCCCGGCATCCGCGTCGACACCGGCGTCAGCGAGGGCGACACCATCCCCGCCGACTTCGACTCGATGATCGCCAAGATCATCGCCTACGGCCGCGACCGCGAGCAGGCCCTGGCCCGCCTGCGCCGCGCGATGGCCGCCACCACCGTGATCATCGAGGGCGGCGCCACCAACAAGAGCTTCGTGCTCGACCTGCTCGACCAGCCCGAGGTGATCGACGCCGTCGCCGACACCGGCTGGATCGACCGCGTACGCGCCGAGGGCCGCCTGGTCAGCCACCGCCACTCCGCGGTCGCCCTGGCCGCCGCCGCGATCGAGGCGTACCAGGACGAGGAGGAGGTCAGCCGCAACCGGCTGCTGGCCACCGCCCACGGCGGGCGCCCGCAGGTGCAGCACGAGACCGGCCGCCCGCTGACCCTCAAGCTCCGCGGCGCCGGCTACCGGCTCACGGTGGCCAGGGCCGGGCAGCGGCGCTTCCGCGTCGGCATCTCCGACGGCGACCGCTCCCACCCGCTCGACGTCGAGATCGACCGCTTCGACGAGCACGCCGGCCGCATCACCGTCAACGGCCGCCGCTTCCGCCTGATGTCGGCCACCCACGGCCCGATCCACCTGGTCGAGGTCGACGGCGTCACCCACCGCATCAGCCGTGACGAGGGCGGCGTCGTCCGCTCGCCCGCCCCCGCGCTGGTGGTGGCGACGCCCCTGTCGGCCGGCGACGAGGTCGAGGCGGGCGCGCCGATCCTGGTGCTGGAGAGCATGAAGATGGAGACGGTGCTGCGCGCGCCGTTCCGCGCCCGCGTCCGCGAGTGCGGCGTCTCGGTCGGCAGCCAGGTCGAGGCCGGCGCGCCGCTGATGCGCCTGGAACCCCTCGCCGGCGCCGAGGCCGAGCAGGCCGCCGCCTCGACGGGCGCCGCCGAGATCGACCTGCCCGCCGCCCCGCCGCGGGCCTCCGCCGCCGAACAGGCCGAGCGCGGCGTCCAGGACCTGCGCGAGCTGCTGCTCGGCTTCGACGCCGACCGCCACGAGCGCGCCCGCATGTTGTCGGGCTACCTGGCCGCGCGGGCCGAGCTGGACGACCGCGTGATCGAGGGCGAGCTCGACCTGCTCACCGTCTTCGCCGACCTGTCCGAGCTGAGCCGCAACAAGCCGGGCGGCGAGCTCGACGTCGAGCCGGGCAGCCCGGTGCACAGCCCGCGCGAGTACTTCCACAGCTACCTGCAGAGCCTCGACGTCGAGCGCGCCGGCCTGCCGGAGGCGTTCCAGGCCAAGCTGCGGCGCATGCTCAGGCACTACGGCGTCGAGGAGCTCGACCGCACCCCGGAGCTGGAGGCCGCGGTCTTCCGGATCTTCCTGGCCCAGCAGCGGATGACCGCCGGCGTCGCCGTCGTGTCGGAGCTGCTGCGCGCCTGGCTGGCCGGGGCGCCGCCGCGCGAGCCGCTCGGCGAGCGGGCCGGGCTCGCCCTGGAGCACCTGGTCGAGGCCACGCAGGTGCGCTTCCCCGTGGTCGCCGACCTGGCCCGCGGCGTCGTGTTCCGCTGGTTCGCCCAGCCGCTGCTGCGCCGCAACCGCGCCAAGGTCTACGCCGCCGTCCGCGACGAGCTGCGCCACCTCGACCGCGACCCCGACGCGCCCGACCGCGCCGAGCGCATCCAGGCCATGGTGGCCAGCTCCGAGCCGCTCGTCCGGCTGCTCGGCCAGCGCATCGGCCGGCCGGAACGCGACCTCGCGCCGCTGCTGGAGGTCCTGACCCGCCGCTACTACGGCAACCGCGGGCTGTCGCAGGTCGCCACCCTCGACAGGGCGGGCTGCCGGTTCGTCACCGCCGAGCACTCCGGCCCGCGCGGCGTGACCCGCCTGGTCACCACCGCCGTCGACATCGCCGCCCTGCCCGACGCCATCGACGCCGTCGGCGCGCTGGCCGAGGGGGTGGGTGGGCGCGGGCTCGTCGCCGACCTCTACCTCACCTGGGACGACCAGCCCGACGCCGAGGAGATGGCCGTACGGCTCGGGCAGGTCCTGGCCGGGCGCCCGCAGATCGCGGGCGTACGGCGGATCACCACCACCGTCCTGGGCACCAGCGGCGCGGTCATGCACCACCACTTCACCTTCCGCCCCGACGGCGCGGGCTTCGCCGAGGACCGTCTGATCCGCGGCCTGCACCCGCAGATCGCCCAGCGCCTGCAACTGCACCGGCTCCAGGAGTTCGACCTCACCCGGCTGCCCTCGGTCGACGAGGAGCTCTACCTGTTCAAGGCCGTCGCCAAGAGCAACCCGGCCGACGAGCGGCTCATCGCCATGGGCCAGGTCCGCGACCTGACGCCGCTGCGCGAGGCCGACGGCCGCCTGGTCGCGCTGCCCGCCGTCGAGGACGCACTCAACGCCGGCCTCGACGCGATCCGCAACATCCAGGCCCAGCGCCCCCAGAACAAGCGCTTCGACACCAACCGCATCATGATGTACGTCTGGCCCTCGACCGAGCTGACCACCGACGAGCTCAACATGCTGGTCCAGCGCATCCTGCCGACCACGGCGGGCGCCGGGCTGGAGGAGGTCCAGTTCGTGGCCCGCCAGCGCACCCCCTCGGGCGAGCTGAGCGAGGTCGCCGTGCGCATCACCCTCGGCCCCGGCCACGGCGCCAGCCTGCACGTCGGCAAGCCGTCCGACGAGCCGGTCCAGCCGCTCGACGACTACCGCCAGAAGGTGCTGCGCGCCGCCCGGCGCGGCAACGCCTACCCCTACGAGCTGACCGGCCTGCTCGCCGGCCCGCAGGGCCGCTTCGTCGAGCACGACCTCGACGCCGACGGCGTGCTCGTCCCGGTCGACCGGCCCAAGGGCAACAACTCCGCGGCGATCGTGGCCGGCGTGGTCACCACGCCGACCGCCCGCCACCCCGAAGGCGTCACCCGGGTGGTGCTGCTCGGCGACCCGACCAAGGCGCTGGGCGCGCTGTCGGAGCCGGAGTGCTCGCGGGTGATCGCCGCGCTCGACCTGGCCGAGCGCATGCGCGTGCCCCTGGAGTGGTTCGCGCTGTCGGCCGGCGCCCGGATCTCGATGACCTCGGGCACCGAGAACATGGACTGGGTGGCGGCGGCGCTCAAGCGCATCGTCACCTTCACCCAGGCCGGCGGCGAGATCAACATCGTGGTCGCGGGGATCACCGTGGGGGCGCAGCCGTACTGGAACGCCGAGGCGACGATGCTCATGCACACCAAGGGCATCCTGGTGATGACCCCCGACTCGGCGATGGTGCTCACCGGCAAGCAGTCCCTCGACTTCTCCGGCGGCGTGTCGGCCGAGGACAACTTCGGCATCGGCGGCTACGACCGCGTCATGGGGCCCAACGGCCAGGCCCAGTACTGGGCGCCCGACCTGCCGGCCGCCCGCGACGTGCTGATGGCCCACTACGACCACACCTACGTCGTGCCCGGCGAGAACGGCCCCCGGCGGGCCCCGACCGCCGACCCGGCCGACCGGGACGTCCGCGACTACCCGCACGCCGTGGCGGGCAGCGACTTCACCACCGTCGGCCAGATCTTCTCCGCCGAGCACAACCCCGACCGGAAGAAGCCGTTCGACATCCGCACCGTGATGCGGGCCCTGTCCGACCAGGACCACCCGGTGCTGGAACGCTGGGCGGGCATGGCCGACGCCGACACCTCGGCCGTCCAGGACGTGCACATCGGCGGCCGGCCGGTCTGCCTGATCGGCATCGAGTCACGGCCGGTGCCGCGGCGCGGCTTCCCGCCCGCGGACGGGCCCGACTCGTACACGGCCGGCACGTTGTTCCCGCGCTCGTCGAAGAAGACCGCGCGGGCGATCAACGCGGCCTCCGGCAACCGGCCGCTGGTGGTGCTGGCGAACCTGTCCGGCTTCGACGGCTCGCCCGAGTCGATGCGCAAGCTCCAGCTGGAGTACGGCGCGGAGATCGGCCGGGCGATCGTCAACTTCGACGGGCCGATCGTGTTCTGCGTCATCTCCCGCTACCACGGCGGCGCGTTCGTGGTGTTCTCCAAGGCGCTCAACCCGAACATGACCGTGCTGGCGCTGGAGGGCTCGTTCGCCTCGGTGCTCGGCGGCGCCCCGGCCGCGGCGGTGGTCTTCTCCGGCGAGGTGAACAACCGCACCGCGACCGACCCGCGCGTGAGCGAGCTGCAGCGGCAGGTCGCGGCGGCCAGCGGCGCCGAGCGGGCCGCGCTCAACGCCCGCCTGGCCGAGGTCCAGCCGGCCGTACGGGCGGAGAAGCTGGGCGAAGTGGCCGCGGAGTTCGACCGGGTGCACAACATCCAGCGCGCGGTCGAGGTGGGCTCGGTGGACGCGATCATCAGCGCCGCCGAGCTGCGTCCGCGGATCATCGAGGCCATCGAACGCGGCATCGCCCGCCTGCACCAGGGCTCCTGACCGCGCCCCGCCCCCGGACCGTCGGTTCGGGGGGCGCGGGCCGTACCGCGCGGTGACCCCCGGCACGGCGAGCCGCCCGTTCGCCGTGCCCGGCGTGGCGTCCTTCCTCGCTGGGGCGAAGTGGCCAGAATGGGAAGCATCTGGTCACTCAGCGTGAGGGGAACGATGCGGTCGATCACATGGGCGGCAGCGGTCGCCGTCGCGGTCGTCGCCGCGGGACCCGCCGCCATCGCCGCGGCGGCCACCGGGCCGGACGGGGACACGTCCTGGAAGAAGCTCACGTCCTTCCGGGTCTCGCCGGCGGCGCCGCACCAGAACGACGCCATCCGGCTGCTCATCCACTGCCCCAGCCAGGCCAACCACGCCGTCGTCGGGTCCACGGCGTTCCCCGTCAAGGGGTCGTGGCGGATGTTCCGCGAGGTGGGGATCGGGCTGGGCGGGATGGGGTTCGGCAAGAAGGGCGTCGTCATCTCCCGGTACGCGCCGCCGGGCGAGCACGAGGTGCGCCTGAAATGCGTCAAGGTGACCGCCGACTGGCTGACCGGCTTCAGGAAGGTCAAGGTCATCAGCCGGTCCGAGGTCCCGCTCGTGGTACGTCCGTTCCGCCTCGGCCAGTTCTTCTGACACGCTGAAGCTCTCCGCCGCCGGCACTTGGGGAACGGCGGTCTTGGTCCCCTAGGCCTCCGATACCCGTACCGGGTTCAGGTTGCTGGAGGTGGGCGGCTCCCGTATCCTGCACGTTCGTAAGAGCCGGAGCGACGGGGGAGGGCCGGTGGGGATCCTGCGGCGGGGTGCGCGTGCACTCCTGCTCGTCGTCCTCGCCCTCGGCGTGTGCGGGATGCACACGCTCGGCCATGTGAACGCCCGGCACGACATGGCGAACGCCCGGCACGGCCTGGCGGTCGCTCACGAGCTGCCCGTCGCCCCGGTCGCCCCGGTCGCCGCCCTGGCGGGGCTCGCGCCCGGCCATGAGATGCCGGGGCTCGATCCGGCCGGGGTGTGCCTGGCCGTCCTGACCTCGCTGCTCGTCGTGGTGCTGCTGGCCCTGTGGGCCGGGGTGCGGCGGCGGGCCGTCGGCGGCGCCGGTCCGGGCCCGGCCTTCCGGCCGGTCGCACGGCCGCCGCCGCGACCGACGTCCCTGCGGCTGGCTCGTCTCTCGATCCTGCGCATATAGGCCGGCCCTTCGCCCGGACGCCCTCGACGGCGATCCGCGCGCATCGGCCTACCCGCAGTTCCAGCGAACGAGAGAGCACATCAGCATGTCCGTCAACCGTAAGATCGGCCTCGCCGCCGCCGCAGGCGCGCTCGTCCTGCTCACCGCGTGCGGCGCGAACGACACCGCCTCCACGGCCGCCGCGCCCGGGGCCGCGACCGCCGGCGCCACCGAGAGCGCCACCGAGAGCGGCGGTGCGCAGCCGTCGCAGCAGTCGTTCAACGACGCGGACGTCATGTTCGCCCAGATGATGATCCCGCACCACCAGCAGGCGGTCGAGATGGCCGACCTCGCCCCGCAGCGGGCGAAGGACCCCGAGATCAAGAAGCTCGCGGCCGACATCAAGGCCGCCCAGGACCCGGAGATCCAGACCATGAAGGGCTGGCTGACCGAGTGGGGCAAGCCCGTCCCGTCCGGGGGCATGGGGCATGACATGCCCGGGATCATGTCCGCCGAGGACATGAAGAAGCTCGGCGGGGCCAAGGGGGCCGCCTTCGACCGGCTCTTCGCCGAGCAGATGATCGCCCATCACGAGGGGGCGATCGAGATGGCCCGTACCGAGCAGACGAGCGGGGTGAACCCGCAGGCCAAGGAGCTGGCCAAGGCCATCGAGAGCACGCAGCAGGCCGAGGTGGCCCAGCTCCGCAAGCTCCTCGAACGCCTCTGACGCCACCGCCGCCCGGACGCACGCGCCGTCCGGGCGGCGCATGCGTCCGGGCGGTCACGGCCGCCGCGCGAACCGTACCGGCCCGCCCGCCGCTCCTTGTGCGGCCGGGTCGGGAGTCGTACCGGGCCGCCTGCCGCCCTTGTGCGGCCGGGGCGCGAGTCATACCGGCCCCCGCCGCCTCTGGTGCGGCCGGGACGTCGGCCGTTCGGGTGTGGAGGACGACGCCGGCGTGCATCAGGGCGGGGGCGATGTCCGGAGGCAGGCCGCCCCGCAGAGCGTCGCTGAGGGGCTGGCGGAAGGGTTCCGCTACCCCGAGATCGCCACCCGGCGGGAGTGGCCCGTCTCCGCCGTCCCCCGCGGTTTCTGAAGGCAGGTCCCGTCCAGGTGTGGGGTTTGTCTGGTTTTTGGTGGTGTGTTCGTGTCGGGGAGGTGAACGGCTGGGTTGGTTTGAGGGGAAGGGTTGCGGATGAGGGTGTTCTTGTTTACCGTCCGCTATGAGCGTTAGGAAAGTTTCCTAACGCCTGCTCACCGATCACGGTCCACCTGCGGATGGCCCTATGGCACCCCCTATCCGAAGGATCAACGCATGATCAGACGTCCTGAGCGGCGACCCCGGCGGTCGTCGCTGCTCGTCACGGCCCTGGTCGCGGCCCTGATGGCGGCCGCGCCCCTGGCGCCGCCGGCCACCGCCGCGGCCGGTTCCAGCGCCGACACGCTCCTGTCGGGCGGCAAACCGGTCACCGCCTCCTCGGTCGAGGGCAGCGGTTTCGAGGCGGCCAAGGCGGTGGACGGCAACGCCTCCACCCGCTGGGCCAGCGTCGAGGGCCACGACCCCGAATGGATCAGGGTCGACCTCGGCGACACGTACAACGTCTCCAGGGTGAAGCTGAGCTGGGAGGCGGCCTACGGCAAGTCGTACAAGATCCAGACCTCGCCGGACGGCGCCACCTGGACCGACGTCTACTCCACCACCTCCGGCAACGGCGCGACCGACGACCTGACGGTCAGCGGCAGCGGCCGGTACGTGCGCATGTACGGCACCGCCCGCGGCACGACGTACGGCTACTCGCTCTACGAGCTGGAGGTCTACGGCAGCGGCGGCGGCGGCGGGACCGACACCACCCCGCCCTCCGTCCCGGGCAACCTGCGCGCGACCGGCACCACCTCCACCAGCGTCTCCCTGGCCTGGGACGCAGCCACCGACAACGTGGGCGTCACCGGCTACCTCGTCTACCGGGGCTCGACCCTGGTGACCACCGTGGCGGGCACCACGTACACCGACACCGGCCTGACCCCCGCCACCGCCTACAGCTACACGGTCAAGGCGCGCGACGCGGCGGGCAACCAGTCGGCGGCCGGCGGCGCCGTCACGGCGACCACCCAGCCCGGCAGCGGGGGCGGTCCCGCGGTGCCCTTCGGCAGCCACACCATCCCGTACGCGGCGGGCATGCTGCGTCCCTCCGGCGACCAGGCCACGCTGGACGCGCGGGTGGTCGACTACTACAAGCGGTGGAAGGCCGCCTTCGTCCGGCAGAACTGCGGGAACGGCTGGTACGAGGTCATCTCCCCGGACGCCGACCACCCGTACGTGGCCGAGGCCCAGGGCTACGGCATGGTGATCGTCGCGACCATGGCCGGGGCCGACCCCGACGCCAAGAAGATCTTCGACGGCATGGTCAAGTGGATGCTCGCCCACCCGTCGTCCATCAACCCCGACCTGCTGGCCGCCGAGCAGGACACCGCCTGCAAGAGCGTCGACGGCAGCGACGGCGCCACCGACGGCGACATGGACGTCGCCTACGGCCTGCTCCTGGCCCACCGGCAGTGGGGCAGCGCGGGCACGTACAACTACCTCGACCTGGCGATCAAGCACATCAACGCCATCAAGAAGGACGAGATCAACCCGTCCACGAACCTGCTCAAGCTGGGCGACTGGAGCAGCTCGGGCGACCAGTACTACTACATCACCCGCACCTCCGACTGGATGGTCGACCACTTCAGGGCCTTCAGGAAGGCGACCGGCAACAGCGCCTGGGACACGATCAGGACCGCCCACCAGAACCTGATCACCACTCTCCAGAACAACTACGCCTCGGCCACCGGCCTGCTGCCGGACTTCGTGGTCAACACCAACACCACCGCCAAGCCGGCCCCCGGCCAGGTGCTGGAGGACCCGAACGACGGCCAGTACTGGTGGAACGCCTGCCGCACCCCGTGGCGCATCGCCGACGACGCCGTGACCAGCGGCGACGCCAAGTCGCTCGCCTCGGCCAGGAAGCTCAACTCCTGGATCAGGAGCAAGACCGGCGGCGACCCGGGCAAGATCGCCATCGGCTACAAGCTGAACGGCACGCAGATCTCCAGCGGCAGCGAGGCCGCCTTCTTCGCCCCGTTCGCGGTGGCGGCGATGACGGACTCCGGCAGCCAGTCCTGGCTCGACGCGCTCTGGAACAAGATGCTCGGCACCCCGATCGACGCGAGCAGCTACTACTCGGCCAGCATCCAGCTCCAGGTCATGATCACGGTGACCGGCAACCACTGGGTGCCCTGACCGGCGGCGGAACCCGAGCCGTGGGCGGCGGCCGCGGCCCGCGGGCCCGCCCCCCCCACGGGGGCGCCCCCCCCCCCGGGGCCGGCGGGACGGCCCGGTGGCCACCCACAACACCCC